>JBDZUK010000146.1:0-2974 GCA_040255165.1 Nitrospiraceae bacterium | reverse complement strand
GAGCAGCTGACTCTTAATCAGCGGGTCCAAGGTTCGAGTCCTTGTGCGCCCACCACCCACTCCCGTGAAACGGCCGGATTTCTCCTCCGCCGTTAAGAGACCGGCCAATTTCAGCGACTTAGCTAATTCCGCTACTGAATCCAGGGCGGAATTGCGTCTGTTCCGAGCCGCCAAACGTGCCTCATTAGCCGCCTGTCTCAGCCCCGCTTCCTGCTTCTTCTCGACCAAATGGCAGTCCAAAAGAGAGACCGTTTCGAATCTGGGCTGAGACCGGTTCGCTGTTAACGTAGCCCTTGCGTGGACAACAGCCCCTACTGCAACCTCTACACAGTAGTTCGAATCCTCGCGGGGCGCCAAATACCGCCGGTTACCCCCACAGTACACTATTGACGCCAAACTAAGCGTATGCACAGAACAAAAGACGGTCAGCGCGCAAAAAGGAGTAGAAACGGCGGCGTTCAGCAGAAGGTAGCCGAGGTTGCGCGGATGCACCCGTTTGCCCTTGAGCGCGGACAACAGGGCTGTGGCGATCTGATCGCGCGCCCATTCGCCATGCCATGCCATGTCGTACAGGACGTGATGGCTTTCGCCGTCGCTGGTCTCGTTCGCCAGTTCGTGGCGGATTTCCTTCAGCAGGACCGCGCCAACCTGCTCGGGAAACGCATGCCGCACGGCCATGCCGCCGTCGACCGCCGCGATCACCCGATCGCGTAAATCCTGCGAATAACTCTGTCCCGATCGCCAACCCATCGACGCCTCCTTCGTGAAGGCATCCTATGAATCACACAACCACCGCAAGGGATTCCCCAACGATTCCGCCCATCATGAAACCGCTCTAGGCCGAATCCGTGGCTGGATCGTTGCTAGGTTCGGTATTGTCCATCCAAGAGTTCGCCTATCTTTCGTCGTAGAGGCTCAAGTCCGGGATGAACTCGCGCAACTGATCGGATGATCATGCGCCTGACGGTCTCCGCAGCGAGGCCTGTACGCTCCGCCAGCACGTATCCACAATCATGGTGGTCGAGTTGAACGCGCATCGCTTCAACGTGGCCGTTGGCAGCCGCACCAGTGCAATTGAGCTCCCGGCACAGCGCCTCGCGATAGTCTCCGGCGAGTTCTTTCACAACCCACCGTTCGGGCGCGAGGCCGTCCCCTGGAAGGATCAGCCAATCCGGATGAAGGTCGCGCCCGGCGCGCTCGTCGCGAAGCCAACCGTTGACCTGTGCTTCGGTGCAATCTCCATCGAACGCACTGAGGACTTTTATCTGCGGATCCAGTCTCAGGTGCGCTACGGACTGGCGCGCCAGCGTGGCGTTGCTACCGACATCCCGCACACTGATCCTGGGGCGTTGCGGGCCGGCCACTGCCTCCTCGACCATAAGACCGGCGAAGCTATCTTCGGTGTAAATTAGTAGTTCAGGTTGAACGCGACCGGCCATTTCATGGACGGCAAAGCGCGTGCTGATGTTGTCGAGTGCTTCATACTCCTGACCGCTCCGTCTGAGCAGAACCCGCGCCCGTCTCGGAACGGCATCGATGACGGCTTCAGAGTGAGTTGTGCAGATGATCTGCAGACGCCGGTCGGTACAATATCCAACCAGCACCTCGATTAGTCTCACCTGTGCTTCCGCGTGGAGGCCGAGTTCCACCTCTTCAATCACCACAAGACCTCCTTGCGGGATCGCCTGGAGCCGGGACAAAAGCACGATTACCGAGCTCTCGCCGCCACCCATGTCGAAACCGGAGTACACGGCGCCGGACGTACAACTCGCCAGTCCCAGTCCGCGGATGAATCCCGTCTCGGCCCGATCCTGGTCCGATACCCATGTTTGGACCGTGGGGAGTTAGAGTTTCCCGGCTTTGGTCACGTCGGCGGGCTGGCTTCGCCGGCGAGCTTCATGAGCAAGATCGGCGGCTTGTTGCCAATGGCGCCATGTGGCCGATCCTCGTTGTAGTATCTGCGCCAAGCCTCCAATTTTTCTCGGGCGTCGGCAAGCGTCAGGAACCAGTGGGCGTTCAGGCACTCGGCCCGGAAGCGCCCGTTGAAGGCCTCAATGAAGGCGTTGTCCGTCGGCTTGCCCGGCCGGCTGAAGTCCAAGGTGACGTCCTTGGCATAGGCCCATAGGTCCAGGTCGCGGCTGATGAACTCTGAGCCCTGGTCCACGCGATGCTCTTCGGATAGCCGACGGTGGCGCAGACCTGTTCGAGCGTCTGCACGACGTCTTCGCCACGGTAGCTGTAGCGCGGATCCAGGACCGGCGAGAACCGACTGAAGATGTCCACCACGGTCAGAACACGGATCTTTCTCCCGGTGGCCAGCTGATCGTGAACGAAGTCCATGGCCCAGGTTTCGTTGGGCCGCGTGGCGTCTTGACGGTCATCCCGCAATTTGGCTTTCACCCGCCGCTTCGGTGTCTTGTTGCGCAGCTGCAGACCTAACTCATTGTAGATGCGATGCGTTCTCTTCATGTTGATGTCCCAGCCTTCGCGGCGCAGGAGGACGTGGACGCGTCGGTAGCCGTAGCGCACGCGCGTCTCGCAGATTTCCCGAATGCGGGCTTCGATGCCGGCCTGCTCGCGGCGGCGGGATTTGTAGTGATAGCTCGACGTGTCCATCTCCAGGACCCGGCAAGCCCGCCGGATCGACACGCTCCAGTCACCACGAACCCCATCCACCAGCTCGCGTTTGCGAGCAGGCCTCAGAGCTTTCGGCGGACGACGTCCTGCAGCATCTCCCGATCCAGCGACAGATCCGCCACCAGCTTGCGCAGCCTGGTGTTCTCCTCCTCCAGTTGCTTCAGCCGCCGCATCTCAGGCGGCTGTAGACCGTCGTACTTCTTCTTCCAATTGAAGTAGGTGGCCGGACTGATCCCCGCCTTGCGGCAGATGTCCGCCACCGGCACGCCATCGACGCCCTGCTTCAAAATGAACGCCTTCTGCGCGTCCGAAAACTTCGATGCCTTCATCGCCTTCC
>JBDZUK010000013.1:0-69113 GCA_040255165.1 Nitrospiraceae bacterium | reverse complement strand
TGCAAGCACGATCGCCGGCGGCGACGGATCACGCCAGCCCTCGGAGAACGAACTTGGCAGCGCGCGATTCCAGGGAAAGCACAATGCCCAGGTCGCCAACAAGCTGTTCGGCTGAGTGTTGTCCCGCCTCGCTCGCCTTGCCGGCTGAGTGTTGCCCCGCTCCTAAGTTCCCCCCTTTTTTCCTCTGTAGTCTCCCCATGAAATCCTGTTGACAATACTTTCTATGTGTATTATAATGTATATAGAAAGTCGGCAAGGGGCCGGCCGGGAGAGCGCAGATGAAACGGTCTACGGTGAAGATGGCCAAGGACATGGGCATGCTCGCGGTTGAGGTAGCGTTCAGCGTCGAGGGCAAGACGACCACGACGGAATGGATCGTCGAGACGGTGGCAGACGCCATTTACATGACCTCGCGGCAACATCGTGACCCCAACATCCTCCGCCTCGAAGGGTGGCATGTTTCCGAGGATGGCCACCGCCTCGACCACGAAGCCGGCGCCACCATCACGGTGGTCAAGGTGGCGGGGCACTGCCTTTCCGCCATCGCCGCGTAACAGGAGACGTCTCATGAGCCAAGAGCGATACGACGAAGAGACCGGCATTCCCCTGATTGACCCTGCGGACTTTCCTCCCGAGCCGTCCGTGCCGGTGGACAAGACACAGCATACGCCGGGGCCGTGGACGGTCAACGAGGACGGGACGAGTATACGATTCGACGGCGGGCCGAACTCGGAGCGCGTACTACACCCCAGCGAGCCGCGGTATCCCACCAAAAAGGAATTGCGTGCCCTCGGCGACGAGTGTAACGACGATTGGTTCATCGCTTCGGCCGGCGGGCACTTTTGCGACCGGCCCACGGACGAGCTATATGCTAACGCCCGCCTCATCGCGGCCTCCCCGGCTATGTACGCAGCGCTGGCTTCTGTGCTGGTCTTTGTAGATGCAGGCGAGCAACTGCCCGCGAAGAGTCAAGCGGTTCGACTGGCCCGCGCTGCCCTCAAGGCCGTACGCGGCGAAGATCCAGACTCGGCCATGGAAGCCAGAATCGCTACCCGTGAGGCCTACGCCAACGGGACGGCCAGCGACTTCGACGACGACGAGGAATCGCTCCAGGAGCAGAACGAAGCCCTCTGCCGAGCCCTGGCCTGGTTCGCCGCGGAATACACGACCGATGACCTTCCTGAAGAGCACCAGGCTGCATTGGCCTTTGTCCGCGGGGAGGCATGAGATGGAGAGCATAGAGTATGATGCCTGTTCCCGTCATCACCGGTTCGGTGTTCGCGAATACCGAACTTGCGAACTTGCGCGAAATCGCAAACTGACTTTTTATGCTTAGCGGGGTAGGTCGGCGCCGCTCATCGCCGCGGCTCAAGCATATGGGTCACTTTCCGGCTGCCGGTTATCGCATATCGGCCGATTCCCGATTTGCAGCTTCCTCAAACTGACCTTTGATGGGGGCCCGGGTGCATTGACTCACTAAAACACACTCCCCCACCTTCCGGCTCATGGATTTGAGCCAGCAACATCCCGCCTATGTGAAGACGCAGGCGGACCGCATCGCCTCCCGCCACCTCTACGAGGGTACGAGGGCCGTCAGGGACCAGGGTGAGACGTATCTCTACAAGCACCCGAACGAAACCACCTCCAACTACGAGCTGCGTCTGAAGCGGGCCATCGTCGAGCCCTTTGTCGAGAAAATCGTCGTGTCCCGCGATGCCCTCCTCTTCGGCAAGCCGCACATGCGCGACCTACCGGGCCCGCTGAAGGAA
The DNA here is from genome assembly GCA_040255165.1 of Nitrospiraceae bacterium. Classification (GTDB taxonomy): domain Bacteria; phylum Nitrospirota; class Nitrospiria; order Nitrospirales; family Nitrospiraceae; genus JBDZUK01. The sequence goes on along the minus strand of JBDZUK010000013.1, from coordinate 67,344 downwards.
TACGTCAGCGACGTCGACCGGCGCGGCACGCCAGCAAGTGTGTTTTTCCAGAAGGCGGCCTTTGAAGCCCAGATCGATGGAATCCACTGGGTGTGCGTTGACATGACGCGCCTCCCAGAAGAGGGCGAGTACCCTTCCCGCGCCGCAGAGGTGGCCGCCGGCCATCGACCCTTCTTTGAGCACATCCCTGGCTCCGCCGTCATCGATTGGGAAATAGGTGAGGACAAAAAGCTCAATTGGATCGTCATCGAGCAGCAGAAGCAGTTGCCGAGGCCTACCCCGGGTGAGACCCGCGAGGTAAGGAAGCGCTACAAGGTCTGGACCCGTCAAACGTGGACGATTTACGAGGTCGTCTCCGAAGATAAGTCGGAGAACTCCAAGAAGAAAGATAAAGGCCCCACGATTGTCGATGCTGGGGCTAACACCCTCGGGCAGGTACCGCTGATTCCGTTCTACGGTTTTAAGGACGAAGATGAGGAGTTCTGCGGCTGGCCCGTCGCAAAGACCATCCTGGAACACGTCATCCTGCGCTTCAATAAGTCCTCTGATCTGGACTGGTCGGAACTCCTCGCCTCGCACCCAATCCCTTACGTCATCTCTCCCAAACCTCCGAAGAAGCTTGACGTAAACCAAGGCCTTCACATCGAGAGCGCCCCGAACAGCGGACAGATCGAAATCGGCTATCTCGAGCCTTCCAACGCCGGCATCGATGGCCTGCGTGAATCCATCAAGGGTATCGACTCGAAGATCTACGCCATTGCCCTCGCCCAAGCCCTGAAAGACACTTCGCAGGTCGAAAGCTCGGAAGGCCAACGCGAGAGCCGAAAAATCTTCACCACGAGCCTGAAGAGCGTGTCTGTTTCTTACGAAGAATCCGAGCGCGAGTGCTGGAAGCTCATGCTCGCATGGCAACGGCCGGCAAATGCAGCGGGCGAGCCCAAGGTTGATTACGCCCGCGACTTCGACGACCGAATGATCGAAGAGGGAATGATTGGGGCCCTACAAGACCTCGCCGACGGCAACTACATCACCGGCCGGACGCTACTCCTCATGCTTCGAGAGGGCGAAATCCTCCCTGAAAGTGTGGATATCGAGGAAGAACTGCAAGCCCTCAAGGCCGCCCGAGTAAAGGCTGCCGTCGAGACGCTTCGAGAGCTCAATCCTCGTAGTTCAGAAGGCTCACAGGCGGCCTAAGACGCCTGGCGGCATACGGGAAAGCCATAAACCCGGATTGGCCCACGTGCGGCCGTAACGCACGGAGACAGACGAAAGGAATGAATCCATGCCGAAGTTGAAACTGGGAGCAGAGGGGCAGTTAGTCGACGACGAGGGTAATCCATACCTGGTCGGCGATGAGCCTATTGAGGTCGTCGGCGCACAAACCACCGAGGCCTTTGAGGCAGCCCTGAAGGACCGGCTCGCGCGCCAGAAGGACAAGATCGCGGCGCTCGAGGCGCAAGCAAACCGGAACCCGGAACTCGAGGAACTGCTCAAGGCTGAGAAGAAGTCGAAGGCAGAACTCGAGGAGCAACTTGGCCGAGCCCAGGCTGATGCCGAGGCAAAGGTCGCCGGCCAGTTGGACGCGGAAAAGAAGCGCGCCAAGGACTTGGAAGAACACCTTTATCGGGAGCGTGAAGGCCGGGTAAAGGACCAGGTCACCACGCTCATTTTGAGCAAGGCGGGCTCCGAGTTCATCGACCCGGCGTCGGATATCGTTCCCCGCCTGCTTTCTGCGCACAAACGGGAACCCATCATGAAAGACGGGAAGCCCGTCGAGGGCCAGTCCCAAGACCTCTTCCGGATGTCCTGGAAGGACGAAAAGAACGAGGAACACGACGAACTGGTTCCGATTGAGAAGGCCATCGAAATCATAAAGGGACAGCCGCAATTCCGACACTACCTTAAGGCGTCGGGTAACGGCGGTTCCGGCGGTGGCGACTACAGCATCCACGGAAACCTAAAGCGCTCCCAAATGACGGAACAGCAAAAGTCTGACTTCGTCCGGAAGCGTGGCCTGGCAGAGTACAAAAAGCTGCCAGAGTAGGAGTAACACACCATGGCATTTACCCGTGACACCTTTGTCGTTTACGACAAGGAGTTCCAGTTGGGTGAGTGGGAGCGGATGGACCAGAACGTGCAAGCGTTCAACGGTGCGTCCCAAAACTGCATCATCCTCGAATCCGACCAGCTCCAGGGTGACTACGAGAAGTCCACCTTCTTCGAAGCCCTGGATGAAGACGCCATCGACCGGCGCGACCCCAACAGCACTGCGGATGTAGATTCCACCGACATCACGCAAGGCGAACATGTATCCGTGAATCTCCACCGCCGTGTCGGCCCGATCGACAAGACGCTCGCGGCCTGGTACGACATCGCGCAGACCCCGGAGCAGCTCAGTATCCGCGTCGGCCAGATGGTCGGTGACTTGAAGGCGAAGAAGATGTTGAACACGTCTCTTCTCGCCGTCGTCAACGCACTTCTGAGCCAGGCGGGCTTGGTCTACGACGCCACCCAGGTGACCGGCGGCGAGACCTTGGCTCTGGCCAATATGGTGAAAGGCATGGCCCTCATGGGTGACGCCTACAGCCGTCTGGCCTGCTGGGTCATGCACAGCAAGCCGTTTTTCGACTTGGTCGGTGGCCAGGTCGGGGACAAGATGGACTCGGTTGCCGGTGTCATCGTTTACGGCGGTTCGCCCGCGACGATGGGCAAACCGGTCATCGTGTCCGACAGTTCTTCGCTGGTCGAGCTGAATGGCTCGGCTACCGACGAGTACTACACGCTGGGTCTTGTCCCGGGTGCGGTCCGCATGAAGGACTTCAACTCGACGCCGGCGGTGTCCGACGTCATCACCGGTAAGCAAAACCTCATCGGCCGGATCCAGGGCGAAGCGACCTGGAACGTCGGTGTGAAGGGCATGGCCTGGAACACCCAGACCGGTGGGGCGAATCCCGTCGATGCAGCTCTCGGCAACTCTTCGAACTGGTCCAAAGCCGCGACCAGCATCAAGGACCTGCCGGGATTCGTCATCAAGACGCAGTAGCCACACACCAAACGTCAACGCGGCGGGGTCACCACGGCCCCGCCGCACTTTCAAGGAATGGAGGCAAGATGAAGATTATCCTCTACGGCTGGTCCGGCAATATGGACGCGATCGCCGACAAGTTACGTCGGCTAGGTCACTTCGTCCTGCCTCGTAAGGCCAGTCTATTTCGCCCCAGGGACGTCGAGAAGTGCGACCAGGTCCTCCTCGAGCCGCACTCGCCGAAGGAAGACGAAATCTTCGCGGCCTACGAGACCCTCAAGGATCCCGTCGACGTCGAGGTCTTTACCCCACTACATTCAGGCGGTGTCATCACCGGCCCGTCCGTTCCCAACCCCGCGAAAGAACCAGCCCCGTCGGTAGTCGGCACTCCTGATGCTGAGACCTTGACCGACGCACCGAAGGCGGCCAGCATCGAGAGGCATGGAAATGGCCACTCTCAGGGCCCCGAAGACGCCAGCGGTGACCAGACCAGTGGTGACCAGACGGGCTCGGAGAACGCCGACGGCGAAGGCGCGAACGGCGACAATCAGAACGCCCCGCCTCCCACTCCGCTGTCGGAGGAAGTCATCAGCGCCGCCGTCGACGCCCTGTTCGGCCGGGCCCGGAGCAAAGGCCTCAAGAAGGAAGACCTCCGGTCCGCTATCCAAGAGAAGGGCCTCGAAGTCGTCGCGAAGGACCTCGGTGTCGAGAAGCTCGAGGACCTGAACGAACTCATGGCCGGTAAAGCGTAGTGGCCCTCTGGCTCACAACCGGCGAAGCCAACGACTACTTCGCTACGCGTTCCGGCGCCGCCGACTACTGGGGGGATTCGTACATCGACCCCACGGCCGAGCTCACGACCGCCCAGAACGATTTGGTCCGTTCGGGGCTTTTCACTTTCAGTAACGCGGACGGCGATGACCTGACCGAAGACCCGACTCAGGCCATGAAGGACGCTGTCTGTGAGCAAGCCCTGTTCCGCTTGCAGGACCAGGGCGTCGACCGCCGGGCAGGTCTGCAGGTTCAAGGGGTCATTGAAGCTGGGACCATCAAGGAGAAGTACTCCGGCGCCGCGGGGATTCCAATCAGCCCACAGGCCTCCAGTCTGTTGGCTGACCTGCAGACAGGCTCCTCGGGCTTCAGCCAGTTCCCGGTTACCCGCTGAGTGACGGGGCAGCCACCCGAAGATCGGAAGGCCGCGAATCGGCAATACATTCTGGACGTGCTTGCGGTGTCACGGAACACGAAACTATCTGAACTACTTCCAGCAGACGCATTCGCGGACGCCCCTCGTGTGTGGATTGTGGGGGGCGGTCCGTCCCTCAAGTCATTCGACTGGGATAAGCTCCGCGGCGAGGTGGTCCTCGGTGTAAATCGAGCCTACGAGCTACCCAACGTCGGAATGATGGTCTCCATGGACATGCGCTACAAGCGCTGGGTCGTCGCCGGCGATTTTGGGGACGATTCGTGGGACCTGTGGAAAGCCTTCACCGGCCCAAAGGTATTCACGGTCCTTCCGAACACCCCGCTCTCGTACGCCGGCGACGAGAAGTTCTACTGCGTCGATCGCCACTCACACCAGTACATCTTCCCTCCCACGCTCGAAATGCTCGGCGCCGGAGGGCAGGGCATCAATTCAGGTTGGATGGCCCTACAGCTCGCGTGGGCCCTCGGCGCCCGCCACATCAACCTCCTTGGCTTCGACATGAAGGGCACGGCCGACAAGCGGCAGGCCTGGTGGCATAGCGGCTATCCAAAGCAGACGGACTCCAGTTGCTACAACCGGTTCCAGGGACCGTTCAACAGGGGGGCGCCCGTTCTTCAGGCAGACGGAATCCACGTCACCAACTTCTGCTGGGACAGCGCTCTGAGCTGCTTCCATAAGGCCGACGACTGGACGCGGGACCTGCTGCTCGCCAAGAAGCCCGAACGCCCACTGGTCATCGGCTACTACACCGTCGGGACATCGTATGAGCAAGAAATCAAAGGTATGGTCCAATCCGCCCGTGCGCACGGCCTGGAGGTTCATATCGAGGGCATTGCAAGCGAAGGCAGCTGGACAAAGAACACTTACTACAAGGCCCGGTTCATAGGCCGGAAGCTCCTTGAGTATCCGAACAGGCCACTCTTGTTCCTCGATGCCGACAGCCGAATCCGCCGCTATCCGGCCTGGTTCGACAACTTACCCGCCGACTTCGCTGCCACCGAGTTCAAGTGGGGCGAATGGGGCAAGAAGGGGCGACCGAACGAGATCTCGACGGCTGTCATGTATCTCCGCAGCGTGCCGGCCGTCCGGGACTTGGTCCGTGAGTGGATCCGTCGGAATGACAGCACGCCGATGCGCCCATGCCAAGACCAACGCAACCTCACCGCCCTTGTCGATGAATGGCGCAATTCGGGCCGACTCAACTTCATCGAGCTGCCGCCGACCTACTGCCAAATCTTCGACTCAATGGCCCACCTCGGCGCCCCTGTCATCGAGCAGATGCAGGCCAGCCGACGATTCAAGAAGGAAATCGGAGCATGAGCACTCTCGACGTAAAGGTCCATTACTTCCGTTCAAAAGAGCAGGAAGACCAGATCTACGAGGAGTTCGAAACAGTTCGGAGACTGCTCCCGTGTTGGGCATCACAGGTTTCCATCTTCAATGACGGAGCCAACCCCGAAGTCGAATTCGTGATGGCGTGCAAGCCGGAACCGCAATATCGGCGTGTCGTCTACACCGTGCACGCCAGTTATTTCACGTACGAGAAAGAAGATCGCCTGGAGTTCTGGCTCCACGAAACGATCCATGGGGTCCATGGCGAGGTCATCCACTTCGTCCAGACCAGGCTTCTCGACCCACTCAAGGAGTCCGACCCCAACCTCTACAACGTCCTCAAAGCAGAGTTCGTAGAACGCGTTGAGGGCTTCACTCAGGACTTCGCATTCATCCTCAACCGGGAAATCTATGGGGAACGCCCGCCCAGAGAAAGCTCCGAATACGGCCGCCTGACACAATCGATGGAAGGGGCGATTACCAACGGCGCGCTGGATTCCGTGCTGACGCGCTGTTTCGGGCTGCGGAGGCGGCGGCCACAATGAAACACGTCACCGTCCTAATTCCGACCCGTGGCCGTGTGGCGAAACTACGGCGGTGCTTGGACAGCATCCCCGAAAGCGAATCAACGACAGTTGCTGTCATGACCGACAATTGCGCAGCGTCAGACCTCGCATTGTCAAACGCTTGGCTCCACTGTCACAAAGGCATGGCTTCGTCGCATACATCGGACCGATCGACCAAGGGTAGTGTTTGGTGCCGCAATGAGGCGATTCGTCGATTGCTTGATTTGGGCGACCATATCAACCTCGACAAGCGGGTTCTGGACGGCATCCTGTTCGCGACCGACGACATCATTTTCCAGCGAGACACCATCACCAACGCCATGGCTGCATTCAACGAGCGTTTTCCGGACGATGATGGCGTAGTCGGAATCGCCCAGGACCAGCAGCATCACCCCACAGGTGTCTTCCTGATGGGCTGCAAATTCCTCGATCGCTACCCAGAGCACAAGCCGTTCTTCCCAGGCTATTGGCACTTCGCATGCCAGGAGGTCCATTGGCTGGCCATGAAGCTGGGCAAGTTTCACTACGAATCGACGGCGATGGTCCGCCATACCGGGCCCGTTGACCAGCCCGACCAGACCCATCGCGATGCACGAATACGAAAGGCCGAGGACATGGCCCTGAAGAACGCAAGGAAGGCCCAGGGCCTCATCTGGGGTGAGACATGACCGAGACTGAGTTCAAATACTCGCCGCCGATACGGGGCCTTGAGAACAAGCGGGCCGAGAAGCCGATTCACTTCTGTGGGCCAGAGAATGACCACATCTTTCGCAGCATCCGCACATCACGAACGTTCTACGAAATCGAACTGCTCGAACGGATGTACAGCGAGTTGTCGGGCGCGAAGGGTATTGTCCTCGACGTAGGCGCGAATATCGGAAACCACTCTGTCTTCTTCGGCGCCATTGCGGGTCTCGACACGGTCGCGATCGAGCCGGCCCCGAAAGCCCTCGAATATCTGCGCAAGAACATTGAGGCCAATCACCTCGAGCGGAAGGTCACGATAGCTCCGTTCGGGATATCGGACGTCGAGGCGTTCGGCACGATCACAGAGCTCAAGCCAAACAACATCGGCTCCGGCGCCGTTACTCATGCCGATAGCCCCGATTGTCCGGGCGCTGTGCCCCTTCTTCCCCTCTACCAAGTTTGGCGGGACCACGCCGGCGAACGGCCGGTCAGTTGCATTAAGGTCGACGTGGAAGGGATGGAGTTCAAGGCTCTCTCCGCTGGCCTACGTATCCTGACGACGTTCCGGCCTCTCGTGGCACTCGAGGTGACGCCCGAACACCGTCACGGTCCGGCCGTCCATCTCCTGAAGGGCCTCGGCTACCGGAAGATCGGAGTGTACTGTGCAACTCCGGTTTGGCTGTTTGCCCACAGGGAGGGGCGTGCCGTATGACCTGTTTGCTGGTCACGAATACCCGCAACCCCCACGACAATGGCCAGTGGATTGCCGCGGCATTTCGCCGGGCCGGAGTAGATGTCCGATCGGTTCATCCAATGACGATAAACACACCCCAATTCCGGGTGGGAACCGTGGACTTTGTCCTCTGCCTTGGGGCAGTACTCCGGGCCAAATGGAAGTGCCTGCCGCGGCTTCGAAAGCTCACCAAAGTCCCGATCGCGCTCTGGTACTTCGATGCGGTGGCCACTTCAGACCAGTCCACCGTACGCCGTAGGGACCTGGTGATGGAGGCCTCCGCATTCGTGGACCACGTATTCATCACCGACGGCGGGCAGCAGTTCGGCGGTGCCCTCGGAAACCGCCTACACTGGCTCATGCAGGGCGTTCCGGCCGAGCTGTATGCCGAGGACCTCCGTGTGGCGATTGAGCATCCACTGGCCTTCTTCGGCGCCCTGGTGAAGGGTACGGAAAGGACTGACTTCATTGAGCAGCTGGCAGGCCGGTTACCTGTCGCCCTGTGGGGGCGCTGTCTGGCCGGCCACGTCACGGTCCAGGAAGTTCGTGCCGAGGTCTTCGGGAAGGCGATGGTCCAGACCGCATCGACCTGTAGGGCCCTGTTGGCGGCTGAGGCAACCTACGGCTTTGTCAGCCGATACTGGTCCAACCGTGTCTACCTGATGGCGGGGACGGGCGTCCCGACGCTCGTGAAGAACATCATGGGCATCAAGCCTGAGATGGGAGCCGACGGCGCCTATGTGCGCTACTACAAGACCGTCGACGAGGCCTGCGACATCTATCGCTGGATCGAACAAAATCCAGAACAAGCCCGGGCGATGGGTGACCGGTGCCGTCGGTTCGTCCTAGCCCATCACACCTACGACCATCGGGTCGCTCGAATCCTCGAAACCATGGAGTTATCAGAATGCTTGACGACGTGACCATCTTCATCCCGGTGCGTCACCGCCTCCATCGCTTGGAGTCCCTCCTGAGCCTCTGGCTGAACCAATGTCCGAACATCATCGTATGGGACGATTCAGACACCTTTTCGACCGAGCAGCCCGTTCGGGTAATACGGTGCTCCGATCCCATCGGCAGTTGCGTGAAGTTTCGAGGCGCGAATCTTGTGCGAACGCCGTTCTTCTGTGCGGCCGACGATGACGTCATGCCTGAGGGTGGTTTCCTCGCCGAAATGAAGGACTGGCAGGCAAAGCTACACGGGGTCGTGTCCATCTTCGGACGGAAGCTGGGCCCGAAGTATCGGTCACATCCACTCCAACGGGCTGACGAGATTACCGCGCCCGTCGACGTCGACTTCGTCGGCCAGTGGTACCTCGGCCGGACGGGGGATTTCCTCGTTCCGATGCAGGGCTGCCACGACTATCGCCTGGATGACCTCTATTGGTCCTACGAAGCCCGTCGGAAGGGTGTCAGACTGTCCGTCGTCCCCTCGAAGCGGTGGCACTACGAAGGGCAGAACGAGGCGCCCATTTGCGGCTCGAAGGGATACTGGGATCTGCGCGACCGGTTCGTTCAGGAACAACAGGGGAAATAGCCCATGGCGGGCGAGTTCTATGGCGAGGATGGGAATCCGCCACAGGTGGACCGGCTCATCGAGGAGCTGGTTGCCGTATACTCAGCTGCCGGCGAACGGCTCCAGAAGGAGTTGGAGAAGGCCACCCTTACCACCTTCCAAAAGTTCCGCTACCGGGAGCTGCTCCGGCAGGTCGACGCCTACGTCGATGCACTTCAGGCTGAGCTCGAGGAAGTTGTAGAACGTGAGGTCATCAAGCAGTCCTACGAGCATGGTGTTGACATTGCCCAGAACTCGCTCCGGAAGCAGAAGGTCACCATAAAGCCGAAGATCGACCTCGGATCCCAAGTCCACACCAGGGCGGTCCAGACCATCTCCGAGGGTATCGTCCAGGACATGACGAAGGCCAACGAGGCCGTCCGTGGCACCTCCCGGACCATCCTCCGGGATACCCAGCAGAAGCTCATCCAGGAATCCCAAGTGAACCGGATGATTCAGGACGGCATCCTTCAAGGAAGCGCTCGAAGGGATGTGTCATCTCGACTCGCCAAGGAGCTACAAGATCGCCTCGGCAAGGGAAAGCTACTACAGGCTGGGAGCAAGTGGTATACGCCGGCGCATTACGCCGAGCTTGTGGTCCGGACGAAGACCCGGGAAGCCGTGACGGAAGGCACCATCCGGACCTGCCTCGAATATGGGATCGACTTGGTTCGTATCAGCGTCCATGCAGACTCATGCCCGATCTGCGCGAACTACCAGGGCAAGGTCTACAGTATTTCCGGTAAAACCGCTGGTTATCCCCCACTGGCGGAACGCCCTCCGTATCACCCCTTCTGCCGCCATGTGTTGACGGCCCACGTGCCACGGAAGTCCGACGCCGCGGCGGAGAAGCTGTTACAGGAGGTCAGCCAGAGCAAGGAACCAGTGACCGGCGTGGAGCAATATCGCGAACTGCTCCGCGATAAGTCCGCAAAGCAACTGAGTCAGCATGCCGGCGACAAAGTGGCACGGAATCTCCTGCAGGGCCGAGCTCCTACCTCGGCGACCAAGGGAAATCTGACGGCCAGGGTTCGCGATGCCCAGTGGAATTCAGAAAAGTCTCTCAATTCCCACATCGAGAAGCGAGTAAAGGAGGGCCAGTTCTCGGAGTCCTTCAATTCCAAGAAGTATCAGGAGGTCATCCAGAACGTATGCCTCAACAAGGACGCGCAAGTGGCCGTCTATAATCGCCGAGGCGGTTCCATGGTGGCCGTCATAGCCAAGATGGAGGACGTCGTCCCCCCCGAACTCCGAGGGGCCAAGACCGAGCAGCTCATGGCCGTGTTCCTTTCTGCGGATCGTGGTAAGATAATCACTGCATATCAGGCCAGCAGCCTGGGCGCACTGGACCTTGGAGACAACCCACTGTGGCTGTAACCCCGAAACCAGACTACGAGACTCTCCTCGACACCATGGTCGAGTTCTGGGAGTCTGTGCCAGATCTCCGGAAGCGGCTCGAATCGTATGACCCTCTCCAGGCTGAGTCCGACATCATTCCTGACTGCAATATTCAACGAGACTTGTTTCGGAAGCTCCTGGAGGATGAGGCGGCCGGGACGATCCCGGAGGCCCACAAGGCCAAGTTCGCCCAGGTAAAGACGTTGCACCGCGCTCACGCCGGAAAGCTTGAGACGACCCTCAACTGGTGGATTCGCGGCGACCAATAGCCCTCCATTGAAGTCCTGAAACACACTCCCCCACCTTCACGCGCATGCTCAGCGCGTATCACAACGCCAAGGTAACTTGGCACAGATTCAAGGGCCGCGATGCCAATGGTGTGCCCTTGCCCACCGCCGATCGCCCACTCCGGTGCCGATTCGAGCGCAAGACCCGCATGGTGCGCAATCAACGCGAAACCACCGCCATGGCCGCCGGCGAAACCGTTGCGTCCTCCGCAACTATCACCATGCCAAAAGAGCCAAACATTGAGGACCAGTTCACCCACAAGAACGTCCGCTACGGAATCGTCGCTATCGGCGCTCTGGACAGTCTCGGGCCCGAATACGGCTACGAGGTGTCCCTCGCATGATCGGGATCAACTTCGATACGGGCGAGTTCGAAGCCTCATTCTCACGTACGCTCGAGGACATCGAGGCCGCTGCAAAGCGAGGGGTTGGTAAGGCCATGCTGGCGCTTGCCGAGGACGCCATCAATGATGAACCAATGGTGCCCCTCGAAGAGGGAACTCTGCGTGGTTCGGTCTCGGTCTTTGTCCAAGGCGAACTGATTCACAGCGGCCCGATTGCATCCGGGCAAGGCGCCTCGGGAGCCGTTGGAACTCCAGGACTCGTCTACGACGAACCCCTCGACGACAACAAGATCACGGGGGCTGTTGGATTCAACACGCCATACGCCGGCTACCAGCATGAAGGCGTACGCAAAGACGGTACCCGGCCCGTCAAAAACTACACCCATCCCGGTACCGGGAAGAAGTTCCTCTCCCTGAAGGAAGAAGCCAACGCGGATGACTATGCCCAGATCGTAGCCGACGAAATAAACGGGAGATCATGATGCTCTACGAGTTCTCCGATTACGTCGCCGAACGCACCTCTCTGGAGAAGGGCAAGACACTCCTCGTTGGCATCCGTCCTCCGGTTGAAACGGAACTTTGTACTTCCATCATCGAAGGCCCCGGCAAGAATAACGCGTATCGAACCAAAAACAGCCAGAGCAGCTTCCGACTCACGACGAGGGGTACGCACTTCAAGGCCGCGCATGACGAGGCCTTTCGAATCTTTCAACTCCTGTTTGGTCAGTGCCGAATCAACATTTCCGGCCACCAAATCTACTCCATCGTTGGTGACCGACCAGTCATTACCGCTCAAGACGATAAGGGTCGTTGCGAGTTCACAACAAACCTGCTCGTAAGAGCGAAGAAGGAGAGCTGAAATGAGTGACGGTGCCATTTGGACCGACATCGGCCCTTGCCAACTCGTACTTGGCGGGGTTGTGTTGGGCAAGACAGTCGAGAACCCCGACGGCGGTACGAACGGCGGAACGCGAGTGCAAATCGACCAGCGGACCGTACAAAGCCGGCGTGATCACTCCGGGGAACAGGCCCACGACGAAATCGTCAGCGGGACGATCGTCGGTGTGGAAGCGAACCTGGCCGGCGTGGACGTCGACCAGCTCGCCTCCCTAATTCACGGCGCCACGATCGTGAATATGCCTGGTGGCAACAAGCGTATCGACATCAAGAGCGCTGTCGGAAAGAGCCTTCGTAAGGCGGCACAGGAACTCATTCTGAAGCCGCTAGTTGGCGAAGAACCCACCGAAGACGAGAACGAATGGTTCGTTTTCCCACTGGCGGCGCCGAAGCTGAATGCCAACATCGCGTTCGACCTCGAAACAACGAAGGTCTACGCCGTGATGTTCGCCATCTTCACCGACCTGACGACGGGCGTTATCGCCTCCGTCGGGCAACAGAGCTCCTAACCAAGCGCACTCCCGGGGTGGGTCGGCAGTACACCGCAGCGTGCTGTCGGCCCATCTTTCGGACAAACGAAAGGGATACCTCCAATGCCTCACTTCAAGCTTGAGGATGTTAAGAGCCTGAACGACCCAATCACGTTCAGCGTCGGCGAAAAGACCTACACGGTGGTCAAGTGCACGGACGAACTCCAGGAAGAACTTGCGAAAGCAACGAAAGAGCTGGAAGGCAAGCCGAATGCGATGAACATCCGCCAACTCGCGATTTTCACCAATGCCGACGAAGCGGAGTTCGAAGGGCTCGACGTTCTGCAGTCGAACTGCCTATTGGGATTCATCACTCAGGCCATTTCCGATAGCAACGAGAAGGGCAAAGAAGCCGCAAAAAAGGCAAGCCGCTCGCGGTAATTGCCGAGGCCTTTCCGGGCTTCACCTACAGCGAGCTGCTCAATCTGTCTGATTGGGATAGGGACTTCTGGTTCATCGAAGCGCATGCCCTGATTGCAAGGAGACGCTTATACGCAATAGAGGCCTCACTCGCTTCCAACATGTCTCGGAAGGAAGTGGAGAGCTTAATCGGTCGGCTTCGTCGCGTTGGCTATCCGAAGAGCAAGGAGGAACAGGAAGAAGAGTTGAAGAAGCGCCGAAAGCAGCAAGCCACTAACCGCGCAGAACTTAGACAGCGCCTAAAAGGGCGGTATATCCGTTGAACACCTTCGAAGTTGGTGCCATAACGAGCAAGATGCAGCTCGACCTGGGTGAGTGGAAACAGCAAATCACTCAGGTCAACAAGGATGTATCTCAGCTCCGTTCCCGCTTGGCGGCCGCAAACAAAGAGGCCGCCAAGCTTGCCGACGTTTTCGAGACGTCTGCAAATCGTTATGCCGCCAACTTCAATCGTATGGCCGAGACGAGTCGTCAGTACATCGTCGGCATGGAACGCATCTCCCTGCACGCCACAGTTGCCGCAAAAGACATCCAGAAGATAACCGCGGCCAATCGCGAGATGGCGGCATCATTGCCCCGGGCCATGGTCACGCATCAGCGGACAATGGATCGCCTCGCCGCTGGGAGTAAGGAAGCGGCTGGCGGCGTCCAGAGGGTCGGACAGCAGGTCTCGGTGATGTCCGGACTCATGGGCGGTAGCAACATGTCCATGAGCGGCTTCACCGCACGGCTTGCCGGTGCTTATGGTGTTTCAGTACTCGCTTTCAATGGGTTCCAGAACCTAGTCGGCATTCTCCCCGACGCAATTCGCCTGAACATGGACTGGGAATCCGCCTTCACCGGTGTCGAAAAGACGGTGAACGGCACCGAAGCGGAACTGCGAGGTCTCAACAGCGAAATACGCGCGATGTCGCTGGAAATGCCCATCGCGGCGACAAAGCTGGCAAGCATCGCCGCAGTTGCCGGGCAGCTGGGTATCAAGACGCCGAACATCGCTGAATTTACGCGCGAAATAACCAAGATGAATGTCGCGGTCGACAATGCGATATCGCCCGAGGAACTCGCGACGACGTTTGCACAGTGGGCGAATATTACCCGGCTTCCACAGGAGAACATTAAGAACCTAGCTGCGACTGTTTCGGGTCTCGGCAACAGCACGGCCACATTCGAGCGGAACATTCTCGATATGGGGCAACGGCTTGCCTCAGCCGGCTCCACAGTACGACTGACGGACGCACAGATCACAGCCCTGGCCACGTCGGTATCACAACTCGGTTTTGAGGCGGAATTGGGCGGTACGGCGATGACCCAATTCCTAATCTCCATGTCCAAGGCAGTGAGTACCGGAAGCGATGAGCTCAGGGTATTCGCCGCAGTCTCGGGCGAGACTATAGATTCGTTTGCCGCGAAGTTCCGGACGGCTCCTGAAGAGGCCATCATCTCGTTTATCGAGGGGTTGGAACGGCTCGAGCGTGCCCAGCAAGGAATCTCCTTCGAGATTCTGGAGAATATCGGCGTTGAGGGAACCCGAGGAACGCAGGTTCTCCTCGGTCTGGCCCAGTCTGTCGACAAAGTGAGAAAGAACTTTGTGGACGCGGATCGGTTCTTCATTGAAGGTACGGCCCACACCGATGAATACAACAAACGCCTTGATGACCAGCGCGAGCAGCTCCAAATCGCCGCCAACAAGTGGGTAGATTTCAAGCTAAAGATGGGTGAAGCTCTTGCGCCGTCATTCATCGAAATGATCGACGATCTAACCAGTACGCTGGACGGAATGAATGATGCTCTCGACTCTGCCAACGGACTCCTTAAAGAACTTGCCTCCAGCGTCGGTCTCGCGGCAAATAACTTACCAACCCTATGGAGCGTCGCGAAAACCACCGGGCAGATCTTGACAGGAACATTCTGGGGACAGGCTGCGCGTCAAGGTATCAGCAGTATCATCCCCGATACTGTTGACGCATCATCTACTCCGAATGCCTCGGCAATTCTAAACGAGCGATCGGCTTACGAACGGCTACAAACCCAAGCCTTCTTGAATGATATTTACAACAATCGGGGAGCCGAAAGTTCACCTGGACCAACTCGCTCCTCGGGCAAACCCGAAGTCTCGCCTGAAGTCCAGGCAGACCTCGACCTATTGGAAAGCCTGCTTGGAAAAAAAGGCCGTGGGCGCGGAAGTGGCACAAGCGAGCTGGAGAAGCTGCAGCAACAAGGCGAATCACTGTATCGGAGCCTATTCCCTGTAGTGGACCTCGTGAAGACAGCTCAGGAGCAGACCAAGGCCTTAAATGCCGCAGGGCTAATGAGTGTCGAGACCCTATCCAAGCTTGGTGCCGCACTCTT
Organism: Nitrospiraceae bacterium; assembly: GCA_040255165.1. GTDB lineage: Bacteria > Nitrospirota > Nitrospiria > Nitrospirales > Nitrospiraceae > JBDZUK01. The sequence continues at coordinate 52,014 of JBDZUK010000013.1, read as the reverse complement.
CGAATCGTTTGGAGACAAATCTGAGGACGAAATAAACCGGGCAGCAGACGCAATTCGCGGATTCGACACGGCACTTGCCGATGCGTTCCAGAATGCCGCGGTACAGGCGCGACAGGATGAAGGCATCAAGTTCTGGGAAAGCATTCAGCCCCCCGACGCTCAGGCTTTCGACCAGGTCACTGAAGGCATTAAGAAGCTCACAGATGCGGGACGAATTGACCCGAACGATTTGACCGTGTTCGCCGATTGGCTATACCGGGATGTCCTTGGCAACTTGGCCAGTGAGAGCGTCGACGTCCTCATCCAGAAGATGATTACCCTTGGCCGAGAGGGTGCCAGGACGGCCGAGGAGATTCAGCGCATCCGTGAGGAGTCGGAAGCCCAGGCCCGTGCCGCGTCAGGGGACCAGATTTGGGCAGGACTTGGCACATCTCGGGGAATCGCGGAATCTACGAGTTCCACGCTGAATGACGCCCTGAGCAGTGACAAATTCCTGAGTGACCCGCAATCGGCAGAGTTCTTCGCGATTGACCATTGGAATCGTTACGGGGTAGCTGGCGTAGACGCCATCGATGCGATTTTCGATGAGTTATCCGCTCGAGGCCCCGAGCATCAGGCTTTCATGGAGAATGCGATTACGCTCCTGAAGGAGTACAAGGCTGAGGCGGAATTCACGGAGCTCACGGAGAATATCACGGCGACGTCCCGCAACATCGCCCAGCTAGGCCATGAATTCGCAGCCATCGGTCAGGACGGAGTCTCCCAACTTCTTTCGCAACTGTCCTCTGTCACAAACCTTGTTTCAGGGGTAGCGTCTGGCATCAAGTTGGCCTCCAGTGCATTTAAGATTCTCGCCACCACGGCAGAAATTACTGGCCGGACGATCGCCATCGATATGGCTGAGGCAACCGCTGGTGTAACCCTGATCATAACGGCAATCCTCGAAGCCGCGAAGGCGTTTGGACTCTTTGGTGATGAGGGCCAAGAGGAAGTAAAGGGCGTAGAAAAGCTCTTCCAGGAGCTCGGCGATGCAGTCGAGGAGTGGGGCCAGCGATTCACCGATACGATCACTGAATTCCTGAAGACAGGCGAGGCCAACTTCCAAGAGTTCTTCAACAGCATCCTGGAAGACATCTTCAAAATCACCTTCCAAACCGGATTCGTGGACCCGATCGTTTCCGCCATTCAAGGCGCCTTCGGAAAGGGTGCCGCTTTTGAAGGTGGCAACGTGGTCCCATTTGCCAAGGGCGGCGTGGTTGACATGAGCAACGTCATCCCGTTTGCCCGCGGCGGCGTGGTCTCAAAACCGACGGTATTCCCCATGGCCAAGGGTATGGGCCTTATGGGAGAAGCCGGCCCAGAAGCCGTAATGCCGCTACAGCGCATGCCTGGAGGTGACCTTGGTGTTCGGGCCGATGGTGCGAACAATATCGTGCACGTCGAAATCATCGACCAACGTTCAAGTGGCGCCCCGGTGGAAGTCGAGGAATCCACGGGCCCCGATGGCAGCAAGGTGGTTCGGGCCATTATCCGCGACGAATTGGACAGGCTCGTTGCAAATGGGTCCTTGGACCGCGCCTATGAGCGGAACTACGGAATTCGACGGAGGCCGCAGTAATGCCCACACCAGTATGGCCAGTCGACCTTGCAGCTTCTGACATTCGGGAGACCGGTACCGAGACCGGCCGTTTCCCCAATAGTCTCAGAACTCCAACCGATGGCGGGGCGGCCAAGAAACGTCGACGGTACACGGCCACGGTGCTTACTCGTCGCATCCCATGCGAGATCACCGGCGCTCAGAAGGCGATCTTCGAAGCGTTCTATGAGACCACGATTGCCGGCGGGTCTCTGGAGTTTGAATGGGTGGATCCCGAAGACGGGGCAACAAAGAACTTTCGATTCCTCGATGAGCCGGCCTGGAGGCAACGCTTGGGCGCACCCGATCCGGATGACGCGTTGTGGGCTGCGGACTTGAATCTGGAGATCATTCCGTGAGCACTCCGTCCCAGGCCTTCATTGAGGAATCGTTTAAGGTATCCAGCCAACACGCCATCTTCGTGCTTCTGGCATTCAATTTCACATTTCAGGAGGGCAGTGCTCAGGGCGGCGCCTCTGGATCCATTACGCTGAATTCCAGGGCCTCGTCTGAAGACGGTGAGTACATCGGTCGGGAAGTTACGATCTTCGCAGGGACCGGCAGTGGCCAGAGCCGCACAATCACTGCATACAACGGCTCGACGAAGGTCGCCAATGTTTCACCAAACTGGACCACCCCACCGGACGTAACGTCAGTATACAAAGTGGGGGCGACCAACCGATATGTCAACAACAACGAGAATATGACCAGCAACGGCGCAGTCTACGAGGCCCGTGAATTTGAGCTCGACCTACCGGAAAGCACCGAAGAAAGACTTCCAGACGTTTCAATACTGTTCGACAACGTCGACCTGGCACTGGCACGAAACCTCCGAGAGCAAAATGGCACACCCCCCACGGTCACTCTCAGCGTGATTACGACCATCGATCCCGACGTCATCGAATATGGACCGATGACACTCACGGTAAAGGCCGCAGGAAACAAGGATTCTACTACGCTGGAAATAGGCACGGGTGTCGAAGACCTCCTCAATCGATCCGCCCTCCCGATCGGTTACACGCCAGGGGTGACTCCGGGGGTCCTGTACATATGAATATGGACGGCTTGATGACGGAGCATGGAACTTGGCTCATCCGATACCTGGGTTTGCCGTTCGCTGAGGATGGTGACGACGAAGAGACCGGGCTGAGCTGCTACAACTTCGTGCGTCTTCTTTACCGAGAGCAGTTAGCCGTTCGTCTCCCCGAGATGCCGTGGACTGAGGACTGGCGTGAACTCGAGGAGGATGAGTCCAGAGTACCAGGGGACCTCGTACTCATCCGAATGCCAGGTAGTCGCACTCACGTTGGCGTGTATCTAAGCCACAACTACATGCTTCACGCACACCTTGGCGGCGTCGTCGTTGGGTCGCTTCGTGATGAAAGGTTTGAGAAGCGCCTTATGGGAATTCATCGCCACCGACTTCTTGAGCGCGCTGAGGCATGACGCCGGTTCGTGTTACATATTGGCCACGGCAAGAGCACGAGAACCACACCTTTGCCCGGACGAACACTATTGCCGACATCCTAGAGAAGCTCGGAAATCCCAAATGCTATGTCAGATTGGGTGGTAGTCATGTGGACCCTGAGTGGTACCATCGCGTCACACCAAAGCCGGGTGTGGTTTTAGACATCACGGTAATTCCTGGCAACTTCGGGATCGGTGGCGGCCTGATTCCGAGCACTACGTTGCGTCTCGCACTGGGGGTACTAAGTTCCGGACTCGGGCTTCTGACACAGATAGCTGTTCCCGGTATAGGCGGCCAAGTACTCGGGGGCGCCGTCAATATCGGCGGACTACTCCTCACGAACGCTCTTGTGCCACCCGCCCAGCTTCCACTTGATGAAATAGGCTACAGCATCCAGGGGAGCCGGAACCGCCTACGGCCGTACGAGCCGATCCCACGAGTCTATGGTCGCGTGAGGGTTTATCCGGACCTAGCTGCCCCGCCTTACACTGAAATTGGCAATGACAATTCTCAGTACATCCGTCTCCTGTTTTGCGTAGGTCACGGGCGTCTGAGGTTGTCTGATTTCCGAATCGGAAACACTCCGATAAACAGGTTCAATGACATCGAGTGGGAGGCCCTACAAGGGCAGCCCGGTGACAAGTTCACGCAGACCGTCTTCGTAGACCAATCGAGTGTCGACGAACAGTCATTGAATATCCTTTTGGACCAGACACCGAACGAGGTGCGAGTCGATACGGCACAAAGTGGAACTTCCTCGACTATCACCCTAGACTCCGATGCATCGGGGCAAGACGACTTCTATGTGGGGATGACGATCACCATAACGAGCGGGACTGGTAGCCCATCTTCGGAACGAACAATCACTGCGTACAACGGCTCGACGAAGGTCGCGACGATTACACCGAATTGGGTGGTCACGCCGGACGCCACATCCCAGTTCGAGATTGTCGATCCAAATGCGTGGACCTACCAGGTGACGGAAGCCGACACTTCTGAAATAAGCCTCGATATCAGTTTCCCACAAGGGCTACAAGCGCGAAGCTCAGATGGAACGACTCTCGCCCCGCTGGTCGAGTTTGCGATTGAGTACAGGCTAAAAGGGACTACGGATACCGAAGAGGACGATAGCTTCCAGACTCGATGGACCAGACTAAGTTACCCGGACCTCTATCGACCCCACAATCCGAGCACTGAGCTCGGCGGGAACCCGCTACAGGAGTTGGAGGACCGACTTCAGGATGTCGCGAACAACCTGGACAATTGGGCCGACATAATCGAATTTACACTTGGAAGTGGTGACCGGGCGGCTCCGGTTGTTCTGCTAAGTGCGTTGGGGGACATCTTAGGATCCACGCTCGATCGCATAGGGCTCATTCAGGAGCAGATTACCCTCGATGCCGGCGTCTACTCTGACCTTGTAAATGTCGCCACGCGCCTGAACGACCTATTTGATGACTGGGGCGTCACAACCTTCCGTGATATGACCGATGAAGCCAGAGAGGTGGTAGACGCTGTAATCAGGCGCATTCCGATACTGGGCGACTTACTTGAAGCCAATCGGTACATCACTTCCGGTGACCCAGATGACTTAGAGGCCTATCTGCAGAACGCACCGTCTTGGATTCGGCTTTTCTACGGATACCAAGGACTTGATGACCTGCTGGGGGGATATCCAGCCGAGTTAGTGGTTCATGAGGGTACGGCCCAGGCGGGTAGCGCCGCCACCATTACGCTGGATACCGGTGCTTCATCGAACGACAACGAGTACAAGGACATGACCATCGAGATCGTGTCAGGAACAGGCGCCGGCCAGAGTAAGACGATAAGCAGCTACATCGGTTCGACGAGGGTGGCGACGACTTCGGAAAACTTTTCACCGATTCCGGATAGCACTTCCCAGTTTCGCATCCTGGAAGGCAACAATATTCGGGTTAGTGACAATAGCTCGGCAATCGTCCGCCGAACCCTTCGCTGGACTCCCGCGTCTGGACCGGGGTTATACGAAGTTCGCATTCGCAGGGTAACTCCAACTGACCGGACTTCCGGTACGTACGAGATACGAGATGAGGCTCGCCTAACCGCATTCCGATCTGTGTTTCGAGATAAAGCCCCGGTGCTCAGGGAAGGCCTTGCGCTGGTGGCAATGAGAATTAAAGCGAGCGACCAATTGTCGGGAATTCTGGAGCAATTCAACTGCATCGCGGAGAGCTATCTGCCCATATGGGACGGCGCACAGTGGACCGAGGGGCTGACTCGCAATCCGGCTTGGGCCTACTGTGACATCCTTCGCAACGAAATCGCGAGACCGGTGGTAGCGGACTCACAAATAGACCTCGAAGACATCCTCGAATGGGCTGAGGCAATGAACGAAGAGGAGTTCCTCAATAATGAGGCCATCCGCGAGGACACCGCTCAAGGAGGCGGAGCTTCTACAATCACTTTAGATGTCGGCGCATCCGCCGTTGATGACTTCTACAACGGAGAAAAAGTGGCTATCGTCGCAGGGGCCGGTGTTGGTCAGGTCAGGACGATTTCCGACTATGTCGGTGCAACCAAGGTGGCGACTGTCTCCGAAGCTTGGGATGTACAGCCGGATAACACGAGTGATTTCCGCATTCTCGAGATCGAGAAGGTCGGCCGTACGTTCGACGCGAAGCTTGACCGCGACCTCACCAAGCTCGAGGCGCTGAGGACTATTGCCGCAGCGGGCCGCGCTTCATATGCCGTGAGCCCGGCGGGAAGGTACTCGGTCGTCAGAGATGTCGCTCAGACCGCAATTCGCCAGCATTTCTCGCTCAAGAATACGAAAGACTTTACATGGAACCGTGCGTACCCAGAACTGCCTCATGCCATCAAGATTGAATTCCCAGACTCTGACAACGACTTCGTTATCAACGAAGAGACGGTGTACCGTGACGATTACACGGTAGACACGGCTACCATATTCGAAAGGCTCCAACTGCCTGGTGTCACCGATAGATGGCAGGCGTACAAGGATGGCCGATACTGGCTCGATGTTGCTGAACTTCGGCCCGAAGTTTACCAATTCACAACCGATTGGGAATTCCTTGACGTCAAACGTGGGGACTTAATCAGGAAGACCAATGACCTCGCGCTATTCGGGATCGGGTCAGGCCGAATCAAAGCCATCGTGACCGAGAGTTCCGGAGACGTGACCCACATCGTCACCGATGAGCCATTCCCAATGGACTCCGGCGAAACGTACGAGGTCAGTATCAGAGCATATAATAATGAAACCATCCGCAAGGAGGTAGTAACGAATCCGGGCGATTCAGCCACCATAGAATTTACCACGCCAATCTCGTCGTCAGGGACTCTGCCTCAGGTCGGAGACCTTGTCCTTTATGGGCCGCAATTCGTGGACCTTCTGGTTAAGGAAATCCGGCCGCAACGAGACATGAGAGCTAGGATCGTCTGCGTCGACGCCGCTCCCGACGTACACGTCGGCGATGCAATACCGATTCCCCCTCGAGATCCACAGACTACGATTCCTCCAGCGTTGAACCCGCCGAGTCCTCCAGCGCCGATAATCGCTTCCGACTTGGTCCGGTCCGGGACTTGTCAGTCCGGCTCTGTTGCCGACACGATAAAGCTCGACGCTGGAGCAAGTGGGGTGAGCAACGTCTACAACGCCATGGTCGTCAAGATTGTGGCCGGCACGGGCGTTGGGCAAGTACGGGTCATTCAGAATTGGGATGGCGCATATGATGGCACTTCGAAGGTCGCTTATATCCAACCGAACTGGACGAATGTACCCAATTCCTCCAGCGAGTTTGAGATTTACGAGTCAAAGATTGTGAGTGGTGAAGCCGCCGCCGTCATCAGCGGCGATGGCTCAGTGACCAACAAGATGGTCATCCCGATTGAAGTCCCGGACATACCTACTGGCGTGGAGTTGCGTTCGATACAGGGGAGAATACGAACCTATGTAAACGTAAGGGGTGCCATTGACGAGGCCCTGCTGGGCAGCGGGAATGCAGTGGATATCCAACGCGCCCTGAATGACTACACGGCCTGGGCAAATGCCGCCCTTTCTCCCTATTTCGATTGGGAGAAGAATCAAATCATTTTCGACAACGTTGGCGCGGGCGTAATTTACGAAGTGCAAGCCCGATACATCACGAAAACCGGTGTTGTGAGCGAGTGGAGTGAAATCCGCTCCCACACCGTAAACGCTACTGATATTGGCCCGCTAAAAGCGGCTGTCGATGCTATTCAGGAAGTTGTTCAAGATGGAGAGCTCCTACTAGCCGATAATAAGCGTTTGCTGTTCGGCGACGGCCTCAAGTTGCAACTCTACTGGGACGGCACATATTTCCGCATCAAGGACAGCGCGGGCAACATCCGTTGGACTATCACGAGCGACGGCAAGATTGGTTACGGAAGCACAGCGCCAACCTACCTTTTGCACATGCCAATTGCGGGCGACTTTTTCCAAGGGCATAGGAATAGTCGCATTATTCAAAAGAGCGATGTGTCTGATGAAACATGGAACGAAATACGCATGCAAAGCGCGACGTTCGGTTCGCTTTGGGCGTCCAACCTCGGATGGACAGGAGCCGCCAATCCGCCTACTACCATGGTTCACAAAGTCCCATCTGGGCGTTATGGCGGAATGATTCTGTTCCAAGGCGCTACCGGAATCTGGCGTTTTTACGTGTCAAATGCGTCTACCGGAGTCGACGGGGCGGCAACCATGTCCGAGCGTGCTCGATTCAGCCAGTCCGACCTGTTTTTTAGCGTATCCGGCGGAAATGACATCTACATCAATTCTTCTGGAAACGTCGGCATGGGCAACAACTCTCCATCGTACAAGCTTGATGTAACTGGAGTGTTTCGCTGTACCTCACACGCATATGTCGGAGGCAGCCTGGGCGTCGGCAACACCGCTCCGGCCTACAAGGCCGACATCACGGGGGATATACGAACGACGCTCGGGGGGCACTCAAACGACTTCTGGCGTGTGACGAAAAACGGATTTTCAACCAACCTTATGGACGGCCTAGGCCTGTTCAATGAACTCCTCGGCGAACAAACTTCGGTGTATTCGACGACAAGTGTTACCGATGTGGTTGCCTGGTCGCAGGCAGTCTTTATTGCCGAACATCGCGCGATCTTCCAGGCCGAGTGGGAGGCTCTTTTTGATGATGGAGACGTCACACCCGACGCGTGTGTTGTGACGCCGATCCTCGCATCCTCAGCGGCGGGAACTACCCCGCTTGACGGAATGTTCTTTGTGGGCGGGAAGTTCTATGGTCCCTCCAAGAGTGTCCCTGCCATCAAGACTTTCCGTGACCTAACGACCGGACCGGAAGAGTGGGACAACGACGAGTACTCCATCGGCAGGGCTATCATCGCGGCAGTGAACTTCACGCCGGGTACGTACTACATCAATTTCCTGATTCGCAGCGAGGATGTCTCGTACAACGCGCGAATCAAGAACATGAGGGTGAGAGGTAATGCCTGATTCATTCGACTGGGACCAATTGAAATCGAAGTGCAAGGATGTCTTCTTCGCCCTCAGGGACGTAATTGAGTGCATTCAGCGCGAGGAGGCTGCTTACTCTATGGACGAAAAGACTGTTCATAGAGCAGATATGGTTAAGCACCTAAAACCCCTTGGAATAGTGAGTATCGAGCTACCAGCGAAAGAACAGCAGGATACCCTTGAGACGGAAAGGGAACGCATCGCCCCACGAAGTGTAGAGGACGCGATTGACGAGCCGGTCGAGCCACCCAGGGAGTCGACTAAACTAAGGAATTGACCGGAGCTGACACATTCCCCCAGCCTGCCTTCTCATGAAACTTTCCAGATCACGATTTATGGGAATCGGGGCCCTCTCGGTCAGTGTCTTCGGCCTCTACTCGGTAGCGGTAGGCAAAGCATATGTCGCCGCGGCTTCAGAATCCTCCGTCGCGGCCAATGCATCCGACGATACGGTAGGCCAAGTAGTCCAGGCGTGGGAGATTCTTGGGCCATTGGGTTTCATAGTCGTTGCATTTCTCGGCCTGCTGGCCTACTGCGTCGTCACTTGGACGAAGCGGGAAAACAAGAAGGCCGATGCAGAGATCGAAATGGATAGGAAGCGGGAAGAACGCGAGGCCGCCCACGAGACCTGGCTCCAGACCCACCTGACCAACATCATCGCCGCCAATACTTCGGCAATGAGCGAACACGCTGCCTCCACCCATCGAAGCACCGTCGTCATGGAGCGTGTTGAGCGGACGCTCGACCGCCTTGAAGGGTCCCGGACATGAGTGATTATCCGGCCGATTTCCTCCTCGCCGTGAATTGGACGCTTGAGAAGGAGGGCGTCTTTGCCGACCACGCCAAAGATCCCGGCGGGAAGACGATTTATGGCGTGGCCTCGAAGTTCTGGCCGCAGTGGTATGCCCGCATCATGGCCAACACAAAGCCCGAGGCCCGGAAAGCTGTCGCCATCCAGTTCTATTTCGAAGAGTTCTGGTCAAGGCTCCGACCTGATTTGCTGGAATCCCGATGGGTGAAGCTTGCGCTCTTCGACATGGCGGTCCACATGTCTACGGGCCACGCGGTGACGATCGCCCAGCAAGCCGTGAATTTGAACGCCAGGAACAATGCCTGGGTTGGCGAACTGACCGAAGATGGAAAGATGGGGCCGTTCACCGCTAAAGCCCTGAATCGCTTGTATCAACGAGGACCGATGAACCTCATTGGGGCCATGCACTCTTACCGGACTCAACGCTATTTCGAGCTGTACCGCAACGCCACTGGTCAGTATGGGCCATTCATTTGGGGCTGGATGCTGCGGCTTTTTATGCCACCGGAATTCTACGAGGAGGTCTCACGGTGAAATTCCTACTCTGCCTACTTCCCGCCGTCATCACTGGCGCTACAACCACAATTCTCGGACTGGGTTCGTTCATCGACCCGGGAGTCGTCGTTGAGCGTCTTACGGGCCAGACGGTTCTCGCCGGCGTTGCCCTCGACGTCCCCATGGCTCAGGTGAAGGAGGCTCGATTCCAGTTTGCCTGGTCCGACGAGATTCTCACGTTTGAAGCCTTCGAGCCACCGGCGGGCGTAACGGTGAAGACCGACCTTAAGTCCGATGGGCCGATCGACCGACTAACAGTCACAATTTCCCCAGCTGCCGAATACACAGCACCGTTCTTGGGTTGGGCGAAGTTCATCTGCGGCCGGGCCACGTTCGTTGCGAACGACGATGGTTCAAAGAAGCCCGGGCCCGTTGCTTTGACCGCTCGCAACGTGACAGTGACCTACGATGATGGGGTCGTCGAGAACATCCCGGATGCCGACATATTCAATCCCGATCGACTCTGGACGAAGCGGCTGCCGGCGAAGGCCGCGGTAAGGCTGGTACCGCGTGATTGATCGAATCTATCCAGCAGTCCATGCGGCCGTTTGGGGCTTCTTTGGGGCTGCACTCTTGGTTGGCGCCCTCCTTGGTCTCGCCGCAACTGGCGGGCCGACGCCGGCACAGATTGCCATCGAATCCACCGAAACCGCTCAGACGGCCGCCCAAGAGGCTCAGAGCGCGGCTGAGACAGCTCAGCTGGCAGCCCAACAGTCCCAAGAGGACTTGGAGCGGCTTATACGCGGTTTCGAGAGCGAAGCTGACGATATCCGGAAGCGTCTTTACGACCAGGCCGAACAATGGGAGTCACTCAGGCAGCGAATTGCTGCCTGCGAAAGCCAACTCATAGAGCTGCGACGACAGCAAATCGAGGAGTAGAACCATGAATATCAAGAAGGGTTTAATGGGCGTGTTGGCAGTTGCCGCCATGCTCGCAGTAGCTATTGCCATGTCGGGTTGTGCAAGTGACGGCGACCACTTCCGAGAGACGACGACGCACACGATTTCCTATACCGACCTCGATGGCATCGTGCATACCGAGACGATTACGACGTCAAGATTCGACCCGGAGGCGCTTAATTCCGCAATTGACGCCGCCGACCGAATCACGGAAATTGCCGAACGGTTCAATGAAGAACAGCCGAAGACGCCTGAAGAGATCGAACGAGACCGCCAAAGGTTTGAGCTGGAACTCCAGGCCTATGAAGCGCTCCTCGACCGTCTCCGAAACTCGACGGCCTCACCGCCCTTGATACCCCAGTCCGGCGACGATTCCGGCGCTGACATTTCCAACGACCCTGGCCCTGACGGCGCTTAAGCCGCGCAGGCCTGCAGCTCGTGGTCGCGCCCGGCGGGAATCCGATTCGTGTCCTATCCTTGGATGGGGGTGGGATGTTGGGCCTCATTGAGGCCGTCATCCTGTCTGAGATAGAGGACCGGACCGGCCTGCCTGCCGGGCGACTTTTCGACATGATTGCTGGAACGTCCACCGGCGGCATCATTGCCCTCGGCTTGTCCCGGCTCAACGCGCACAACGGCGCGCACAAATACACCGCCAAGGACCTCGTCGGACTTTACCGGTGCGAGGGCACGGTCATCTTCGGGAAGGCTTCCAGGCGCTTCTGGTGGCCACTGAGGGGCCCGAAGTACTCCGGGGATGGCTTACGGGCCGTCATGGCCAAATACTTCGGCCTGGCCCGCCTCAGCGGAGCGAGACCAGACGTCCTTATCCCGGCCTATGACCTTACGGACCGGCAGCCCTACTTCTTCAAGTCATGGGAGGCCGACAAGGGCGACGACTGGTACGTCGCAGACGTGGCTGCCGCAACCGCATCAGCTCCAACTTACCTCCCTCCGGCGACCGTCGAGTCCGTGAACGGCAAGAAGGTTCTCCACTTGTGGGATGGCGGGCTCGCCGCCAACAATCCAGCCATGTGCATCCTCGCAGAAGTTCAGCGTCAATGCCCAGGGTCTAATGTCGTTTTGGTTTCGATCGGCGCCGGAGACAGCGCCCAGGCGATCAACCCGCGAACGGCAGCGCGAGACGGCATTCTGCGATTGGCGCCGAAAATTATCAGCACGGCGATTGACGGCCCCATGGACTGTGTAGACTATCAGTGTCGTCAGTTGCTCGGCGATCACAACTACCACCGACTCTGCCCGCGACTTGAGAAAAGCGTTGAGTCGATGGACGACGCCTCCCTCCGCCACGTCGACGCACTCATTGAGGTTGCCCAGGCCTACTGCCGGCGCAACGGTCAAAAACTGGACCAGATTGCACACTTACTTTCTGGCCACTCGAAGGAGGCCGTATGATTCGATTCGTATTGATTTCCGCCCTACTTGCTGTCACGGGCTGTATGACCACGGGGGGAACCGCCAAGCTGCAAAAGACCGATGGCACCGTCTACGAGGTAGGTCAACGAAACATCGCCTTCGCTGGGGGAAAAGCGAAGGCGGCCGAGCAACAGTTCGTGGCCATCTACCGGCTGCCGGACGGCACCGACGTCGAGGTGAGAATGGGGAACGGCGTCGAGCAGCCCGCAAGCCCCAACGTTATCCAGGAGCTGACATCCCTTCTGCAGGTCCTTGGGCCCTTCATCGTTCCGCCGTTGGCGGCCGTTCCAGATTTCGTCCCCGCACCCGCACCCGAGCAACCGCCTTAACGACTCCCACTGACGCCGAATAGGGGATATGCCCTGGTGCTGGGAACGGCACCAGGGCTTTTTATGAATCAAATTCGTCCGTTGGGAATTTCAAAGGGTTGCTCGCAAACAACCTGCCAGCTCGATCTGTAGCAAAAGCAACGAGTGGGTATCTTCGAGGGTATCTCCTCTCCTTGATTTCGTCCCATATATCGATACAGGGAACCCACTCCTCGAATTCCTCATCTGGCTCCAACGTAATCGGATATGTATTGCTCGTGGACACGACGTCTACACAGGAAAGATGCCACTTCTTTCCGTAGTGCTTGAAAAGCCAAAAAGAAGTCGTAACTTCCGTCAGTGCCACACTCACAGAATCGTTTAGGACTGCGACACGGTGGCCAGTATTGATTACGTGAATTCTTACCATCTCTTCGGTAGATTGAGAGCGAGCAAAGGACAGTTGTACAGATAAATGCACTCTATCCTTTCGACTCTCTCGACGCTCTCGTTTGAAGTGAAGAAATATACCAAGCGCGCCCAGAATAATAGCCGCGATGGTGCCAATATCATTCAGCGTCAACATCCAACCTCCTTTCATGGCAATCATCCAATTTCCTGCGCTATCCTTATTGCTTTCTCGCGGTCCACTTCCGCGTAAACTTGTGTGATGTCAGCATTAGCATGGCCGAGATAGACTTGGGCACCCTCAAGCCCAAAGACTCGGCGGACGTTGGTACCTGCTTCGTGACGTAGTTGGTTTGGGCACCAAACCTCTACATGAGCGTCTTCGCACGCCCGGCTGATCGCGCGTCGGTAAGATTCAGCCGTGTAGTGATCGCTCAGCCTTCTCGATGTCTTTCGTCGATTTGGTTTTTGATTCGGACGGCGTCGTTTCCCTTTTGGAGCCGGCTTAGCTGCGACGACTTCACGAGGATTGAACATATAGGCATCGGGAGGCCGTAACATGTACTCCTTTAGTATAATCTGGGCCCGTCGACCGAAGTAGAGGAAGCGCTCGATCCCACGCCATTGGTTCTTGTGCTCCGAGAGGTCCGCAATCCAGACGTCATCCCTGGACGTATCGATGTTTCTGGGGCGAAGGAGTACGATTTCACCCGGCCTGGCGCCGCATAGGAGCTGGAGGTCAATCATGGCCGCGATTACCTTCGGAGCTTCGGCCTGAGCCTTCCGTACGTCTTCCATGTTCGCAGGAAGAACCTTGGACCCTTCCCGGGCCTTCGTTCGCCCTTTCTTCAGCGGTGCGACGGCCTGAACCGCGGCGAGTATATCTGGGTGTACTAACTCGTTTTCCACGCCCCACTTGAGCATGCGCTTAATCCGATTCATAGACTCGTTTATAGAGTCCCGGGTCTGCCGTCCCTCTTCCACCATGAATTCTCGAAGGTGCTTAAAGACTCTCGGTGAGAACTCCGGAATCGCGACCTTCGGGCAGACTGCTTCTATCCGCTTGGAGTCTGACCTGATGAGATGAACCTGTGAGGTATGCGTCCCGTCATCCCGAAGGTAGTATCCTTCTGCGAACTCGACGTAAGCGGTCGCCAAATCGCCGATGGACTGGGGTTTGGCCGACGTAGGCGCCAATGCATAGGCCAGCGTCTTGGTTTCGAGGCTTCTCTTCACGGCCTGCCGAATGGTCTCGGCCTGCTCACGTGTAGTGACGCCGGGGCCCAGCGATCGGTATTTGGGTTTGCCAGTGAGAGGGTTGGTGATTTTCAGTGAAAAGCGATTACCGCGTTGGAAGAGGACGACCATCTGAGTTGACACTCCAGTTGACAGTACCTTCCCCCAGAAGATCTGCCCACCCTGGTCAACCAGTTACCCGTATTAGACTTAAAATGGTCGGGGTGAGAGGATTCGAACCTCCGGCCTCTTCGTCCCGAAAGACTCCCAGCCGGTTTCTGAAGGGTAGATAGCTCAGTGAGTTACGATTTACCAATACGTTACGAGTCTTCGGAAACGATCCCGTTGGCGATAATGACCCTCCTTTCTGCGTTTCAGTTGACAGTGCGAATTGACACTTTCCGTCACATTTTTTCAGTGGTCGGGAAGGTTAAGAAGCTGTAGCAAGTGCCTGCTCGCGTCCGCCTTTACCTCCCGGGAGAATCGCCCGGCATCCTCTGGTGATGCCATCTTCGTGACGACTCGCTGGTCATCTGGAATGGGCGCATTGTGAAGCTTGTGGAGGATACGGAAGCCCACTTTCAGACCAGCGCTGCCAAGACAGCCGCCTTCCATGGGCAACTGCATCTCGGCGCCGAGGGACTCAACGACCACCTGGCGTCTTGGATCTTCTCTGAGCCAGGCTTGTATTGCCTTCACATTCTCCTGGCGGCTGGCCTCTACACGGTCCAGGAGCGCCGAGGCACACGCAGCCTCGATCGCTCGCTTCCGTTCCAATGCTTCTTGAATAACACGCTCGCGATTCCCAGCGGGCCTCCGAATACGCCAGAGCACTCTTGGATCCATCGGCTCCCAAAAATCCGGCGTAGGAATCCAGCCGGCCAGAGTGAGCTCACAGTCGGCGCACCGCGCGAATGTGATGGTAGCGGGACCAGGCTTCCCATCGTGCCGGCCGAGCCAAGTAGCTTCAGCGTCGAACGTCGTAACGATTTCGCATGCGCAACACGGGCACGCCCAGTCTGGACCTGATACACGTGCGTTCCAGAGCTCCTCGCATTTGCGGCGAGCCACCGCTTTAGATCCGGCGTGTTCGAAAGTGACACTGATGACGGCATTGCAGTAGATACAGCCAAAGCTCCACGAGACGTCACTTGAACTAGCGCATGGCTTTTCACTTCCACAGAAGGGGCAACACACTACTCGTCATCCTCATCGACCCCGGGCAAAGGGATTTGACAGTTATACCTTGGTAGAGCCCTGTCCATTGCCTTATTGAACGCCACCCAATTTGACGACGCCTTCATGAGGGCGATGACTGCTGCAAGGTGCTCGCGCAAACTTGGATGCCCAACCTCCGAAGTCAACCATTGATGATGCTTTTGCCGACGCTTCCCTTTCTCGTCTTTGGGATTTACCCGTTGAAGCTCATCAAGGATATTGGGAGCAAGCCGTTCATAAACGAGGTTGTTCGTGTACTTGGCGACCAATGGGGGTTTTGCCGCAGTGATGGGCTTATCTGACCATCCCTTGAGGCGAAACATTTGTTCATAGAAATCATCAGGAAACGTTTTAAGCCATTTCCTATATTCTTTGGCAATGAACCGTTCAAAAATCTCTGCTAAGGCACGACTTGAGCGGTCAGCTTGGTAACCAGTCGCCTCATCGACCAGTGCAGTAATGCCCACATGCGCGAAGCCACGCATCAGAATCTCACACTGGTCGGCCAATCGAATCTGCTGATGCATGAGGAGCCCGTCTCGTCGAGCAGATAGAAAGACGTCGCAAATCTGGGGTAGGAGCTGAGCCTTGTACCCTATTGCACGACCGCCGTGAGTTGGCACAAACTGTATTGGCCTCGTCGAATCCAGTATCCCCTTTGTTATGTATCGGTTAAGTGACTTTGCGCGCAGAAAAGCCGGAAGTTGCTCGAACCCGGCCTTTTGCTTCCCTTGACCAGATGGCCTTGCTGACCGCCCAAGCGCTCGCAGGAAACCAGACTGGGTTAGAACGCGTGTCCCTCCCTCAAGGACGGCACAAGGAATTTCAATCTCGCCGATCTTCAGGACGCCGATGTGAGTAGCCTGAGGAATTTTTCTCATATTCGACTCCTATCACGTGCCATCGTTCGATTCACCGAACCTCCTCCACCTGCGATCCTAAGACCTCATTGTCGCGAATAAAACAGAGTCGGCTTTCTCGGTCGTACCCACCAAATCCGTTCCTCGCTCTGTAATGGACAGCGACCAACCAGCATTTCGTCCCATTCCAGGTGGCACGTTCGAGTTTCGACCAGCCGTCGATAATCAAGCTGTCCGGATCGCGCAAAGTCCGATTTAGATATAGAACGACGCAATCCACAGATCCATATGGGTCGTTCTGGGTTGGCATCGGACCATGCGGTTCAGGAACTCGATTACTCTCAGGGAATTTCTCTTTTGCAATTAGAACAGAAACGTCTTGTAACGACTGAACATAACCGATAAAAACCAATACTCCAATTCCGCTGGCGACAATTAAGATAAATAGAATAACGCTTACCGAAGTTGGACCCTTGTGTGTTATCAGCAGTTTTTCTGGTTCCCGCCCTGGTGACGCAAGATGCGTATCCAGCATCTCGCCGCAGAACCGACACTTGATCGCTTCTTCCTGAATCTCTTCGGCACAATATGGGCACTTTTTCATCGGGCAGATTCTAAGTAATTTCGGAGTTCGAGTTCTGACTTAGAGCCCGTAATGAGGGCAAGAATGAACAGCCATTCATCGCTATCGTACCGCTCCACGAAAGAATACGTGTTTATCGGATCGTAGTTTGGATCGCTGGGACTACCGTAGTCTTCGGGATCAAAAATCCACATCACCACAGTCTGGTTGGTGAGAATACCCTCTTCGAACGCTTCGTGAATTTGCTGCCCGCGTTCATCATAGAGGTCGATGACAGATCCCATGCTTACTTGCTCGGCGCCATCCACGCGCTTTGATACCCAAGTCACCGGCCCGATTGGGAATTGCAATAGGTTCGGTCCGGGGTAGTTTGCAATGTCTGCCACTGCGTAGGCAGCAATCATATCGCCTTCAGCCATATTCACTATGTAGACGTACTTGTTCTCTCCCGGCGCCGGGCGCGGGCAGCCGACCAATACGAGTGATAGACAAAATGACAGGCATACGATTACCCGACCAAGTTTGAATGACACGGTGATCCCTCCAGTCTCAATCCCTTGTGGCATGGCAACATCCAACCCTACATCTTGGATACCGCTTACAATACGCCAGTGCCTACTCCCCAGTAATCACTGAATGTATTGACAGTACTTCTTTGGTGTGCTAGATTTCAGCCCGGCTGTACTACACCCTTAGGTGCGGGCTGCGCCTCTCCTGGCGTACCTCAGATCTCGCGGCGGTTCCTGCGTAGCAGGGGGGGCCGTATCGTGGACGAAAATCTTAGACAATCAGTGTCGCTCGCTTTGCATCGCTTCAATTTTTCCAGCGGCCAAGCTGTCGATGAGGACTTGAAGTTTCTCTCGTTTTTGATCTTCAGAGGCTCCGGAAACCAAGAAGTCAGCCGTGGCGTTCAGCCCTCTTGCGATATCGCGAAACGGGTCGACGAAGAAGCCGAGCGAGCGTAGCTCCCGCTCAAGCACTGAGAGCTTCTCGGCGTTGCCCGTCCCATTTTGGCAGAACTTTACGATCTGGGGCTGCGTCCACCCAACACGACGAGCTAGCTCACTCATATTTATGAGCCCACTAGTCGATGCAGCGTTCGCTGCTTCCATCAATTTTTCGCGCCACACGTCCTGAATCATGCCTGATTTTGCCATACCAACGGCTATAAGTCTATGCCGCGCAAAAGGTTATAATTCCATAACCAAAGGTGTTGACAAAGTGATTGCCATAGGGTATGGTTTTAACACTGTCGGTTAGCAAATCAACACCGGAGAGTCCCAATGACCCCGATGACATTCGCAGAGAGGCTCCAATCCCGCCTCAAAGCCAAGGGATGGACGAACTCCCACTTGGTCGTAGCGTTATCAGAAGCCGGCCTACCTGTTCACGAGAATAGCGTGAGTCGTTGGGTAAATGGTTCTCGCCAGCCACGTTTTGAGTATATCCCAGCCCTCGCAGATGCACTCGACGTCACAACTGATTGGCTTTTGGGCCGGCAACCCGCCGCGACTGGGACGGAGGGCTAGATGATGGCCGTCCTCGCCGAGATCAAGCCACAGTTCACGCCCGGTCCGTGGCGCTGGTACCTCAGTGGCAAATACTGGCTGTTGTGGGGCGCCCATGGCATGCGTCCGATCATCTTGGACGTCTTTCGGGACCGGCTCCGACTCCGTGATTTCAAACGCGATGTGATGGTCGATTTTAGCCCAGAACATCCCAATGCCCGACTTATTGAAGCCTCGCCTGAGCTCTTCGCTGCACTGCAGCAAACGAAGGCCGCGCTCGCTTGCTACATGGAAATCGACGAAGGCAATCGGTGGGAGGACAAAGAGAGCTACTTCGATCTCCTTGAGAAGTCGGCCGATGCGATGAGCGTCGCAAATCGCGTTACCCAACGAGTAGTCGGAACGGAGACCTGAACCATGGCAAGACTCAGTGTAATCGTCAACCTGAATCCGCCTCCCCGTACGCCCAGGACCGCAGCCAATCCATTGGCGGCGCGAATGGCAGAAATCTTTTCGCAGAGCACAGGTGGTCATGATGACGACCCTCTCCCCCCTGTGAACAGCGCTCGGGGAGTGGCCTGATGACGACTATCCCCGACAGCATCGACAAGTACGAGTCCGACCACAAACCGTGTCGGGTACGGCAACGGCTTCTCGAAAACCGAGTCCGTGAGTTGGAATTCGAGGTCCGCATTCTCAGGAATGCAAAAACCGAACGGGACGCCCGTTACATCGTAGCTTCGAAGCACCCACACTTTCGACGTGCCTTCGCTTGGGCACTCGGCTTCTTGAAGGGGTAGTGCGTGATGACGGACCTCGCGACATCGGCGATGGACTTTCCCGAAATCTTGACGGTGCGAGAAGTTGCTAAGTACATGTCCGTCAGGGATTCGGTTGTCCGCCATCTTCTGAAGACCAATCAACTGCGTCATACACCAATTCCCATCCCTGGCGACAAGAAAGACCGCGTTCGTATCTTGCGCCACTGGGTTGACGACTTTATGGAAGCCCACGGTGTTGGTGGTCCAAAAGTCGAATCACCGCTTTCGCCGGACGACGCAGCCATCGTCGACGGCATCTTGAGTGAGCTTAGCACCCCTACACCAGGAGGTGTGTCATGACGAGAGTCTCGCAACTACTTGGCCATAAAACCAGAGGGAGAATTATGGGACTGGAGAACCTCGACATTCTCGACGCCGCTCGCCTGATGTGCCTGCCGAGCATGGGACGAAACAAGGTCAAACTGGGCACTATTGCTGACAAAGTGGGCTTGGCCGAATCGACCCTTTACGGGATTCTAAACGGCAATGGACCACTCTTGGCTGCACACGTCCCGGCGCTTCGATGGGCATCGAACGACACACTCCTACCCGAAGTATTGGCTTTGAAGTGCGGCATGCTCGCGCTTCCTTTGCCAACCCCGAAGGTGGGAACCCGCCCGGATCAGGTCATGGTCGAACTGGCCAACGTTATCCGGGAGCATGCTGATATCCCACAGACCGTACTTCAAATGATCGACCCCGAGAGTCCCGGAGGACAGTCTGCTACGTTCTCCGAACTCAAGGAACTTGATCTCAAAATCATGAAACTCGTGAGCGCCCTCGTCGGACTTCGAGGCGTGATTGCGGAAACCTTAGACGACCCATGATGCCCTCCCACGTCGGCCGTGCTTAACCCCCCAGGCATTGCCGACGGTCAACCACCCGGGGCCGGGCAGCCCCACCCGAACGCGACGCCTGCCCGGCCCCAACCCGAAATTTGAATCCGAGTTTTGAGGAGCCCCCGGTTTCTCCCTGTCGGAGAGTCACGCGGAGTAGCAGCTGTGGAAAGGTGTGCCGCGGGCTCCTCATTAATCCCTTTGGGGAGGTGGTACCAGCTCCCGTTGGCAAACGGCGGCTCCGCGGAATGACGCGGGCCTCCCCACCAATACCCCATTAGGGGCTACTCACCGTCAGGGAAGTCGTTGTGCGCTAGGCGCTGAGGCGTACGACCAAGAGCCGCGAAAGCGGTGCTTATGAGAAGGAGGCGCGACGGATGCCCCGCTTTGTGAGAGAGCCGCCACGGCGGCGCCGGCCAGTCAGTGGCGGGACGTACTACGGAGCCGGCGCCCGTGACAATTGAATCGATCTTGGAGAGGCGGCATGCGGCGCACCGCATGAATGTTGGGCAAAGGTCTCGTGGAATCCGGAGACCACAGCATCGTTAACGGGTCGGTATCCAATCCGTCCCTCTCCACCAATTTTGCAGCGGCGGCGCGGTAGCTCAGTCGGTAGAGCATCGTTTAAAGGCCCAAACGCGTGGTCACGTGAGCGCGGTGCTGAGTGGCGAAGGTCGTTGGTTCGATTCCAACCCGATCTTGCTTCTGCAAAACATGTGCGGCGTGAGTGGTGACGGTTAGGCCCCGTCCCGGCCTCCTAGGTTGAGTGTTGTAAGTCTGCATGCTCCGTCGCACACCCAGAAAATTGAATCACGTTTTGAGGAGGCAGTGATGACCGGCCAGGGCGGTGGCCACCGTCGGACGTCGCGAGCTGACGGACCCCGTCCATTAAGGACGGACGGGACGTGCCAGGCATGAACCGATGCGCAGGGAATTGTACCTGGACCTCCTCCAAGCTCTTCGTCACCCGTAGTGGCGAGGCTGCCATAGATCGGCCGGGGAGACTGCTCCCCTAAGTGCAAGACTCCCCGGCCACTCCTCTTTTCGGAAGGAGCATGGATATGTCCACAGTTGTCGTCGTTGGGAACATCGGGAAGCGATCGGAATTTATGGTCGAGTACCCGCCAGTCACAGTGGCAGAAGCCGAACTTCTGTTTCGTGACTCTGACTTGGCGATGGTGAAGCGTATGGCTCAGACCATCATCGGGCTGAACAAGGAACTCAATGTAGTCCAGGAAAAGAAGAAGGGCGCCGCCACGCGGTGATCGTGGAGACGCCCAACTCAGAGTGTAATCGTCGGCGCTCATTGTAGCGCAGGAGAAACAAAATGGCAAAAAATATTGATGAACTCCTCGGTACAGCAGAGGAAATGAAGACGGCCGAAGCGCCGGCAGCCGCAACTGGCTCCGTTGCCACCATCATGGCCCAGGATAAGCCAGTCTACAACGCGCTCGGGTTTATTCAGTCCACGGAGTGCGAGGCGGTAGTCGGCGGGGCCCTTCAACGTATCACGTTCAAACCGGGCACGAATCCGGCCGATGTGGGCACGCTACTGCGGACGCTGGATCCGAACGCCAAAGTCCGCGACGACTTCCCCCGCAAGTCCTTCGGCGGTGGACGTGATACGAAGGCGGCGAGCGTATCGGTGATTCAGCTCCGCGTCTCGGACTCCGGGAAGTTCTGGGACCTCATCGGCCAGAACGGTGATGACATCAGCATCAGCGTTTCCAAGAAGAACTCCGACGGGTTTCTCGACCAACTCAAAGGCCTTAACCGACTGAACGAGAAGCACATCGCCAAGCTTCAGGAAGCGCTCGACAAGAAGGGCCAGGCGACCGTCATCCTCCCGGAAGACGAGAAGTTTGGCGCTAAGTACTGGACGTCGGACGACGGGAAAGCGTTCCTCGATTCCATCGAACCCCAACCTCCGGTGCCCCAGACCGAGGCCGCCGAAGCCGCGAAAGGAAACTAACGAGCCATGGCCACAGCAACGACCCTTACCGCACCCGAGGTCACGGCACCCCTTCGCCGGGCCCGGGTCATCAATTTCGACCTCGAAACCATTTTCACCCGAAATCCCGAGGTTTCCGAGAAGGTCCAACAGGACGCAATCAACAAGCAGTACTCCCAAAACACCAAGAAGGAACTCAAGATTACATGGGACTCGGAACAGTCCCAGATGGCGCGCGCACGGGAAGCCCTGCTCAAAACTGCGGTGGACGTGCTCGTTGCCGAAGTCCTTTGCTGCAGCTACCTTGCCGACGGAAAGCCAGACACCATTGACATGATGGAGTGTTCCGAAAAGGAAGGCCTGCATCAACTCTCGGTCGATTGGGACGATCTCGCTGGCCCGGAGACGATCTGGGTCGGTCACAACATCGAGAACTTCGACCTGCCAATTCTTCTGAATCGGTGGCGAGCCCATGGTATTCGTCCCCCCCATCACTTCCCGGTCTTCAACCGCGGGCGCTGGCGTGGCCGGGTCTTCGACACCATGCAGCGCACCCCCTGCCAGAACGGCCTTGGTTATGTTTCCCTTACGGACGTCAGCCGCGCCTACGGACTTCCGCCGGCGAAGTCCCGCGAGTGGAACGGACACCCGATGGACGGCAGCCGCGTTGCCGACGCCTTCGAAGCCGGAGAGTTTCAACTCATCCGTGAGTACTGCATGGATGACGTCGAGGCCCAGGAGGCTCTCTATCAAATCATGACCTGCAGCGACACCTGGGGCACGTTCCTCGATCGCGATGACGTAGCTATCCAGGTAAGCCAGATCGAGGCATCCGAACTTCCGGCGGGCCAGAAAGCGCTCTCCATTCTAAGACTACTTGACGGTGTCGGCCTCATCCCGCGTCAGTAACACACAACCCCTCTACACCTAACTGGAGATATGCCATGACGAAAAAGAACGGCGAGAGCCGCGCCCATATCCTTAGCCTTCGTGCCCGAGACGTTAAATGCGTGAGCGAGGTATCCATCGACTTCGAAGGCAACATGCACGTAGTAGCCGGGGACAGCGGACAGGGCAAAACTACGATTCTCGACAGCATCCGCGGCGCCTTGGAGGGCTTCGATCCCTCCATGGTCCGGCAGGGGGCGAATTCGGCCGAGATCGAGCTGGTCCTCGACAATGCGAAAGTCACCCGGGTGGTCGGGACCGACGGTAAACAGACCTTACTCGTCACCGAGAAGGATGGCGGCAAGGTTGAGAAGGCTCAGGACTTTTTACGTGTCATCACCGGCCCGACGACTTTCCAGCCCCTGAAATGGGTCCAACTGGGCGGCGGCGAAGCCAAGGGACTGACCGGCCGGCTCCGTGAGCAGCGGGACCAACTGCTTGCCGCCATCCACATGTCCCTATCGGCGAAGGAGATGGCCCAGGCAGCCAAGGACATGGGGCCTGAGTATTTCGAGGCCCTCCGAGAAATCAACATGGACGACGTCGACTTTGACCAGCACGGACTGACGGTCTGCGCCGCTATGGAGAAGGCGACCTACGACTTCCGGAAGCAGCAGAATTCTCTCGCCGAAATGGCCGAGTCCAAGCTTTCGGTAACTCCGGCGCCGCAGAAGGCCCCGCCCAACGAATCAATTGAAGTCCTTAAGGCGCGACTCGAAAAGCGCACCGAAGCCTTTCACTTCGCAAGGGCTAAGCAAAGCGACCGGTCCAGTCTCGCGGAACAGGTGACTGCACTGCGCGCCAAGGTGACTGCGGACGAACAGGAACTTCCGCCGCTCTCCCGGGTCGAAAAGACTCGCGCTGAGTACACCAGCCAGAGCGAGACCCTGACCTCCGAAGTAGACCAGATCAAGGCGAAGATTGCGGAGCTACAGCAAGCACTCCGGGAACGAGAATCGTCCCTCAATGACGTGCGGACGAAGCTCGACAAGTGCGCCGACCTCGAACGCCAAATCAACTCCCACGAAGGCCGGAAGCATGACCTCAGCCAGCTTGAGGCTGAGCTCGAATCCAGCACGGGGGTCACGAATTTGGAGGAACTCCAAGCCGACCTCGAGCAAGCGAAAGCCGACGTCCAACACCGGGAGCTGCAGGACGCCCACAACGCCGCGGCAGAGGCCTACAAAGAGGCGAAGACCCGCGCAGAACTCTTCGACGGCCTAGTGAAGCTGTTCCGGGATGACCTGCCGAAGGCGCTCCTGAGCAAGGCTAAGCTGCCTGTTGACGGCCTCGGCATCACCGACGACGTGGTCACAATCAACGGCATCCCGCTACATCAACTGGGAACGAGCGAGCAGATCAAGGTCGGTGTCCTCATCGCCGCAGCGCTCAATCCGAAAAGCGGTTTCGTCCTGGTCGACGGCGCCGAGAGCATGGGCAAGAAGGACCGTGCTGCCCTGGCCGAAGCCGCCAAAGACCTCGACCTGCAATTGATCATGACGATCGTGGATGACGACGCCTTACCGGCGCCAGGCATCACGGTCATGCGCGAGGGCGCCGCCGTCCCGGCTGCCTAAGGATTCGTCCCACTTTCAACGTACGGAGTTATGGAGATGCACGAGAAACAAAGCCTGGCCGAAACCCTACGGCCATTCCTTGGCGAAGCCTTGGAAGAGTTCGACGGGCTGAAAGGCACGAAGGCCAAGAAGGCCGAATGTCGCGAGATTCTACTTGACGATTTGGCGACCAAAATGGAAGAGGCTGCCAGAGCTTTCTTCGGCATTTCCGAGCACATGACCGAAATCTCGGCAATGCTCGGGAAGTGGTCGGTGAATCCATCCGACACTAAAAAGCGCTCCATCGAAGCGAGTGTATCGTTTGATGACAACCCCGAGAACCGGCTGAAGCTTTCGCTCCTTGACGGCGCCGGCGTAACGCTCCGCGGACTGCAACTGGATATGACCGTTTCGGGGGAGTGGCCTTTTGCAGTATCCGATTCGCCTGATCTTGAACAGGAACACCCAGGCCAGCTGAAGTTCAAATCAGAAGACGACGAGGACGAAGGCGAAGAGTCTTTCCCGAAGGCCGCAAACGCGTAACAAACTCTCCGACCCACTCAGGAGGATTGCCATGAAGCGAATCTATATCGACGTCGAAACGACCGGGGTTGAATATCCAGCGTGCGGCGTCATTCAAATTGCCGGACTCGTTGAGATCAACGGCGTAGAAATGGAGGCATTCAACTACACATGCCAGCCATTTCCGACTGACCGAATCGAGGATGAGGCGCTATCGGTTAACAGCCGAAGCAGAGGTGAGCTCGCCGGATTCAACGATCCTGGCGATGTGCATACTCAGTTCACGACCCTCCTCTCCCGATACGTCAACCGGTTCGACCGGCATGACAAGCTCTTCTTCCTGGCTTACAACGCTGAGTTCGATGTCCAGCATCTTCGGGCGTGGTTTACGAAGTGCGGTGATAGCTATTTCGGCAGCTACTTCTGGCATCCCCCACTTTGCATCATGCAGCTGGCGGCTTGGAACCTCGTAGGGGAACGCCACGTAATGCCGAACTTCAAGCTCGGCACGGTGGCGAATCATCTGAAGGTTGCAGGCGAGACCCCGGTTGAACAGCAACAGCTACACGACGCACTGGTGGACGTTCGGCTCGCGCGAGAAGTCTACATGGCCCTCGTGGAACGCAAGGGGGCTTAATCGATGAAGCTTGCACAGCGAATCTTCGATTGGTTAAACGCCCGATTCGATGGCGTTCAGTCCTCGCGTGAACCGGATCTTGTGATCGGCGACCCCAAGGAACCGTACCTGCTTCGTTGGTGGCTAATTCCGAAGAACCGTTTCTTTAACGTGTACCTTCACGAGTTTCTGCGGTCTGATCACGACTTCGCACTCCATGACCATCCCTGGTGGAATCTTTCCATCCTGGTTCGTGGGCGATACACCGAGCACACGATTAAGGCAGGCGGGGTAAACGTCCGTACAGAACGCAAGGTCGGTGATTTCAAATTCCGCACCGCCAAGGCGGCTCACAGAATCGAGCTCTCTCACGGCACCTGCAGGACAGTGTTCATCACCGGCCCGCTCATTCGGCAATGGGGCTTTCATTGCCCTATGGGCTGGCGACCGTGGCCCGAGTTCACGAAGCCAGGTTCCTACGGCGAAATCGGAAAGGGGTGCGACGACTGATGCACGCCGGATCCATCGATAACGCCAGCACGGCAGCTGGGCGAGTCTACCGGGCCCTGCTCAACCGTCAGGGTGAGTGGATTGGCGGCTGGGACTTGAGCCAAGCAGCCCACGTAACGGCCGTGAGCACCCGGGTATCGGAAGTTCGCCACGAACTGGAAAGACTGGAGCGGCCGGAGCGGATCGAGGTCGACCAGCAAGGCCGGCTTTTCTTCTATCGAATCGTGTCCACCGCCGAGCCTGGTGAGCAGCTGAGCCTGTTGGGAGACGTGGCATGACGCGTGTCTCTCGAAATGCACCCCTTCAGATCGCCCTCCGCGAAGAACTCGTCGTCGATACCTTCGCCGGTGCCGGCGGGGCTTCCATCGGGATTGAGGCGGCGATCGGGCGACAGGTCGACATCGCCATCAACCATGATGCCGCAGCGATCGCAGCTCACGAGAAGAATCATCCCCTTACGAAACATTATCACTGCGATGTCTTCGAGGTTGACCCCGTCGAAGCCACAGGGGGCCGGCCAATTGGTCTGGCTTGGTTCTCCCCCGACTGCACGCACCACTCCAAAGCGAAGGGTGGAAAGCCTCGGGATAAGAAGATTCGCGCCCTGGCCTGGGTTGTCATCCGGTGGGCTGCCGCTGTCCGGCCTCGCGTCATCATGCTTGAGAACGTCGAGGAGTTTGCCAACTGGGGCCCGCTCCGGCCTGACGGTCGGCCATGCCCCAAACGGAAGGGCAAGACCTTTCGGGAATGGAAGGGGCAGCTCGAATCCCTGGGTTACGAGGTTGAACACCGCGAACTCGTAGCCGCGGACTACGGCGCCCCGACGACTCGCAAACGACTATTCCTCGTAGCCAGGTGCGACGGGAAGCCGATCGTATGGCCGAAGCAGACTCACGGGAAGGGTCGTTCGAAGGCGTGGCGCACAGCGGCCGAGATCATTGACTGGAGCTTGCCGTGCCCCTCCATCTTTGGGCGCAAGAAGCCACTCGCCGAGAAGACCATGGCTCGAATTGCCAAGGGCCTTGAGCGATACGTCTTCAATCATCCGCAACCCTTCATCGTCACTTACTACGGAGCGCGACCTGGCTCTGCATCCTCAGAATTCCGTGGCTCCCCGATTGATGAGCCTGTTCGGACGCAAACCACCGAGAATCGTTTCGCGTTGTGCTCCCCATACATGGTGAAAGCGAATCACGGCGGCGAGGAATTCCGGGGCCAGGAGATGGACGACCCGCTCCAGACGGTGACCTCGAAGAACGGTTTTGCCGTTTGCACCCCACACCTTCTAGGAATCGATCACCAAAGCAGCGGTGCATCGTCAGTGTGGAGCGCAGATTCCCCCCTGACAACCATTACCGCCAAGGCCCGGCATGCTGTTGTGTCGCCTATCCTAACTGGGGTTGGCGGCCCTGAATATGCGGGCAAACCGCGGTCGGCTGACGCACCTCTGAACACCCTCCTCAAGGAAAATCACACTGGCGTCGTTTCCGCCTTCCTCGCAAAGCACTACGGTGGCGTCGTAGGGCACGAAGTCGATCGGCCGGTTGGCACCGTAACTTCCGTGGATCATCACAGCGTGGTGCAAGCGTCCCTGCTGGCCAAGTTGAGGGGCACCTCGCATAGCGCACCAACCGATGCCCCGCTACCGACCATTACGGCCGGCGGCATGCACCTCGCCGAAGTCAGAGCCTTTCTCATCAAGTACTACGGTGCCGGATGTGGGCAGTCAATTGGAAAGCCATGCCATACCGTCACGACGAAAGACCGGCTCGGCCTCGTAACCATTGCCGGCGACGACTATCAACTCGTGGATATCGGTCTCCGGATGCTTCAACCCCATGAACTCATGGCGGCACAGGGTTTCCCCGATTGGTACCAGCTCGACGGCACCAAAGCGACCCGGGTCCGCCTTATCGGAAACAGTGTGTGCCCGCCAGTGGCGGAAGCCCTGGTCCGAGCCAATTACCAGGTGGCCACGTTGGCCGAACCCGCAAGCGAGGTGGCGTGATGATCGGGAAAGTAGTGCCTCGCGTCATGGACGGCCCGGTTATTCAGCGTGACCTGACGAATCCGGTGTTCTTCGAACTGACCACACCAAATGACTTCGGATTTTACCGGCCTTACACGCTGTCCGGTTGGGAGTACGCATGCGATTGCCGCCGGTGTATGCGCGTGCCGGCGGGAACGTTTAATTCCACGGCACCCGATGCTCACCCTCAATTGAGGGGCAGGAATTGGGCAACCTTACCGTCCTTGTTTTACGGCGCACTGGAGATGGCATCTACCACAGGCTTCTCACCTTGGACTCGACACTCCGGACGTCAGAACACGGATGCGAACTTCTTCCCAGTGTGCCCCAACCGAAACGAGCAAGGCGACTGTAAGAAGTCATGTCCCCTCTGTAACGGAAATGGTCACTATCCAGGCTACGAGGACCTCGTGGCGAATGGTGCGCGCTTCCGGGGCGATTACACGCGCTGGTTTGAAGGCGTTGGCGCAAACGCCATTTCAGTAGTCGATCAAGGCGGTGGATTCGCCGTGGCCGTCATTAAGGGGGAGTCGAAGAACGGCATTGCATGGGAAGCCCTCATGATGCCACTCGGGTCAGTGGGGGGGGCTCGGCCATGACCCGTCTGGAAATCGAGACGATCAAGAAGGTCAGCAAGTTGGCCTGGCGGCAGCTGTGGTCGGGCGTGTGGATACGTTCGAACATTCATTGCCCGTACTTTCAGAAGTGCCAGCATTTTGAGCCACTGACAGGAACAAATCTCATTTTCTCTCGTGACGAGGGGCACCATTCGAGCGGCTGGTGGAAGAACCCAGATTGGGAGCGATGCTTTCACCTTTCAATCTGCTTCCGAGGTCAGAACGACGTCAGAAAAATTCAGCCGTTCGACGAAGCCCTCGCGAAGGTATGGGTCCTTCATCTCTATGGTCCATGGCGCCGTTTCATTCACCGTGAAAGCCCCAGGTCCGACGAGGGGAAGCAGCTGAAGGTACATCACTTCCGGGTGTGGGCCAATCGGAATTGGGAGCCCCTCATTCCACAGGGCGAAGTGTACAGCCGCGACAAGACTCCACGCGGATACAAGACAACGAGCGAACGGGAGCACGAAGCCTCTATGGCGTATCTCCAGGCATGCGCAAAGTTGGCGGAGGCGGGCCGATGACTTTGGAACGAATCCTCGAAGTACTCCGTGACCTCAAGCTTGGACCGATCCGGCTGGAGACGGAACTCCAAAAAGAAGTGGCTGCGGCACTGACGAAGCATGGTATCTCCTTCGCTCGTGAAATGAAGCTCGGCAATGGACTCCGAATTGACTTCGTATGTCAGGAGGGCATCGGAATCGAATGCAAACGGTCCTACGTCTATACACCCGTCGTCGCGAAGCAGGTTCGGCAGTACGCTGAATCCGGGCACTTGAATGCAGTGATTCTGTTCACAGAAAAGCGTGTCGACCTCGCCAATCCTGCTTTCGAAGGACTCCCAATACCCCTCCATATCGTCATCGGTCGAATGAACTGGGGGCTGGCGGTATGAATGCGCCCATGGAAGCCCCTGTACCGCCCTACCTCGCCGAAGTCCCGACGGATGGCCACATGTACGGAAGCGTCGATTATGACCCCACTCTGGGCCTGTACGCGCTTCAATGTGAGCCCGCCGTCATGGAAGTAGCAAAGCGCTTGTTCCCAGGGAAGAAGCGGGGCAAGACGCTGAAGTTCCGCGCAACTCGCCGCATCACGGGGGACCTGAACTGGTTCCTCCTTCGCTATCCGATGACGGTGAAGTGCAAGGATCAGTTCGGCGCCGATAAACAGAAGGCTATCGATTTTGCCAACCTGCGGACGAAGTCGCAGCAGATGGCTCCGGTCTGGCCAGATGCAGGTTTTATTGGGCAGCTGCTCGACTATCAGGCCGAGGGCGTTGGGTACCTCACTACGAATCAGCGGACCTTGCTCGCTGACGACATGGGCCTCGGAAAGACTGTAACAGCCCTCGCGACCCTAGCGCATATCAACGTATGGCCCGTCGTAGTCGTTGTGCCGAATCCATTCATGCAGCGCCAATGGCAAAAGATGGTTGAAGGCTTCCTCAGTGTTTCGGCACCTGGGTCCTTGTTCGGGAATGACGCGCACATCATCAAGGGACGCAAGTCTTACTCCGTTCCCCACGCCCCGATCTACGTTATCCACTACGGTCTCATCGCGTATTGGTGGGAACGCCTTCTCGATATGAATCCGAAGGTCGTGATCTTCGATGAGATTCAAGAACTGCGTCACACCGGCACTGCGAAGTACACCGCAGCAAGCCATCTAAGTACTGCTTGCGACTTTGCATGGGGACTTAGCGGTACGCCGATTTACAACTACGGCAACGAAATGTGGGCGGTAATGAATGCCATTGAGTATCACTGCCTCGGCGATGAAGAAGGCTTCAGCATGGAGTGGTGCACTGGGTACGGCGCCAAGGTCGTTGAGAAACCGGCCGTGCTTGGGGATTACCTTCGCCGCGAAGGCTTGATGCTTCGGCGGACAAAGGACGAAGTACAGTCCCAATTACCGAAGAAACGCCGCCTTCCGGTTGACGTCGACCATGACGAGAGCCTCTACAACCGAATGATCAAGCCAGCTGTGGATATGGCGCGAGGCTACGAAAAGATCACCAGCTTCGTTGAGAAGGGCCAGACGGTCAGAGAAGTAGAGAACATGGCCAGACTCGCCACTGGCGTTGCAAAGGCATCGCAGGTGGCCGACTTTGTCGAAACCCTCATTGCTGGCGGTGAGTATCCCCTCGTGTTCGCCTATCACCATGAAGTACACGACATTCTGACCGAACGGCTTGGGCGTCACGGGTTGTCGCGAATCACAGGGAAAGAATCGCAGCTACAGAAGGATGAGGGCATCAGACGCTTCGCAAGCGGGACTCATAAGGCAGTTCTCTTGAGCCTGAGAAGTACGGCAGGGCTCGATGGGCTTCAAGGTAAGGGAACGTGCGTCGTCTTCGCTGAGCTCGACTGGAGCCCAGCGGTGCATAGCCAGTGTGAGGATCGACTCCATCGCATCGGCACCACGGCCGAGAGTCTCCTTTGCTACTACATCGTCAGCAATACCGGGTTCGACTCGGTGATGCGGGACGTCCTCGGACTCAAGGTTGGCCAGTTCTCCGGGATCATGGGTGAAGCGCCTCCCGCAACAGATGACGAACTCGGGCGGCAGGCTGCCGAGGGTCACATGAAGCGGGTCATGGACCGCCTTCGAGGGGCGGCAGCATGAGTGCGATCGTCCTTCAGGCTGACGCACACCGGATTCCGCTGGCGGATGCCTCCGTCGATGCCGTCGTCACTGATCCCCCCTACGGTATCTCGTTCATGGGACATCGGTGGGACTACGCGGTGCCTGGTGTCGAAGCATGGTCTGAGTGTTTCCGCGTTCTGAAGCCCGGAGGTTACCTGCTCTCGTTTTTCGGAACGCGAACCTACCACCGAGGGGTATGCCCAATCGAGGATGCCGGCTTCGAAATTCGCGACCAGATCCAGTGGCTATACGGCCAGGGTTTCCCAAAGTCACTCAACGTGAGCAAGGCGATCGACGAAGCCGCCGGCGCGGAACGACCGGTCCTATCCATCGAGAAGCGGCCCGACAAACGAGGCGGGAACTACCACGGCGCCTGCGAGTCCCGTCCTGACATCGACTACGCCGTGACTGGCCCGGCGACCGACGACGCCAAGAAGTGGAATGGCTGGGGAACAGCCCTTAAGCCAGCACACGAGCCCGTGGTCGTTGCGAGAAAACCGCTGGAAGGGACAGTGATTGCCACGGTCCTGAAATATGGGACCGGAGCCATCAATATTGACGGCTGCCGGATCGAATCCGATGAAGCTCGGCCCTGTATTGTGAGCAAGTCTGACCAGTCTAAATATGCGTTCGGCGATGGCATTAACGGATCGTTCCGGAACGGCGAAACCACGCAAGGTCGGTATCCAGCGAATGTCATTCACGACGGGAGCGATGAAGTACTCGCGGCTTTCCCTGTCACGGAAAGCGTTGGTCATTCCCCTACGCGCCGCGGCAAAGGCGGCCTGTCAACGAACGGGCACGCTGGGCAGGAAGGGATTCAGGAGAAACGATTCGAGTCAGGTTCAGCTGCCCGGTTCTTCTTTTGCGCGAAGGCGTCCAAGCAGGACCGCAACGAGGGATTGGAGTTCAACCCGGCGCCTTTAACTCGGAACGGTGCCTTGCTCAGCGACTGCGAGAAAGCGGATTGGACGTCGAGGGGTGGCAACCACCATTCGACCGTGAAGCCGACGGCGCTCATGCGCTACCTCGTTCGCCTCGTCACCCAACCCGGCGGAATTGTCCTCGACCCATTCATGGGGTCCGGATCCACAGGGAAGGCCGCAGCGCTCGAGGGAATGCAATTCATCGGATGCGATCTGGACTGGCAGTGGGCCCCGATCGCACGCCGCCGAATCGAATACGCCATGTCAGTGCCAATGCAGACGGCACTCTTCGGATGAGGTACGGGAAATGACTGAGATTTACACGTTCCGGCGAAAAGAGCTTGTCAACTACACCGTTAGGGCGATCCGAGGGATGTGGGCCCCGACGATGTTTATTGACCGGGAAGGAAAGACTGTCATTGGCATCACGTACTGGAAAGAGACAAAGCAGTTTGAGTACGGCGAACAGCACTTCCCGTCACTCGACGACTGTTTAGAGTTTGCCCTACGCGAAGTCGGCATGCCGGACGCCATTTTGACCATCCCTCGAATCCGTGACGCTGTCCTGACGCGCTGGTTTGGAGATACGTACACCCCTCCGACTCCAGAAACCACAACGGCACAAGCAGAAGAAGTGAAGGATGGGATCGTCAGCCCGCCACGTTGCGTGACCATGACCGCTATCGTGCCGGTGCACTGGTGCGATGACGCGGGGCGGCGCCAGGGAGGGCGTCTGACTGTCGCATACGGCAATGGTGGCCAATTGGGTTGCGTGTATTACGACCGGGATAAGGGTCGCTGGTTCTGGTACGCGTCCAGTTTCTCCGAAGACGGATGGAACACCACTGAGGGGCCCTTCGAGGCTGATACGGAGGATGAGGCGCGGGATGCGTTGAAGGCCTTCATCGGTGTCGAAAAACGCGAGGTGCGGTGTGCCGTGCCGATGAAGGAGCGCCGGTAATGAGCGTTGGGACGAATATTGAATGGACGCATGTGGGCGGGAAGAAGGGTGCAACGTGGAATCCGGTGGTTGGGTGTCGTCGGAAGTCGGCGGGGGTGCCGTTCTTTTTTAAGCAGTGGGGGGAGTGGAGTCCCCTGGCCCCCATTGGCGCGGACGGTTCATATGAATTTTCGGGCCAACACACCATGGCAAATGACGGAACGTTGTACAAGACCGACGACCTCATTTACCCCGATGGCGACCGATATGGCGAGGCTGTTCGCGCCGGGCACCAGCACGCCAGCCTGACAAGCATGTACCGGGTCGGGAAGAAGCGCGCGGGGCGGGAGTTGGATGGGCGGACGTGGGACGAAATGCCAAGTCCAGTCCAGGTGGCCACGTCATGAGCGCGTCGAAGGAGTTCATAAAGTTGGTTCGGGAGAACAGTCACGGGCATAGCCCCTGGCAGGTCTTCACGGACTTCTGTGAACTCGGCGCCCTCGCTATCGCCAATCGAATGGAAGTCAACTCCGAAGCCTTTGCGG
Organism: Nitrospiraceae bacterium; assembly: GCA_040255165.1. Taxonomy (GTDB): domain Bacteria; phylum Nitrospirota; class Nitrospiria; order Nitrospirales; family Nitrospiraceae; genus JBDZUK01. The sequence goes on along the minus strand of JBDZUK010000013.1, from coordinate 18,108 downwards.
CCCGTGAGAAGCGTTACGAGGAAATCACCCGCACCTACAAGGAAGTGGAGACGGTCCGGTTTGGCCAAATGCTCGGCGCCGTCTCCCTGGCTTTGGAGGATGAGTATCAGGACTTCCTCGGCAAGGTCTTTCACGAGCTCGAACTTGCGAACCACTTCAAGGGCCAGTTCTTCACGCCCTACCACCTCTGCAAGGTGATCGCTGGGCTGCAACTCCAGGACGCTGCGGCCATCATCGAGGAGCAGGGCTTCATCGTTGTCGCTGAACCGGCCTGTGGGGCTGGGGCGATGATCATCGCGGCGGCAGAAGCCCTCCGGGAGCAGGGAATCAACTTCCAAGAGACCCTCTACGTGGAGGGCATCGACGTCGACAAAACGGCCGTGAATATGGCCTACATCCAATGGTCGCTCCTTGGTGTCCCCGCACGGGTCGTCCACGGCAACTCCCTCTCTATGGAGATGTGGAGCGAGACCTATACCCCGTTCTACTGGATGGGAACGATGCCATGGAAGGTACGGCGGTGGCGCGAAGAAGCCCTCCCAGAGAACGTAACGCCGATCAAGAAGGAGGACCGGACGGAGCGAAAAGCAAACATTACTGTCTCCAGCAATCCTGACGACTATGAACAACTCACAATACACTTTTAGTTGCACTTGTATTTAGAACCCAGTGGAGCCAGCAATCAGTGAAGGTAGGAACATGCAATCTGCTCAAGTTCAAAAGGGCTGCACGTCGCCTAGAAATGGAACCGTACGAGTTCGCCGGGCTACTGGTTTTTCTATGGGATTTTGCTGCTCAGAACGCCCTCGCCGGTGATGTAGGTAAGTTTGAGAATGAAGACATCGCGAGCGAGATTGGTTATCGCGGCAACCCTGACGAACTCATCAAAGTTCTCGTCGAAGAACGCTGGCTCGATCAGCACCCTGATTCGCAGATTCGCTTGGTGGTTCATGACTGGTCTGACCACGTTCCTGATTACCTCCGGAAGCGGGCAAAGCGGGCAGGCATTGAGTTCCTCGCGGGGGCAGATCGTAAGCCGCGGCGACGCCAGGAGGCTTCCTAATGGATGGTACATGGCGGCCATGCGTCGGACAAACGGCGGCCACGCGGCGGACGAACGGCGGACACTATGGCGGACAGGCGGCGACACCTGTGGCGGACAATGTCCGCCTTTCATGGCATGGCATGGCCAACCATGGCCAACCTCTTCCTCCTCCCAGATCACTCTTGACTAAGGTAATCACAGGGAACCTCGAAGCCCCTGCTCAAGCGGGGAGGAAGTGGAGGTATTGGAGTTGTCTATGAGCACCACTGAGCCCAGAAGCCAGCACTGGAACCAAGTCTTCAGCCAACTTGAAGCCAAGTACGCTTCGCTCCCGGAAGGCGACATCGCTGCCCGTCGGCAAAACGTCTCGGTGTACGAGTCCGTCATCGAAGCGGAGAAGTCTGGCGAGGTTGAGCAGTGCCCGGCAATTGCCCTGGCGAAGCAGCTCAAGGAATTGAAGTCGGACTTCGACGCTCCATCCGAACGCCGGCAGGCGATGACCGAAGCAATCGTTCATGCCATTCGCAAACGCTACACACTCCCGAAGTCGAACCATCACTTCGCAAAGGTGTCGCGGCTTGCGGAGGAATTCGGCTTCCCGGCGCTGGTCGAAGCCGTTCAGGGAATTCTACGTCATGCACCAGGAAACAAAGACATCGTGAGTGTTTGGGGAATTCTTCGGCAGCGGCTGAAGGATCTCACGAGCACTGACGCGTAATCCACGGGCGAGCAGATGGACTTCACACAGCAATATCAACATCCCAACTGGCAGAAGAAGCGCCTCGAAGTACTCGAAGCGGCGAACTACACGTGTGCCAAGTGTAAGGCCCAGGAGAAGCAACTCCACGTGCACCATCTCTACTACGAGAAGGGCCGCAACGTTTGGGAGTACGACGGCCAACAGGAACTCATGGTGGTCTGCTTCGACTGCCACGAAGAGATTCACGCGCGGAAGGAACTCGCGGACCGCTTGCTCGCGTATTTCGAATGGCAGGGAATGCATCTCGACTTCTACATGGGCTTCGTGAAGATGCTCGACACCCTGAGCTACGCCGGCAACAGCAAACACCATCCACTTCGAAACGAGAACGAACTCGCCGGAGCGATGGCCGCCAGCATCATGCGCGGGGCTGGTCCGACTGGTCTCGTGTTCCATGGGTTGAATACGGGTCACCTGCTCCGGCTTACCGACTCCGAGGAGGCCAGCAAATGATCATCGGTATCGACGCAGACGTGTACCGGATCGCAATCGCGGTCGTGAACAAACGCAAGGTCGTCCACGTGGAGACCATCAATCGGGCAAAGGCGCCGTCGGTCATCTGGCCACAGTACGACGCCAGGCTCGCCGCATTCATGACCCAGGCCCGCACAGCGAACGCCTGTGTATTTCTCGAAGGCATCTACCTCGACGAACGGAAGCCCACTCGGAATGTCCGGAGCTTTCAGGTCCTCGCTGAGGTGCATGGCGAAGTGAAGAGAGCGGCCCGCGTTGCCGGGGTATGCGTAGAGGTCGTTGCGCCGCCTACGTGGCAGTCCCGGGTCTTGGGTATGACGAAGGGCCGCGAGTCCATCAAGGCCGCATCAATGCGGCTCGCCAAGTCGGAGAGTGGTCGGCAGGACCTCAGCCAGCACGAAGCCGATGCCATCTGCATTGCGATCTTCGGCGAACGGTACCCCGCACGAGTCGCGGGTTAGATCTGGGAAAGGAATCAAGATGCTCGTGACATTGGGCAAGGCTGGCCGGCAATCGGTGAACCTCGACTTGGTGAAGCTCGTGGATACGCGGATGCTCATTCAAGCGAACAGTGGCGGTGGTAAGTCGTGGCTGATTCGACTACTCGCCGAGGCGGCAGCCGGCAGGGTCCAGACCATCATTCTGGATCCGGAGGGCGAGTTCGCCACGCTCCGCGAGAAGGTCGACATGCTTCTCGTAGGCGACGAGGGTGAGCTGCGGACCGACCTGCGATCGGCGAAGCTCCTGGCACGGAAGCTGATTGAACTCCGCGTGTCGGCCGTCATCGACCTCTACGAGCTGAAGCTTGGCGATCGGCGCCGCTATGTTCGGCAGTTCCTGGAGTCGCTCATGTCCGTGCCCCGGAAGCACTGGCACCAACTCATCGTCATGGTCGACGAGGCCCATGTTTTCTGTCCCGAGCGGTCCGCCGGCGATGCCGAGTCCACCCAGGCCGTCATCAGCCTCATGAGCCAGGGCCGGAAGCGTGGGTTCTGCGGAGTACTGGCGACCCAGCGAATCAGCAAGCTGCACAAGGACGCCGCGGCGGAGTGCAACAACGTCTGCATCGGACGGACCAATCTCGACGTCGACCTGAAACGCGCCGGCGATGTCCTGGGCATGTCGAAGGCCGATGCTTCCGCCCTCAGGCAGGCCAGCCCAGGGACCTGGTATTCATTCGGGCCCGCCTTTGACTTCGCTGGCGTGGAGGCCTTCAAGGCCGCAGCGGTATCGACGAAGCATCCCGAGGCCGGGAAGCGTCACGAGTTCACGGCTCCGGCGCCGTCCAAGGCAATCAGCAAAGTACTCCCGGAACTCGAGGACCTCCCCGCTGAAGCCGACCGAGAGGTGAAGGACCTTGCCACGGCGAAGGCCAAGATCGCCGAACTGGAACGGGAAATTCGTGGCAACGCCTCCCCGATCGACCCAGAGGCTATTGCGGCAGCTGAAAAGCGCGGACACGACCGGGCCATGGCAGTGATTCAGGGAAAGGCGAGGGAGTATGAACGCGATTGGAACAACTGCGTGACCGCATACCGCGAAGCTATGGACCCGATCCTGAATGCAGTGGAAGCCGCGCAAGTTAAGGTCTCCTCGCTGGACCTCCCCGTGCTCGAACTCGGCATAGACTGGCAAGTGCCAGCATCGGCCGTGTGTGCGATCGAAAACTCGTTCCCAAAGCGCATCGCTCCGGCTTCGAAAACCCAATCGCAGCCCAACTCGGCAATGTCCGAGCTTTCCAAAGCGGAGCGAAAGATCCTGGCGGCCGTGGGGTCTTTCCCGGATGGTCGGACCAAGGTACAAATCGCCCTGCTGTGCGGGTACTCCCACAAGGGCGGTGGTTTCAACAACGCGCTGAGTGCTCTCCGGACGAAGGGCCTCATCGACGGATACGACGCCATCTCGGCAACGGCAGAGGCCAACGCTCGATACGGCCCCTTCTGCCCCATGCCACGCGGCCGTGAGCTGCTTGCCCAATGGCTGGGGCATTCCGCGCTGGGGAAAGCCGAACGCGCCATCCTCCAGGCCGTATACGACGCAGCGCCGAGGATGTTGACGAAGGAAGATGTCGCAGGGCTATCGGGCTACGAGGCCAACGGTGGCGGGTTCAATAACGCTCTGTCGAGGCTACGGACGCTCGAACTCATCACGCGAGGAAAGGAGTTCACCGTGAATCAAAACCTTTTGGAGTGAACAAAAAAAACCACCCAGGACGGCCAGGTCCTGAGTGGCCAAAGGCAGGAAGGTTGCTACCTCACCTAATTACCGAGCCAGATTATAAACCAATCACTCGGTCGAAGGGTAGAGGGTGTCCAAGACTACGAAGAAAGTGACGAAGAAGTCGAAGCCTGAGGTCGTACAGACCAAGGCTCAGGCGGATGTTCGTCGGCGGAATGAAAAGGGCCAGCCAACACGGAGACTCATCAAGCGTTTAGGTGAGCGCCTGCGGAAAGGTCGGTACCTCAAGCCAAACGAACTTCCCCGTAAGGTCCAGATCTACACGGCAGTGATGGAACTTTTCGAGGAAGGGCGCGTTGGTCTAGATGACGCGATCGAGGCCCTTGAGTTAATCCGGCAGGAGATCGACGACAAGATGGCCGAAGGGATGATGAGTTGGCAGGAAGAGTCAACCCAAAACTGGCTCGGCTCCACATGGGGCCGATGACGAGGATAACGTACATGAACACAGGCAAAGGCGAACTCAAGAAAATCACCAAGCAAGAGGCCAACCTCTGCAACGAGCCAGACCGCGTCTTCCGTGTGGGGGAGACCGTGCATATAGCCGGCAAGCGAGGAGCATTCCGCGTGGCCAATCTTGGCCGCGGCGAAATCGTTCTCAAGCCGATCCCGTTCGACAAGGAGAACCCCGTTGTCCTCTGACATCGTGACAGAACTCCAGGAACTCACGGCCGCGGCGAAATCTTACTGTCTCGGCTTCCCCGGACCTTACGAACGTCACGGGCGCTGCATCACTGGCTCCTGTCCTGGCTTAACCACGTTGCAATTGCCTACGTCTGAAGTAGCCGAACAGGTACTCACGGCCCTGATGGAAGCGCCGAAAGGTCTGCGAGCCCGCATCGACGCACTGAAGGAGTCGCTTCACGAGGGCATGGACCCGCCCGTCTCCCTTGAGGCCGTGCGCCTCTGCGAGGTGGAAATCGACCGTGCGGCAGCTTTTCAGCTTGGAGAGTGGTGATGGAACCCATCGACGCGCTTCAGGACGACTTAGAGGCCGAACGTGAACGCTACTACGAAGAGTTGGCAACCAAGAACTGCTGGGAATGCTTTTGTGGGCGTGTATTCCCCAACGACGAGAAGCACTCGCCAATGAAACCATGCGCCGAGTGTATGGAGTGTGAAAATGGCAACGAGTAACGAAGAACGAACCTGCTCGGTCTGTCAGGGACCTCTGGTAACGGGCGACCACATGTGTAAGGGCTGTCGACTGAATCAGCGGCACGCGATTGTTGCCAAAGAGGAAGACGCCGAGCGTAAGACGGTGGCGGAGTGTCGGAACTGGGCCGAGACCGCGACCGATATCGATGGTGACATGCTGGACGCCATCACTCACCACTTGGATCGAATGAATGCCCTGGAAGAAACGAACATCGAACTAAGTGCCGAGATGATGAGGCTAGAACGCCTGGAAGCCGAGAACACGCGGCTACGGCGATATGCGCGAATCGCAAGCGGCTATCTGCACACTGCCGACTCTTGGCTGCAAAACTGTGAGCGCGAGGGTGATCCCGCCGTGGACGCCGCTTGTGGGCCGCCCGTCTCTGTTCAGCAGATATTGGACATGGCATCATCCGCGCCCGATGTCGCCATAAAATATATCCCGCGCGATGGGGCATCTCAGACCGACCACTATATTTACGGTGCGCCCAAAAGCGAGACGGAAGGGATGCTCCATGAAGTCGAAAACCTCTCCGATCACGATTACCTGATGGCCTTGGCGTTACGGGTGCGGCCGACGGACGCAACGCGACTCATGGAAATCGCCCAACGCATTGCCAATCAAAAGGACCTGTCCGCCTTCCATGATGCGATGGCGGAGCTTCCGGCCGGCGTTGGGTTCCATATTGTGGAGCAGCAAGACGGCACGAAGGAACTACGGCACGATGACGTTGCTGTTGATCTCCTAGCCGTCGCAACGGCGCTCCAGCTTTACGCCGATGCCCATCTCCCGGGAAGTGAGACGGACCGGGGTGAGAGGAAGACAGGTATGGGCGCGCCAAAGAAGTGGGTGGAGGTTGGCTGGGACGGGAACCTCCTACAGGTAACCGGGGTGCGCCCACAGACAATCGGTAAATCCGACATTGCAACCACCCGGCACATGGTCGAATGCGCTGTAGGCGTCCAGCGCGGCCTCCTCGTCCCAGTCGACCCGGCCGAGGAGGTGTGAAATGGCGTACGTCTGCCCCAAATGCCACAGCGTTCACAAGGCGATGGACCCCTGCCCGAATCAATCAACCGGGCTCCATGACTTCCATCCGGTCACCGGCGAGAAGCGGCTCAAGTACACGCTTTTCGAATGCCTCGAATGGCTGAGGGCCAACGATAACGGCGAGACAGTCATCTACGTGGACATCGCCGGATACCTTCGACAGTTCGAAAAACTCACCAAGGAGATCGCGGAGCTCAGGAACCAGGACGAAAAGCGGGAAGCTCAGATGAAGCACATCGCGACCCTGCTGGAGACGATCGTTTGCGCTCATTCCTGGGAAGCTGCCGCACGTCTCCTTGGCAACGTTCGGGCCGATGACCTTCGGAACGCAATCGAGCACGCCCTGGAACGCATCGTATCCGCCATCTGTCCGTCCCCACTTGATCGGCTGTCCCGCCTACGCCTCATCTTCGACCAACACGACGCGAACCTTCCAGACATGAAGTTCGTTGAAGCCGAAATCGACGGAGTTTCGGTCAATGTAGGGGACTGGAAGAAGCGCCCAAGCGACGGCACGTGGGAACTCGACCTGTGCAATCTAGTCCCATCTGGACAGCAGTCGCCGCGAAAGGTCGATCTGAAGAGTTACATGGAATGTAGGTGGGACGACGGCCAATGGTATCCCGTCGGTCCAATCCTTCATGGCCATTTGACTCCAGCGCCGATGGCAAACCATGAGGTTCCGGAATGCTGCCAGCCAGTGACTCGGAGTGGCGTGGTAGAGCGCTGCGGTGCGCCGTCGGTTGGGTTCCACGGGAGTCGGTACTACTGCGAAGAGCATTTCAAACTCCATAACCCGGAGAGCGCGTGAAATGGATGAGGAAGCAATCGAGTTCAAGCCGCTTCCAACGACAAGGCTCGAAGGGCACCCGCAGGGAACCAGGGATGAACTCGCCACTCTCCGGGCCGAGTTGGAACAGGCCAGGCGCGAGAACGAGGCCCTCAATTGGCAGTTGACTCAAGCCCAGAAAACACTGGAGTTCTACGCCGATTCGGGCACCTACGAACAGCACAACCGTGAGCCTATCAACGATTGGGACAACGTCGGGGCGCCGCATCCGGCCCCGATCAAAGGTGACAAGGGACTCAAGGCGCGGAAGTATCTCGGCATCCAGACGGAGGAAGACTCACGCGGAATCCGAAAGCCGAAGGCCCGAACCCTCCGACGCGACCAGAAGTACCTGGACCGAATCCGTGACGCGGAATCGAAGCTGGTCCTTGCCGAGCGCGACCGGGACCATGCCCAGAAAGCTCTCGCGGACATCAAGGAAGTATTGGCCGACCCCTTCAAGGTCTACTACAACATCACGAACGGCAACATCGCCAGGCCCTCCCACTTCGTCGAAACAAAAGACCGTGACGAGATTGTCATAAAAGCGCTCCAGACTGTAACGCAGTGCCTTGAGGGTAACTTCGAGAATGCGTGCGGTGATCACCGCTTCGATCTGGTTCGCCAAGCTATTTACCAACAACACGACGCCGTCACGAGACTCACAGCAGAGCGGGATGCTGCTTATCAAGACCGGAATATTCGGAACAGAATCGCTCGAAGAACGATAGACAACCTTCAGCGCGAGCTCGTTGAGGCACGTGCCCTGAAAGTATTTCAGCAGTCACGGATGCACACATCGGAGCAAAACGGCAACTGCTTCGCGACGTGTATCGCCATCCTCTTGGGATACGACGACTACAAGGACGTCCCACAGTGGGACAAGCAAAAAAACTGGCCCACTTACTACGAAGAGTACATGACCTACCTTGCGGAGCGTGACTTTACGCTACTGCGAATGGAAGGTCACCCCAAGCTGGATTCCTATTACATCGCCAATGGCCCCACTTCCCGTCCAGGCATTAGGCACTCATGCATATACCGAAACGGGGAACTTGTCCACGATCCACATCCAGACGGCGAGGGTTTAGCGTCCGTCGACTTCATTGAATGCATCGCGGAAGTAGGATTCGCGGTTTCCTGGGGACGAAAGCAATTGCAGGCGGAAGCGACGAAGAAATGTGTGCTTGTCGAGTGGACAAGCGATTCTACATTCAGCGATGAATCCATGACGCTCTACGCAATTGGGCCGGATGGTGCCCAGAACCTAGGTGGTGTGTGCTATCACGCCCACAACTGCTATTTGGCTGAATGCGATGGCGAGGAAAAGGAGTTCATGACACTGAATGAAGGCATGAAGTGGGTCGAGCTAAGTATGGGAGTCTTCCAATGCTGACTGACGCTGAACTGGCCAGACAAAATGCCGATTCCTTTGGGGTGTCTATCCTCCTCAGCCAGATTCGAAGCGAATGCGAGGGCGATGACCTCGTTGTAAACCTATGCGATCAGCCGCTCTATCTTCTCGGCCGACTCCCGAAGTCCGAATCGACTGAACCACAGGAGACCGAACATGGAAATCCATGAACTAACCGTAAAGCTCGACGAGGCGAATTCGGAAATCGCATCCCTCAAGCAGCAGCTCGAGGATAGGCGAATCGCCTATAGCCTCGCGGAACTGGAACTCCGTCGACAATACAACTCCAGGCTCCACGACTTGGTGAGTCCGATGGCGATCCTTCCAAAAGGACTCTACGAAGTTCGACCGGCTGACCCAGACCATGACCCCATGGGCGCCCTCTGTGAAATCTGGGTGCCAAGCGACGAAGACGATGGGTATCTCTTCTGCTCCGACCTCGACAAGACCGAGGGTATGTACCTTTGTGAGCTGCTCAGCCGCTGTGCCGAGGCCGTCCAGTCTCCTGACTATCTGGCCGGCAGCACGGGCCATGAGGCAAGCGAACAGATGGGCTCCGCCATCCGTGGTGCCATCGCGGACTTGAAATCTCTTCACTACGTCCCGCCCGAGGCAATCTTTGAACGAATCCAGTTGGTGATTGAAGACTTGGAAGCCGCGGCGCAGGGCACCGGCGAAGCCAATGACGGAGTAGTCGCCGGCGCAACCTCCGAGGCGTAGTCGCCGAACAAATTAGACAAGAACCCAAACCACTGGAGCAAAGAGAGATGTTTGGAAAGAAAGAGACGACAATCGATACAGAACGCGATCGGCTCTCTCGATACACGATTGCCGAGTACTGCTCACTTTCGCCCTCTTACAAGCGGGACTACGACGACGTCCAGTACTTCGTCGACGCCGACGGAAATCTGTGGAAAGGTCCTGTTTGCCCTCACGACAACATTCACTACGGAAGGGTGACGTGGGCCTACTACGGCCAATGTGTGACCGTATCCAATAGCAATCCTATGATGGACTGGGTACAGGTGTCGCCTCTCTTCGCAGCACGCATGATTCGCCGTATGCGAGACGAATGGATCGCCCGCCGGAAGCACATGTTCAAGGAGTCGTTGCGATGAGGACGGCCAGTCGACAGACCAAGAAGTCAACTCGCGGGATCGTCCTTTCCGGTACAGCGCCGAGGCTGGTGATTACCGGCGAAAAGACGCAGACCCGACGTCTTATAAATCTCCCCATCTTGAGCGATTCTGACGGTTCGAAGCGGCGAGTCTTCGTGCTCCCCAAAGACCTCGTTGAAGTGAACGAGGCTATTGCTGACCGAAAGAACCGCGGTTTCACACGTCGCGTTGCGTCTCCATTTTGGCCGGGCCAAAGACTTTGGGTGCGTGAGACTTTCGCGCTCTGCGGATACTTCGATACGGTCCGCCTATCGGAAATGAAGGCGGACTGGGCGGCACATCAAGTCAAACAAGGGCTGCTTTGGTACCGCGCCGACGGCGAACAACCTTTGCCGGAGCGACCTAAGGTTTTCGAGAAGATGAACGGCCGTGGCCGATGGCGGTCACCTCGGTTCATGCCTCAATGGGCCAGCCGGATCATTCTCGAGGTGACAGACGTCCGAGTGGAGCGGTTGCAGGATATCAGCTACGACGACGCCCGGGCAGAGGGCGTTGAAACAGACGAGTTTCTTCAACGCTTGGATGAGGCTCAGAGTATTGCTGTGGGTGATTGTGGGCCTATCTTCTATCCCAACGTGAAGAGCGAATTCGAGCGGTTATGGGACCGAATTAACAGAAAACGGTCGCCGTGGATTTCGAATCCTTGGGTCTGGGCCGTGTCGTTTCGATTGGCCAGCGTCAGGTGATTCTCAGCGAGCTGGGAGAGCGATTCCTCAGGGTACTTGAGGACGCAAGGGACCAAGGCCTACTGGCGGTGAAAGAGCATGGGCCATTCATTGCGAACATGCTCGAATCCATCGCGCGTGCCTATCCCCCGTCCCCGCGTGAAGAACTGCCGCCGGCAATCAATATCACGGAACAATTGCCAGAGAACGTGACGAAGGAACCAACGGCGCCGGAGGCAGAGGAAATGCCCGAGCCAACAGAGACACCAGAGTCCACTCCCGTTCCGGTCCCCACAGTACCGAAGGCTGAGCGGCGTGGCGCCCCCCGGCTTCGAGTCTGCGGGAGGTGTGGCGAGCATCGAGGGCATCGTGCGTTCGCTACGAATAAGTCCGAGGTCTGTCGGCGCTGCCTCAATGATTCAGCCAAGGGCAATGCCGGACGAGCATGGGGTGAAACAGAGAAGGAACGTCAGGCCAGACTGAGGGGCGAAAAAGTCCCAGAGCGACAGGTAAACACTGACGAGAAGCCATTCAAGACAACTGGCGCTCACTATCAACGGTGCCCCCAGTGCGAACGAATGCGAGCATCGGCCCTGTTCTCCGGCGAAATCTGCCGGGACTGCGCCGGCAGTCGTGAGGAGAGACACATTGCTTGAACGAGTTTACAAACGAACATGGAATGGTAAGCGGAGGCAGGTGTACTCGTTCCGTTGGTGGGCCTTCTTTGCCTGGTTCGATTTATGGATCGGCATTTACTTCGATTTGTCAAAGAAACGAGTGTACGTCCTGCCTGTTCCCTGTTTCGGTGTGGTCATCGAATACACCGCAACGATCTGGCGCTGCGAGACGTGCAAACGGCGGATTTCGCAGCATCACGTCATCTGTGGGGTTATGAATCTTGAGCATGAAGGTTGTGGCGGAAAGGTCTTGGCCAAATGAAAGGGCTCAGCGTAAAGGAACCATGGGCCACCCTCATCCTGAGATGTGGGAAGACGACCGAGAATCGGTCATGGCGCACCCACTACCGTGGCCCACTCGTCATCTGCGCAAGCAAGAAGATTGACGACATGTTCAGTCCCGGATGGAAGCACCTGACGGACTATGCGAGGTGCAAGGAGCTCGAAGAGGATTCGAAAGCTGCCGGGATCATCTGCGGACTGTTCGCATCGGCCGGATGGAACCCAGCTGGTCACGCGCTTGGGGTGGTCGACGTCGTCGGCTGCGATCGAGACATGATGACCGAATGGGACATGCCCGACCAGTGGCATTGGCGCCTTGAGAACCCGAGGCCGTTCGTGACCCCGTTCCCATTTAAGGGGCAGCTCGGATTCTTCGATGTTGACGATTCGCTTATTGCGGAAGCGTTTGTAGTAAGGAAGTCCGCATAGCATACGGAAGGTTGCCTTGTAGAATGCGACGGGAACATCCAAAGCTTCGGCACCACGTCACCGGCCGCGGCTTTGTAGAAATCAAAGGGAAGCGTTTTTATTGCGGTCCTTGGAAGAACCAGGACGCCCAACCCTCGACCGAAACAATTGAAAACTACAATAGGGCCATCAGTGGGGACTTATCGTGGCACACATCGCAACAGGAATCAGAACTCCAAGATTGGGAGCTATACGATGACGTGCTCTTGGAGGAGGCCGCGGAGGAGTATCTATCGAACATGACGCGGCTTGCCAAAATAGAATCACATTTCGAACTGAAATTAGCAATAAGAAACCTCACGCATTCGCTTGGTTGGATTCGATTACGTTCTTTTGGAAGTAGGCTATTAACTGATCACCTCTCGTACTATCCACAGGATTTGAATGTCGTTGAACATTTCGTTCTTTGGTGTTGGGCCACAGGAATATGCCCAGGTTCATGGTTAGAGAGATTATTCCCAGGTAGGGCGGATATCAGGAAGCTACTGGCTTCACCTGGGTTGAATGTAAGTTGGTTTTGTGAGGTCGAGAATAATTATCGGTGGGATTGGCTCTACCCACCTGATATTTACACCCGGTCACTTGCTGACGTCGGTCATGTTGGGATGGTGAATGTCTTTGAAAAGTTGGGGCGAAAGCCAGCCTATCATAGGTTTGAAGGAAGGGTATCGGGCGTCTATTTCTTATTTGCGTGTGGAGAGCTTGGCTACATTGGAAGCGCTGTTGACATCGCTCGTCGTATCCGTGCCCACAGAAGGAGTAAGTGGTTCGATTCCTATACATTTATTGAGTCAAGCCCATTCGTCAGGCAGTACCTTGAGGCCCTGTACATTTTGAAGTATCGTCCAGTACTCAATGGCTTGCATAACGGCGATCTGAAATCATATATGGTCCCTTCTCATCGTGAAATCGTCCACTCCATGCACATGCCAGTTTCCATTAGGAATCTCGGTAGGAGCTGCGGCAAAGTCTGGTATGACATCGACTTCCGATACTGGAGAGAGTTCGAACCTCTTTATTACCTGAAACACACTTCCGCAAAATCGCCAGCATGAAACTCACTGATCGACAGCTGGCTTTCGCCACCGAATACATAAAGGACTTCAATGGAACAAATGCTGCCATTCGTGCCGGATACCGGAAGTCCGGCGCTCGCGTAACGGCAAGTCGGTTGCTAACAAAAAGCAACATACAACGGAAGATTGCGGAATTTCAGCAGAAGGCGCAGTCAGCAGCCATCATGACTCTTGAGGAGGCACTGGAAGTTCTATCCCAGATCGCCAGGGGACGCGTAGCTGACTACATCGATGCAGATGGTCGTCTCGATTTGCAGGCAATCGCAACAGCCAATCCAAGCGCGATACAGGCAATCGAGGTCACCGAGACTAAGGGTGGTAAAGGTCGTTCCGTTGAGGTAACAAAGTTCCGCCTGCGAGATCCTCAGGGGGCAATCGAGCGAATCGCGAAGATGCTTGGCTGGGATAAGCCAGACAAACACGAACACGAGTTCACGAGCTTCGCGGACCTAATGAAAGCCGTGTCCGATGCCGAGAACGCCGGGCATGCGAGCGACGGCTAAGCCCAATATCGACCCTGCCCTCGTTCGTCTGGTCCTGAAATATCGCAACGACTGGAACGCCTTCGCCAGGAATTGCCTCGGTGTCAAGCTCGACCCCAAGCAAGACGAAGTCCTCCACTCCATGCAGGTGAACCGCCGCACCGTGGTGAAGTCTGGCCATGGCCGCGGGAAAGACTACACCGCCGCCTGTGGCTCCATCTGCCACCTGTTGACCCGCTACCCGTCAAAGGTCATCAACACGGGCCCCACCGATCGGCAGGTGAAGGGCATCATGATGACGGAAATCCGCAGCATCTGGAAGAATTCGAAGGTACCCCTCGGTGGCAGGCTGGGCGATGCGACCATCAAGTTCGACTTCGCCGACAACTGGTTCCTCATCGGGTTCAAAGCCGCTGACAAGGCCACGGAGGCGTGGACAGGCTTCCACTCGCCCTACCCGATGGTCGTTGTCACCGAGGCCTCTGGTGTGGCCCAGGAGACGTTCCACGCCATCGAAGGTCTGCTGACCGGTGACAGCCGGCTCGTGCTTATCATGAACCCGAACAAGACCTCCGGCGAGGGGTATCAGGCGTTCAAGAGTCCGCTGTACACCAAGTTCACGCTGAGCTGTCTCGACGCTCCGAACGTAAAGGCGAAGCGGACGATCATACCCGGTCAGGTGGACTGGGAGTGGATTGACGGTCTCATCAAGAAGCCAGGCTGGGTCACAGAGATCCCGAAGACTCTCGCCACTGCGGAGGAAGGCGATTTCGAATGGGAAGGACGCTGGTACCGGCCCGGGGACTTGTTCCGGCCGAAGGTCCTCGGAATGTGGCCACGAGAACCCGAAGGCCAGCTCATACCGTTGGCCTGGGTCGAAGCCGCTCAGGAGCGGTGGAAGGAGTGGGAGGCCTCCGGTTCCCCGATCTCGGGCCCGCTACGGCTGGGTGTCGACGTCGCAGGCATGGGCAGCGACAACACCCTCTTCTGCTGGCGATACGGCAACGTCGTGGCCAGGACGGCGCCACAGCCGCGGCAAGACCACATGGCTACCGCCGGCGCCATCAAGACAGCCGTCGAGTCAGAGCTCCACGTCCGGCCGCATGAAGGGACGGCCGCCTACATCGACACCATCGGCGAGGGCGCCGGGGTTTACTCGAGGACCACGGAGGAAGGCGTGCCGTCGTACTCGGTGAAGTTTTCAGAGGGCGCCAAGGGCCTCAACGACATGACGGATGAGCGGACCTTCGCCAATATGCGGGCCTATTGCTACTGGGCAATACGGGACGCCCTGGACCCCGAGTTCGGCATCAACCTGGCCCTCCCCCCCGTCGACGAACTGACACAGGACCTGACGGCACCGCAGTGGAAGCCCCGCAGCAACGGCGACATTCTGATTGAGGACAAGGACGAAATAAAGAAGCGGCTCGGCCGGTCGCCGGACTGGGGCGATGCCCTGGCCAATACCTTCTATCCGGGCACCAATGCCGGCAACATCACGAGTGGCACCTTCAGCGGCCTTGGTGTATTCTGATGGCAGAGGTAATCGTCAATGCCCAAGCTTCCTGTACCACACGTATCAAACCCTTTATATCTTAAAGAGCGAATGATGGCTCTTTGTGAAGCCTCTGCATCGGAAGCATTACAAGCGCTACGTCCTGTGGTTGCCGAAATAAATGAGAGAATGCGGAAAGAGGGAAGTCGGCTGCGGATTTCTGTGGGTGGCGACCCGCTACCGGACGATTAGTCTCCTTATTGAGCCAGCCTAACGAAGGAAGTGGACAAAGCACATAGGCTGGCTTGGCTCTCCCGGTTTTCTGCGGAGTTAGGGATCAAGAAAGGCTGAGTGTCGCATGGATATGGCTTCTTCCTACCTTCAATCATTTTGGTTTGCCTGTCTTGCGTGCCTCATTCTCGTCGCTGCTTTGTCGTTCGTTCGCAGGTCAGCGGAGAAGCGCGAGCGCGAGGCATCAAGAGCGGCAGCCCGTGAGTTGATCGCCCGCCACTTCACCGAATCCGAGCTTCTTGCCTTTACTGAACGAGTCCGGGCCATGGGCATCACAATCGGAAACATCAAGGAGAAGGGAGGGGCCAATTGACTGCGGCTGCCGATTCAATCGTAGAAGCTATGGAGTTTTGGGCCCACTATTGGAAACCACGTGTTGTCGGCCTGAAGTTCCACACGATTGACTTCACCGCCGTCGGACTGTCTCACCAGCCCCTTGGCGTTCATTCTTACTTCTATGGCGTCGAGTCAATATACGGGATCCCCGTAACATACGGCGGCGTTACGTCGGGAAATGTGGAAGTGGAATTCGAGACCGGCGTCAAGCGTGTCATTCCTATTGCGCTTCTTCAGGAACCAATGCGACCACCGTTTATAGAGCCTCTGAATGAAGGAGGCATGATGTGGAAATAGCGCTTAAAGAAGCGACCATCCGGATAGAATGGGCCATTGACACCAAGGATTTTGAAGTGAATCTCGCGGAAGCCGCACGGCGCCGGAATGCCGCTATCGCGATCCAGGACAGGCTGAGGGCTCGGTGTCGCGAGGCCACATCGAAATGTGACCGCATCTTGTCCAGACGCGAGACCGACTCCGATGAGTGATTCCGACAAGACTCCTATTCTCTCAGTGAGAATCCGGGCTCGTGATGACAACCCAGCGCGGAAGCTAGGCGGCATTCTTCAGACGCTTCACGAGCAGCACGGTAGCAAACCAGTCGATTGGGAAAGGGTAAATGCCTGGGCCGAATACTTGGATGAAGATGTGCTGGTGGATGAGGACACCCCACCGGCGAAGACCAATGAGAGGTGACATCGGTGCCGACTTCAACTAGGACGATTGAGTATCCTGACCCGGAGAAGATGGCGACCAACCTGCGTATTTGGGCTGACGCCATCGAAGCTGGCAACCGGGTCGTTCAGGCGGTTCAATTCAACGTCGATACGGCCGAGGCGAAGCGGAGGCCTGACGAACCTCCAATCTATGCGGAGGAAACCGGACGCTCCATTACCATTGTCTACACACCTGGCTCCGCCGACTTGGACCCTACCCTCTTCGAACAGCAAGCTGACGGCGCCCTTGTAAGTGGATTGGCAGCGGCCCTCATTGCGGCCGGGCTGACCAATGGTGAGGTCGAGCGTTGGGAGAGAATCGCAGCAGACCTGGCCCGAGCAGGCATAGTGATCACCGAAACAGATGTCATCAAGCTAGCCCAGGTAGCTCACAAAAACCTCTCCACTGTCTTGCGCCAATACTTCGGCGAATAATCCGAACAGGAGCTCATAGACGTGAAGCGTGATATGGACTTGGTGCGGGCAATCTTGTTGAACCTCGAAGACCGCGAGTCTCACCTGGTGCCCGGATGCTCTGAAGAAACTTACGGGCATTACATCTATCTTCTCAATCAGGCGGGCTTTGTCGATGTATATGGAGGGGGGAAAAACATGACGCCCAGCGGTACCATGACCGCGATCCCAATTTCATTGACCTGGGATGGCCACGACTTCTTAGAATCCATCCGTGATGAAGCCCGCTGGATAGACGTGAAAGCTGTTGCTCGAAGTGCCGGTTCTTGGTCCGTCGAATTGCTGAAGTATACGGCATTAGTATTAGGAAAGCGCGCCGCCGATGGATTCATCAACGGCATATGATGACCTAGCGTCGACTGTGGAGACCCGAGAATGAAGCGTGATATGGACTTGGTCCGGGCGATTCTTCTGGCAATGGAAGCCGGTGAAGACCCACTGAAGATGGCCGGATACGACGAGATGACTTTGGGTCATCACTGTTGGCTCATGATTGACGGCGGGCTGATTGATGGCCGGCCATGGGGCCTCGACCAAGATCCACTCCCAAGGGGCTGGCCTCAATCCATCCGGTGGGAAGGGCACGAGTTCTTGGATGCGGTGCGCGATGACGAGACGTGGGGAAAGACCAAGACCGTGGCCACGAAAACGGGCGCGTGGAGCATCGGGCTACTCAAGGACATCGCCGCCCGGATTATCTCTACACAAGTCAGCCAAGCGATGCAGGGACTCCTGTAGTGCAAAGTCGGCCGTTGACTCGGCTTTAATGTGTGCATTAGAATGCATATATAAAGTCGGAGGTAGCCAAATGACCACGTCCAACATCGGACGGCCACCCAAAGACCCCAATGACATTCAGCGGCGCCGCGCCGTCACGCTCGACGATGCCACAGTCGATGAACTCAAGAAATGGGGCAAAGGTGAACTCAGCGGGGGTATCCGCGCCCTACTCGCCGCCGCGCGCAAGGCCCGACTGAAGCCCCGCTCCTAAGTTCCCCC
>JBDZUK010000145.1:0-3028 GCA_040255165.1 Nitrospiraceae bacterium | reverse complement strand
CATGCTGAGGGTCTACCGTCATGCCGCACACCGGGTCGATCTCCGTCCCGGCCGGATTGAGGGGCTGAACCATCGTGAGTGGCTTCATCGTTTTGCTCCCATGTGCATGTGTGCTGCCGCAACAACCCTTTGATGTACCGTCCATCATCACATCCTCCTCCATCTTATCCGTATTGAGCCGGCATCTCACGCGTGTCATCCGGCCTCGCCGCGGTCGTCCTTTAAGACGGAGGAGAGGCTGTCATATTACAGTGTCGCCTAACGCCTGTTAAGTCATGGGCTTAGAAGTGTCGGCGAATGCCGAGGCCGGAATTGACTCGGCATCGAATGAAAGGAACTGACTACGCCATTGGCCGAGGAATGCTGCAGGCAGCGCAGGGTTGAAGCAGGAGAATTCTAGAAGGAATACTGAAACCCGATGGTCACCCGCATTTCGGGAGAGTCCTCCGCAATGCCGGCCCCGACTCCGAGCGAAAGCACGGTCAGAGGATTGATGATCTGCCGCACGCCCAGTTCGATGATGTTCGAATCGTAGCCTTTCCTTCGCTGTTGCTCACGGACGTAATCGGCGACGAAGATCGTGGCGCGGGCTACGAGCGCGCTGTAACCGGCAACTGCGACATATCGATCCCGCCGCTCGTCGTTCAACGGGTCGGAGTTGCGGACCCAACTGACGTTGACGTGGACCCGCTGGAGCAACGAGGTGCGACCGATCGTTTTGGTGGCCAAAAACCGCAGGTGGGTATCCAGCCCGCTGCTATTCACTCCGGTCGGCACGTCGAGTCGACCCGACACGGCGACGGCGGGAAGGAGCAAGGATTCCTGGTTGAAGTTGTACATGGCTTCGGCGATCAAATTCCGACTCCCGGTCCTGTCTGCGTTTCCGATGAAAAACGGGGCCGAGATCCGCGCCTGCCAGTTGCGGGCGAAGCCGTACTCCACCCGAGGCTCCAGGCGAAATTGGTCCTCTCCCTCGCGGGTTTGTTCATACCGGAAGAAATTCTGGAATTCCCGGTTGAGGTACGGCAGGGGATAGGCGTCTTCGATCTGTGTCGGGATGTTTTCTTCCAAGTTGGTATGGTCGGCTGCGAGTGCGACCACCGGCATCAACGCAAGGCACCATACGACCCCCGCGAGCAGCTCTGGTCTGAACCGAAAAGTCGCGCTTCTGATCATCAGACAGATCCCTCACGTGGCTGAAAAAGCTCAACGGATGCCGATTGGAAGTGGCTGTGGAGGGGCCGGCGGCGCAGTCGGCTCCCTGTCCATCGGCATGGGGGAGACGTCGGGCTGCGATCCGTGCTTCTTTTCCCATCCTTGAATCATCGCATCGATCATCTTCTGCGGTGTGCCGCCCGGCTCCATCGCTTCAGGCATCATCTGCATCTCCGGCATGACGGCTTTTAAGGCGTCCATGACGGAACCCGGTTCCTCGCCCTCTTCCAACCCGGGCGTCAGATGTTTCTTGAATTGAGCCATCACACGATCGCGCTGATCCGCGTTCATACCCTGCGGCATCATCAAGGGCAGCATCTCCTCCAGCATCTCCTGCATGATCCGGTTCATGCCCCCGTCGGTCCCTTTCATCCACTCGTAGTAGACGCGGGGATCCATGTCGGGGTACGGCGTCCGGAACTTGCGCGCCAGCTTCTCATCGCCCGGGCGGTATTTCATGGCTTCGATGACCCGGTACAACTCCGCGCGCTTCTGCTCGATCGTCCATTCGTCGTAGGCCAGGATATCGTAGGCGATGCCGTGCAGCATGTGCAGGTTGTCGAAGATGTTGGCCGACTCCGGTGAGAAGCGGGAATACCGCGGCATGACTTCCCGGCTCAGCAGCATGCGTAGCGGACGATCGGGCAGCACCCGGAGAAAACCCGTCCGATTCGTTTCGCGAACCAACGTGTCCTGTTCATCGTCGTTTCCGGCCAGGATCATCGCTTCGTAGATGGCCGGGTGCCACCAATGCGCGTAATAGAAGAAGTTGTTCGACAGGGGATAGTAGTTCCGAAACCGCGTAAAGTACGGCTTCATCATCACGCCCGCCCGCCGCATCGTGACGTCCAGCGGGGCCGGACTCCGGGGAATGTTGATGTAATGCAGGTAATAGTGGACGGCGCGATCCGTCCATTCCTTCTTCCGGTTCCACGGAATGCTCTGATCGGACAGGATGTCGTAGGTCTGTTCGTGGTGCAGATGGGTCCAATCGATGGCGCGATAGAGTTGCCACGCGGCCTGTGCGGTATAGGGCCCGAAGAGCTGCATCTGTGGTTCGACGGGCGGCGGATGGTAGAGATAGGCGAGGCATTCCAGGTTGAAGTCATAGTCGGTGCTGGCATGCTGGTCGAGGGGGTTCAGCAATAACACGTCATGCTGCTTGCCGTGAGCGAAGTGGATTCCGGAGCTGACCAGGTAGGCCGGCCGGTGACGTTGGAAGAAATCGATGTTGTAGCTGAACAGGGTCGTGTGCCGTTGTCCACGGAGGTGGGTTGTTTCGGTTCGCTGTTCGACGAACGGGGGAGGAAAAATCGGGTTGCTGCTCGGATCGACCTGGCAGCCGGAGGTCAAGACCAAGAACGCCAATCCGATGAGCCGATGCATGCCCGACTGTCAAGCAAGAAGACTGCCGGTGTGCCATCTCGAAATGGCGTACAGATGGGGATAAACGCCCGGCGGGAAAAGACAAAACGTCCTGCACTTGGAAGCGTTGTCCTACGTAGAGCTGGCGTCTCAGGGCCAAATCATCGGCCCAATATTCCGCTGAGCAGTGATACCCTTTTTCACAGTTTCGACGAGCGGTGCTCGGCCCTAAAAGTATTCTTACTTCACTTCCGATCAAGATCGATGCCGATTGACTCACCAATGAATTCTGTTCTTGTTCCTCCTTAGAAAAGTGCGGCCGAAGAGAGAGTATTTCCCAGATGGCGGGCCAGCAATGACTGATCGTGAGCCAGCGCAGGCGATCCTTAGCCTTCTTCCCCCAGGCCGTCGAGGTGCCGCACCGTGGAAGGCCGTTCTCTTTTCGGAA
>JBDZUK010000144.1:0-3057 GCA_040255165.1 Nitrospiraceae bacterium | reverse complement strand
GCTCGCACGACGGAGAAGTCACAGCTCTCGTCGGCCAGAAAGCGCACTGGTTAGCGGCAATCGCCAGCCATCGACACATCACATTCTTCTTCACGCTCTACATGAGCACAGCGATCAAGACCCCGAATCGCTTTACTGATCAAGATGTGTCCTTCGCGAGTTGACCGCCGAACTGATCCGAGTGAAGCGACACAAATTCCCGCACGCTCATGGCCGGCCGGCCAGTAACCCGCTCCACGCCGTCCGCCAGCCGGTCATACCGACCCGCCCGGTGTAACTCGGCCATCGTCAGTAAGTGCTGGGCCAGGTGCTCAGGCACCTGAGCCCCTTTTAGGTTTCGCTCCCAATCCTCGTGGGAGATGTCGCAGTACGTGACCTCGCGGTTCAGCGCGTCGGAGAATTCCCGAGCGACTGCGTGCATGTCCTGCGACCTCGGCCCCGTGAGTTCGTAGACCTTGCCCAGGTGCGGCCCAGGGTCGGCGAGGATGGCCGCGGCTACCCGAGCCACATCAGCCGCAGCAACCGGTGAGGTCTTGCCCCGCCCGAACGGCAGTTCGATGCGGCTTCGGTCGCGGACCGCCAATCCGGCGAGAGGGAAAAAGCTTTCGAGGAACATCGTGGGCCGGATGGTGACGACCGGCATGCCCGACCACGCGAACGCTTGCTCACTCAGCCAGTGCTGCCGCTGCTGGCGGCTCGGGGTGGTCTGTTGGATGCTCATCTGGGAGACGGTCATCTGGGACATGTTGACGAGGGCATTCACTTTGACTTCCCGAGCGACTGCGGCCATGGTCACGGCGGCCTCGAGATACCCGGCGGATACGGACATGCCGAAATAGACGCGCCGGCAGCCGCTTACGACCCGATAGACGTCGGCCGGTTCGAGTAAGTCTCCAACAGCCACCTCGGCGCCGGCGGTCCGCAAGGCCGCGGCCCGGTCGTCGTCGCGGCGGACCATGGCGCGAACCGCCAGACCGCGCTCGAGGAGCAAGCCGGTCACGGTGCGGCCAACCGCCCCGAGGTGACCGGCTGCCCCGGTTACAAGTATCGGTCCGTTATCTGCCATGTAAACTTCCCGCCTTTTGGCCGACGCCCTAAATTTCCTGGAAAGCCCTCCGCGACCTTCAGTGAGAGGGAGACGCTCCCTGAGGTATGGTGAACGTCACTGTCTTGGACTGACCGGGGACGGCCTGATGGATGGCATTCACCAATTCGATCCGGATCTTGTGCGGGCCGGGCGGCAAAAAGGCCACGTCGATCGGGTTATTACTAAAGTCCGCCCACAACCAAGGCAGGTCGTCCACGTGTATGTGCAGATGTCCAACCCGTGGAGATGCGTTGAGGGCGTCCTTGCCGAACACCGGCCCGATGTGGACGTTCTCCGCCCGCCACGGGATCCAGACGATGCCCTGAGCCAGCAGGTCAGGCAGTGGGGACTCCACGATCAGGTTGGCTGGAGGCTCGTTGGTCGGTGTAGCTGTTTGGGCCCGGGCCGCGATCATGCCGGATACCAATGCAACGGCAAACAGCAAGAATGCAATCCGTTTCATATAAGCGTCTCCTTTCACTGTGTGTCATTCAACCCATTATTAGGTAATTCTCGAGCCCGGTGGCCTGTTAATGAATATCAGCGGCAATTCGCAGATAAGTAATCCCGCTCAGGTCGAGCCGGTAAGATCCGCCAACGTGCGTAATCCGAATCAGCGCCGTGTCGCAGTCCGCGCAGCGCAGGATTGCGCCCATTCCGTGCCGGTACAACATCACTTCGCCAAACAATTTCGTTGTGCCGCAGCCTCCGCACGTCGCCTCCGCGGTCGTCATTTCAAACGGAAACATTTCGTTCAGCAATCCGCCGGCCGCGTTGCCGTCCAATCTCAAATTGGTATCCCTCATGCCGTTCACCCTCCGGTAGGTCCGAATCGCTCCGTCTTGATGCGTTCCGGTTCGTAGCCTAGTGCCTGTAAATCATTGGCGACCGCCTCGACCAGCGTG
This sequence comes from Nitrospiraceae bacterium, assembly GCA_040255165.1. Taxonomy (GTDB): domain Bacteria; phylum Nitrospirota; class Nitrospiria; order Nitrospirales; family Nitrospiraceae; genus JBDZUK01. The sequence continues at coordinate 1,065 of JBDZUK010000144.1, read as the reverse complement.
GTGGGCCCGCAAGTGAAAGCAAGCGGTTTGTCAGCAGGCCGCCAAGCTGTGTCCGCCAGCATCGCCCGGTCAATTCTGCGCCCGTAACTCATCCAATTATGGGGCTGCCGTCTGGTCAAAGTGTGAATGACGCGGAGCGACGAGTCGTTCGCGGATACACGCTCAAGCTCTTCCCGGTAAATAACTTCTTCGTGGCAGGGCGACGAGTAGAGGAGTTTCGTCGGGACTGTGTTACCTGAATTCCCGCGGTGGCGAATCATCGCCATCAGGGGCACGATGCCGCTTCCGCCTGCGACGAGAAACAGCGGGGAGTCGTCGCCCTTCTCGTCGCGCGCGTTCCAAACAAAATAGCCGCCGATGGGGCCGCGCAGCTCGATCCGGTCGCCGACGCGCAATTCATCAGTGAGATAAGGCGACACCTCGCCGTCCTCGATGCGCTCGACCGTCAGCATCAGATATCTATCTTCCGGCGGTGAAGCGATTGAATAGCTGCGCTGCGCTTGATAACCGTCTTCTGCCATCAGGCGCACGTCGACGTGCTGCCCCGCCAGGTGCGTGGTCCAATCCGGCACGTCAAGAATGAGGCTTTTTACGTTCGGCGTTTCCTGCCGAATTTCGAGCACCTTCCCGAGTTGCCATCTGAGCTGCGGCGCCATGCCTTTAATCACCCGCGTATCGCTGCTCTTTCCAAGGGTCGCCGTAGTGGTGATAGCCAAGCGATTCCCAGAACCCTGCTTGGTTTTCCGTGACGAGCTTGAAGCCGCGTACCCATTTGGCGCTTTTCCAAAAATAGAGATGCGGGACCAGCAAGCGCGCCGGACCTCCGTGCTCGGGCTCGAGCGGCTTCCCGTCGTATTCATATGCAATCCAGGCTTTTCCGCCACGGAGGTCGGCGAGCGGGAGATTCGTCGTATACCCGCCGTCGCAGTAAGCGATGAGATACCCGATGGCCGGCTGCGCCTCAAGGTTGATGCCTTCGAGCAGCCGGTCGACCGAAACGCCCGTCCAGGCGGTGTCGAGCTTGGACCACTTGGTGACGCAGTGAATATCAACCGTCACGGTTTC
>JBDZUK010000143.1:0-3100 GCA_040255165.1 Nitrospiraceae bacterium | reverse complement strand
GAGTTTCTCGACGTCACCGTAACGGACGGCGTCGTCGACTTGTGGGGGTCGTTTACGGCATTCCGTCAGGATGAGGCTGCCATCATCGCCGCCGAGAACGTGCCCGGCGTGAAAGAAGTGCGGAACCACCTCGCGTGGGTCGACCCGATGTCCGGTATGACGATCTATTCGCCGGACGAAGATAATCCGTCCGCTGCAGCCCGCGCACATTTCAGCGGTCTCCGATCGTGACCTGAAGCGCCGCGGCTTCCGCCGCCCGAGCACGCGCGTCAGAAATTGATCAGACCGCCGGCACTGACGAGGTCGAGGCCCTGAAGGTCGGTCAGTGCCGGTGTACCCGAAACATCGGCATCGTAGTGTTGAACCTTGAGGTAGACGGTCATTGCCGCCGCGTCGATCTCTTGCGCAATACCGCCGCCATATCGGGAAAATGTACTTCCCGTTGCGCTTAAAGCGAGCGCGGCCGGCCCGAGCTGATCATCGTAGGCGGTATAGTCGCCGTAAATCACGGTCGCGCCGAGCGATGTCCACTTTCTGCGAATTCCCGATTTAATATACCAGTGATGGCTATCGGGCGCGACGAACCCGTTCGTCAAAAGCGCATTGTTGTTATTTTCCTGGCCATACGCAGCGTGAAGGAAAAGCCCCGTCGGCTCGTGCTCGATGTAGCCGCCGGCCTGAAAGAATTGCGCGTCCTTCGAGGCCATGACGATCGTGCCGCTGATCCCCTTGTCGGTATTCTCTGAGTATCCGACGCCAAGCTGGATCTTGAAGTCGCCCCATTGGCCGGCATAGCGCCCGGCGATGTCCCAATCGTCGTCTTCGCTCCAACTCGCAGCGGCTGAAAAGCCAGCGACGACAGGTGAATCATACCGCACGGAATTCATGACGACGCCGTTGCAGTCGCCTCCAAGCGGAAGGTTCTGCGAGTAACAATAGGCAAGTTGTCCCCACGTGAAACCTCCCGGCACGAGGACTCTGTGCCGCCGGATGCCGAACTGGGGAAAGCCGGCCAGGAACGTGTAGTTGTCGATGATCTGCGTGCCCGACTGATCCGTGAACATGGCCGCGCTTTTCGAGGCAGCAGCCTGGCGGCCGACGCTCAGCCGGCCGAAGTCCGTGTTCTGCAAATACCAGTACGACATTTGGACATTGGGTCCCTGACTGAAATCAGGGGAGGACTGGTCGATCGCCTGGCCGGTTTTGGCGTTGCGGCCGAATGGATTGTCAGCGAGGTTCTGGATCCGCAGCGTATATCCTGCTTTCCAGCCTGGTGAGATCTGAGCTTCACCAGTGAATTTCACATGCGTCGCCTGCGTTGATCCGAGCCCGTGCACGTAGACGTTACGTTCGACGCCATCGTCCCACCACGTGAGTTCCTGGGCGACGTAGCCCGACACCGTCAGCGAGACCTTGCGGGTTCCTTTGCGCGCAGTGGTTGCCTCAAGATCGGTGACGCGCTTTTCAATGTCGCTGCAACAGTCATCCTCGGCATAGGCGGCCTGTGATGCACTCGGCGAACTCGCAAGCACGCACGTCGTGAGCGTCAGGCACAGGATTTCGGTAGCGCGCATCCGCAGTTCATCCCGCTGCTTCTCGATTCATATATCTGAAATGATTCTTATAGCGGTGTGCGGCGGGCCGCAATTCATCTTCTTGTCGACTCTGGTCGCAGGCGGCCGCGCAACATCCGCCGTGCGTGCGGCCTCGAAGATTTCAGTGCCGGCTCACGCTCGCGATTGCTTCATGCATTAACGCTATGGCGCGCTTGCAGACGACGCAGGTCCAGCCAAAAATTTGCGATTTGGTGCGATTTGCTAGCATCCCCAAAAACAGGCAGAGTCAAAAAACATCGTTTAAGCATGAGACAGACGGCACACATTCTATCTATAGTGGGGGGATAGACGGGGACACTTGGAGGTAAGTTATCGGGTCACCAAGGAGTCCATACGATGAAGTATATTATCGCCGCGATGTCGGCTGCATTCTTGCTCTCAGCCGCTTCAACTCTATCGATTGCCGAAGACCAGAACTCCACAAACCAGAACGCCACCGACCAGTCTGCCACGGACCAAACGCGCCATAGGATGGGCGACGAGGGCAAGCTCCCAGCGACAGGCGCCGCCAGTAGCCGTGTTCCCGATCAGGGTGCCGGAACAGGCACAAGCACAGGTACTGAAGGTTCCCATAGGATGGGCGACGAGGGCAAGCTCCCGGCAACAAACTCGGTCACTACTCGGGTGCCAGAAATGAACAAGGCCGCTCCCGAGAGCGGAAAATAACTGTTCGACCACTGATCTAAAGTGCGACTGGATTGTGATCGGCGCCCGCTTCGCGGCAAGCGCCGATCACAAATCTAGAAAGTTCTCGTTCCTTTATTGAATTGAATGTTTGGGAGGCTCCTTATGGCAGTCAGACCAATTCCAGCAGCGACATCAGAATCGGCAGACCCCAGTTGGTGGACCGCGTTGCTGGTTGGAATCGTTTTCATTGTTGCCGGGATTATCGTTCTCGGAGACGTCGTGCTTGCAACGGTCGTCAGCGCCTTTCTCATTGGCGTCCTTTTGATTATCGCCGGCATATCGGAAGTGTTTCAGGCTTTCTCCGCGCAGTACTGGCGAGGATTCTTTTTGAGGGCGCTCATCGGAATTCTCTACATCATCTGCGGATTGATGCTCGTCAGTGATCCTGCACGTGCGTCCGTCACTCTAACCTTGATATTTGCGCTGGCTCTGATCGGATCGGGATTGGTGCGCATCGTCCAGTCGTTTCAATACTGGCAATGGTACGGTGTCCTTCTGCTCCTCTCCGGCATCGTCGGCGTCGTCGCGGGCCTTGTGATCCTGTCGAAGTGGCCACTGAGCGGGCTGTGGGTCCTGGGCCTCGTGGTTGGTGTTGATCTTGTGCTGCACGGCATATGGTGGCTCTCGCTCGTCGGCCGGTTACGTCAGGACAGGGCTGCGATACCGGCATGACGTCCCCGGCGTCCGGTTCACAAGGACCGGCCGCCGGGAGATTACGGGTTTTGGTCTCCAGCGATGTGAGTGATGATGGCAGGCGCGAGCTCTGAAGCGCGGACTGAGCCTGAGCGCGAGACGTG
>JBDZUK010000065.1:0-16570 GCA_040255165.1 Nitrospiraceae bacterium | reverse complement strand
CCAACGACGCGGACGTGCAAGGCTTCGGAGTCATCAAAGCGCGATGCCGCCGACCAGACCGGCCGAACCGACGGAGCACGCCCGGCGTCCGGCAGCGTGACCGGGCGTGAAGACCTACTCGACCTTCGTAATCTTCCCGCTGTACGCGTCCACCCAAATTTTCTTTTCATCGTTGTTCGCGTCGAGCAGTTCGATCTCATACACCGTGCGGCCGTTCTCGTGTTCCAGCTCCGCTTCGACGGCGCGGCTTCTCGGAACACTGCTCTCGGCCGTCTTGATCGCTTCAGTCATCGACACGTTCGTCTGCCGCATGAGGTCTTTCTTTGAATGTTCGGCGCAGCCTCCGATCAGCGGCAAGGCCGCCACGCCGACACTTACAACCAGCATTCGAAGATGCAGCATGAGACACCTCCCTTCGGATACTTGGGGACTTCTTGAATGCACACTCTCTTCCTCCATCAACACGGCGGCCGATAGATATCCATTAATTCAATATTGACGGTCGCAGGATGGAATTCGCCGAATTGATTCAACGCCCATCCTTTGCGTTCGTGCTGTTCTTTCACGAGAATCGGCTGCGCGACGTACGTGGGACACACGGGTGACACCACGATGAATTGATGTGACGGCTGCTCATTTCCCCGCCAGTAACAATGGTAGACGTCGATCTGGAAAGGCTGGCCTTCGATGGTTTCCTGATTGGGTTCTTCCGCCGGGCATGTGGGATTTCCTTGCAACACGAGCATCAGAAACAGTGCGATGGCATTCACCTTTCTCCCCTCCTTTCATGCTGTTGGACGAGAGCAACTAGAATGCCAAGGCAGACGTGTGTTATTACCGCGACTTACGCAGACGCCATCCCTTATCCGGTGCGGAGGCGGAGTTCTCGTCCTCGGCACGGGACACAATGTCCACTTAGATCAAATTCTATACAGACAGCAGCCATGGCCTACTCTCCTTCGGGAGGATGCCATACGCATTAGGCGCCGTTTCCCCTCGTGGTTTTCTGCGGCGCGCGGGTATACAGCAGCCGCGCGCCCGGCTTGAACGTGATGTAGTACCACATCCATTCAAACATGACCCGGAACCGATTGCGGAACCCGATGAGTGAATAGATGTGCACCATGGACCAAAGCAGCCACGCGAAGAGTCCTGACGTGCGAAAACGCCCGAGTTCCGCGACGGCTTTCGCTTTGCCGATCGTGGCGACGGAGCCGTGATCCTTGTAGAGGAACCGTCCGCGACGCTCGGGCGGCACGTCTCCGGCGATTATCCGGGCGACGAACCTCGCCTCCTGCATCGCCACAGGGGCCAGAGCGGGCAAGGGACGCCCGTCTTCCGTAAGCGCCATGGCGGCATCGCCGATCGCGAAAATCCACGGATCACCGGGAATCGAAAGATCCGGTTCGACGATAACCGATCCGGAACGGCTCAATGGCGTCTCCAGAGTCGAAAGGAAGCCCGGCGCACGGTTCCCCGGCGCCCACAAGATGTTCACACTCTCGATGAATTTCCCCCCGGCCTGCACCCCCCTCTCCGTCACGTCCGTCACCGGGCAATTCAAGCAAACGGCCACGCCGAGTTGCTCAAGCATCTGTTGCGCGTCCTGCGAGAGCGACGGGTGGAATCCAGGCAGGATACGAGTGCCGGCCTCCAGCAGGACCACCGCGATGTCTTCGCGGCGAAGCAGCGTGAAATCCGGGAGCAGGGATTGTAGCGCGATCTCCGCCACCGCTCCGGCCAGTTCCACGCCGGTCGGCCCGCCCCCCACGACGCAGAAAGTCAGGTACGGTCTCGCCTGCGGCGTACCGTGCACCCGCTCCGCCTGTTCGAACGAGGACAGCACCCGCTCTCTGATGTTCAGGGCGTCGCGGATGGTTTTCAAGCCCAGTGCGTGGGATTTCCAATGTGTGCGCCCGTAGTAGGACACGTGCGTCCCCGGCGCCAGCACCAGCCGGTCGAACGGCAATTCGTCGTCCGCCGTCTGCACGACCCGCCGGCGTCGGTCGATTCCGGTCACCTCGTTGAACACGACGCGAACGTTCCGTTGGCGCCGTAGAATGGTCCGGAACGGCGAGGCAATGTCTCCGGGGGACAACGCGGCCGTCGCAACCTGGTACAACAGCGGCTGAAACAGGTGATGATTGGCCGCGTCCACGAGCACGATGTCGACGGACGCTTGCGAAAGCGCCTGCACGGCGGTCAGCCCGCCGAACCCGCCTCCCACGATGACAACGTGCTTATGCATCCCATCGCCCGCGCGCCGGGCTAGGTTTGAGGCGCGCCCGCAGCCGGCCACGTGTAGTATTGTTCGATGGCGGCCTTGATGCGCCGCCGGCTTTCCGGAGAAGGCAGCCGGGCTCGTTCAATCTGGGCCACCTCCTCGGCCAAGACCTCGTCCTTGATGCCGTTCCGCATCCAATCGGAATAATCTCCGCGGGACAAATGGTGCTCCCACGTCGCATCGTCCAAGCCGTCCGCGAGCTGCGCGAACAGCATCAGATTCTGGGCCCGCAGATTCAGTCGATTATCCGGACCCCGGAAATAGAAGCTGCGCGACGGGTCGAGCTCGCCCTCCGCGTATTTTCTGCGATGCCGCCGTCGATACGTCTCGCTCGGCGCGACGCGGAACTTGGTCGGCCTCTCGCCGGTGCCTCGCCGCCATAACATCGCCTCGCCGGGATCCAGCGAGCCGGGATTCCACTCGGGAATCGGGTACTGCACGGCGCGGCAAAAGAGCTTCACGGTCGCGTCCGGAGTCCCGCCCAAGGCGATGACCGCATCGACGGTATCGAGCACGGATCGCGCCACTTGATCCGGATGCACGGTGACGAAGATCATCCCCGCGGCGTCGGTGGGCATGACTTGCGGCGCCGGCTGCCAGTCCGCGGGCAGCAGATGGTGGACCTCGTCGACCACGATCCAATGCGGACGACCGTGCCTCGCGCGATTTTCACTCAACCTCGGCATCAAGCCGAGAAAGAAGGACGGCCGCTCCTGCAAGGGCAACCCCACCAGGTTGACGATCACCTGCACATCCGGCCTGGCAAGTGCGCTCGCGATGCCGGGCAGGCTCGGCCCCTGATCGGTGTCCCCGAACACGATGGCGCCGGTGAAGCTTTCGTAGTCACCTTCCGGGTCGATGACGCAGCATTGATACCCTTGCCGGGATAGGCGTTCCAGCAGTCCCGTGGCCAACGTTGATTTGCCGCTCCCGCTGGTGCCGGCCAAGAGGACATTGCGGCCCCAGGCCGGCATCCATAAATCCGTCCCGTCATCGCCGGCGCCCAGCAACACTCGTCGCCGGTCGTCCACGGCCGGCTCCGGTTCACGGGCGCCGGCAAACCACCCGGAGATGAACTCCACGACGCCGGATCCCTCGGAGCCGTCGGTACAATGGTCGGCCAGTTCCTTCACGGCGGGGACGGCGTTCGCCGGAGCGACCGAATATTCGCAGAGTGACAACAGCGCGTGGTCGTTCTCCGAATCGCCGATCCCGATCACGTTGTGCGGGGACAAGGCCAATTCGTTCAACGCCGTGGTGAGGCCGCTGGCCTTGTTGACGCCGGCCGGCAGCACCATGACGGCTTCACGATTGAACACGATTTGCAGTTCCAAGCCCAAGTCGCGAATGATTTCCAGGATGGTTATTTCATGGAGCCGAACAGTGGCGACCATCGACCGCCCGACGCTGAGCGGAGCGACACCTCGACGCGCAAGCTCTGCGAGAAATGCAGGCGGTGGGGGAGGACCCAGTATGCTCAGATCGCGTGTCCCCGGCCGATAAAGCAACGCCCCGTTTTCGGCCACGACCCGCTCGCAGAGACCGATTTCAGGAAAGAGCGACAGCAAATCCTCGAGCATGCGTCCGGTTACGAGAATCACCTTGCGCCCGGACGCGACCAGTTGCTCGAGAGCCGAGAGGACTTCCTTGGTTACGAGGCCGTTGGAGGCGATGGTCCCGTCATAATCGGCCGCAAGCGCCAAATATCTCATGGCCAGATAACATTTCGTAATTTCAGCATCTTATGAGATTCCATTTCTTGAGGCGCGCGTTCCATCGGGTAACCATTATATATATAAGGATCCATTGCTACACGCGACGCATGGCGGGAATGGGAGGGACGCAGGAGGTCACAGGGCGCCTCTCGGCCGCGCGTGGTCGATGATCAGCCGGAGTCGGCTACGGCGAAGTGGTTTGGTCGGGTCGCGAGTATAGTGCCAAGGGTCTTCACCGACGGTCACCTGACGAAGCGGGACGTTCACCTTCTGCCGGAGATGCGGAACAGGAGTATCGACCGCCAACTCGACGATTTCGTCGGTGCAGTCCACCACCTCGGCATTGAGATTCCTCTCGTCTAAAAAATCTACGGTGACCCGTTCGTCTGGGTCGATCCATCCCCGAATCGCCCGGACTTTCTCCTGGTTGGTTTCAGCGTTTGGCATGTCCGCCGGGTTCGCTTTCTTCCGGCGCGCTGGCGGGCACGCGGCTGCCCTGCCAGAACGTATACGGACGATAGGCGTAGTACCCGTACCCGTAATAGTACGGATAGCCGTAGACGCCGACGGGATAGGCCCCTCGCTGCTGCCTGTCCCACACCGTCATATCGCGGATGCTCAGTACCGGATATTGGTATTGGCTCTCACCGATCATGTCCTTCGCGCTGCCTTGCAGCTCACCGACGACCGTCACTCTCGTTCCCTCCTTCAGAATGGCCGGATCGATGATTTCCCCATGCCGATCGACGGCGATGAAACGTCCCTCTGACGAAGGGCGGTCCTCGGCGGGGATCAAGTCGCCGTTCAGCGGCAACTGGAGCAATTCGATCTCGGTCCGGTCTTGACGCCGCTCGGCTTTCAGCACTTCGCCTCCCCATACGACCATGGTGCCTTTGTACCCATCGGGATCGGATTTGACCTGCATAAAGGACACGGTCCGGTCCACTTGTTTCTCCAAGGCGTCCGGAATGACGTCGTACCGACTGCACCCGCCCGCGCCTGCCGCAAGCAGCAGGACGAGCAGGCTCGTTCCTATGGATGACGTGAAGGTCACGACCCTCCTCCTTTCCCATGACCGCCTGCATTACCGGTCTGCAGTGCCGGGCGGCATGGCGATGTCGAACACTTTGTCGGAGGGATCCACTAGAAGGATAACGGGCTCTCCTTCACTCAGCTTCGCGATCTTGTCCTGGACCGGCGGTCGAAGCTCATACTGCTGCTCTTTCCCGTCCGGCGTGCGTATCGTAATGCGGTCGTCCCTGTTGCCTTGGACCACCCTTCCGCTGACCTGACGCTGTGCTCCCTTGAGAGGAGATTTTTCACGAAATGACTCGCCCGCCTCCTTGACCGCCTGCTGGTCCGCGAAGGTGGCGTCGGCGATTTGATTCGTCTCGTCGATCAAAAACAGCGCGTCGATCCCGACCGGAATCGAGGCTATTTTGCTGCGTGCCTGAGATCGAATTTCATGCGTCTCTTCTTTTCCCTCAGCGGTCCGGAGGACGGCGTGGTCGTGCCCGACGGTCAGGTCCTGCGCAATTTGCCCGGAGATCACACGATGCCCGCCCCGTTCATCGTCCACTGGATGGTAATCCACGATCAAGTTTTGGTCGTTGAGCACGATCACCAACGCATCGCCGGGATGGATTTCCCCGAACTGTTTCTCCTGCGCCGGCCGCAGAGGGATGTACCGGGGCTGGACTTCTCCGATGTCCACTTTGATCTGTTGCGCCGTCACGGCCTCGACGCGGCCCAGAACGGGGAAATTGCCTTGAAGCAGTTGCCCTCCTTCCTGCACTCCCGCCTGCCGACCCGGTTCCACTTCGCCCGATCGTCTCTCCGTCACAGCGACGCCGCGCGGTTCCAACGGCCGGCTTCCACTCGTTCGCACCCCGTCCTCGGTGCGCACGCCGGCGTCCGTATGCTGGCACCCCAAAAGCACCGCCGCGCCCAACACCGCCGCTTGCCATCCGTTCCGATACATAAATGTCCTCCGGGTATGTTTCTCACCGTGTTCGGGCGACCGGGTCGTCCGGCATCCGCGGCGACACGCTCCCGCTGTCTTCTCCTATTCGAATGATCCCGGGCACGTTTCGCTCACCGGCCGGAGAGGCGCTCTCCATTCTGACCGTGTACCGCACCATGCCGGCGTCTTTGAAACAGGCGCTCGCCGTTTCATTCGGTCCCAGTTCGGCGGTCTGCGATCCTCCACCGAGCCAATTGCCGAAATTGTCCCGGCACGACATGCGATCGGAAACCGGGTCCAGAAAGACGACCCGGATAGGAGCCTGCCGCTTGTTGATCCAACGAATTTCATCGCCGGGCTTGGCCGTCACTTCGGCCGTCGAAAGGTGTTCCCGGACGACGATGTCCTTGACCTGCCCGCTCCGCGTCACCGACGGCATGCTTTGGCACCCAAGCACCGCGATCATCAGGCCGCCGACCGTATACGCCGCCAAGCGCGCGATCTTCTCTGTCTTCATCATGGCTTCAATCCTCTCTGTTCGTCGGAATCGGTGAACTGCCGGAGCGATGCGTTGAAGGTCATCCTTGCACGCCCAAGTGATTGAATACCATCGTGGCGCCCCCCTCAACGGCATTTTCTCCCGCGATCTGTCTCTCCAGCGGACTGTCCACGACCCCCCTCAAAAAAACGGTGCCGTTGCGAACCGACACTTTCACTTGATCAGCATCCACGAAAGGACTCCAAAACAGTTGGCGCTCCACGGCCTCGCGAATCTCTTGATCTTGCTTGGCGGGCGTAAACGGATAGATCGACACGCGGTTTATCACGTCCACCACCCCGTTGACTCGTGCGGTCACATCTTCCGCCCGTTGCTTCTCCGCAAGGGAATCGACGAACCCGTAGAGAAGCACGACGCCGTCTCGGACGCGGATGCCGAAGTCGAACCGGTCCACGAACGGGTCCCACGCGAGAGCCGCGTTGACGTTGCGTGCGATCGTTTCATCGGCAAACCAGGCTTCCGGCCGCACCTGCAATCGATTGATCACGGCCACCACGCCGACGGTATGCTGGGCGTCCTGTTCAGCCGCGCGCTTGGCTTTCACGTTGTCGACTACCCCAGACAAGGTCACGATCCCACCCCGAACGTCAACGTCCGGTTCGAACGCCAGAACGCGCGGATCATGGAGCAAGGCCCGGACGACGGCGGATTGAATCTCGGTATCCGCTTTCGTCGTCTCGGATAAGCTCTTCCTGTCCTCGCGCGCCTTCCAGTCCACGTGGACCGCGCTATTGTCGACCGACTCCACACCGGGCACCCAAGCGTCCAGAGTGGCCCGTGACTTGGCCATCACGCTGGGCACGGTGCCGGTGAGCACAACGTCGGCGTCCGAGACCCGGACGTCCAGGTCCGATCCGATCAACCAAGCGTCGGTAGCGATCCGCCCTTCGATTTCCGCTTCCATTTCGCCGTCCGGCCGGCCGCCGCGGTAGAACACCAATAATCGGTTTCGGACTTCTTTAACTCCCTTTACGCCCTTCACGACATCGGCCGCCAGTTGCCGCTCGACCCAACTCTGCACTGTTCCGGTCAAGGTCACGACTCCGTCATGAACATCGGCCCGCACCTCATAGGCATCGGTCGCAGGGTCCAGAACCAGCGCTCGCCTGACATCGTGCTCAAGCTCTGCGTCCGGCCGATACTGCGGCCGGACCGTGATGCGGTCAATGACCGCAAGGACACCCTTCACGCTTTGCGCATCCCGCACCGCCCGCTCTTTGGCCAGCAAGCTCGGGACGTTGCCGGTAAGCGACGTGATGCCGTTCACCGTGCTGACCTTGAGGCGATGCGCCGGCACCCTGGTATCGTGTTCCAGAAGACGCTCCACTGCCCTCGTCACGTCTCGGTCACCGAGGGGTGTCGCACCGGCAACGACCGGCGCCCATACTGCGGTCACACAGACGCCGACCAGGCATACCCGATTCCGCACAACGCATCCGATCCACATCATGGCATGATCTGCCGGTCCTTGAGTCCGCCCGGTCCCTCGATCACGCGGTCCCTGGATTCTTCTTCGATTTCCGCCGTCGGATCGCCGGGAGCCGGCGGACCGGGTTCCACGATGATTTTGTTCGACACCGCAGCGACCCCTTTCACCGTGCTGGCGGCTTTTTCGGCAAACCCTCGTTCTTCGTTCGATTTCACGATCCCGTACAACGTCACGAGCCCCTCATCGGCTTCCACCTTCAACGATTCCCATCGTATCCGCCCCTCCATCCGTAGGCGGCGCTCCACCTTGGATTCCAACCGCTCATCGCCCACGTCGTCGGCGGCCCGTTGTGTGAAGCCCTCCGTGGCTGAAGCAGCCAACGCCGGTTCCATCGCCCCGCACACCCAATAGGCGGTGATGAACCCAATAACTGCAATGCCAAGCCGATATGCCATTATGGCAGTCTCTCTTTCCGGCCGTTCTCGAACATAGGCAGATCTCGAACGCCATGTTGTCCTAAATGGGACAAAGTGTCCGGTTTTCCCTCGATGGCGAAAGGAAAGCTTCTCCTTATTCGAGGGTTCGGAACCTCGTTAGCCGAGTGGAGACGAGGTACCTGCCTTGCAATCCTCCTGTCAGCCGTCGCATATCGAACCACAAGGAGGGTCCCACCGTGTTCGCCATCGTCCTCTTGCTTGTTTCACTGGTCCATGACGCATTCAGCGGCCCCCCACCCGCGGCGGTTCCCGTCGCCGACCCCGTCCCCTATGAGTCAGTCACCGAATCCGAACGCCTGTACCATGATGATCGCGCTCAAACCATCCGCGGCGTCATCCAGGAGATCAACACCATCACGCTGAAGGACAACGCCCGATTTTCTCAATTGAGCCTGCACACGGACGACAGGGTCGTGCCGGTCCACCTCGGACCCTCATGGTTCATGGTAGAAAACCGCCATCTGCTTGAGTTGGACGTCGGGCGCGAAGTGGAAGTTCGAGGGTCCTTCGAGACACTTGCCGGCCAGCCGGTTTTTGTGGCCGCACAAATCACCAACGACCGTCGGGATCAAGCGATGCGGCTGCGCCGCGCCGACGGGATGCCCGTCTGGGTGGGCGGCGAATACATACCGTGAGTGGGGTCTGGTTGCTTGCATATGCTCGGGCTCCGTTCTCTTGGTTCTCTTGCGCAGCGCCCATTTCCTCTACACGTCGAACAATCCGCTCTCTCCCGCATCATCATACAGCTGGGTGGCGTCATATTCGTCGTCTGCGTCGCCGAATCCCGTCCCGGACGGGCCCGCTTCCGCCATGCTGCCCTCGTAATAATCGTAGTACCAATCGTCGTCATAGAACCCATCGTCATAGAAGCCGCCGGTATACAAAGCCATCGCCGGTGCAGCGGTGAACGCCATCGCCATCGCAAGTCCCAGGACCATCTGTCTCTTCATCCACCCTGCCTTCATAGCCCTCTCCTTTCCTTTGTTGGAACGCGCCATGGCCATGCTTACGACTGGCCTCCGGCTTTTTGAATCGCGACGACCGAGCCGTCAGGCTTCACCTGGGCTTCAATTTGGTCACCCACTTGGATTCCCCGGTTCATCTCTTCGGCCACGATCATGTGCACTTCGCGGCCCTGCTGGTCCCGTACGATGTAAAACCCGTCACGGTCGATCTCGTAGACTTCGCCTTTCACCACGACCTCGCCGGTCACCCGCTCCGTATCCGAGGCGCCACTCGATTGTGATCTCATCCCGGACGGTCCACCGACCGGCATGGCGGACATTAATTCTCGGTCGATCTGCACGGTACGGCCGTCGGTGCTGATCTGATCCGCGATGATGAACGGCAGGCCGTTCACCCGGCTCTTCTTGCCTTGCACCGTCAACTGCTGCCCGCTCTTGATTTGTAGATCGCGAAGGTCCTTCACGGCTCCAAGGTCGGCGATGATCTTTCGGTCGTCTTGAGTATGGAGCCGGGCCACGAGATGCTTTTTGTCGGAGCCATGGACCTTCAGCTCACTCACTGCCTTCACTTCTCCGCTCACCGATGCGGTCTCGCGTTGCTGGCCCTTTCCGCGGGTCGCCGCCGCGGGTCCCTGCCGCTTCACCCGGATCGTTTGGCCGTCGGCATGGATCTTTTGCGCCAAGAGCACCGGCCGATCGCTGATCCGGACAAACGGACCGCGCACGGCTATCTCGTCGCCGCTGATGATCTGGATATCCTTCAGGTTCTTCGCAGGACCCAAATCGACGAATATGCGCCGTCCTCGGTCGGTCAACATCTGCACGATCAGGTGATCTCCTGTTCCGTCCTTCACTTTCACTTTCTTGACCCGTTCAATCTCCCCTGTCGCCTGGTAGATCGGCCGGCGGCTTCGCTCCCGCTCCGCCCTGGATTGGCTCCGTTGGTGCTGCGACTCCCGCTCCATTCCCTTCTGACCGGTCTCCCGGTCCTGAGTTCTGGCCTGGGCTGAGCCGGGATACCATCCGGCGAACAGAACTACCGCGGCCAGCACGGGCGCTGCATACATGATGGTGTCACGTTTCATTCGTGTCCTCCTCGTCCCTCGTCCAACCTCTTTGATCATCAGTGGATGGATAACGTCCTTCGCTCCTGCGTCGTCAGCGCTCCGAAGGTATCCTCGATTCCCACCCACTCAACCTCGCTTGCCAATTCCGGCTCTGAACGGGTGCGACCAGCCGCGATCCCGGTCATCGTCAGGATCGCGGCTGCGGTCACCCCGCACGTGTTCGGATGTGGATCCAGCTCGCTTCTACAAACATGACGCTTCCCATGATTCTTTCGCCACGACCCTGCGGCGCTCGTTGCTCAGCGGTTCTTCGACCCCTCTCCCTCGAATTGCGGGGCTTCGCCAGCCGGGGCGCCACGCGGACCGAGATCTCCGGCAGCCCGTTGTTCTCCCATGGTGCCGGTCGATGGCACCGGACGATCTGTGGCGCGGGCCGGATCGTCACCGACCTTCGGCTTCGGATCGTCTCGTACGTCCTCGATCTCGTCCATGTACGCGGCAAGGTCAGGGGACATATCCTTGACGTCCTCTCGACTCACGCTCGGCAACAACTCGTCCTTCGTTGCCTTCATCGTCAATTTGTCTCCCTGCTGTTGAATTTGGCTCCATTGGACCGGGCGTGCATGGCGGGCTCCCGCGATCTCCATGAAGACGTACTCGATGTCCTGGGTCTTTTGGTCCTTCAACACCTTCTTGATGGTGCCCAGCTTTTCTCCCTGTTGATTCGTCACCGTTTTATTCAGCCACTTGCTGTCTTTGACTTCCTGCAAGGCTCCTTGCCGAACCGGCGTCGTGCTGTACTCGTCGGGAACTGCCTGTTCGCCTTCAGTCAAATCGGTGGCGGCCTTCCCCTGTTTCTTGCTTTGCTCGGAAGCACCTTGGCCGGCCTTTGACCCGGAGCCCGTCGGCGACGCGCTCGACGCATCGGCCAAGGCCGTTCCCAGCATGAATGAGATTCCCACCAGACCGGCTAATCCGTATCCCAGTACTTGCGTCACGTGGCGCTTCATGTTCCCTCCCTGGTTATGAGTTGTTGTTACGGTGATCTCGCTCATCCCGGCTCATCCGCCGTATTCTTCCCCTCTGTCACCCCCGCGGTACCCGGGGGTGACCCGCTCGGGAGGAAAATCTTCAGGCAGTTGCGTGCCGGCCGCCTGTGAAAGCTTCATGATCGCTCGCCTCACATGGTCGGTCGCATCCTCGGTCTCCTCATGCTCTCCATGCTCGATGGCTTCGCCAAGCGCATACACCCCGTCGTTAATCCGCTCACTGTGTCCGGCGCGCTGCGCATCCTTGGCACGATCCAAGGCGCGCCACGAATGGTGAACGAGCGCATCGGAGTCTCCGCGTTCACCCGCACGTTCCGCCTTGCGGGCGTGGCGGATCGCCTCGCGCAACGTCTCTTTGTACTCGCGGCTCTGCCTGCCGCGATTTCGCTGGCGCAGCGTCTCTCGATCCTCGTCCAAGGGGCCGCCGGGAGCGGGGCGAAACCGCAGTGCGCTGCCGCGATCATCGTCACTACGGGCGGCACCGGCTCCGCATACTCCTCCGGCAATCACCAACACCACAGCCGCTCCCGCGGCCAGCCATCTTGCCGTCCTCCTTACTTCTGATTTTCTGGCCTCGTCATCACTCATATCGGGTGCACTCCTTTTCCGTGGTCGCCGGAGCCTTCTCCGAGCGTCTCAAACTGGAGCTGGTGCAAGAGGCAGACCGACTCAGTTTGAACCGTCGATCAACCGAGGGAGTTCAGATTTCCTGCACCATGAGCGGGGAACACCGCGACGTCGGATCGCAAGCGCGAGTCGGCTGGTCGGACAGCTTGTCTTTGTTTCGGACAACCCTTCCGACACAGGGGACACGATGTACGCGGGTTTGCACCAGGTTACATCGCTCTCCGGGCCTTCCCAGTCGGCACTTCGCTTGCACCACGTGACGGATGTGGAAGGGTTCGGCCGAATGAAATGGGCCATCGCGGAGGGCTACATCCCCCCGCACAGTACCGGGCCGCATCCTCAGATGACGAGCCACGAGACCGCGTGTCTGCTGAACGCCGGTCCGCGTGACGCTCACGTGCGCATCACGATTTTTTATGCGGATCGCGATCCGGTCGGACCGTATGAGGTCATCGTCCCGGCGGGGAGGACCAGACATCTCCGATTCAATGACCTGACGGATCCCGAGCCGATCCCGCTCGGCACCGATTTCGCCAGTGTCCTCGAATCGGACGTGCCCATCGTAGTGCAGCATACGAGGCTCGACTCTCGCCAGGCGGAGAATGCCCTGCTCAGCACCATCGCGTTTCCTGGTGGGGAGTGAACGACGAAGTCGATCGCACTGAACGGCCTCCGGATTGGAGTTACAACCCCTCGGCCTGGAGCGAGCGGTGGTGGCTCATCGCCGTCGCTCTGTCAGGGTTCGGCGTCGCCGCGTATGTGACCTTCTATCAATACGGTCTGGTCGCCACGGTATGGGAGCCGTTCTTCGGCGAGGGGAGCGCGAGAGTGCTCAACTCTTCTCTCTCCCGAATTCTTCCAATTTCCGATGGCGCCTTGGGGACATTCGCCTACCTGTTGGACGCGTTGACCGCGACGATAGGCGGACCCGGGCGGTGGCGTTCGATGCCATGGATCGTCATTCTGTTCGGCATCGCCGTCGGCCCGCTGGGACTGGTGAGCGTCCTCCTGGTCATCGCTCAACCGGTGCTGCTGCATGACTGGTGCACCTTATGCCTCGCCTCCGGGCTGATCTCGGTGGTGATGATCGGTCCCGCGATGGACGAAGTCTTGGCGAGCCTCCAATATCTGCGGCGGGAGTGGGACCGCGGTCGCTCCGTCTGGCAAGCTTTCTGGAAAGGAACGACGGCTTACGCCTAGGGAGGCCCTCGTGATCTGGGTGACGGCCATCCTCGTGTTGATCGGGATGTGGCTCATGGCCGCGCCGGATCTCTTCGGGTACGGCCGGCCGATCAGGACCGTCGATCATGTCGTCGGGCCGCTCATCATCACCTGCGCCCTGATCGCGTTTGCCGAAGCAACCAGGGCCATCCGCTGGATAAATTTCCTCCTGGGCGCCTGGCTCGTCGTCGCGCCGTTGATCTTGAATCACGGATTTGCCACGACGTTGCAAAGCGCCTCGCTGGGCCTGATCGTCATGCTGCTCGCCTTGTTGCCGGGCAGACGCCGGGAACGACTTGACGGAGGATGGGCGATCCTGTGGAAAGGTTCCGATCACTCCGATCAAACGTCGACAAGCTCTGGACGGCGCGCGGCCTAGAAGGCCGACGGCTTCCTCCGGAGTGAACATCAACCTGAGCCTCACCGAGGTGGTCATGACATCGTTGATCGTCATCCTACTCGCGATTCTGTTGGCCGTTGCGGCGGTCTATGCCTTTGGTGTGGTCAACACGCCCTACCTCAACGCGTTTCGGTTCGTGTTCTATTTCCTGGTTGTATTGACCGTGGCCGTCGTGCTTTACGAGATTTTCCAGCCGCAACAACACGAGGGCTACGATCCCACGCCCCAAGACCGCACGCGAGCTGAAGGCTCACCGTAATCCATTTACGAAAAGCGGACGGCGTTTGGCTCATGGCACGAGAAGGAACCTGAGCATCACGCGCCGCATGTTGCGACCGTTCAACGGTGGAACGTCCATGGCCAGCCACAACGGCAACGACACTCATCGCCGCCCTCGCGCCGAAATCGTCGTCGTCACCGGTGCCTCGGCGGGAGTGGGGCGTGCCATCGTACGGGAATTCGCCCGTCACGGCGCCTGGATCGGATTGCTGGCTCGGGGCCGATGGGGACTGGACGGCGCCCGCCGCGAGATAGATGCGGCAGGGGGACGCGCGATTGCGCTCCCCACCGACGTGGCCGACCCCGACCAGGTCGAACAGGCGGCGGCGGAGGTGGAGCAGCACCTCGGCCCGATCGACGTATGGATCAATAACGCGATGGTATCCGTCCTCTCTCCCGCAAAGGACATGACGCCGGCCGAGTATCGGCGGGTCACCGAGGTCACGTATCTCGGCTACGTGCACGGTACGTTGGCGGCGCTGCGCCGGATGCAGCCTCGCAACAGCGGGACGATCATTCAGATCGGCTCCGCCCTGGGCTACCGTTCGATTCCCCTGCAATCCGCTTATTGCGGCGCCAAGCACGCCATCCAAGGGTTTACGGAATCGCTGCGATGCGAGCTCATCCATGACGGCAGCCGCGTGCATCTCACCACGGTTCAACTCCCCGCGGTGAACACTCCGCAATTTTCCTGGATCAGGACACGCATGCCGCGCCATCCACAGCCGGTCCCGCCGATTTATCAGCCTGAAGTCATCGCTCGAGCCGTCTATTGGGCCGCTCATCACCGCCGGCGCGAGCTGACCATCGGCCTGTCCGCGGTGCAAGCCATCATCGGGGATAAATTCATCCCCGGCTTGCTGGATCAGTATCTGGGCCGGGTCGGCTACGAGGCGCAACAGACGGAAGAGCGGATCAATGTCCACCGCCCCGACAACCTCTACGAACCCCTGGCAGGCGACCATGGCGCGCACGGCGCCTTCGACCGCGAGGCGCACGGCCACAGCCTGCAGGCCTGGGCCAACATGCACCGCACATGGCTGACTCTCGCCGGGATCGGATTGGGAGCCTATTGGTGGAACAGGAGACGGGCGAGTCGATCACATGGGGCGTCTACGCCTTCTCAGCCACAGGGTTCACAGCAAAGGAGCGTCGTATGAAAATCTTTCTTCCATCCATGATGCTGCTGCCGGTGCTGGTGCTTTCTTCCTGTGCCTCGGAAACCAGCCGCTCTGCCGCTTCATCGTCTGGGTCCACCCAATCCGGCGCGCGCCAGGAGGTCCGGACGCCGAGCGATGCCGGGACCACAGCCGGCACGCGCCAGCACGATTTCAAACGCTACGAGGCGGACTACCGCGAGCACTATAGCCAACACTATGCTCACAGCGGCTACGCATATAACCAGCTTCGCCCCGCTTACGAATACGGATTCGAGCTGGCGATCGATCCCCGATACCGCGACATGGAGTGGAACAGGCTTGAACCGCCGGCCAGACGCGGCTGGGACGACAGTACGATGGGGCTGTGGGATCAGTACCGCGACGCCGTCCAGTATGGGTGGGAACGCGCGCGGTCCGGAAGGGGCTAAGAAGCGAGGCCGTCACAGCCTTCGGATCTTGAATTCATGACCGACCTGATCGCCGCACGTTCGCAGATGGCCATGTCCCTGGCCTTTCACATCGTGTTCGCGGCGATCGGCATCGCGATGCCGGCGCTGATGGCCGGAGCGGAATGGCGCTGGCTGCGGACGGGCGATCGCGTGTATCTCGACCTCGCCCGTCGCTGGGCCAAGGGAACGGCAATCCTTTTCGCGGTCGGCGCGGTGTCGGGAACGGTGCTGTCGTTCGAACTGGGTCTGTTGTGGCCCTCGTTCATGGAGCTGACGGGTCCCGCGATCGGGCCGCTGTTCGGTCTGGAAGGCTTTGCGTTTTTTACGGAAGCGATTTTTCTCGGCCTGTACCTATACGGGTGGTCGGCCGCCCCCGCCCGAGTGCATTTCGCCGCCGGCGTGGTGGTCGCGCTGAGCGGGGCCGCATCGGCCGTGTTCGTCGTGACGGTCAACGCCTGGATGAACACTCCCACGGGATTCGCCATCCGGGAACCAGGTGACATTGACGTGGACCCGGTAGCCGTGATGTTGAATCCCCATGCGGGGCATCAAATCATACACATGATTCTGGCCGCCTTCGCAGCCACCGGGCTGCTTGTGGCGGGCATTCACGCCTGGATGCTCCTGCGGCATCCGGGCAAGCTGTTTCACAGGCGGGCGCTCAGCCTCGCGCTGATCATGGGAGCGGTCCCAGCGCTCGCGCAACCGGTGAGCGGCGATCTGCTGGCCAAGGCGGTCGCCGAGCACCAGCCGGCCAAGCTGGCCGCGATGGAGGCCTTGTTTCACACCGAGGACGGCGCCGCGTTTCGGATCGGCGGTCTTCCGGATGAAGCCACCGGAGAGGTGCCCTACGCGATCAACGTGCCGTACGGCCTCAGCGTGCTGCTGTACGGCGACCCGCTCGCG
>JBDZUK010000142.1:0-3160 GCA_040255165.1 Nitrospiraceae bacterium | reverse complement strand
CCAGCGCCGTCCGCGCATCCACGGCCCGTGACGCAAGAGGCCAATGTGGCGATAGAAGCGCCATGCGTTACCACCGGTTATAGGGAGTGCCGTTCATGCCGACCAAGTCCGACCCGGAGTACACGTCGAAAACCCCCCCTTCGATCGGCTCATCAATCTCCTGCCATGTCGCCGAAGATTGGGTGAACGGGTCGCTGGGTATTTGACGCAGGTACCCCGCGCTCACAAGGGTCTGGAGCGATGGAGGGTATTTGCCGTGATCCGCTCGATGCTTGTCCAGCAAATCGCGCAGGGTGAATAGATCCTGACGCAGGACCGCTTCCCTCGCTTTGAGCACGGATGTCCGGTACGATGGAACCGCCATTGTAGCCAGCACCCCGACAATGGAGACCACGATCATCAGCTCGATGATCGTGAAGCCTGCTTCCCGATCCCTACCAATCGCGATATTTCGTTCCATCGAGGGCAACTTCTTTACTCTTGGTCATGACGTCGTACACGTCATCGCCGCACCAACTGGTGGGGTTCGGCGGATCCTTATAACATCGCAGCAGCCAATCGGCCTTGCCCGTCATAGGATCGAGCGGCAAGCTCCGGAGATACCGTCTGATCGTTGTGCCCCGAACCGTGGCTTCCTCTCCGGTCAGCTTCACTCCCAGCAACGCGTCCAGAGACTTCGGATATCCGTAGGGACCGGTGACGTCCTTACAGGTGAGCTTGTTCTTCAGGCATACCACTCCGAGAAGCACGTCGCCGTCACGGTTCCATTCCAATTTGAACAGGTCGATGGCCGCTCGCATCGTCCGCAGATGTTGTCGCAGCTCAATTTCCTGAGTGCGCTTGGTGGACACCCGGCTCAGCGGCATGGCAACGGAGGCCAAGATCATCACGATCGAAAGCGTCACAAGCAACTCCAGCAGCGTGACCCCGTCCTGTTTCACCGAACCCTCACAATTCCTTCCCCGGCCGAAGCCTGAAGAGAGGGCACTTCTCCCCCTTGATCGACAAGCTCCACCCGCACGGGCGACACGCCGGGAGCCTTAGCGAGAAATCTCGCCAGCACGGCGCGGCCGCCGGACGCCACCCGCCTCGCATCCCGTGTCACCTTGAACGCGATGGCACCACCGCCTGTTTCTGCCCCACCCTCCGCCATCACTTCTGCGTCGGTCATGGCTTTGAATTGCAGAACGTTCGGATCGTATTCGAGCTTGAACAACTGATCGGGAGCAGGGCGAAGTCGATCGTCGACGATTTCAATCGTGAAATCTTTGCCGGCTGAAACGGCGGATTCATCGGGCCTGATCGAAAGCGTCGCGGGACTGGCGGATGGGAAAGCGGCGGCGCGATCGTGCTCGGACGCCGCGGACTTCATGGAAGTGCCGTGGGCCGGCAGAGAAGCGGCCACGCGCTTGACCGTCGAGCCGGGAAACAGCGGAGTGGTGGCATATATCGATTCAGTCCCCGACCAGAAAGCTTGATGGCTCAGACTCGGCGGCGTCATGGCCTGAACGATGTGGGGCGTAATGGTCAGAATGACTTCGGTGGTCACCCGCTCTGTCTTGAACGAACTGAGCAGGTCCCCGATCACGGGAATGTCCCCGATCCAGGGAATCGTGGTTCGCGTCCGCCGGTCCTCCTCCTGCAACAGACCGCCCAAGATGATCGTCTCTCCGTCCTTGATATTGAGCATCGTTTCCGCGGAGCGATTACCGAACTTGAATTGCTGAATCAGCGGAGAGGACTGCAAGGTCACCTGGTCGCCGACTCGGATGACCTCGATCTTCATCTTCAAGGACAGTTCGCTGGCCAGACGAATGGACGGCTCCACGGTCAATTTCACGCCGGTATCGCGGAATTCGATCGAGGTCACCGTCGAGGTCGTCGGCAAGGCTCCGGTCGTCGATTGACCCGGCAGCACGTTGGTCGTAGACAGGAGAATCGGCTGCTTGTCGCCGATGTTGATTTCGGCTTTCTTGTTGTTCACCACCCGAATTTTTGGCGCGGCCAAGGTCTTGGCGTCGGACTCCTGTTTGAAGAAATCGAGCAGGAGCGTCGTCGGCAATCTCAGCAGATAGCTGTCCGGTCCAATGCTGGTCAGTTGCCGGTAGGTAAACTGCTGCGGGTCCGGGGTCATGGTCCCTGTGAATCCCGGCGGGATAAGGCCCACTCCCGCCTGTTTCCCATAATTCAACCCATAGGTCTGATTTTTCGTTCGATTGACCTCGAGTACTTCCACATCAAACAAGACCTCGGGTTCCTGTCGATCGTTGGAGAGAATGATTTTCTCCGCCAACGCCAGTTTTTCCGGCTGGTCCCGAATGACGATCGCATTCAATTGTTCGTTGGCATGCATGCGCTTGCTGTCCAGCATGCTCTTGAGCAACACCAACATGTCCTTGGATTTCGCGTTCGACAGGTAGAACGTCCGGATCATCTGATCCTGATACTGCTCTTGTTTCTGTTTGGTATTGGGACTGATGATCATCAGATCGGGCCCGACCGTCCTGGCAAACAGGCTATTGCTGTTCAAGATGAGGTTGAAGGCGTCTTCGAACGGAGTATCCTGGACGGCAATGGTGACCGGGTCGTTCCTCACGTCCTTGTCGAAAATGAGATTGAGGCCGCCCGCCTTGGCGATTCCCTCCAGGACCTCTTTCAACCCGGCGCTACGGAACTTCAACGTGACGGGCTGCTTGCGTCGATCGTCGCGCATCGCCGCCTGCTGTTCCTCCGTCAGTTTGCTGATGCCCTCCAACGGAGCCTTGAAGGCGGGATCCAACTCGGCGGCGCGCGCGAACCCTTCCATCGCCTCATCCGTCCGTCCCAACTGCGCCAGCCGTTCGGCTTCCCGGTGCTGGTCCCTGGCATCCTTGATCCGCACGGCTTCCGAGAGACTGGACTGATGCTCCATGTTGGAGGGCTCGAGTGTCAGTGCCCGTTTGAACTCCTCCATAGCCGGCTCGATCTGTCGGTCTTTCAGGAACGCTCGGCCGCGCTCTGCGTGCATGGCCGCGGCCCGTTCCCGGGCCATCGTATACTTGCCCTGTAGCCCATCGTTAAATGGGTCGTCCTTCAAGGCCTGCTTATATGCGAGCGTCGCCTCTTCCCAATTTCCGGCCGCCAAATGCTGATCGCCGCGTTTGACGTCGGCCGCAGTGAA
>JBDZUK010000141.1:0-3188 GCA_040255165.1 Nitrospiraceae bacterium | reverse complement strand
GCTTCCTCCAGTGTCTTGGGGATGATCGTGGGTCCGATCGCGGCCGCATCGACCGCAAAGCTTTCCGGGTCGCGCGTGGTTGCAACGGATACTTCGATGCCGTTGCGGGCAAACGCCCTGGCAAGAGCGTGGCCGATCTTGCCGAAGCCGATAATTGCATAACTCATAATGATTCTCCGATCCTGCGTTAGAACTGAAGTTTGAGAAGCGTGGTCGCACGACTGGCGAGGCCGGAGGCCAGCCACGGGACCGGGCCGGGGTCAGACCTGCGCCATGCCTCCATCGACGGCGAGATCCACG
Source organism: Nitrospiraceae bacterium (assembly GCA_040255165.1). Lineage (GTDB taxonomy): Bacteria > Nitrospirota > Nitrospiria > Nitrospirales > Nitrospiraceae > JBDZUK01. The sequence continues at coordinate 2,888 of JBDZUK010000141.1, read as the reverse complement.
CCGGTGATGAAAGAACTTTCATCCGAGGCGAGGAACGTGACGGCAGCCGCGATTTCCTCTGGCTTGCCCCTGCGACCCATTGGGATCTGTGAAGCAAACTGTGCGGCCGCTTGCTCGGCTTGCTCGGGGGTAAGGCCCGTCGTTGTCTCCAAGGCGGGGGTCTCGATTGGTCCGGGGCTGATCGTATTCACCCGGATTTTGCGGTCTTTCAGCTCCAACGTCCAAGCGCGCGAGAAGTTGCGCACCGCCGCCTTACTCGCGGCGTAGGCGCTGAACCCTGGCACACCCAACACGTTCGAGACCGAAGAGTTCAGGATGATCGAACCGCCGTCTTTAAAGAGGGGGAGGGCCTTCTGCACTGTAAAGAACAGCCCCTTCACGTTCACGTCGAAGGTCTGGTCAAAATGGGCCTCAGTAGCGACCGCGAGCGGTCCTATTGTCCCCGCGCCCGCGTTCGCGAAGAGAATGTCGATGTGACCGTGTTTCTCTTTCACGACGGCGTAGAGCCGGTCCAGATCTTCCAGGCGCGAGACGTCACCCACGACCGTCGTCACGTTTCCCTTGATGAAGGCCGCGGCCTCCTTCAGCTCTTTCTCCCGTCGCCCAGTGATCACGACGTGCGCACCTTCGTCCACGAAGCGCTTGGCAGTGGCCAGGCCAATCCCGCTGCTTCCGCCCGTGATGACTGCCGTCTTTCCATTCAGGTTGGTCATGCCATGGATCCTTCGTTGAAGTTGCACAAGTATCCCGGCATAATTACCTTATGACAAGTATGCACCTTTTGGTAAGTACCCACAAACGACTATGCCTCCTCAAAGCTGCGGTATCGGTTTCTCCTGCGGGCTCGACGCCACGCTCCACCTCATCTCGGGGAAGTGGAAGCCGCTGATCCTGTTTTTCCTGCGCGACGGCGCGAAGCGCTACGGTGAGCTCAAGCGCTCAGTCGGGGGCGTCAGCGACAAGGTGTTGATCCAGCAACTGAAGGATCTGGAGGCCCATGCCGTGCTGGCGCGGACCGACTACAAGGAGGTGCCGCCGCGTGTGGACTACGCGCTGACCCCGCTCGGTCGCAGCCTGGCCGACGCGCTCGTCCCGCTGTGCATCTGGGGAAACGAGAACATGGCGGAAGTGACAAGCATCTTCGCCGAGCGCCGCCGGGCAAGCTGATCGGCCATGGCGCCGGCGGGACGCCTGCTATACTGTGCGCGCATGAAGTACGTGTCCCGAGTGCCGCGAGCGCCGCTGGACGGGCTCATCGACGACCTCTACTACCTGGAGGGTGCGCCGCCGTACGCCCGGCTGATGCTGCCGCCGATGCCGGCGGCGCTGCTCATCATCAACCTCGGGGCGCCGTTCCGCATCCGCGGCGGCACCGACATCGAGACGGCCGAATACGCCGACGGCTGCGTGGTCACCACGCCCACCCGCGCGTTGGAGTTCGGCTACCCACTCTGGACCCGGTCCGTCGGCGTCCACTTCAAGCCGTGGGGGCTGGCGCCGTTTCTGCCGATGCCCGCGGCCGAGCTGTGTGACCGGCCGGTGACGGTAGAGCAGGTTTGGCGCCGGCCCGCCGTTGCCGAGCTGCGAGACCGGCTGGCCACGGCGGACGGACCTCACGAGATGCTGACGCTGCTCGAGGAGGAGCTGATGCGACGGCTGTGCGAGGGCGCCGGCCTGGAGCTGGTCCGTCATACGAGCAGCGTCATAGCGACTACCGGCGGGGCGGTGGTGATCGGCGACCTGAGCGTGGCAGCCGGTGTCAGCAGCACTCATCTGACACAGCGGTTCAAGGAGTTCATTGGTGTCACGCCGAAGCGGCTGGCCCGCACCTACCGCTTCGCCGCTACCGTGTTCGCGATCAACCCCGCCGGACCGATCGACTGGGGCCGCCTCGCCGCTGGCGCAGGCTACTTCGACCAAGCCCACTTCGGCCACGAGTTCCGGGAGTTCACCGGGCTCACGCCGACCCGGTACGTCGAAGTCCGGCAGCGGTTCCTGCGCGAACATCCCGGCCATGTGCTGGACAGCTGGCCGCTGCCGGCCGATTGATTTCTTACAAGAGCTATAGCCCGCGACATGCTAATTTGGGGCACCCCAGAGCAGAGGAGAGAGCCGTGGGCAAGGTAGTCATGTACAGCTCGGTGTCGCTGGACGGCTTCATCGCGGACGAGAACGACCAGCCCGGACCCCTGTTCGAGTGGCTGCTCAGCGGTGACGTCCCGTTGGACGAGAGCGGCGTGTTGAAGGTGTCGCAGGCGTCTTACGACTACATCCGGCCGTACTGGGACCAGATCGGTGCGACAATCGTCGGGCGCCACGTCTTCGACATGACGAACGGCTGGGATGGGAAGCCTCCGGCCGGGATCGACCACGTCGTCGTCGTGACTCACCGGGGCAGGCCCGAGGGCTGGCATCCCGAGGCGCCGTTCCACTTCGTCGACGGCGTCCAGGCAGCCATGGCCAAGGCGCAGGAGCTGGCGGGGGACCGCATGATCGAGGTCGCCTCTGGCGACGTCGGTGGCCAGATGCTTGCCGCGGGGCTGATCGACGAGGTGCGCATGGACGTCGTACCCGTCGTGTTTGGGTCCGGCAAGCGCTACTTCGGCTCGGTCCAGGCGCAGCACCTGTTGGAGGATCCTGACGTCGTGATCCAGGGGAACCGGGTGCTTCACCAGCGCTATCGGGTGCGCCGTTGACCGGGCTCGGGCCGCCCGGCCACCAGAGGTCGGGATTGAACCGACGACCGCTCGGTTACGAATCGAGTGCTAGCCCCGCGAAGTAAAAACACGTCATCCCCGCGGAAGTAAAACACGTCATCCCCGCGGAAGCAAAGAAAAACGTCATTCCCGCGAAAGCGGGAATCCATGTTACTCGACCAAACATGGATT
>JBDZUK010000064.1:13527-17153 GCA_040255165.1 Nitrospiraceae bacterium | reverse complement strand
CCACGTGCGTGCGCAGCTTGTCGTACTCGAAAGCCTGCCGTCCCGTACGCCGGAGTCCGAGGTCGTTTCGCTCCATCTCGTCGATCAGGGCCGCCACCTTCGGCCGCATCGCCGGCTGCGCCGCGGCATGCCGGGGGGTGAGGCCGCCCAGGGCAGGACAGTTTTTGTCCGGCCATTCCAGATAGGCGTGTTCGAGAAACGCCGCGACCAGTTCCCGGTCTTCGTCCGGCGAGACCACCACCACGGCCGGCTCGGCTTTCATCAGATTGTCCAAACTCATCGCGCGGGCGGGCGGCTTGTCGGACTCCCCGCGAAAATGCAGACTGAAGCCGAACGCCGCCGCGAGTCGATGCTTCACGTGATTCAATCGCTCGCGGCCGTCGGTTTCCACCAGCAGCTGCGTCGGCGTCAGCGTCAGGCGGGCGACTACGACGCTCTGCCCATCTCGCTCCTCCGTCGTTTCCCAGCGGCGGACGGGGCGGGCGTCGCCCCCCTTATCCGGCACAGTCCCGACCGCTTTGAAGGATTCGATGTCTGCCATCCCGGTTGCAAGGAATCGGTATTCGTTGTGGTCGTAGAGCGCCATTCCGTAGAGGTACGGCAAACCCTCGGGGGTTCGGTAGCGAACCTCGCTCACCGCCTCGACTAGGCCCGCAAACCTGAGCTGCGCATAGGTCCACAGCAAGACGTGGCCGTACCGTTTGGCGAACTCAGCCCATTCGCCCAAGCCGAACGCACCGGCGGCGATCTCCATGTCGCGACGCCATTCATGGGTCATCTCGAGGAGCGAGAGCGCATCATCTGCAGAGAGCATCACCGCGCATCCGGCGATCCAATACACCTCCGGTGCCTCGTTCGGGTCGCGGATCAGTCTGGTGAGCAACACACGGTCCGCGCCGACAGCGGCCGTCCACTCCCGGGCCCGCACGGCGAACTCCCGCCGATCGCCCAACGAGCGAAGAACGAGCGTTCCGGACGCCTCCTCGCGCCGCTCGACGGCCAGAAGGTCCATCGTGGAATGTTTCAGAGGATCGAGCCAGACGCGTTCCTCGTTCGGAATGTGCTCGGTGATCACGTCCCGCAGCTGCTCCGTCAACGACAGCTGGCCGTCTTCCGGGAAGAAATCGGCGATCACGTAGAGCGTTGCCAGTTGAACTTCTTGCGGCAGAGGGGCCAGCGGCGCCGTCGGTCCCAATTCAAGATACGGGCGCAATGCGCGCCGAAGCGCCAGTTCGCGCTGGACGGCGAAACCAGGCCGCAGGGACAGCCCTTCCAGGCGCTCGAGGAGCGCCTCCATCTCGGGAGGGAGAACGGTCCACAGTCCCGCTGATTCATTCGCGGGCTTCATGAATCTCTTCCATGACGACGGATTCGGCTTCGAGCCAATCCTGCAGAGCCTGGCCGTCTCGGCGTCCGCGCTGCTCCCACAATTCGTAGGCTTTCTGCGCAATCCGATCCCACATGCCTTCGGGCAGTTCGATCGGATTGCTCGGCTGCGCGGCCGGCACCGGCGCTTTTCTTGTCCTGGTCGACGGCTTCTTGATGGTGACGTTCATCGGAGCCTCCTTTGGGCTGGGCGCGGAGGTTTTGGCCCCTTTGAGCGCGCGCCCTTTCTTCCGCGATCCGCCTTGAGGGCCCGGTCGCTTAGGCATGGACGACTGGATGGTCCCCGGCCGCGACCACTCTCTGATAGGCCGGGCTGAACTTGGGACTTTTGACGGTCAAGATCGGACACGGAGCCCGGCGCAGGACCGATTCGGCGACGCTGCCCGCGACAACATGAGAAATTCCCCGTCGCCCGTGCGTGCCCATGACGATGAGGTTGCACGCCCTTTGCGCCGCGATTTCAAGGATCGCATCTCCCGGGAGTCCGCCCCGCACGACGCGGTCGGTGGGGATCCCCGCGGCTGTGAGGGCGGTCGCCAGGGCATCGAGCCGTTGCGAGACGGTCGTCTGTAAACGCTCGCGCTCCTCGCCGTGACTGAGCGTGAAGTCCAACCCGTAACACACGGGCTCAAGCACGTGCAGGAGGGTGACGGTCGCTTTTGTTGTGCGCGCCACGATCGCCGCATATTCCGCCGCATCGAGCGAACAATCGGAAAAGTCGACGGGCGCCAGGATATGGTCCAACACGACTGCAGCCGTGCGTCCCTTCCCCTCGTCGTTCCCGCCGCTCCGCACCGCCAGGACGGGACAGGGCGCCGTACGGATGACTCGCTCTGCGGTGCTGCCCAACACGACGTGCGCCAAGCCCGTTTTCCCTCTCGTGCCCAGGATGAGCAATGCGGCCTCGTCGGCCTGTGCCGCGACGGTAATTTGTTCGCTCGGAATCCCGGTCGCCAATCGTGTCGTGACCGGAATCCCCCGTGCCGTTGCCCTGTCCCGGATCGCCGTGAGCCCTCGGACCGCGTCCTTCCTCAATTCGTTGAGATAGACCTGGTTCACCGGATAGTCGGGATTCATGCCCGGCGCCAGTTCAAGGACCGACACGACCGTCAGCGCCGATCCGGAAGTCGATGCGAAAAATAGAGCGTAGTCCTCCGCCGCCCGAGCCTCCTTCGACGCATCCGTCGCCAGCATAATGCGGTGCCACTTCGTCATGCTTCACCTGCGGCTCGCCGCTCCCCGTCCAGTAGCCTTTCTGCAGCGCGGCTCAGACCGCTTCGACGGTCAACAGCAGCAACTCGCCTTTCATCGTGGGATGAATCGAGCAGCGGAATTCGTGCTTGCCCGGTCTCTCCAGGCTGAAGCGGATCGTCGTGCTGCTCTGAGGGTCGAGAAATGCCCCGCCTACGCTGCGACCATACGCAATGACGCCGCCTGTTTGTATTTGAGTCGGAATACCGTCGAACATCGTCGAGCCGAAATCATGACGCTCCCGGTCCTCGTTCTTGATTGTGATCACGGTCGGCACCCCGAGCCGCAACGCCCGTTGTTTGGTGACGAAGGTGAAGTCTTTGATGACCACCTCCACGGTCTGCTCGGACTGCGGGTAGCCGGTGCCCGCCAGACCGCTCCCCACCACGGCCGCCGTGACACACGCCAGGACGATGTGCCTGCATCGTACGATGGCTCCCCTCGCCATGCTGACCATACGTCCTCCCTTCGTTGACTCCTGAACGGTCGTGCTTAGAGGACCTTGCTTCTCGGTGCCTTCACCGGAGGCGGAACCGTGAGCACCGCGCAGCCGGCCGTACGGACGACTTTCTCCGCCGTGCTGCCGAAGAAGATCTTATCGATGCTGCCGGCTCTGCCCCCATAAGTGCCGATCACCACGAGATCGACTTGCTCGACGCGGGCGGTTTTAGCGATTTCCACGAACGGCGCGCCCTCCGCCAGGATCCGCCGTATGGAAAGCCCCTTCGCCTCGGGCGATTCCAGTAGTCGTCTCGCATTCAGCCGGGCATGATGGCGGAGCCGCTTCTTTTGCCTGTTCTCCGACCCGGGATCCGCCAATCCCAGACGGTTTAAAGCGTTCAGGCTCTTCGTGTCCACCACGTGCAGCAGCAGCAGCTCGGCCGAAAAGAGCCGAGCGAAGTCGGTCGCCACGCCAAAGGCTGCTTCGGAAGCAGGTGAAAAATCCACCGGGATCAGTATCTTGGTAAACCGCTCAGCCGCCATAGATG
>JBDZUK010000064.1:0-13427 GCA_040255165.1 Nitrospiraceae bacterium | reverse complement strand
TACTATGGCACTGACCAAAACGCAATGGCTGCTACTCGGCGCCGTGGTTCTTGGAGTCGTGATCGTCGTCTACTTTGTATTTCTTTGTCCGACCGAATGCCATTGAAGAGAAATGACGAGGAGATCTGATGAAGATTCTCGTTCCGGTTGACGGCTCCGATCATTCCTACGAAGCTGTGCGCGCCCTCGCGCATCTATCCCGCTCAGAGGAACTCATGCTGTTTCATGCGTTGGACGTCCCTAAGCCCGCCTATCCGATGATGATGCCGGAGGTGGCGCAGGAACTGTATACGACGATGGAGCGTTCCATGCGCGAGGACGGCGACCGCTTGCTGAAGCGGATGGTGGCGCTTCTCCCATCCGCAACCGGTCCGGTGACCAGCCGGCTGGAAGTCGGCTCGCCCGCTGATTTGATTCTCTCGATCGCGGAGGAGCGGCACAGCGATCTCATCGTCATGGGGGCACGAGGTCTTGGTCCGGTGAAAGAACGTCTCTTCGGCAGCGTCTCGCACCGAATCGTGACGCACGCCCCCTGTCATGCGTTCGTCGTCACCAAGCCGATCCACCGGCTGAGCAAGCTTCTCTTGCCGCTTCAAGGCCCTGAGGACGCGGAGGCGGCCGTCCGGCTGCTCGAGCAGCGACCGTTCCGGGTGCCGCCGGCCGTCACGGTCATGACCGCGGTACCGGAATTGCGTCCCCTGCAGCCCATGCAGGAATCGTCGGTGGCCCCCTTGATGGATGCCACCCGGGCCAGCGCCCAAGGCTTCGTCGATCAGGTCGCCGACAGGCTTGCGTCGGCGGGCTACCAAGCCGGCGCGGTGACGAGGGTCGGAGTGCCGGCGCATGCGATCATCGAGGAAGCGGCCAAATTGCAGGCAGACGTCATCGCCATGGGCACGCGAGGCCGCAGCGGGGTGAGTCGGTTCGTGCTCGGCAGCGTCGCCCACGCGGTGCTGCACAATCCTCCGTGCTCCATCCTCATTTTCAAATGACGGACGCTGAAAAAAACCGCCAGCTTCGTTCTCGCTCGCTCAATGCCTCAGCGTGCCGCAAGGGTATGCCTCGGCCTCTCGCATTGCTGCGGCCTTGCTGGACGGCTTTTTTGCGCGTCCTGAGATGTCAGCACTGTCCCTCCGATGGCGGAAAGAGCTGTCGACATGTCGGCATATCCGCGGCGATTAGCTGCTTTACGGTCCTCACGTGCACAGTAACGCTTGCCCAGGAATTCCCTCCCGACGTCGATCGCGGCCGGATGGTCTACGAACAGCACTGCCAGGCTTGTCACGGAGCCGGCGGCTGGGGCGACGGGCCGAAAGCGGATTCCTTGCGCGTCCCTCCCACAAATTTTCATCGGCCGTCCAGTCTCATCAAGTCCGACGAAGAGATGCTGAGAATTATCGAACACGGCGTCGTCTTCAGTGCCATGCATGCGTGGCAGGGAACGCTCACCGAAGGGCAGATTCAGGACGTGCTGAGCTATATCCGGCTTCTTTCCCGCCAGGCTCGGTAGGCTCGCCCGGGTAGGGCAGTTGCTCCGCTTGGTGATCATCCGATATCTTGTTGGATGTCCATCGGATGGAAGGTCACACGGCTGCTGCGGGAACAGGGCGCTGTCCGCACCGCAGGGCTTATCGTAAGAGCGGCCTATGGACATGCGACCGACGCGGCGCAGCGCGCCGAGAAATGGGCGGCAGGCCGGGCCTTCGATCTCTACTACGGCGTCAATACCTACGGACACATTCCCGTTCAACGCCTCGATATCGACAGCGACAATGTCGCGCACGCCGTTCCCTACGGACCCGTTCTGCCTCGTATCTTTCATCGGATGTTGTCCGCGCTCTGCATCCGGCACCCACAATACGTATTTGTCGATTTAGGCTCGGGGAAAGGACGCGCTCTCCTTATGGCCACCCGTTATCCGTTCAACATGATCGTCGGGGTAGAATTCGCAAAGGACCTGCACGAGGTCGCAGTCAGGAATGTCGCAACGTACCGGCACCGGACGGGACTGGGAGCCAATATTCGTTGTGTCTGGGGAGATGCGCTGGACTGGCCTCTGCCCAACGAGCCCCTCGTTTTGTACATGTACAATCCCTTCGGGGAAGCGGTGATGAAGCGGGTCTTGGAGAACGTCGTCCGGTCGTGGAAGTTTCGTCCCCGCTCCATCTTTATTCTGTACCGAACGCCCGCGTGCGGCGATCTTTTCGAGCATCACCCTCTGTTCAAACGAACGTGGGCCACCAAACATTTCTCCGTCTACCAAACGCCGGCAGATGCTGCCGGATTGCCTCGTGCGATATAGGTGATGCAGACCCATCCGATACCATCCTTTACGACCTCACTGGCGAGAATCACCCCATCGTATTGTGCGCTCGCTGAAGCAAAACGCTCCAGTGGTCCGGTGCCCGCCGACCCCGCCCGCATCTAATCCCTCGGAAGCCTTGGTCACCGGGGTTTTTCGTCTGCGAGCCAAGCCCGGCACGTGTGATGCTTGTCCTGAGGTTGGCCTGATCCATGCCTGGCCGCGGAAGGTGGTCTCGTATGAAAATCCTTTGTGCCGTCGACGGGTCCGAATTTTCACAATGGGGGGTGGAAACGCTCGCGGCCCTCTCGGCCAAACCGCCCGAACAACTGATCCTGGTCCACGTCGTGGATACGGGGGCCTTGAAAACCGCGGAAGGCGCGGGAGCCAAGACGCTCGCCGGAGCTCGGGCCGCGATGGATCACGCCGGCGAGCAAATCCTTGCGTCAACCTTGCACAGCGCACGCGTCTGCCTCGGGCAAGCCGCCACCGCGCCGCACACCAAGATCGAAACAGTCCTGACTCATGGTCCCGTCGCGGCGACGCTGCTGAAACAGGCCGCCAGACGCAAGGTCGACCTCATCCTGGTCGGCTCCCGCGGGCTCAGCGATCCAAAGGGCTTTTTGCTGGGGAGCATCTCCCGTAGGCTGGTTCCTCGCGCGACGCAACCGGTGCTCGTAGTCAAGCGGCCGCTGCATGCGTTGCGCCGCATCCTGATCGCCGTCGACGGCTCCCGGCACGCGAAGGCCGCCCTCCGTTTCGTTCGGGACCGGCTCCCGCCGGAAACCGCACAGGTCACGCTGGTGTCCGTCGTGCCTCCCGTCGTCACCGAGTTGGCGGCCGAAGTGCTCACGGCCGAACAATTGGCCTCAATGACCAAACCGGCCCAAGCCAAGGCCGAGGCCCTGGTGCGGGAGTGCCGGGAGATCTTACTCCGTGAAGGCTGGTCGGTGCACACGGACGTCCGCTCAGGCCATCCGGCGGAAACCCTCTTGCGCTGCACCGAAGAGATCCAACCCGATTTATTGGTGGCCGGATCGCGGGGGTTGAGCGGGCGGGAGCGCCTGGTCCTCGGAAGCGTATCGGACTCCCTCCTGAAATACGCGACGTGCTCCGTGCTCATCGTGCAAGGCCGGCATGCCTGAGGTTTCCCTCCACGATATTCGCCGTCTGGTCCCCGAGGAGGTGTTTCTCGCACTCGAGACCTCGCGCGGCGGCCTGTCGCACGAAGAGGCGCGACGGCGGCTTGGCCTCTACGGCCCCAACCATCTTGAACAGAGTGAACCTGCCTCGCCGGTCCGGGCGTTCTTCCGCCAGTTCACGCATTTCCTGGCCGCCTTGCTCGGCATCGCGGCGGCGCTGGCGTTCCTTGCGGAATGGATGCGGCCGGGCGAAGGGATGGCCATGCTCGGCTGGGCCATGCTGGGCATCATCGTCGTCAATGCCGTCTTCGCGTTCTTCCAGGAATACAAGGCGGAGCGGGCGATCCATGCGCTGCGTCTCATCCTGCCGGCCACCACCTGGGCGCTGCGGGCCGGACAGCCGGAAGAGATACCCTGCACCGAGGTCGTGCCGGGCGACGTGCTCCTGCTCGAAGAGGGCGAGCGAATCCCCGCCGACGCGCGGCTGGTGGAAGCCGTCGACTTACGCATGGACAACGCTTCCCTCACCGGCGAGTCGCGCCCGGTGCGGCGCACATCCGATCCCGCGGAGGACGGACATCTGCACGACATTCCGAACCTCGTCTTGGCGGGCACCACGATTCTATCCGGCCGCGGACGCGCCGTGGTCGTGGCCACCGGCATGCAGACCGAGTTCGGCCGGATCGCGCACCTTTCGACGCTCCCCCAGGCCGGAGCCACCCCGCTGCAGCGGGAGATCGCCCGCGTGACACACGTGGTCGGGCTGCTGTCGCTCGCCATGGGGATCCTCTTTTTCGCCATCGGGCTTTCGATGGGACTCGGCCTCTGGACCAGCGCGATCTTCGGCATCGGGATCATCGCGGCCAACGTCCCGGAGGGGCTCCTGCCGACGGTGACGTTCGCCTTGGCGATGGGAGCGCAGCGCATGGCAAAGCGGAAGGCATTGATCAAGCATCTGAACTCGGTGGAGACCCTCGGCTGCACCACGGTCATTTGCACCGACAAGACCGGCACTCTCACCGAAAATCGCATGAAAGTGCAACGCTTGTTCGTCGACAAGCTGCAGGTCCAGGCCCAGGAAGGCTGCCTCAACGTGTCGGGACACGTGCTCACGGCCTTGGAGGCGGACCGGTGGAAAGATTTGTTCGATGCCGTCATTCACTGCAACAACGCCAGACGCACGAGGCGCGGCGAGGGACGCCACTCCATCATCGGCGACCCGACCGAAGTCGCGCTCCTTGAATTTGCCATCGACCATGGGCTCCTCCATCGACCATTCCTCCCGCGCATGGGGGAGCTTCCGTTCGACTCGGACCGCAAGCGCATGACCACGCTGCACTGGCGCGAAGGCCGCTTGGTCGCGTTCGTCAAAGGCGCGCCGGAAAGTCTCCTGCCCTTGTGCGAGCGTCAGTTGGTTCGGGACGACACCCCGGCGCTGGAGCAATCGGAACGGCGGCGCATCGAACAACAGAGCCGGACCTTCGCGGAACAGGCCTATCGGATCCTGGCGGTCGCGATGCGCGACATTCCGCACGGGGTCGACCGCCTCACCATCGAAACGATCGAGCGGGATCTGACGTTTCTCGGGCTCGTAGCGATGATCGATCCGCCGCATCGGGAAGTGCCCGAGGCCATCGCGCGATGCCGCAGGGCCGGCGTCCGGACCATCATGATTACGGGCGACCATCCCTCGACGGCGCAGGCCATCGCGCGCGCGGTCGGACTCATCCCCGGCGACGGATCGACGGGACGCGGCCGCTTCACACCGGTGATCGAAGGCAGCCGGCTCGAAGAAATGGACGACGCGGCGCTGCAGCGGCTGCTGACGCCGGCCCACCCGGGAGAGCCGGACCCGATCTTCGCCCGAATGGCGCCCCGTCATAAAATGCGGGTCGTATCGGCGCTGAAGGCGATGGGAGAGGTCGTGGCGGTAACGGGCGACGGCGTCAACGATGCTCCCGCCATCAAACAGGCCGATATCGGCATCGCCATGGGACGGGCCGGCACGGACGTGGCCAAAGAAACGGCGGACATGGTCCTGCTCGACGACAACTTCGCCACGATCGTGAACGCGGTCGAGGAAGGGCGGGCCGTGTACGCGAACATTCGCAAGTTCGCGACGTACGTCCTCGTCAGCAACGTGCCGGAAGTCGTGCCTTACCTCGGCTATGGAATCGCCGGCGCCCCTCTCGCGCTGACCATCCCCCAGGTCTTGGCCGTCGACCTGGGGACGGACATGGTGCCTGCCGTGGCACTCGGTGCGGAACGGCCGCACTCCGGCATCATGGATCAGCCGCCGCGGACGCGCCACGAACGGTTGCTGAGCGGGGCGCTGCTCCTGCGTGTCTATCTGTTCCTGGGATTGATCGAAGCGGCACTGGCGATGGGCGCCTTTTTCTGGTTCCTCACCGATCAAGGTTGGCGCTGGGGCCAGCCGCTGCGCTGGTCCGACCCGGTCTACCAGCAGGCCACCACCGTGACCTTTGCCGCCATCGTCATGGCGCAGGTGGGCAACGTCTTCGCGTGCCGGTCCGAACGAACGTCGGTGTTCCGGCTGGGATGGTTTCGGAATCCCTGGGTGCTCGGAGGAGTTGCCGTGGAGCTCGCGCTGCTGCTGTTCTTGGTGTACACCCCCATCGGCAACGTGGTGCTGGGAACCAAGCCCCTGCCCGCCTGGATCTGGACCGTATTGGTCGCGATCCCGTTCGTGTTATTGGCGTCGGAAGAACTTCGGAAGGTCATTGCCGATCGTCTGCGACGAGCCAACGACGCCGTGCGGCAGCCTACCCCCAGGCCTCGCGCCCGCGCGGCTTGATGTGTCATGCGGGTACCCAGTGGCCTTACGTCGGTTGCTCCACCGTCACATCGTCGGCGCCCGGCAGGCCGGGGCCCCGCGCGCCAGGCTGCCGAAGCGGGAGCGCCAGCACCACGCACGTGCCGTCACCCGGTGCCGACGACACCTCGAACGTCCCTCCGATGAGCTTCATGCGTTCTCGAATGCTGAGAAGCCCAAAACGCTTTCCGGCCGGCCGCGCGCAGGCCGATGAGGCATTCGTCATAACCGACGCGGGGTCAAATCCCGTCCCGTGGTCCTTCACGGCGATGCGCAGCTCCTCCTCTTGGTGGACGACCGAAAGGCGCACGCGATCGCTCCGGGCATGCCGTTGCACGTTTTTGAGGAGTTCATGAACGGACTCGAATAACAGCACCTTTCTATCCTCCGGCAGCGGCAGAACCTTCTGTTCGATGTGCACGTCCACCCGCAAGCCTCGGCCTTCCATCTGCTTGGCCAGCCAACGAAGCGCGTCCAACAATCCGAAATCGTGAAGCACGGGAGGACATAGCTCGGCGACCAGATTACGGATGTACCTGAGACTTTCGTCGAGCGACGTGCGTGCCTCCTGGAGAATCTCTTGCAGCTTCCTCGATTTCGTCTCACCGGCCGCCTGCCGCACCTTGATGGTCGTAAACGCCAACAACTGGGCGAGATGATCCCGCACGTCGGTGGCAAACCGCCTGCGCTCCCGATGCCCTGCCAACGTCAATTCGGCCGCCAGCTCTCTCAACCGCTCCTGTGTATGAGTCAACTCGGCGACGCACTGTTCGAGCTCCCGGCTTTTTCGGAGGAGCTCATCTCCCGCCTGGTTTGGCCCGGCATGGTCGGTCATCACTTTCTCCTTTCAGGCCCCCACGATAACAAAAGCGCCTTTCAGAAACCGTCCGGTACACGACATTGCCGGTCGCCGCGTAGCGGCCAAGGGTTCTCCCTGGCAGACAGGAAAATGCACGAGGTTTACGCTCCCCTCGATGGAAACCCTCAACGCGCTCCTGGACAGCTTGAGCAGTCGCGATAAAGACTCCGTAATGGAGAAATGCGCCTGGGTGTTCCTGCCGTATCAGCAGATTCTTTTTGAAGAGACGCAACCGCTGACCCACGTATGGTTCCCGGTGACGACGGTCTTGTCTCTCATGAACGTGATGGACGATGGTCAAGCTATAGAAGTGACGACGGTTGGGAACGAGGGCGTGTTGGGCTTGGTGGGGCTATTTGGGGAGCACTCAGTCGGCCGGTCGATTGTCCAGGTGGCAGGAAACGCCTATAAGATCTCGCTCCACGACTTCAAGGGTTTCCTCTCGAGCAGCGCCTCATTGCGGGAAGCCATGGACGCATTTACTCATCTCTTTCTTTACCAGATTGTGAAGACCGCGGGCTGCAATGCTCTGCATTCCGTCGAGACCCGCTGCGCGAGATGGTTGCTGACGATGCAGGAGCGCCGGGCACAGGCCACGGATCATTACGAGATGACGCAGGAATTCCTCGCCGAGATGTTGGGGTGTCGCAGGCAGACGGTGACGGTCATCTGCCATAAATTCCAGAAGCAGGGTCTGATCGACTATCGGTACGGCATCATGAAAATCCTCGACCGTCCACGGCTGGAAGCCGGTGCCTGCGAATGCTATCGGAAGATCAAGAGGGAGAGAGCCCGAGTTCGCGAGCTGCAACGACTCGCGGCATAATCAGCCGTAGTTAACCGCCTGCTCCAGGTTTACCGGCGGCCCGGTCAACTCCCACAACAGGACAGCTTGTCTCCATCAAATCAAATCATCTGATTGTAACCTGCAGTCGGCGCACTCTTTCGCATTCGATTCATGGCGCAGTGCTTGCTTCGCTGCTCCTTGGAGCCTTTATCTCATGTCATGAGGTGCGCTATGAAAGCCGTCGTCTTCTACGGAGTGGGCGATATCCGGCTGGTGGAACAGCCTGAGCCGGAGCTTCGCGAACGGACGGACGCCATCGTCCGCATCACGGCCAGCGCGATCTGCGGGACCGATCTCCATATGGTGCGCGGCACGCTCCCCGGCTTGGAGCCGGGCACCATCATGGGGCACGAGGGAGTCGGCGTGGTGGAGGCCGTCGGCCCCGACGTCCGAAACCTGCAGACCGGCGACCGGGTCATCATTCCCTCCACCATCGCGTGCGGCTCGTGTGCATACTGCCGCGCCGGCTATTTCGCCCAATGCGATCACGCCAATCCGAACGGTCCTCGGGCGGGGACCGCCTATTTCGGAGGGCCGAAGAGTACCGGGCCCTTCAACGGACTCCAGGCGGAGTTCGCGAGAATACCTCACGCCAATGTCGGGCTCGTCCGCATTCCGGACGACGTGACGGATGAACAAGCCCTCATGCTCTCCGACATTTTTCCCACGGGCTACTTTGGCGCGGACCTGGCCGAGGTCGAGCCCGGCGATACGGTGGCGGTCTTCGGCTGCGGGCCGGTGGGTCAATTCGCCGTCGTCAGCGCGTGGCTGCACGATGCCGGACGCGTGTTGGCCGTCGATGCCCTCCCGGACCGGCTGGCCATGGCGCAGCGCCAAGGCGCGGAGATCATCGACTTCTCCATCGAAGATCCGGTCCAGACCATCCTGAGACTCACCGAAGGCATCGGCGTGGACCGCGCCATTGACGCGGTGGGCGTGGATGCCACTCGTCCGCACGAGGGACCGTTGGCAGAACAGCTGAGCCGGCAAGATCGGGAATTTGAACGGGAGCGGCAGCAAGTCGCGCCGGCAATGCATCCGGTCGGCGACAATTGGCATCCAGGGGACGCGCCGTTTCTCGCCCTGTCCTGGGCGGTGGAATCGCTCGCGAAGGCCGGCACCCTCTCCGTGATCGGGGTCTACCCGCCGAACGCGCAGGTCTTTCCAATCGGGTCGGCCATGAACAAGAATCTGACGGTCAACCTCGGCAATTGTCACCACCGCCAGTACATTCCCATGCTGCTGGAGTTGATCCAGAGCGGCGTGACCGACCCCGCCACCGTGCTGACGCAAAAAGAGCCGTTCGTCTCGGCCATCGAAGCCTATAGAGCCTTCGACCGGCGGCAACCGGGCTGGATGAAGGTCAAGCTGGAGCCGGCCGCGGAGCCGGCGATGGCAGGAAGCGCGTAAGGACGAACGTCGTTTCGAGCCCAGCCCTTGACGCCCTGAGAAGCACGGCGCCCCTGTCGCGGGGTCCCCGCGCGATGCACCCGCTTGATCCATCGCTCGGGTGCCCGGATCCCGACTGAACAGCGAGGATCAGCCCGTGTGTTCACCCGATCAAGTATTTTGGACAGGATTCCCGCAGGCTTCGACTACGACAGGTTGTCTTCGCCAGCGCATTTTATCCGGAGGCCCATCTTCCCTCCCGCTCAACTCCGGCCTTTTCAGCACGCCGCTCACGGTCTGGAACTTGCTGGGACATGAAAAGGTCCTATCGACGCATCCTTCCAAAAACACTGGGAGGTTCGCGGGCGGCATCGTTTCTCGTCGCACACCGGCGCAGAGACAGCACGTAATCCCCTTTAACCATCGGAGTGACCTATGGCGGTCAACCTACTCAAAGACAAAGGCACCCCCCTCGATCGGCAGCACTTTACCTGGAAGGACCTCGTTCACCCACCCATCAGCAAAATGAACGTCGATGCGTTCACGCGGGTGCGGATCATCTTGATGAACGGCATCGAGTCGGAAGCACTCCGGTTTCAACACTCGTGCGCGCGTATGAACAAGGGGCTTCAAGTTCCCCTGGCCCAGGTACGTCGCAAGGAACAGCACCAGCAGACCCTCGTCAACTGGCTGCTTCCAGCCGACCAATCGCCGCTTGAGACGACCATCGGCTACGAACAGGTGGCCATCGAAGTGACCGCGTCCTTGGCCCAGAACGAGCCGGACCCCTACGTCGCGCAAGTGCTGCGGTTCGGGCTGCTGGAGGACTTCGATCATCTCTACCGCTATTCCGCGTTATTGGACCGCTTGCAGGGCATCGACGCGAATACAATCACCCAGGGCTACACCGACATCGTGCCGGGTCGCCCGACGGTGGACGAACATCGCGCGCCGGAAGACGATCTGCGCGAACATTACAACAAGCAGACGGCTCAGCCGCTGACCAAGTTGAACGCGCTTACCATCATGGCCGGCGAGCATCAAACCCACGATTACTACATGCACTACGGGCCCTGGTTCGCGGACCCGGTCGCCCGGCAGCTCTACGCCGAAATCGCATCGATCGAAGAGCAGCACGTCACGCAATACGAATCCATCATCGATCCGACGGAATCGTGGGCGGAGAAGTGGTTGCTCCACGAAGCCACCGAAGTCTATAACTATTACAGCTGCATGACCCACGAAGAGCACCCTCGCATCAAGGCGATTTGGGAGCGGTTTCTGGACTATGAGCTCGGGCATCTCCAGTTCGTGATGGAAGTCTTCAAGCAGGCCGACCGTCGCGACCCCGCCGAGGTCCTGCCGGCCTCGTTACCGGAGCCGATCGCCTACAAGAGCCACCGCGAGTTCGTGAGGCAGGTCCTCAACGACGAAGTGAATTTGCGCGCGGATGGGACGCGGTTCGTGGACAAAA
Source organism: Nitrospiraceae bacterium (assembly GCA_040255165.1). Taxonomy (GTDB): domain Bacteria; phylum Nitrospirota; class Nitrospiria; order Nitrospirales; family Nitrospiraceae; genus JBDZUK01. Next base: position 2,581 of record JBDZUK010000064.1, on the reverse strand, counting down.
GCCGGGAGCCGGAACGGTCGCTGACGTACCGTCAGCAACTCAACGCGGACGGATCCCCCAGCAACACCGTCGCGGCCGGATGGCAATGGGCTCCGGGCGGGGAATTAGCCGCCCGCCGAGGAATCAAGGAGGCAGCATGAAACCACCAAGCTCGATGGGAATGAACCGCACCGGGGTCGACATGTCGCCGGACCTGGTCGAAGAGATGATCCGTGGAACTCAGGCGGTCGCGATGGCCCGAGAAGCGACGACGACAAAGACGCTGTCGGATTACCGCAGCGCGTATCTCCAGGACGCTGAGCCCATCGGTACGGTGCCGATGCCGGGTACGCTCAAAGGCGCCGCCAAGGCCGGGGTGCAGAAACTGATGGGCCGGCACGCCGAGGTGCTGATCGACAAACTCGGCGCGCGCCTCGCCTTTGAACGGACCGGGATACGACTCTACGATGCGCTCCTCGCGAAATGCATGATCCGGACGGACGAGGCGGGAGATGTACCGCTGGATGACCTGCGGCAGTTTCGGGACGCGGAAGCGAGGCACATGGCGCTCGTGTGGGATGCCATGCGGGAGCTCGGCGCCGACCCAACGGCCGTCACGCCGATGGCGGACACGAATGCCGTCGCGTCGATCGGCCTCATGCAGATCATCAGCGATCCCCGCATGTCCGTGTCGCAAAGCATCCACGCCATTCACGTCGCCGAGCTCGCCGATCACGATGGATGGGAGCTACTGATCAAGCTGGCCGGCCAACTGGGACAGGACGACATGGCCGATCGTTTCAAGAGTGCGCTGACAGAGGAAGAACGACACCTGACGACGATCCGGCGACTCACCGAACGGATCTGCCTCACTGAAGCGGGCGTCTGAGTGCCGAAGCGGACCGTCGACGATACGCCACGGTGGGACGCCGGTCGCCGGAGGATCCTTAAGGCTCTCGGCGCGCTGGGATCGGCCTTTGCCCTTGCCCCGGCGCGCGTCCTCCTTCATGCCGCGGAACCGTCTCCCGAAGCCCCCTCGCAAAGCGAGCCGCTGCCCAAGCGGCCCCTCGGAATGACCGGCGTGGAAGTCTCCATCCTGGCTCTCGGCGGCGCGCACCTGGGCCGTGCCGCCAACGAGCGTGATGCAATCCGCATCGTCCACGAAGCCATGGACGCCGGCCTGACGTTCATGGACAACGCGTGGGAATATAACGAAGGCCGGAGCGAGGAATGGATGGGCAAAGCGCTGCAAGGCCGGCGTCATCAGGCCTTTCTGATGAGCAAAGTGTGCACGCATGGGCGAGGCAAACGGGTGGCGATGCGGCAACTGGAGGACTCGTTGCGCCGTCTGCGGACGGACTACCTGGATCTGTGGCAGATTCACGAGGTGATTTATGACGATGATCCGGACCGGCACTTCCAGCCCGACGGCGCGGCCGAGGCGTTACGCCAGGCCCGTGAGCAGGGGAAAGTGCGCTTTCGCGGCTTTACCGGCCACAAAGATCCGGCGTTGCTCCTGCGCATGATGCTGCGCGGGTATCCGTTCGACACGTGCCAGCTGCCGTTGAATTGTTTCGACGCCAATTTCCGCAGCTTCGAACGGGAAGTCCTCCCCGAGTTGACACGTCACGGTATCGCCGCGATCGGCATGAAGGCGCTCAGCGGCAACGGCGACGCGATCAAGCAAAAAGTGCTGACCCCCGAGGAAGCGTTGCGCTACGCGCTGTCGCTCCCCGTCACCAGCGTCGTCACCGGCATCGACTCGCTCGATGTGCTGCGACAAAACCTCTCCATCGCGCGCCGGTTCCGGCCCATGACGCAAGCGGAGATGCATCAGCTCCGGACCAGGGCGGCTTCCCAGGCCACCGACGGACGGTTCGAGCTCTACAAAACCAGCGCGAAGTTCGACGGTCACGTTGGTCGCGGACTTCATGCCTCCTCAGTTCCTGAGCAGCCCTAACACTCCCTTCCAACCGCCCTCAGACGTAAGCTCGGGTTTCTCCTAGTAGGCAAACCCGACTAGACAGAACTAGATTATCCCCGGTGTTCGGGTCAGACGGCGTCAGATGGTGATATCGGAAAGGAGGTGGCGTCATGTCGTCCCTCGCCCCTGTAGAGTTCAGCGCAATGTTGCAAACCACCGTCTCTCAAGGTTTCATGGTCTTGTCCGGCGATGGGCGTACGCTGTACGAAAGCCCCCAGTACTCAAGCCTGCTCGCTCAATTGGACGAGCAAGGTGAATCATCCGTGTCCCAGATCACTAGTCACTTGCTGAATGCCGTCGCGCGCCGTGATTTATCGGCTGCTCTCACCGTCACTCCCACCTTGGGCGATTCCGCGACGTCCGTGTCCGTCCGCGGCATCATCGTTCCGGGTCCCCCCACAAGAGTCATCGTCCTCTTGTCCTCCACCCGATCGGTGATACCCTCGGTAGAATAGCCGATAGCATTTCATTAGAGGACATTTTGTCCGAATCCACGGACAGATTGTCCGCGTATCATCCTACGTCGTGCCGACACCCTTGTAAATCCGCACCGACACTCTAGTTCCATAAAGGCCTGCTTTTTGCTCAGTCGCCGCGCGCCGCCTCCGACAGGCGCGT
>JBDZUK010000063.1:0-17244 GCA_040255165.1 Nitrospiraceae bacterium | reverse complement strand
TCGGGCAAGCTCAATTCCAACTGATGTTCAACCAGTCCGGATACACGGAGCCGCCACGTGGCCGGATCAGCGGTCTTAGGATCCGGCGGACCGAAATGGCTCCGCACGAAAAATTTATCGGTTGGCGTAATCCATGTCTCAAACTCTGCGACCTCGGTCTCCGCGTCGTAAGGACGCGCCACGCGCGTGATCAATCCCCGCCCCTCGGATGCCTTCAATTCGACGGCTCGTCCGGCGCTCCGGCGCGCCAGCCACAATGGATCGAGAGCCGCAACGGCAAGGCCGCACGCGGCTATCCCTATGAACCGCCGGCGCGAGCAGCGTCCCGAAGGCTCACCGGACGCTACTTCGCGAGGCTTCTGAGATAGTGAATCAGTTGCCACACTTCCTCCTCGCTCAAACCCGCGAACGGCATCATGCCGGTTCCCGGGGAACCGTTCTTGATGATCCAGAACAATTGGCCGTCCGGAATAGATTTCATCGTGGCGCCGCAGGTGAAATTGCGCGGCGGAGGCGTCAGCGCGGCCCCCATGATCCCTGCGCCGTCTCCCTGCTTGCCGTGGCAATTCATACAGGCCAGCGGCTTCGCCGTTTCCTGAAACAGCGTCTTACCGGCTTGGACGGCCGTCGGCCCGAGAGGAAGAGGGTTGGTCTTGCTCAAGACCTCTTCGGGCGCCCGCTGGGTCGTTCGCGGTTGCGGACAGACGCCGAGCGCCGCGCCCGGCTGAGGGACCATCGCCTCCGCGGTCGCCGGTCCTTTGAACGTCGCCCTCAGATAGGCGATCACGTCAGCCACCCCCTGTTGGCCGATGGTCAACCCCCAATAGGGCATGCTCGTCGACTTGCCGACCGCCCGCCCGCCATGATTGACGACGTTATAGAGATAGTCCATCGGCAGCTTGTCGAACTGCATGTTCGCATGGACGGCCGGCTTGGGCTCGAGACCTGACGCCGCGGGGCCGTCTCCCTTGCCGGTTGCGCCGTGGCACTGAGAACAATACTGTTTGTACACGAGCGCCCCACGCTCGACGCTGGCTTGCTGGAATTCCCGGCTCGTCCACGGCTCGTAGAAAGCGAAGTCCTTCACCCCCTGCGTCGCCAGGAAGCCGATGACGGCCCGTAGTTGCGGCTCAGTCGCATCGGCGAGAAACTCTCCGCTGTGCGGGACAAAGTCCTGCGGATTCAGTCCGAACCTGAACAACCAGTCCATGTTGTAGCGGCGCCCGGCCTCGGCGAGCGACGTGCTCTGCGGGCCGCCGACCAATTGGCCGTGCTCTTCGATGACGTGACAGCCGATGCAGGCATGGTCTTTATACGCCTGTCGCCCGAACCCGGCTTCGATGGCGGACACTTTGGAGGTGTCAAATGTCCCCGCCGTCACCCGCTGATCCTTGTAGTGCCGAGCGAAGTAATCGGCGACGGCATTGGCCTCGGCCTCCGAGATCGTCGCGTGCTTGAATGAATCCTGGGACAGATCCCATCGGTATCCTTTGGGATACAGGTTCTTTTCCTTACCCGTGAGGTGCCCGATGAGCCAGGCACGCTGATACTTGCTCCCCGCCCACATGAGGTCCGGGGCTTTCAAGTTGAACCGGGACTCCGGCTTTCCCTCGAACCGGTGACAGGAGGCGCAGGTCGTTCGGATAAGCCGTTCGGCTCCGGAATTCTCATTCGCCGGCGACCCATTCACGGCAGCGAACCCCCATCCGAGCGCGATCAGCGCCAGGATGACCCACACCCGCCCGCCTATCCCCATCCGACGTTGCTCCATTCCGGCCTCCTTTTTATAACACCCATTAATCCCCCGTTCTTCGTTACGCTGCCGCTCCGCGCGTGTGCAGCTCTACGGCTACGTGCGGCATCGTCGTCAAGGATCGATGAACCGTGCACCCCTGGGCAATGCGAACCAACCGTTCCCGCTGTGACGCTGTCACGGACTCCGGGAGGTGGACGTGGATGGTCACGGACCCGACGCGATGCGGCCGTTCCGCCATCGACCACTCGGCGTCCACTGCCATGCCTTCATACGCGAGCCCGTGTCGCGCGCAAAAACGAGCGACGAAATAGGCGATGCAACTCGCCAGCGAGCCGACGAACAATTCCACCGGCGACATCCCGGCGTCACCCCCGCCGTCTTCCAACGGCTGATCGGTGACGACGACGTGATGGCGGCTCTTCACCGCAAACCGAACGGAGCCTTCATGGACGACCGTGAGTTTCATTTGTGTCAGAGCATCTCGTCGCTCGTCGTTCGTACCCCGCAAGCGAACGCCGCTTCACTGTCTTTACCATGACGCTTCACTCATCACTCGTCACGGGTGTTAGTACGGCGAATCTTCCGGCTTCCCGCCTTGCGGCCAGTCATGTTCTTTGCCCGGCATATCAGGACGCGGTCGGCTGTTGATGAAGGCAGCCACGTCGTAGGCCTCATTGTCCGACAGGGCCCAGCCCCACCCACGAGGCATGTTGGCCTTGATGAACGAGGCCGCCACGCTGAGCCGCGCCATTCCGGCTCCGATGTTGTACGAACGGGGTCCCCACAGCGGCGGGGCGGCCATCGTGCCTTGTCCCTCTGCTCCGTGACAGAACGCGCAGCGGGCGGCAAAGATTTCCTTGCCATGCACTGCATCCGGGGGGCGGCTTGGGGTCACACGGGGAATCCCACGCCAAGGAATGGCGGCCCCCGGCGGCACGCCTTTGGAAAGCCATTCAATGTAGGCAACCACCGCCTGCAGCCGAGAACTGTCGGGGGGCAACGCCTTGCCGTTGAGACTGCGCTCAAAACATTCGTTGATTCGCTCCGCTAGCGTGATTGACCGACCCTTGCGCGCGCGATATTCGGGATACACCGCGGCCAAGCCGACAAACGACGCGGCATTGGGATTCAAGCCGGCATCCAGATGGCAGTTCGCGCAATTCAAGGCGTTGCCGACATAGGCCTTGGCGTACTCCTGCGTATCCACGACGACCTGGTATCCGATGCGAATTCGTTCACCTCGCCGATCTCCCGGAATTGTTTCGGGAGATGGAGGAGCAAACATCAAGTCGCTACCCCGCAGCGGCGGACGCGAAGCCGAGCCGGCATCGAACTCCCGCACACCTCCGGAGCAACTCCCCAACGCAACGGCGATCAAGACGGCAAGCGCGTATCGCATGTGATGTGGTGAATTGCCAGGTATATGCCAGGAGGCGCCGTCGGAGATTGTCGTGAACCCGGTGTGATTTATAGACAATCTGTCCTGATCAAACCTGCATCATGAAGAGAAAGGCAACAGGGAACGGACCGGCACTGGCGCGAGACGCCACAGGCGGAAGGTTTGCGGTTGAGGTTAAGGTTGAACCCTAAATTCGGAAAAACCCGTCTCACCCTTCGCCTTAACCCTAGCCTCAATCTGCTGTGTAGTACTTTTCAGGCTCAGCATATAGCTCGTCAAATCGTTGAGCTGTTGGTCGGTGAGAGGAAATTTCGGCATGAAGGACCCTGGCGAGACGGACTGCGGGTCGCGAAAATGACGGAGATGCCATTCTCGGTCCGGCCTGGCATCGCCCACAAAGGAGAGGTCGGGCGCGACGGCGCCTCCTTCGCCGTGAATCCTGTGGCATCCGGCACAACCTAGTTGAGCGTAAAGTGCCTTGCCGCGGGCGACCGCGGGGTCCACGCGCTGAACGGCATACAGGTTCTTGATCGAAATCCCCAGCAATGAAAACACCACCAACAGAAACAGGCTTCCGGCCGCCAACGCCGCCGGCCGTCTGATGGGATTCCTAGCAGGGTTCCGGTCGATGAAGGGCCAGAAGAACAAAATAAGGATGAAGAGGGTCGGAAGAATCCACGTTGCGAGGGGCTCAAGCGGCCCGTGCACGTACTTCAGCAATTCATAATAGAAAAGAAAGTACCATTCCGGGACCGGCACAAACGTCGTATCCGAGGGGTCAGCCTTGTCGGTCAAAGGTATCGGGACCGCAAGTGCGAGCGCCGCCACGACCACAAAGACGCCGAGCATCACGACGGCATCCATGTAGACCTGGCGTGGATAGAAGGGTTCCCGGCCCAGCGACGCCCGTTCATCCGTCCAAGGCCCGGCGGGTCCGACACGCCGCAGAATGAACAGATGCGCGGCAATCAGCGTGATGATGACCGCGGGCAGGAATAAGACATGTACCGCGAAGAAGCGCGACAACGTCAGCGCGCCCAATTGATCGCCTCCCCGCATGACGCGCATCAAGAACTCCCCGACCAGCGGAACGGTGCCCACCATATTGATGCCGACTTGCGTCGCCCAATATGCAGTTTGATCCCACGGCAGCAGGTACCCCGTGAACGCGAAGGCCATGACGATCAGAAACAGGACCACTCCGGCCATCCACATCAACTCGCGCGGCGGCTTATAGGCGCCGTACAGAAAGGTCTGGAGCATGTGCAGTCCGATTGCCACTACCATTCCGGAGGCGCCCCAGTGGTGGAGTCCGCGGACGAATGCGCCGAACGACACCTCTTCCTCGATGAAGCGGATGCTGTCATACGCGTGATCCGGCGTCGGAGCATAGTAGATCACCAGAAACATGCCCGTGACGGCTTGCAGCGCAAACAAAAAGAGCGTCGCCGAGCCGAAGACATAAATCCAGCTCGCTCCGCCGGGAATCGGCTCGTCCAGCAACGTCTTGCCGATCGGTCTCAGCCGCAGTCGGCTGTCCAGCCAGTTGAAGAATCTGCCTGCCATCTAGCCCTACCTCTTGGACTGCCGGCCGGTGAACACCTCGGTGCGGTTCCGGCCCTTGGCTTTGGCTTGGTACAGCGCGCGATCCGCCTGCTCGATCAACAGATTCAGCCGGTCTGCTCCGGCCGTCATGGCGGCGGCCCCGATGCTGACCGTGGCGCTGGCCCGGTTTTTTTCCCAGATGAAGCCCGTGCGGGCAATTTTGAGCCGGATGCGTTCCGCGATGCGCCGCGCGCCCTCCAGGTTGCATTCCACCAAGCCGACGATGAATTCCTCGCCGCCGTACCGACCCAGAATGTCCGGCGGACGGATGGCCGCGCCGATCGTCTGCGCCACCTTGTGCAGCACTTTGTCGCCGAATGCGTGTCCGTAACGGTCGTTGATCTCCTTAAAGCGATCGATGTCGATGAACAACAGCGCGAACGGATGGGCATAGCGGCGGCTGCGCTGGAGCTCGACCTGAAGACCTTCCATCAGCGCCCGCCGGTTGTTGATGTGAGTCAACGTATCGAGCCGGGATACCCGCTCCAGCCTCAGGTGCGCCTGCTTCAACTGGCGCAGCGCGCCCTCCAATCGTTCTTTCGTCGCGTAGTAGTACGTATCGACGACAAGAATCTCGTCGAAGCGGAGCAGCTTGTGCAGCGTATTGACCGTGGATACGAACGTGCCCGCACGCGCGCTTCTCCATGGAAGACGCCGAAGGATCAGTTCGAACAATTTGTGGTAGGCGCCGAGATACCACTTCTGTTCGAGCCCTATTCGTTCATGAGCCAGCCCGATACGGATCCGCTCCTCGGCATACCGGACGTAGTCGGCACTCCGGCCCAGGCTCAGCAGATACCGACGCTGTTTGGCCTGCAGCAGCTCGAGACGGCCCGGCTCTGACAACAGCCGTCGCAGCTCCTTGAAGCCGTTCAGATGGGCATAGAATTCGCGGATCAGCTCGTCAACGTGCGCCCGAACGACCGCTCGGATCACCGGCAGGTTGCGCCGGTCTTCCCTACCGAAGGACAGAAACGCCAGCCGCTGCCTGAGATCATCCGGCGCGACCTGGGGCAAGCCGCACAGCGTGCCTTTCGGCGCCCGACCTCTGGATCGCGCCAACGAGATCTCCTTCATCAGGGTGCTGGAAAAGACTCTCTTTCACCCGCCCATCCCCGGCAAGCCTCGTGTGGGTTCGGCACCGAGTTTTTCCTGCTACAATTCCACGGCGCGCGGCAGACCGGCCTTGAACTCTTTGTAGATCACCTGCAGCCGCCCGTTCTCGATTTTGGTGGGCAGCCGGTCCAGCGGACGCGGCGCGGGCCCCCCGATGACTTGACCGTCGATGCTGAACTTGCTCAGATGGCACGGACACTCAAACCTTCGATCCGCCGCGTTCCAAGAATAGCCGCATCCCAGGTGAGTGCACATCGGCGAGTAGGCGGTTACCTGCCCGCCTTCCTGCTTCACCGCCCACACCGCCTTGCGAACCCTGGATTCCATATAGCCGTCCCGCGTGGTCTTCACATACTCGAGCTGCACCGGTTCGCGTTCCGGCATGGCGGCCACGGCGCCAACGTCGGTCCACGACTCTTCTCTCCGCTTCAATGCAGGAGAGACGACGTAGCCGACAAGCGGCACCGCCAAACCCAGGCCGATCAGCGTTGCCGCCGCCGCGCTGATCCATCCGAAGAACGAACGCCGGGTGGGTTCGAGCCGTGCGGCCGGTATACGTTCCTCATGGATCGTCACAGACCCTCTCCCATGAGCTTGATCGTGTTGTCCGCAATGAGCACGGCGGCGACGGCAAACGCCAAACCGGCGTAGGTTCTCGTCAGTGTCTGCTGGGAAACGAGGCGCGTGAAGACTCGACCGCTCAGCATACCGGGGATCCCCCCGATCGCGAGCGGGAAGAACAAGGCGCGATCCAGGCCGACACCACGGACATGGGTGGCCAGCCCTCCGGCCGCCACCAACGCGACGATGAACAAGGACGTGCCCACCGCGATCCGGACGGGAAACCCGAGCCACAGCGTCAAAGCCGGCACGATGATGAAGCCGCCCCCGACGCCGAACAGGCCCGTCAGGATGCCGACGACAAAGCCGAGGCTTGCGGCTTTGACGCGGCAGGCGCGAGGAAACCGGTCCGCACAGCTCTCGGTGCCTGTTTGCTGCGGCGGGCCGTCACTTCGCCACCACATCTGCGCGGCGGCGGCCACGATCAGCACCCCGAGCAGAATCAGCAGCACCTCCGGTTTGAACAACGGGTGCAGGACGGCGCCGATCACTCCGCCCATGATTCCCGTTCCGCCGAACAAGAGTCCGGCTTTGATCCGCACGGTGCCGTGCCGTAGCGCTTCTCCTGCGCCGATCAGCGCGGACAGCGCAACCAGCGCCAACGACAGGGCGGTGGCCGTTTGCACCGACGTTCCGACTGCGTAGACCAGCAGAGGGATGGCAAGGAGCGATCCGCCGCTGCCGGTCGCGCCGAGCGCAAGACCGACCACCGCTCCCACGACCAGCGCCAGCGTCTCGTCAAGCACTCGGTTCACCGGACGCAATTCCGAAAGATCGTCTCGCAGTGGTCGCAAGCGCCGCTCTGGTCCGGAAAGGGATAATACTCGACCTCCGCGACCTTTCCTCCACGCACGTACAGTCGCGCCTCACAGCCATGATCCGGACAGGCTTGGCTGGCTCTCGATCCGGGAAAAGACCGCTCCAACGCGCCGGGCCGCCTCAAATAGAACAGCACGTCGCCTCTTTGGTCATGCCGGCGATTGTTCGGCTGGCCGGCGCACGTGATGATCTCCAACTCCGACTTACCGATAAGCGCGCGCGATCCCGGGATCGGGCCCGGCTCCGCGCAACCGGCTGCAAAACCAACGAGGATGCTGAAAATACCGAATCTTGCCGCTCGCCCAGCGCCTGAGCTCAAAAAGCCGACCATTAGGTGTTGTTCTCGTGTCGCGCAAAAGCTCGTGACGAGGCGCGCCGCCAACCACCCCCTCACGCCCTCTGCTCCAGCTTGGCGATGCCCAGAGCTTTCAGGATGGCCTTTTCATAGTACGGTTCACTGATCCCCCGCTTCATTTTATGGAGGAAGTATTTTTCCAGGCCGATCTTCGCCAGGTGCACCCACTTGCCTTTCTTCGCCCAGGTGACGTTGCGTGGGGCCATTTGCGGCAAAGCCACGAAGGCCACCCCGGTATCCCCCATGTCGGCCAGACAGATGGCATTCCACGTCGCCGTCTCACGTTTTTCCTCGTTCGCGATGTCCGCTTTGATGTTGTGCACCGCCGCCGATACCATCGACTCGATCATATATCCGGTCTTTGGGGCGCCCGTCGGGATGGGAGTCTGTTCCACGGGAGGAATGGCGACGCACACCCCGACCGCGTAAATGTTCTTGTATTTCGGGTTGGCCTGGTAGGCATCGATGTTGACGAAGCCTTTCGGGTTGCACAGCCCGGGCGTCCCGGCGACCGCATCGACGCCCGCGAATGGAGGAATGAACATCGAATATCGGAACGGCACCTCCTGCCCTCCTTCAAGGAACACCTTTCCCGGCTGGACTTCCTTGATCGCGACGCTCGAAATGGGCTTAATCGAATGTTCCGCAAACTCGTCCTCCATCAGACGCCGTGAGGTGCCCACGCCCGCCAAACCCATGTGACCGACGTACGGCTCCGGGGTCACGAAGTAGATCGGCACTTTCCTGCGCAATTTTTTCTTGCGCAAATCGGCATCAAGGATGAACGCCATTTCATACGCCGGGCCGAAACACGAGGCTCCCTGCGCGGCTCCGACCACGATCGGCCCCGGGTCTTTCAAGAAGGACTGGTAGGTGCCCCAAGCCTGTTCGGCATGATCGACGGTGCAAATCGATTGGGTGAACCCGCTCGGACCGAGGCCGGGAACCGCGGCGAAGTTCAGCTTTGGACCCGTGGCCACGATGAGATAGTCGTAGGGCACTTCGCCCTTGGCCGTCACCACTCGATTCTGTTCCGGCTCGATACGGTCTGCGGCCGCATGGATGAACTCGATCCCCTTCTTCTCGAGGATGGGCCCCAGCGAAAAACTGATGTCCTTGCGCCTGCGCCACCCCACGGCCACCCAGGGGTTCGAGGGCACGAAGTGGAAATAATCGACGTTGGAGAGGACCGTAACCTCATGCTTCCGATCAAGCATCGCGCGGGCTTCATACGCCGCCGGCAATCCGCCGATGGATGCCCCGATGATCACCACTCGAGCCATCATTCGCTCCTTTCTCAAGACGGCTTCAGCCGGCAGCCGTCCGCCTTCGGCCGTTGATTCGGCCGTTGAATAGACCGCTCCGGTGCTGATCGCCGATAGCCTGCCGTTGACAGATCCCGTCAATTCTTCTTCGCGGGACAGGTGGTGATTCCAAGCAGTGCCCAGGCCGGGCAATACCCGATGGCACCGGTCACCAGCGCGACCGTTCCCACGATCAATGCGACGGCCGTCCCGGCCACCGGCAATCCGCCGAACGCGCCGACACCGACCAAAATAACTCCTAGTACAATCCGGATAGGCCGTTCAACTCCTCCCACGTTGCATGTCATGGCGCACCCTCCATACCAACTTTCGGTTGAACCGCCGGCCTCTTTCTCGACGTATCGTCATTGCGGCCGGCGGAGAAGCACCTCACGTCTCCTTAGAGGTATTGCTATGGAAAAAGATTCTCCCGAAACCGGGCTATTTTTCCGCCGCAAACCGGTACAGGTCATGGCATGTGGTGCAGCGGGCGGTTATGCCGGCGAGCCGGTTCATGATCTGCTGAGGAGTCTCGCCGGCGACCATCGCATCGGCCAGCGCATCCATATCTCGATGGACCGACATCCCCATCTGCTTGAACGCGAGCGGCAACTTCGCCATGATGACGGGATTGACGTCAGCCGCTTGCTGCATGCCGACCGCCCGGACTGCACCTTCCGCCTGCTTCACATCCGGCCGCTCTTCCCCATAGGCCCGGACTGCGGCATCGACCGCTTTGAGCAATGATCGCATCTCCGACAAGATTTGGTCGCGTTCAGACGCGGCCAACAGGATGGCGGTCCGCCCGTCGGTCCCTGAGGTCGTCAGCCCTCCATAAAAGAGCCATCCGATCGTCACAACGGTGACCAACCAGAGGATCAGCGCACCGGCGCACCAAGGTTTGGCTTTCATATATCAACCTAAAATGCGACCTCTATGCCGAGAACGATGATGACATTGAATCCGTAGTTTATAAGATAGTTACAACGTAAAGTTCATCATTCACATGATGTTAGGTGCAGAGATAAGCCTCAGCCGCAACCTGCCCTTCTGGCGCAAGATGCTACAGGCGGCACAAGAACGGAGCATCTCTGGATGAAGAGCGAGCAGGAATGGTTTGCAATGAAGCCGCTAGGCAATCGTCGGCTCAAGGCGCATGCGGGCCTTCATGGAGTTTGAAATGAGGCAGTTCGCCTCGGCCTTTTCGATGAGCTCCCTGGCTTTCGCAGAATCGCCGTCCGGCTTGAGGGTAATCCTGGGACGGAGCACGATGGTCGTGAACTGGAACTTGCCGTCTACCAGTTCCAGTGTTCCTTCCGCCTCGGCTTCATAGGCCGTGAACCCGAGACCTGCGCGCTCTGCGAACGATAGAAAGGTGGTCATGAGGCAGATGTTCGCCGACGCTACGAACAGATCTTCGGGCGACCAGATACCCTCGTGTCCTTTGAATTCCGGGGGAGTCGCGACCTGCACATCCGGCTTCCCCGTGCCGGATATGATCCCCTTCCGCTGCTCAGTCCACCTCACCGACGTGTGATAGTGGTAGACTTTCGGTTTCGCTTCCATTGTGTTCTCCCCCTTATTGCTTCACACCATCAGGCCTTCACGATCGAGGAATTACGGCTTGATATACGCCCATCCCTGCTCCTGCAATTCCATCAGTCGAACCATTGCGGGCGACGTGCGGTCTACCTGCCCGATAAGCTCTGGCCGGGTAAGGTTCCGCGCTTTCATTGTATTGGAGCAAGCGGTATAGCTCACGCCATACTTTTCCTTGAGACCGGCCAGCTCACGGGCCAGCTTCGTCTCCTTCTGCACGAAAAGGGAAAGCCCGGCCCCGTGGGCGACCAGCTCCAGTGTAAGCCTCTTCCCCTGCAGCGCCTCGTACAGATTCTTGATATTGTTCAGTACGCCGCGCTGGGCCTTCTCATCTCCGGAGCTCAAATGCATCACCACCCGATGCCCCTCTCCGAGAGCCTGACCCTCATCATTCCCCTGCGCCACCATGCACCATCCGAATAACATGCCCGCGAGGACGGCAACGTGCACGGTCGTCATTCCCCACCTTTTTTCCATCACGGCGGCTCCATTCACCCCATCTATTCTCATAGTCTCACCCTGCCTTACGGAGGCTCAGTACATAGGCCAGAACATCCTGCATATCCTGCTCAGACAGCGTGCCTTTCCAGGGCGTCATTGCTGTCCCTGCTTTCCCGTCGCGAATGATAGCCAGCAACTCACTGTCTGATTTCTTCCGGCTCTTCCCGCTTGTGAAATCCGCGGCAGGCGGGACGAGTACCTTCCCGGTGGGGGCATCTCCCCTGCCTTGCGCCCCATGGCAGACCGCACAGCTTTTGTCGTAGATGACCTTTCCCTTTACGGCATCACCGGCCGCCACAGCTACTCCCATACAAGCCATCCAAACCGACACCACAATGCACCCTCTATAAGCTCTGCCCATACAGTCTCCCTCTTTTGATGAGTCTCTACGCCACTTGCGATTCGGCGGCCGTGGTACGATATGCAAATCATCAGCCCAAGGACGGATGCTCAACGGCGAGTCCAAAACTTCCTATCAGTACAGATCAGCACATTGAAGCGTGACGCCAGTTGTAGCCGTAAGCCCCAATCTCGCGCTTCGGCGGAGTGGCACAATACCTCATCTCAATCCCCAACAAACTGAATCTTCACTCCATTTCCGAATTCAAAACCATCCTTGCCAAGGGTTTACACCTGTCAAACCATGGAGGACCGCCACTTGGCATCAGCCATGCTTAGGTCTGATTGAAGTGAGGCACTTCTTCTAGATCCATAAATGGAACCGGCCGGAAGGAAGCCCACCGCTTCACGGAGGAAGCATGGAAGGACATCGAGTGATCGTGCTCTGCGCCGACCCCGAGCGCCGCGCCCGGTGGACGGCTCGGCTCAGGCCCGCAGGGGCTACGGTCGTGGAAGCCGGCACGATGGAGGATGCCCGGGCGTTGATACATCATCCCAATCCCCAGGTCGCGGTCGTGATCGTCTCGCAAGGAAACGCTCCCGAACTGGCCTGGGTCTCTCACGCAAGATCCGAATGCACACCGTCATCGACGCGAGTGGTAGTCGTATGTCATGGAGCCGCCGACTGTCCCTGCCACGAAGTCGAAGCGGATGCCCTCCTCGACGTACCGGTGGACGACAGCGCTCTGTTGTCTTGCATCCGGAACCTGCTGGCACCGGCTCGACCTCTGCCCTCCAGGCACCGGATACGAGTGGTGCTGGTCGACGACCATGCCATGCTTCGGAAGGAGTTTCGGGCATTACTGGAGAGCGATCCCGATATCGAGGTGGTTGGCGAGGCGGGCGACGGCGAAGAAGCCGTCATGCTCGCGGCACGTCTCTGTCCTGATCTCATCCTGATGGACGCGAAACTTTCGCGGCTGGAGGGTACCATCGCAACCCGCCGAATCTGCGAGACACCTGCGGGACCGGTCGTGATCGGCATGTCCGTTGATCCGTCACCGGAGGTTGAAGCCTCCATGAAAGATGCGGGGGCAGCGGGCTTCCTGCCGAAAACGGACGCGGCGGAGGCTCTCCATCCTCTCATCAGAAAAGTGTTGGAACGGAGCTTGAGCCGAGCGTGACGGCGATCCAATCGCCGAGATAGTGGGTAATCGCGATCACCGCGAGGGCGATGAGCCAGTGTTCGCCGATCACATTCCATGGGGACAGGCGTTGCGCACGGGCGACGAACCAGCTCAGCACCCCCAACAATCCGAGCCCCCACCCGATGCTCACGATGACAGCCGTTTGAAGGGGCAGGAACAACACCGGCAGCGCAAATGTGGAGGAGATCGTGAATTTCACGATGAACGTGGCGAATGTGGATTCCCATACGTGCGCGACCGATCCTTTATGGTTCGCCTCTTCCGCGATATGAATGCCCAACGCATCGGATAGGGCGTCGGCAATGGCGATGGTCACGATGCCGCCAAGCACGGCCGTGCGCGAATGAGTCCCGGCATGCAGGCCGACCAGCAGGCCGAGCGTCGTAATGACGCCGGAAGTCAAACCAAAGCTGAGGCCAGTCTTGAATGAGGGTCGCATGGCATTATTCGAGACCGTGGGCAAATCTCGTTTACTCATCTGTGGGTTTGAGCGAGGTTCGTGCCAGGATCCACGATGCCGCCATGCCGGTGACTCCGATGGACGGACAGCTCGTCTCTACGGTCTTGATTTCCGTGCGGCATACCGCCCAGACTACCAGGCTATTCGGGCCACTGGAGCGCCGACCCTTGCAGCGTATTGTTCATGCCCCCAAGCCTGGTGAGAGAGGGAAGCGCACCGAAGGACGGCATGGCAGGACCGCTCACCCAGTTTCTTGTGCACGACCATCGTCGGCTCGACGCTCTCTTTCAACATGCCGCTGCCGATCCCAACAACGTGGATCCGGTCACCTATGACCAATTCCGCGCAGGGCTGCTGAGGCATATCGGAATGGAGGAGAAAATTCTTTTGCCGGCGATGTCGCGTCTGCTCGGGGGGAGGCCGTTTCCAGACGCTGCAAAGCTTCGCCTCGATCACGGCGCGCTTGCTGCACTGCTGATGCCGACCCCGACGCCCGCGATACTGTCGGCGATCCATGCCATTTTGGGCGCGCACAACGAATTGGAGGAAGGCCCTGACGGTCTCTACGCCGCCGGCGACCACCTCATGGACTCCGAGGCAGACTCGCTTGTCGCCCGTCTACGCGCCGCCCAGGAAGTCGCGGTGATGCCTCATTCGGAGAGTCCGGTGGTCATGAAGACGCTCCGTGCTTCACTGGAAAGAGCCGGGTACCACCCGAGCGATTATGGGCTGGCATAACGACGATGCTTCCTCTCTAGCGGATCGAGAGCGAGAACGGGGAGCAACGCCGTCCCCCATGCTCGAAAGCATAGCGATCTTCTCACCGCGCTGATGGTCCGCTCACAGGTCAGGTACTTGCGGCGGTGCTCCGGCGCAGCAACCGGAACCAAGCGATGCCTGACACGGTCGATGAGCGTATCCGGCGGTGTTGTTGCGAAGCTGATTGCTCCGCCGGAAGCAGCTCATCGTCGTCACCGAACCGAACCGGTTCAGGGCGATTTCGGTAACTTGAGCGCCCAGGTGAGCACTTTGTCCTGCCATGCGTCGGAGAGCACCTTGCCGAGAAAGGCCCGCAACTTGGCGTCTGTCCCGACCAGATAGCGGGTCTTCGGTGATCGGGACATCAGGGCATGCGCGACAGCCTTCGCAACCGCCTCGGGGGGAATCGCCCTCGACGCGGCCCTGGCGACCGCATCACGCACGCCGGCGATAGCTTGCGCGTACAGCGCCTTGGCGTCCGGATGTGACGCTTCGAGCCGATCGGCCTCCCGCCCGGACTTTTCCCATATCGGCGTGGCGATCGCGCCCGGCTCAATGATCGAAACGCGAATACCCCACGCCTGCAGCTCGAGCCGCAGCGCATCGGTGAGCGCTTCCAGCGCAAACTTGGAAGCCGAATAGGGACCCATAAACGGCATCGACGACCGACCCGCGATCGAGCCCATGTTCACGATCCTCCCGCGACCAGCGCGCAGCATCCTCAAGAAAGCCTGTGTGACGGCAATCTGTCCGATCACGTTCACTTCCAGCTGCTTTCGCAGTTCATCGAGGGGAAGAAATTCCAACGGACCGGCCACCGCGATGCCGGCGTTGTTCACGAGCCCCCACAATCCCGCGGTTCCGGTTTCCGATTCTACGAGACGCGCCGCTTCCGCGATCGAGCCCGCGTCCGTGACGTCCAAGAGAATCGGAACAAGATGTGTCGATGCGCCTCCCGTCAGACGGTCCCCGTCTGCCGCTTTCCGCACGCCGGCAAAAACGCGAAAGCCCAGGCGATCGAGGTGCCGGGCGCAGGCCGCCCCGATGCCGGTGGATGCGCCGGTGATGAGGATGGACTTTGCCGAGGGCATTACAAGGGTGACGTCAGGTTCTCGCCAAGACGACCGCCGCAAAGAGTACCATGACAGCGAGGAGCAGCGATAGCCGAGGCAGCCAGGCCGACGTGGTGAGCAGGAGATCTTCCATACGCGATCGCGCGCGAGGGGCGGTTCCCGAGGCGGCCGCGGTCCGAGGACCGAGAATGAGATCATGCAGGGCGGTCAACAGAACCAGAGCCGCGACAAGCGCCAATTTGACGGTCAACACCCGCGGCCAGGATGAGGGATCGAGGAAGGACAGGCCCCGCTGATGCAATAACACCGGTCCTGTTCCCAGGAGGATGGCGACGGCGCTCCAGACCACGAAGCGGAAACGCTTCGCGGCGGTCATGAAGAAAGGACCGATCTCGGGATTCGAGCGGTGCGAGCGAAAGACCGGCGCAAGTACCAGCGAGAGGAACAGCATCCCGCCGATCCAGCCGACCGCGGCGAGGACATGGAACCAGATAAGAACCGTGGTCATGCCTCGCCGCGAATCCCAATCCTAAAATCCGATTCCCACATAGGCACCGGCCGTGCCGTAGTTGTTTACGCTGTTCGTCGCGCCGGATGCCAGGTGATACCGCCCGTCGACACCCAGCCAGAGCTCTTTCCAGATGCGATACTCAGCCCCGGCTCCGAACTGCACGCCGATATCCAAATAATTCGTCTGATTCGACGGAGGACTGATCACGTGAAAATCCAGCCCGACGGGGATGACCCAGGGCTGGAAATCGGTCCCTTGTCTGAACTTGACCTTCGGTGCCACATCGACCGTGAGCATGGTCACTTGAGTCTTCCCGAGCGGTGCCCCGCCGATCGCTGTGTCCGAATTGACCACCGTTTCGGAACTGAAACGCTTGTACTCCACTCCGATCTCACCGACGATGCCGATGCCCTTCATCATACCCCAGCCGTCTCGGGTGAGCATCAGATCGGTCCCGGCGCCGACATAGTATCCGGTGCTTCCGTCGTTTGAAGGCCCCCCGCCCAGGCCGCTATGGACGTCTGTAAAGAGCTCGCCGCCGCGGCTGCTGTTCAGGCCTGCGAAGCCGCCGCGGAAAAACACTCTGTTGCCTGTAGCCGTCGTCTCCTCCTCAGCCAAGCCCGGCGAGACACCAGAGACAGCGAGCACCCCGACGATCACAGCTGCGACAAGCCACGCTCCAATGTTCCGCCTTTTCTTCCGAACCTCCATGATGATGTCCCCCTCCCAGGGCGATCGCAGGAAGACCCTTCCGGGTTTCCAGCGGTTTCGCTGAGTTGCGCTCGCCGGCCCGAGACATCAGCTTGGTGAAAAATCCCTTCACTTCGTTGCCCACTCGTACCTGCGCTAGCCGTTCCATCAACTTTCAGAAGTTCCCATGCTGATGGCCGCTCGCTGACAACTGACGGCCTTCGCCGACCGACCTTGCACAGCGGAACCCCAGCCAGTTGATCTTCACATTCGGGTCCGTCCCATTCCGCATCGCGGCCCGCATCGTCGTCGTGCTGTCGATCCATCCTCCGCCGCGAAACGCCTTTTGCGTTCCGGTCGCCGGGCCTTTGGGATTGCGGTCGGGCGCGGTGGCGTAGTATTCGAGTTGGTACCAGTCCGCCACCCACTCGGCCACGTTTCCGATCATCTGGTGTGCGCCGTACGGACTCACGGAGTTCTCGTACTTGTCCACGGAAATGATCGGGGGATAGAGCAACAGCCGCTCGGGACGATCCCGTACCGGACCGGACAGGCCCGTGCGACCGAAGTTGGCCCGGCTCAATCCGGCCGTCTGGTTCCCCCAGGGATTCATCCGCCCGTCCTCGCCGCGCGCCGCCTTTTCCCATTCCGCCTCGGTCGGCAGCCGCTTTCCCGCCCATCGGCAATACGCGTCGGCGTCGTACCAGCTCACGTGCATGACAGGATGATTGGCCATCACTTCTTGAAAATTGCCGCCGTCATACCGCCAATCGATGAGCGGGGAACGCCCTGTCGCCAGGACGAACTTCAAGTAATGCAGCGCCGTGACCTCATACTTGTCGATCTCGTAAGCATCAAGATAGATCCTCCGCCGGGGCATCTCGGTTTTGTACGCGTTTCGGTCGAGCTTTTTGTCGCTGCCCATGAGGAATTCGCCCGCCGGCACCAGAATCATTTCTTCCTTGGGCTGCCAGGTCGCCGCCCGCTCGACCGCGAGCTTTCTGCCCTCCGCCGTCCATTCCACGGTGATATCCTGCGTGTCGAGGCCCCACACGACGTTAGCCAGTGACAACGCGGCGGCGGCAATCAGCAACACGTTCACGATCCATTCGATCTTCCTGTGTCTGCG
>JBDZUK010000062.1:11366-17451 GCA_040255165.1 Nitrospiraceae bacterium | reverse complement strand
GCCATCGCCAAACTGGCCGACCGAATGGACCTCTCGGAAAAGGAAGCCGAAGAGGTCATGCTGGAAGTCATGGATGGGGCGGCCACGCCTGCCCAAATCGCCGCGTATCTGATGGGGCTGCGCCAAAAAGGCGAAACCGTCGACGAAATCGCAGGGTCGGTGACGGCGATGCGGACCCGCGCGGTAAAGATCCGGGTGGGCGATCCGCTGGTGATCGACACGTGCGGTACCGGCGGCGATCGAGCC
Source organism: Nitrospiraceae bacterium (assembly GCA_040255165.1). Taxonomy (GTDB): domain Bacteria; phylum Nitrospirota; class Nitrospiria; order Nitrospirales; family Nitrospiraceae; genus JBDZUK01. Next base: position 17,205 of record JBDZUK010000062.1, on the reverse strand, counting down.
AATACCTTCAACATCTCCACGACGGCCGCCTTCGTCGCCGCGGGCGCCGGCTTGACGGTAGCGAAACACGGCAACCGCTCGGTGTCTTCGAAGTGCGGGAGCGCGGACGTCCTCACGGCTCTCGGGGTCTCGATCGATTTGCCGACGGAACGGGTGGCCGATTGCATCAATGAAATCGGGATCGGCTTTCTGTTCGCGCCGCTCTACCACGGGGCCATGAAGCATTGCGCGGGGCCTCGACAGGAGATGGGCATCCGCACGCTCCTCAACGTCCTCGGGCCTTTGACCAATCCGGCCGGGGCGACGGTGCAAGTCCTGGGCGTGTACGACCATCACTTGACGGACCTGCTCGGCAAAGTGCTCGTGCGGCTCGGCTCCCAACATTGTTTCGTCGTGCACGGCATGGACGGGCTCGACGAGATCACCCTGACCGACCGCACCAAGGTTTCGGAAGGGAAGGCCGGCGTCGTATCGAGTTATTTTCTCGACCCGGGCGACTTCGGCCTCCAGCGCGTCGGCCTCAAAGAACTGCTCGGCGGGACGCCGCAGGACAACGCTCGGATCGTGCGCGAGGTTCTGCACGGCGGCAAGGGGCCCAGGCGGGACATTGTCTGTCTCAACGCCGCCCCCGCGCTCGTGGCGGGACGAAAAGCCAAAACTCTGCAAGAAGGGTTCGAACTCGCCAAGCGCGTCATCGATCAAGGGGCCGCCGCTGAAAAATTGGAACGGCTGGTGGCTTTCACGAGCAAATGAGCTCAAGTCCGGCGATTGGCCGGCGGGTTTCGTTATGATCCTGGATCGCATCCTCGAGCATAAGAAGGCAGAGCTTCGGCACAAACAAAGCCGCCGCTACCTCGCGGATTTGAAAGCCAAGATTCGCGATGCGGGGTCGCCCTTGGGGTTCGCCGTGGCGCTCGACGCCGCGAGGACTCACACGAGCCCGGCGTTGATCGCGGAAGTCAAGAAGGCTTCACCGAGCCTGGGGTTGCTGCGTCCCGAATTCGAAGAGCGGTTCGATCACGTCGGCATCGCGCAGGACTATTTCCAGCACGGCGCCTCGGCGCTCTCCGTACTGACCGACAAGAATTTCTTTCACGGCAGCCTCGACTATCTCCGTGAGATCAAGCAGGCGGTTCCGCTGCCGGCGCTCAACAAGGAGTTCATGGTCGGGGAAATTCAATTCTACGAAGCGCGCGCGCACGGCGCGGACGCGGTCCTGCTGATCGTAGCGGCCCTCGAGCGGCGGCAGCTGGTCGACTTTCATGCCTTGGCCCGCGAGCTGTCCCTCGACGTGTTGCTGGAAACCCATCACGAGCGGGAGCTCGATACCGTGCTTGAATGGATTCCCGAGGCCCGCATGATCGGGGTCAACAACCGGGACCTCAAGACCTTCTCCACTGATCTCGGGGTGACGCTCAGGTTGGCCAAGCGCATTCCGGAAGACAAGATCGTCGTCAGCGAGAGCGGCATCCACAAGCGTGACGACGTGCTGCGCCTGCTGGAAGCCGGCGTCCACGCGATGCTGGTGGGAGAATCGCTGATTCGAGCCGAGAAGCGAGGCGACAAGATTGAAGAACTGTTGGGAAAGCAAGAGGAGCCCCGGGCGTGAGCCGGTCGGCTCCTGCATTGCTGTATGATCATGCGCGTTAAGATTTGCGGGATCACCAACCACGAGGACGCGAAAGCGGCGCTGGACGCGGGCGCGGATGCGCTGGGATTCGTGTTCTACGACAAGAGTCCTCGCGCCGTCCCGCCGGCCGTCGCGCGGACGATCATTGCCGGCCTGCCGCCATTTGTGCTGACGGTCGGGGTCTTCGTCAACGAGGACGCCAAGGTCGTGCGGGATGTGATGGACCATTGCGGGTTGGTCCTCGCGCAGTTGCACGGCGACGAGACGCCGGCCTACTGCGAAGGGCTCGGCCGGCCGGTGTTGAAGGCCATTCGTGTGAAAGACCGCGGGTCTTTTCTGGCGCTGGCCGAATTTCAAGGCAGGGCGGGCGTGCGCGGATTCCTCATCGATGCCTTCTCGAACGAAGCCTACGGAGGCACGGGACGGTTGAGCAATTGGGCTCTCGCGGCGGAAGCGGCGAAAGTCGCCAGCATCGTTCTGGCAGGGGGACTGACCCCGGACAACGTCGCGGACGCCGTCAGGGCGGTACGGCCGTACGGAGTCGACGTCAGCAGCGGCGTGGAATCTGCGCCGGGGAAGAAAGACCCGGCAAAAATCGCGGCATTCATCCGTGCCGCGAGGCTTGTCTGAAAGCCCGTGCGCCATTTATACTGCGCCGTCCCAAATCAACCTTAACCTCGCTTTCGGCCTTCCGATGACGATGCTTCCAGACGAACACGGCCGTTTCGGAGCATACGGCGGACGCTATGTCCCTGAAACGCTCATGCCTGCGCTGCTCGAATTGGAGCGGGCGTATGAGGCGGCCAAGAAAGACCGGCGTTTCCAGGCCGAGCTGGACTATTACCTCAAACAATACGTCGGTCGGCCGACCTCGCTTTATTTTGCGGAACGGCTCACGAAACGCCTCGGCGGCGCAAGGATTTATCTCAAACGTGAAGACCTGTGCCATACGGGCGCGCACAAGATCAACAACGCCATCGGTCAGGCTCTTCTGGCTCGCCGGATGAAGAAACCTCGGATCATTGCCGAGACAGGCGCGGGGCAGCACGGCGTGGCGACCGCCACGGTCGCCGCGATGTTCGGACTCGAAGGTGAAATCTACATGGGCACGGAAGACATGCAGCGTCAGGCGCTCAACGTCTTCCGCATGCGATTGTTGGGGTCCAAGGTGACGGGCGTCGATGCAGGCAGCCGGACGCTGAAGGACGCCATCAGCGAAGCTATGCGGGACTGGACGACCAACGTGCGCACGACCCATTACATTCTCGGATCCGTGCTGGGGGCGCATCCCTACCCCATGATGATCCGCGATTTTCAGGCCGTCATCGGACGCGAGGCGCGGAAGCAAATCCTGCAGGCCGAGAAACAGTTGCCTGATTACTTGGTGGCCTGTGTCGGGGGCGGAAGCAACTCGATCGGGCTGTTCCATGCGTTTCTCAGCGACACGAAGGTGCGGATGATCGGCGTGGAAGCGGGCGGCCTCGGCATCGCCGGCGGCAAACATGCCGCCCGGTTCGCGGGCGGAAAGCCCGGCGTGCTCCATGGCACCATGACCTATCTCCTGCAGGATGAAGACGGACAGGTGAACCTCACACACTCCGTGTCCGCCGGGCTCGACTATGCGGCGGTCGGGCCGGAGCATAGCTACCTCAAGGATGCGGGCCGTATCCGTTATACCTCGGCGACGGACGAGGAAGCCCTCGCGGCGTTCGATCTGCTCGCCAGAGAAGAGGGAATCGTCCCTGCGCTCGAAAGCGCCCATGCGATCGCAGAAGTCGTGAAGCTGGCGCCCACGCTCAAGAAACGGCAAATCGTCATGGTCAACCTCTCCGGCCGAGGCGACAAGGACGTGCAGCAGGTCGCAAGACTCAGGGGCGTGACCCTGTGACCCATAGGCCATCCACGATCACCCAACACCAGCTCTGACAGGTATGAGCCGTTTAGAAACCCGATTTGAGCAACTCAAGGCCAAAGGGGAGAAGGCCCTGATCGCGTACATCATGGCGGGAGACCCGTCCTTGCAAGAAACCGAACAGTTGGTGCTGGAATTGGAGCGGGCGGGGGCCGACGTGATCGAGCTGGGCGTGCCGTTTTCAGACCCCATCGCGGACGGACCGGTCATTCAACAAGCGGCGGATCGGGCTCTCCGAAGCGGCACCTCCCTGCGGAAAATCCTGGAGTCGGTCAAAAAGCTGCGCGCCAGAACTCAGATTCCCATTGTGCTGATGGCGTACTACAACACCATTCACGCCTTCGGCACCGAGCGATTGTGCCAGGCGGCGGCGCAAGCGGGGGTGGACGGCCTGATTGTGCCGGATATGCCGGCCGACGAGGCGGGGCCGCTGAAAGGGCCGGCAGCCGAAGCCGGTCTCAGGCTGATCTTCCTGCTGGCGCCCACCAGCACGGCGGAGCGGCGGTCCTACGTGGCACGCCAAAGCCAGGGATTCGTCTACTACGTTTCGCTCACCGGCATCACCGGTGCCAAACTCAGCAACATGGCCGACATCGGACAGAACGTGGAGAAAATCCGGAAAGTGGCCAAAGTTCCGATCGCGGTCGGTTTCGGTGTGGCGACCCCTGAAGACGCGGCCAGAGTCGCCGAAACGGCGGACGGCGTCATCGTCGGGAGCGCGATCGTCAAACAGATTGCGGCGCATCAGCAAGACAGCCGGATGGTGGCCCGAGTGGGGGAGTTCGTGCGGAGCTTGAAGGAAGCGATGCGCCCGGCCGCGGCTGCGGCGGGGTGAAAATTCGCAGGCTGTTCAAAAAGGCCGTTCGAGTGAAGCGAGAAGGCCGCCGGCCGGCTTTTTCAACAGCCTGACGGCTACCGTCTGGGCTGGGGCGGCATATACTTGATCATTTCGTCGGCCAGCTCGGCCGCCACGTCTTTCAGGTTCGGGCGAAAAAACATGTAGCTGCTGTTTCGCTCGTGCCGGGCTTTCCACACGGTCGTCCCCGTCACCGCATCGACCAGGCGAAGGCTCAGGCCCACGCGGCCCACGTTGTCGCCTTCCTTCCGGATGTATTCCCAGGCGTTTACGCGAACGACGAGAAACGAATCCACGTTGATCGCTTTGCCGAGCTTGATCGCCGATTCTTTGTCCGACTGTCCTGTCATTTCAAGCCGCGAAAAATAAAACACGAGGGCGTCGAAGGCCTCCTTCGACGCTTGAAAGATGTCGGTCACCTGTTCGGGGCGTACGACCCGCTCGATCCGCGCCACTCTGCTGAGCGACGCGGAAAGCACTTCCTGGATGTCTTCGCGCGCGCTGTCGTACTGGCTGGCCATCGGGGGCAAGACGGCGATCGTCTGCGGGCGAAAGAGCCGCGCGCCGGGCCCTTCCCACACTTCCTGCAAGCCGCCGCAGCCGGCGATCGTCAGACAGACACCGAGCAGCGCCGTAAGACACGCCGCACGGGTCCACTGTATGAAGAAGAGATGGGTCATCAGAATGTCAGCGACAGGGAACCGGATACGAGGCCCCCGCTTTCCCGGAAATCATATCCGCCACCGACGTCTACGCGCAAGGCGTAGACCCGAATGCCGAGCCCGGCCGTTGGGGTTATCGGCGAAGCGGCGTCCTGCATATTTTTGAACGCGCCTACCCGCAACGCCAAAAACTCCGACAAGATCGTCTGTTCTGCGCCGACGCTCAGAACTTGGCTTTTCTGGTTGGGCACGAGCGTCCGGTTCGAAGTGATATCGACATCTCCCGTCAACGTCAGCGTCGAATAGGGGTTGATGGCGACACCCCCTCGCACTTGAGGCAGCATCTTGAACGTCTCTCCGTTGGGCGCATCGAACTCGGGCTGATTGAGGTCCTTCGCCACGATGCCCATACGCAGCCAGGACGAGGGACGGTAGATCGCGCCGACGTCCACGCCGAAGGTGGTGGAGATGTTCGCTTTCCCGATGTCTTCGAAAACTCTGATGCTGTCATCCGCGCCCCGGATGTTCGTGGACCCGGCGTAGGCGGCGCCCTGTATGATTTTGCCCGTTACGCCGATCGCGAAGGTCTTGTCGGCGAAGGCATAGGCATAGGAAAACGCGGCTTGGCGGGCTTCGAGGCCTTTCATGGCGAGTTGGCCGCTTAGATCGGCTGTTCCGGCAGCCCTGGTGATAGGGGAGGACAGAAAGGCGCCCCCGGTCGCCACATCGGAGACATTGAATCCGAGCGCGTGGTCGCCGAAATGGGTTTTCAAATAGAG
>JBDZUK010000062.1:0-11266 GCA_040255165.1 Nitrospiraceae bacterium | reverse complement strand
GGCGAATTCCATGGCCATGGCCGAAGCGGCTTGCAAAGCCAGACAGATCCCGACGGCGGCCCTCAGCAACAAGCGCGGTCTCATGAGGAAAGGTCCTATGCCGATGATGACTGGTTTCGAAGTGTAGGGGATGAACCCATCTTGGTCAAGTACGGACCACGAGGTTGCCTTGAAACTCTTCTCCTACAGGGAGGGAGAGAATGGAAGGACAACAACCCCGAGTAATGCTAGACAATGGTCCCGTCCTGCATATGCACGAGACGATCGGATTGTGCGGAGAGCTTGTCGTTATGGGTCACGATGACGAACGTGATGCCGCGCGTCTTGTTCAAATCGCGCATGAGGTTGAAGAGCGCCTCGCCCGTGTGAGTGTCGAGGTTGCCGGTCGGTTCGTCGGCCAACACGAGGTCGGGCTTCTGCAGCAAGGCGCGGGCAACCGCCACGCGCTGTTGCTCGCCGCCTGATAACTCCCCCGGCTTGTGGCCCAGCCGGTCACCGAGCCCCACTTCCGTCAAAATCGCGGCTGCCTCCGACTCCACTTCCTCCTGCGGCCGCCGTTGAATCAACGCCGGCATGCAGGCGTTCTCCAACGCGGTGAACTCCGGCAGCAGATGGTGAAACTGGAAGACGAAACCGATCCGCCGGTTTCGAAAGTCCGCCTGCTGAGTCTCCGTCAGCTGGAAGAGGTCCTGCCCCTCGAAATGGACCGTTCCTCTCGTGGGGCGGTCCAACATTCCGATGATGTGGAGCAACGTGCTCTTGCCCGCGCCCGAAGCTCCCACGACCGCCACCAATTCTCCGCGGCGAATTTCCAGATTGATGCCCTTGAGCACCTCCAGCTCCCGTGCTCCCATCGGAAACGATTTATAGAGATCGACGACCTTGATCATACGTTCGGTCCGACTTCAGGATGTTCAAAAAGGTCGTTCAGCAAGGCCGGAGCGAAGCAAGCGACAGCCGGTCGCGGTGAGGGCGTCTCTTTTTCGACATCCTGCTCATTCATACCGCAGCGCCGCCACCGGCTCCAACTTCGCCGCCTGCAGCGACGGATAGACGGTCGCGGCAAAGCTGATGAGGATCGCCGATCCGGCGACGAGAAGCACGTCGGTCGCCTGCACATGGACCGGGATCTTGGAAATGTAATAGACGGTCGGGTCGAACGTCCAAAACGTTTGAATCAGCCAGAGAAACGTATAGCCGAGGGGAATCCCGATCGACGTGCCGGAGAGCCCGATGATCAAACCGTTCAGCATGAAAATGCGTCGAATGCTTTTGCGCGTCGCCCCCATGGCCTTGAGGATGGCGATTTCCTTTTGCTTCTCGGTCACGATCATCGTCAGGGTGCTGACAATGTTAAAGGACGCCACGATGGTAATGAGCACAAGTAGCAGAAACATCATCGTTTTTTCGAGCTTCAACGCAGAGAAAAGATTGCGGTTCATCTGCATCCAATCGCGCGCCCCAAAGGAAAAGCCGAGCGCTTGCTCGATGGATCGGGCGATCTCGGCGGCGCGGAACACATCCGCGACCTTGACCTCGACCCCGGTCACAGTCTGGCCCATGTTGAAAAACTTCTGTGCCTCTCCCAACTCGATATAGGCCAGCGAGGAATCGTACTCGTACATCCCTGAAGCGAAGATGCCGACGACGGCGAAGGTCCTGATCTTCGGCACCATCCCCATTGCGCTGATAGGTCCGACCGGGGACACGACGTTGACCGTATCGCCCATGAAGGCCCCCAGGCGCATCGCCAGCTCTTTACCGAGAATGATGCCCGGTTTCTCGACCAGCTGCGGTTCGCCGGTCGGGTCGTCCAACGGCGCCTGCTTGATTTTCACGGGAGTCTCCAGGTCGGTGAGCCGTCCGGAAGAGAGATTCTTGTCCAGCTCTGTGACGGTTCCTTCGCGGCGCGGGTCGATGCCCCGCAGCACGATTCCCTGCACCCCGGATTGGGTGGTGAGCAGGACCTGGCGGAGGACAAACGGCGTGGCGGCCACGACTTCCGGCACCTCTTCGATCTTCCCGGCCTGCGCTGCGTAGTCCATCATCCCGTCCCGAAGACGGTCGTGGACGACGATGTGCGCAGTCGTGCCGAGGATCTTCGCCTGGATGTCTTCCTTGAAACCGGTCATGATCCCGACCGTGCCGATCAAGGCGGCGACGCCGAGCGTGATTCCGGCGATCGAGACGACCGTGTTCAGTGAAATCGTGCGATTCCGCCGTTTCGCGCGGAGGTAGCGGAGTCCGACAAAAATTTCGTAGGGTAACGCCACCGCTATTTCTCCGGCCTCAATTGCGGGAAGAGCACCACGTCTCGGATGGAGGCCTGGTTGGTGAAGAGCATCACCAGCCGGTCGACTCCGATCCCTTCGCCGGCCGTAGGCGGCATGCCGTATTCCAACGCCCGCAGAAAATCCTCGTCGACGCGATGTGCTTCCTCGTCGCCGGCGGCATGTTGGGCGGCCTGGGCTTCAAACCGGTCGCGCTGATCGAGCGGGTCGTTCAACTCGGAGAAGGCGTTGGCGATTTCCCGGCCGGCGATATACAGCTCGAACCGATCGGTGAGGGCGGGAGTTGTGTCTTTCCGGCGCGCGAGCGGAGAGATCTCGATCGGATAGTCGGTGATGAAGGTGGGCTGCTGGAGATTCGGTTCGACGGTTTCCTCGAAGATCTCGTTGACGATGGTGACGAGTGGGGCGGCCGGCGCCACGTCTACATTCAGCTTCTTGGCCAGAGCCAGCGCCGCGTCCCGGTTCTGCAGCACCGACGGCTCGATGCCGTTCACTTCGACGATCGCCTGATGGTACGACCAGCGCCGCCACGGGGGTGTCAGGTCGATCTGCTTGCCCTGGTACTCGATCACCGTGTTCCCGAGAATCTGCTGCGCGAGCGTGCCGATCATCTGCTCGGTCAGCACGATCAGATCGTGATAATCCGCGTAGGCCACGTAGAACTCCAGCATCGTGAATTCCGGGTTGTGGATCGTCGAGATGCCTTCGTTCCTGAAGTTGCGGTTGATTTCGAACACACGGGGAAAACCTCCGACGACGAGGCGCTTCAAGTACAATTCGGGCGCGATGCGGAGATAGAGATCCACCCCGAGCGCGTTGTGGTGCGTCACGAACGGTTTGGCCGCCGCGCCGCCCGGGATCGGGTGCATCATCGGCGTTTCAACTTCCAGAAACCCGCGCTCGATCAGGAACGAGCGGATGCCGGCGATGATCTTGCTGCGGGTGGCGAAAATCTGGTGCACCTCCGGGTTCGCGATGAGATCGACGTACCGCTGCCGGTACCGGGTCTCCACGTCCGTGAGCCCGTGCCATTTCTCCGGCAGCGGCCGGAGCGCCTTGCTCAGGAAGGTCAATTGGCGCACCTCGACCGTGAACTCGTTCGTCTTGGTCCGAAACAGATGACCGGACACGCCGATCCAATCGCCCAGGTCCAGCTCTTCGCAGATCTTATAGCCCTGCTCGCCCAGCAAATCCTTTTTCAGATAGACCTGGAGCCGATCCGATCCGTCCTGCAGCACCGCAAACGCAGCCTTGCCGAATCGCCGCAACGCAACGATGCGCCCGGCCAGCGTGCAGGGGATTTTCTCCTGCTCCAGCACGTCCTTGGATTTCTCGCCGTGCGCGCGGATCAAATCACCCGCGCGGTCCTTCACCTCGAACCGGGTCCCGTAGGGCGCCACACCCGCGGCCCGGAGGCTCTCCAGTTTCTTGATCCGTTGCTGCCGCTGCTCGTTCAGTTCGTCCATGTCCCTCTCGTGGTCTATCTCGTCTGTCGAGTCCGTCTGGTCTATCTTGTCCGTCTGGTCCATTTAGTTTCTTTGGTCTTGGCACCAGGTAGACGAGATAGACCAGACAGACCAATGAACCAGATATACATTTTTACAGATCGACGATCGACGGCTGGCTGCTTCCCTTCGTGATCTTCTTCGTGAGATACGCTTCGATAAATCCGTCCAGATCGCCGTCCATCACCGAAGCGACGTTGCCGACTTCGTAGCCGGTCCGGTGGTCTTTCACCATTTGATAGGGCTGAAACACGTACGATCGGATTTGGCTGCCCCAGGCAATGTCCTTTTTCTCGCCGACGATCGCGTTGAACTGCGCCTCTTTCTTCTGCAGTTCCACCTCATAGAGGCGCGCTTTCAGAATCTTCATGGCGCCCATGCGGTTCTGGAGCTGGGACCGTTCGTTCTGGCACTGCACCACGATCCCGCTGGGGAGGTGGGTGATGCGGATCGCGGTTTCCACCTTGTTGACGTTCTGCCCGCCCGCACCGCCGGACCGAAACGTGTCGATCCGCAGGTCCTTGTCGTCCACGACGACTTCCACGTCCTCGTCCAGCTCGGGATAGACGAACACCGAGGCGAACGAGGTATGGCGCCGCTTGTTGGCGTCGAAGGGCGAAATGCGAACGAGCCGGTGTACGCCCGCTTCCGCCTTGAGATAGCCGTAGGCGTAAGGGCCGGTGATGGAGAGCGTCGCGCTCTTGATTCCGGCCTCGTCGCCCGGGAGGAGGTCCAGCGTGTCGACTTTGAAACCCTTGCTTTCCGCCCATCGCATGTACATGCGCACGAGCATCTGAGCCCAGTCCTGCGATTCTGTGCCGCCGGCCCCGGGATGGATGGCAATGATCGCGTTGTTGGCGTCCAGCTCGCCCGACAGCAGCATTTCAACGCGCAGCTGGTTGACCGACTGTTCGAATCGAGCGAGGTCCGCCGCCAGCTCCCGCTCCAACTCCGCGTCGGCGCCTTCTTGCGCCAGCTCGAGCATCGCCGTGAGGTCACCCTGGCGGCGCTCGATCTCAGTCCAGCGCTGGAGCTCGCGCTCGATCGTCGCCTGCTTGCGCCGTAGTTTGGATGCGGCCTGGGTGTCCTTCCAAAAATCGGGCTGTGCCGTGCGCTCTTCGAGGCGTTTCAATTCGTCGTGTAGGTGAGCGAAGTCAAAGATGCCCCCGAAGCTCGTTGACCCGCTCGCTCACTTGGTTCACTCGCGTACGCAACTCATCCAACATCAGACTCGTTCCTTTCGTGGTTAGACCGGCAGGGCAACGGGGTTCCCGCGGGCGGGCCGTTTCATGTCCGAAAGGTAGCCGGAGAGGCCCAAAAACGCGGAGATTATAACACAGCCGTAAGCGAAGATATCTCCAAACCTGCTGTAAAAGGAACGGGATTTCCCGACAGGGATGGTTCCCCGCAGCACCTGCTCGGTGAAAATCGGACTGGCATCCAGGATTCGGCCGAAGGGATCGATCAATCCCGAGATGCCGGTGTTGGCGGCGCGGGCGAAGGCCAGGCGATTTTCGACGGCGCGAAACACGACCATCGCGAAGTGTTGATAGGGCGCCGACGAAGGACCGAACCACGCGTCGTTGGTGATCGTGACGAGGAACTCCGAGCCGTTCGCGGCAAACTCGCGAACCAGGTTGGGGAAGATCACTTCATAGCAGATGACCACCCCGAACTTGACCGGAAGCGGGGAGCCGGCCCCGTCTTTGCCGGAAGCATCCCGCTTCGTGAAAGACAAGACCGTCGCCTCCGGACCCGCCTCGAAATCCCCGATGCCCTCCACCAGCTTATCGAGAAAGAACAGGACGGACGAGTGAAGCGGAATGTACTCCCCGAACGGCACCAGATGCTGCTTGTCGTAGCGTCCCAGCATCTGACCGTCGGGGGAGAGCAGATACGCGCTGTTCAGGAGATAAGGCCGCCGGTCGGCATGGTACCGCAGCGCGGGGCTCCCAAAAAGCAGCGGCGAATCGGCACGATGAGCCATGGCGACCAGTTCCAGAAAATAGACCGGCTCCCGTTCGACGATGAACGGCGTCGCGGCCTCGGGCCACACGACCAAGTCGGCCGTCCGGCCCACTTGTTCCGTGAGACGATTCAGGCGCTGCATCGTGTCTTCACGATAGGCGACGTCCCATTTCTGGCTTTGATCGATGTTCGGCTGCACCAACCCCACGCTGAGCGTCCGCTGGGCCGACACGCTGTCCGACAGAGCCAGTATTCCGTACAGGAGGGCCGCTCCGACGGAAGCCAGCGCGGCTCCTGTGGCGGCCCATGGAAATGGGACGCGGACCGCTGCGTCGCGCCGCTCCACCAGCCACCGGACCGCTTCAGCCAGCGCAACGTTGACCAGGACGATGAGGAACGAGACCCCGTAGATCCCCGTGAGATCGGCAATCTGGATCACCGGCAAGGCTTGATACTGGGAATAGCCCAGTAGCATCCACGGCAGACCGGAGAGAAAATACGTGCGGAAGAGCTCGAGGCTCACCCACAAGCAGGGCGCCGCCAAAAGGCCGAACCGAGGAAAGGCCGTGGCGAGCCAAGCGACCCCGGCACTATAAAGGGCGACGTACAGACCGAGATAGACGGTGAGCAACAGCATGACGGCGTAGCTGACCGGTAGCGGCACCTGGCCGTAGAGATTCATGGCCGTGACCACCCAGCTCATGATCCCGGTAAAGCCGATCGTGCCGGCGAGCCAGCCGATGAAAAAGGCTCTGGAAAATTTGATTCGGGGAAGGGCAAAATGCAGCGGCACCAAGGCGACCCAGGCCACCCACCAGAGATCAAATTTGGGAAAGCAGAGGGGCAGCAGGATTCCGCTGGCGCAGGCCAATAGGACGTCGCGGACCTTCGTAGAACTCATGTGCGCGTACCTTAACGGACATTCCGCCATGTTGCAACGGGAGAGCCGGATCCTTTTGGTCGGCACGCTCATCGTGGCGGCTATTGTGCTGGCCGTCGGACCGGCCGTCGCCGAAGAACAGTCCATGGCCGGACTGATGGGAAAAAAATTGCTGCGCGGGATCGCGAATGTTTCGACCGGGTGGATGGAAGTGCCGAAACAGATTTATCGCATCGGGAAGGAGGAGGGGATTCTCGCCGGCGCCTTGCGCGGCCCGATCGAAGGGCTCGGCATGTTTGCCGGGAGGACGATCGGAGGCGCGTATGAGATCCTCACCTTTCCGGTCCCCATCCCCAATCCCGAACAGCCGCTTTTCGAACCGGCTTTCGTGTGGGAACCGGAAACCGCATACCAACCTCAACGCGTTCAAGCCGCAGCGGATTCGCAGCCATAGCCGCCACGCGGCTTGATTTACATTCCTCCGCTCTGTATGGTTTTCCATATGAAAAATCCCGAAGTATCAAGGATCGAAGCATGAAGCGCCTCGAGTTCGAGGCAGCTTGCCAGGGCCGGACGACAGGGCATCCGGCACATATACCCACGAGACGGCGACTTTCACCGTTTTACTTTTTTTGAAGTGATCGATCCGTTATCGTCTCAACTCACATGGAGGGCCTTCGCGAATCATGAGTGAACGAACCTTGGCGATCATCAAGCCCGATGCCGTGAAGAAAAACGTCATCGGGGACATCATTCACCGCTATGAGCAGGCCGGACTGAGGCCGATTGCGATGCGCATGATGCTGATGTCCAAAGGCACGGCGCAAGGCTTCTACGCCGTGCACAAGGCGCGGCCCTTTTTCGACAGCCTCTGCACCTTCATGTCGTCCGGCCCGGTCGTCGTCCTCGTGCTGCAAGGGGACAACGCGATCAAAAAGAACCGCGAGCTGATGGGGGCCACCGATCCGGGCAAGGCCGATGCCGGCACGATCCGCAAGGCGCACGGAAGCAACATCGAGTACAACGCGGTGCACGGGTCCGATTCGCCGGAGACCGCGAAGTTCGAAATCGGGTATTTTTTCCCGGAGATGGATCTCGTCGGGTAATTTGCCGGAGGGCGTGACACTCCTTGCCCTTCTCGTTCCAGCGTAAGTACAGACGGGCGGGAGCCCTGGCAGGGCTCTCGCTTCTGCTGCTCGCTGCCTGCGCTCCGGGCCACACTCCCGTTTCATTCCCACCGGCCGAGACAGGCTCTCATACTCATCCGAGTGTGGATGCCCAAAAAAAGCTCCTGAATGAAGCCCGTCGAGCGCACCTCGAGGAGCGGTATCGGACCGCTGCGCTTCTGTTGAAGCGCTTCGTGACCTCCTACCCGGAGTCTCCGCGGCTGGCGGAGGCCCGCTGGTGGCTGGCCCGTTCCTATGAGTCCGCCGGAGACCTGCAGGCGGCGGTCGGCGAGTATCAGACATTGGCGGCCGCCGAGCCTGTGTCGGCGATGCAACGGGGAAGCTTTCAAAGCCTGGCTCGGCGTCGCCTGGACGAGCTGCGGAGCAGTGGGGAACGGGTCTTTCCGCAGGGAGGCCGCGTGCTCCTGGCGATCACTCGCTCACGTCTCCCGGCCGGCAACGCATTCGGTCTATGGCTGAAAGGTCTCGCGGAAGCCGGCATCACCGGGCTGGTGATCGACGTCGGCGGCACGGTTCCGAGGCAAGACGCGGCGGCCGGACGGGATGCTGAGGACCTGTTCGCGGCGGTCGTTCCCATCGCCCATGAACAGGGGCTCGCCGTGCTGGCTGCCGTCGATCTTCATCGGCCCACCTGGCTCACGCTGAAGGAAGAATGGGGAGGTAAGGTTTGGGACGCCGCCCAGGGCATTCTGCGCGACACGGGAGGGCCGGACGTCTCACATCCGGACTATCACGCGTACGTGGAAGACGCCATCGGGAACTGGGGTCGCACGGGAATCGATGGGCTGCTATTTCGGTCCCGGGGCGCCGCGGGATTCGCGGATGAATTTTCCACCGCCTCGCTCGGTTCATTTCAAGCGGCGTTCGGCATCTCCCTCGATACTCCCGGTTCATTCCCATACGCCCCGCACCCGGACACCGCTCGTCTCGCGGCCGATCAGTTGCCGCCGCCGTACTGGCGATGGGCCGGGTGGAAAACACGGCACTACCTCCGACTGATCGAGCGCATCGCGGCTCGGTTCAGGCAGAAACAGCCGGCCGGCATAGTAGCCGTCGAGGTTCACCAGGAAGCGGTGACGTCGCCGGTTATCGCTATGACCGCGTATGGGGAGGATCTGCACGATGCGAGGCATCGGCAGGTGGATCTCGTCATGCCGGCGAATAATGGGGCGGAGGCCGCGGTCGCCTCCGTTGGCCTGCACGGAGCCGCACAATCGACGGAATATCACGAAGGGCAGTGGTGGGCCGCTGTTTCCATTTCCCCCGAGGAGCTGAAGGCGCTCCCAGGTTCGCTTGCCGTTCGGATCTCCGCGGCCAGAGACCGCGGCGCCTCACATATTGTGCTGAACCTCACTTCCTCCTCGATGGTTCCTTGACAACAGTCATCGGCGCCACTAGCCTGGATCAATCATGTCGGAGTAGACATTCACGAATCGTCCACGCTAGGATCGCTGAAATGCGGGCATGGATTCATGCTTAGGGGCCGACAGAGGTGGTCGTCCCGCGATTACCCGACATCATGAGACAGGCAAGAGGAGGCGCATGATACCGACCGATCTTCGTTACCATCAGGAGCATGAGTGGATCCGCGTGAACGGGACACAGGCTACCTTGGGCATCAGCCATTTTGCGCAGGATGCGCTCGGAGACATCGTGTTCATCGACTTGCCGAAAGAGGGCGCGGCGGTCTCGGCCGGCCAGCAGATCGGTGAGGTCGAGTCCACGAAGACCACCTCCACCATCTATACCCCCGTGAGCGGCACGATCGCGAAGGTGAACGCCGACCTCAAAGACCATCCGGAAGTCGTCAATTCAGACCCATACGGGAAAGGATGGATGGCGGTGATCGATCTGTCCAAGCCGGCGGAAGTGGACGGCCTGATGACCGCGGCCCAGTATGAAACGTTTCTCGCCTCTCAGAAACATTGAGACCAGCCGGCCGGCGTCCCGTAGGGTGCCCATTCACCAAATCACCGGATTACTCGATCGCCGATATCTCCTATGACTCATATCGCCATCCTCGGCGCCGGACCCGGCGGGTATGTTGCGGCGATTCGTGCCGCGCAACTCGGCGCCCGTGTCACCGTCGTCGAAAACCAAGCGCTCGGCGGGGTTTGTCTGAATTGGGGGTGCATCCCCAGTAAGGCGTTGCTCTCGGTCGTGGAGCTGGGCGACAAGGCAAAGAAAGCCGAAGAGCTCGGGCTGCTCCTTCAAGGGCCGGTGAGCTATGACCCGGTGCGCATGGTGGCGCGGAAAAACAAAGTCGTCGCCACCCTGGTGAAAGGCATCGCGACGCTCTTCAAAACCTGGGGCATCGTCCATCTCGACGGCACGGGAGAATTGCTCGACCGCAACCGCCTCAAGGTGACGAAAGGGGACGGCTCGACGCAGGAGGTGCAGGCCGACGCGATCGTGGTCGCAACCGGCTCCTCCTGGCCCAACCTGCCGCTGTTTCCCGTGGACGGCCGGCAGATCATCACCAGCAAACACGCGTTGGATCTCGAACGCATCCCGCGCAAACTTCTGATCGTCGGCGCCGGCGTGGAAGGTTGCGAGTTTGCGGCCCTCTACAGCGGATTGGGCACCCAGGTTTATCTGGTCGAAATGATGCCCCGCGTGCTTCCGCTGGAGGACGAAGAAATCTCTTCGACGATGGACCGCGAATTGAAGAAGCGGGGCGTGGAGTCGCACCTCGGGACGACCGTGGAGCGTCTCGATCGGAACCAAGACGAGGTGTCGGCGTCGTTGAAAAACGGCACAAGCATTCTCGTCGATCAAGTGCTCGTGTCCGTGGGGCGCGGATTCAATTCGCGGGGGATCGGACTGGAACGGGCCGGGGTGCAGCTCGGACAGCGCGGAGAAATCCTGGTCAACGAACGGATGGAAACGAATGCGCCGGGAGTCTACGCCATCGGGGACGTGGTCGGCAAAGCGATGCTGGCGCACGTGGCGTCGGCGCAAGGCAAGGTCGCGGTCGAGAATATCATGGGGCATCCGAGGACGATGCGGTACGATGTCGTCCCGGCCGGCATTTTTACGCTCCCGGAGATCGGCCGGGTCGGCCTGACCGAGCAACAGGCGCGCGAACAGGTGCAGGCCGGTGGAGAGGGCTCGGACTCCGGCCTCAAGATCGGACGTTTCCGGTACGCGGCGCTCGGAAAAGCGCAGGGAACCGGCGACGTAACCGGGTTCTACAAAATCATAACGGAAGCGGCGACCGGCAAAATTCTGGGCGTGCACATTCTTGGGGCGCATGCCGCCGATCTGGTCCATGAAGCGGCGTTGGCGATGCAGGTCGGCGCGACCGCGGCCCAGGTCGCCACGATGATCCACGCCCATCCGACGTTGGCGGAAGGCATGATGGAATCGGCTGAAGATGTCGACGGTATGGCGATCCATCTGGCTAGGAAAAAGATGTCGTAAGGTCATCAGGTC
>JBDZUK010000012.1:59305-75264 GCA_040255165.1 Nitrospiraceae bacterium | reverse complement strand
TGAGCACATTGTCGATCAAGCGCACGGATCCGACCCGGATGGCGCCCAACAACACGACCCTGCCGGCCAAGTCAGACAGCGGCTCCAGGCTGTCCGGGTGACAGGCTGCGAGGTAGTCCGGCTGCGCCAGCGGTTCCTGGGCAACCACGTAGCGCATGACCCGTTCGATTTTCCTTCCCGAGCGAATCCCGGCCTTGATAGCGGATGAGCCTGCGCGCAACGCGCGGAACAAAACCGGCGCAGCCCGCCGTTGCGCGGCAGTGAGGTGGACGTTGCGGGAGCTCATCGCCAAGCCGTCTGATTCCCGCACCGTCGGGTTCACGCGAATGTCGACGCCCAAATTGAGATCTTTCACCAGCCGTTTGACGAGCACGGACTGCTGGTAGTCTTTTTGCCCGAAGAGAGCGACGTGCGGACGAACGATTCCGAAGAGCTTGGCGACGACGGTCGCGACTCCGCCGAAATGATGCGGTCGCGCGGCCCCCTCCCAGCGGCTGGCGAGGTGGGAAACCGTTACGCTTGTTTGGAATCCGGGAGGGTACATGGCGGCGGCCGTAGGTTCGAAGCAGGCGTCGACGCCCTCACGGCGGCAGAGCGACCGGTCGCGGGCGATGGGCCGCGGATAGTGAGCCAGGTCCTCGCCGGGTCCGAATTGAGCGGGATTGATGAAGATACTGACCACCAGCGCATCGCAGGCCAAACGCGCTGCCCGAATAAGAGCGCGATGCCCCTCGTGAAGCGCTCCCATCGTCGGGACAAATCCGATCGTGACGCCTTCCCGGCGCAGACCTTCGCTCCACTGCGTCATGGCCTGCGGCCGGCGGAAGATCTTCATGCGGCGGAGCCGGATGCGGGGGTGTTGCAGGGCGGGCGGGAGCCGTAGCGGGAGCTCGGTTGAGGTGACACCGGTCTGACGACCGGTTGCTGCGGGAGATCGGCGAGCAGCTGAGCGACGGTTCGGTGTAACCGCGGATGTTCCACTTCCGGAGCCAACTCCGCCATCGGGGCCAGGACGAAGCGCCGCTGGTGAAGACGTGGATGCGGTAGGACGAGGTCCTGCGCGTCGATGACGCGCTGTCCATAGAACAAGATGTCGAGATCCAAGGTTCGCGGGCCCTTACGGCTCTCTTGATCTCGTCCGAGGGCTTGTTCAATCTCGCGGAGGACGGTCAAGAGACTTCCCGGCGCGAGATCAGTCTCCAGTTGCACGACCCCATTCAAAAACCAGCCTGGGCCGGGATGCGCCCCGTCCTCCACCGGTTCAGTCTCGTAGAGTGACGACACGGCGACCAGCTGGGAATGGGGCAACAGGCCGAGGAGGACGACTGCCCGGTCGCAGTAGTCGAACCGGTCGCCGACGTTCGAGCCGAAACCGATGAAGACTTGCTCGCGTGACACCGCTCACCTGAATGTTGAGTTGAAAGGTGTGAATTTTGAGTTAGAGAGACCGGCCAAAAAACTCGACCTTCATCACTCAGTACTCAAAACTAGAACCCCGCCTTTTTAATCCGTTCCACTGCTTCCGCCAATCGGTCTTTCGTCGTGCACACGGTCATGCGAATGTACCCTTCGCCCGGGACTCCGAATCCGTTGCCCGGCGTCGTGATGATGCCGGCCTTCTCGAGCAGATGCGCGGTGAACGAAGCCGACGTGTAGCCGCTCGGCACCGTTACCCAAACGTAGAAGGCTGCGGGGGGTGGATCGACCCGGAGGCCGAGCTTCTGGAGACCCGGCACCAGCGTATCCCGCCGCTCTTGGTACACTGTGCGGAGGCCGTCCGTGACGGCATCGTCGAGGCCCAGCGCGGTGATCCCGGCCTCCTGGATCGCCTGGAAGCAGCCTGAGTCCAGGTTGCTCTTCACTTTGCCGAGCCCTGCCAGGACCTGCTTGTTGCCGACGGCGAATCCGATCCGCCACCCCGTCATGTTGTAGGTCTTCGACAGCGAGTGGAACTCGATGCCGACGTCTTTCGCTCCGTCGGCCTCCAGGAAACTCGGCGGTCGTTTTCCGTCGTAGAAGATCTCCGAGTACGCCGCATCGTGGCACACGATGATCTGATTGGCCTGCGCGAAGTCGACGACGCGTTTGAAGTAGTCCTTGCTCGCGATCACCGACGTGGGATTGTTCGGGGAATTCAAAAACATCAACTTCGCCTTTTTGGCCACGTCCTTCGGAATCGCCGCGAGGTCCGGCAGGAAACCGTTGTCTCCCGTGAGCGGCATGATATGGGAGACGCCGCCCGCGAAACTCGTCCCGACCGGGTAGACCGGATAGCCGGGACTGGGCACGAGCACCACGTCGCCCGGGTCGATGAAGGCCAGCGGTACATGACCGATGCCTTCCTTCGAACCGATCAAGGTCAGGACTTCGTCTCTCGGATCCAGCGTGACGTTGAAACGGCGCCGGTACCACTCCACGACGGCCTGTCGAAACGACAGCATGCCGTCGTAGGAGGGGTACTGATGATTCTTCGGGTCCTTGGAGGCCCGGCAGAGACGCTCGATAATCGGCTCGGGGGTCGGCAAATCGGGATCTCCGATGCCCAGGTTGATGATATCGACTCCGCGCGCGATCGCCTGCTGCTTCATCTCATCGATTGCGGCGAACAAATAAGGGGGCAGCGTCTTAATGCGGGTCGCGAATTCAATCGGAAAACCGGCCATGCGGACGAACTCCTTTCGAATGAGTGGTCACCAAGTCATCAGGTCATAAAGTCTTCAGTCGGATGTACGCCAAACTTTCGACGTGATGACTTTCAGACTGTTGGACAAAGGATGATAAGCCTACTTCAGGAAGCGGCCGGCAATCAATGACGACCTGACAGCAGATGGTCGATGAGGCGGTCCGCCAGGCTGTGCAGGGCGGGCAGATGTCGCAGGGAGCCGGCGAGCACCCTCTGCGGTGCCGTGCCGGCGCGGGAGATATCGCCCGGGCATTCTCGGCACAGGGCTTCGATCCCTGCCTGTTCGATTTCCAAGTGAAACAGCAGCCCATAGGCACGCTCGCCGTACCGAAACGCTTGCAACGGAGCGCTGGCAGATCCAGCGAGCGAGACGCAATCCGTAGGCAGATCGAAGACCTCGCCATGCCATTCGAAAACCTCGAAGCGTTCGGGACAGGTTCCGAAAACCGGGTCGTTCCTTCCTTCTTCCGTCAACGTGATCGGCGTCATGCCGATCTCAATCGCGTGCCCGGGACTCACCGCCGCCCCGAGCGCCTTCGCCATGAATTGACTGCCGAGGCAAATGCCGAGCACCGGCGTTCCGGCAAGCAGTGTGGAACGAATGTAGGCGGTCTCTTCGGCGATCCATGGATCCGGATCGTTGACCGACATCGGGCCGCCCATGATGATGAGTAGTTCCCCCGGATCCTTCGGCAGACCCTCGTGCGGAACCAAGGCATGCTCGAGGCGGAGTCCTCGCCTGGCCAGAGCTGTTGTCAGGGCACCCGGCCCCTCGAAGCGGACATGTTGAAGGCAGATGGCCCGTCGTGTTCGGCCTGTCACAGTGACCTATGAATCCAACTCGCCTGTCCCGGGAGTTCTCCTTTGGCGCGTACATATACCATCTTGGATCCGACCGGCAAGGGTCAGTTTATTGGACAATCGAGCGGCATTGGGAGATGCATCCGAACACTCAGGGATCCGCTCCACTGCATCTCAATCCGGTTCGGAGAAGCCGTGCGAATATGGTGAACGGAAACATTCCTCCCTAGCCGTTCAGGGCCCGGCTGCGTTACAATTGCCGCATGCGGGCGCACATCAAATCGGCCGAGGACCTGGCATGGCTGCTGGCCCACACGCAGGGCTTTCGCGGCGGCTATGTGACCGACATCCAGGTGTCGAAACGCCGGTTGTTCGATGAGGGTTCGGGGCGGGATGTTCTGGCCGGCACGTCGGTGTCCACGGTCATTCGATACCAATTGCGCGGCATCGCGCGCGTCGCGAAACTCACGATGATCGGCGTGACCGATTTTTCGGTTTTCGAGCAGGAGGGCGCGGATTGCTCCAAGCTCGGCGTCATTCAAGCCGAGACGGCGAACGACCGGCTACGATTCTGGTTCGATCCGCAAGGCGAGCTGTACGTCGTGTGCGAGGAGGCCGATCTGGAGGAAGTGTCGGCCCCCCTAATCGAATCTCACCCCTTGAACCATGTCGCGCTGTGGACGTTTCAGAGCCGCATGGCAGCGCCCCCGAGCGTCGACTGGCTGCTGGCTGAACTGGATCAGGCCGGGCTGCCGTGCTCGTGGCGGGAGGTCAGATCCCGCCGTCTCGAACATCCGGCGATTCAATGGGAAGGTGACATGATTCCGGCCAGGGAAAAAGCCGACGACGCCAAATCGGTGCGGGTGTTGGCCTATGGTCCGCTGGATGGTCCCGGCTTCGGGATCGTGCTCCGGGTGATGGGGCCGGAAGATCGCACGACGGGCAAGGTCTTGGGGTTTCTTGCAGACCTGATCGCGCGACGGTATGCGGGGCAATGTCTGGTCGGGAACACCATTATCCCCGGAGACGAATGGTCGACGTGGAAAATGCTTGAGCAGAGAAAGGAAGCGCTATAAAAGGGCCGGCTTTTCCCGGATCGGGAGATCAACTCGGCTGAGTGACGGCGTGGTGGCCGTTGCCGTTTGAATAGTGGTCGCCTCGTTCATTCCCGTTCAAGTGTCCGTTTCCATTCTTCCAGTTCACGCATTCCACCAAATGCCAGAATCGCAGCGGGTTGACCTTCTCCTTTCTGGACACCTGGAGCGACGTGCCCTCAAGCACGGTGCTGAGCGAGAGATCGGTGCGCCAGCCGAGATGTTTGGTGATGGGGGAAATGACTTTCTCGACGGCGGCGATGAGCTTGTTGCCGTTGCTGAAGTGGTTCAGCATGACGATGCGCCCGCCCGGGCGGCAGACGCGGATCATTTCACTGACCACTTTTCGATAATCGGGCACCGCGGTGACGACATAGGCGGCAACGACGACGTCAAAACTGTCGTCGGAAAACTCCATGGCACCCGCGTCCATTTTAAAGAGGTCCACGTGGGTCAAATTGTGGAGCAAGGCCCTCTCCTTGGCTTTCTCCAGCATGCCTTCCGAGAGGTCGATGCCGACGATTCGGCAGTGCCGGGGATACATCGGCAACGCCAGGCCGGTGCCGACACCGACCTCCAATACGCGGTCATTGGGCTGGACGTTCAGGTGGCGAATGGCCGATTCGCGGCCTTCGTGAAAGACTTTGCCGAAAATTTGATCGTAGACGCCCGCATACGAGGTGTAGACCCGCTCAACTTTCTCTAGATCCATGTCCCCTCCGCACCCCACGCACTCCGGTCCTTGCGCACCCCGGAGTGAGTTGGGATGGCGACGCCGACGTCAGACAATGGGGGATGTTCACGAAAAGGCGGGATTCTCTGATGAAGCGAGAGGTCCGCCACGCAGAAACGTTCCTACTCTAGCCAAGTCCTGCGAATCAGTCAACAGCCTCGTTGTACAATGCTCGGCCGAAGCGTGCAAGGGATTTCCCTGGAGGAGTGCTCCGGGCGAGCTTGATTCCCCGTCTTCCACTGTGGGATAGGTACGACCCATGATCCTCGCGGGTATTTTCGCGGCGGTGCTGTTCTTCGGACTCATCCTTGGTGACTGGCTATATTTCGTCCGTTTGACGCCTGATGCCAGTCGATACGGTTGCCGTGTCGCGCGGAGTCACGATCGCGTTCCCAAGCTTTCGCCGCAACAGCTTCGCGACGCCTTCGGCGCCGACGGCTCGCGCGCCTTGCCTCACGGCATGGCCCGGTATTTCCAGGAGTCGCAGCAAATTGCGATTCGGTTGCCCAAATGGCGGTATCGTACGGTGTGGCCCGTCAAGGGCCTCGTCCATCTCCAGCCGGACGACGAAGGCTTGGCGCTTCTGTGCATCAAACGCATCCCCTGGTCCTCAGCCATTCTGACCCTCGTGTGGTTTGTGGTGGTCACGTTCGGCACACTGGCCGCGCTGGTCAGTTACGCGGCAGAAGGCGGGCTCGGGTCAGGAGGTGGCGTCCTAGTCGTGGCCGGGATTTCGATTTTGGGAGTGTTTTTCCTGGCGGCCGGGGTGGTGACGGTGTTGCTGTCCTACCGGTTGGAACAAGGACGGCTGGCTCAGGTGTATCAGGAGCTCCGCGAAGTGCTGCACGCTCCCGGGCCGTCCCAGCGAACTACGAGCGGAACAGGTCCAACCAGGTTTGGTGCTCCGGCGGGAGGTCCAGGGTCGTCCGGTCACGCGCCAGCCCCGCGATGATGCCGCGATGCTTCTTGTGCAGGCCGGACGCTTCGAACGCGCGCCGGAACTGCGCCCAACGGAGCGAGGATTCCTCGGACAGTCGCGCCCGGTCGGAGGGTGAAAGCGCGTTCACCTCGGCGGTCAAGTATTTGATCGCCTTCTCTACGCTATCGTAAGGCGGCGCGAGCTTCAGACGAGCATAAAACAGCTCCAGATGCCGCCGGAATTCCTCGCGCATCATAGAGACAAGGTCGGTGGGCGTCGGCATCACGCCGTGTATGATACGGTACGGTCGTCCACGCACACAACCCAGGAAAGATCGGTCAACGAAGGAGGTTTTTGATGACACAGGTGGGCAGATGGTTTTGGGCTGCGGCATGCGCGGCCCTCTTGAGCGGCTGTGCACCACACCCTCATCACGGAATAGAACGTTCCGGCAAAGGAGAGGCCTATTGGCAAAAGGGCGAGCGTGAAGTCGCGGAGCTGATCGCCAAGAGCGTGTCCGACAACGATAAGGCTGCGCGGGCGACGGCTTTGATGAAGCAGATCATCCAAGAGCTGAAGGCTTCCAGAGAACAGAGCCGCGCATTGCATCGTCAACTCTACGAGTTGAACGCCGACTACGCCGCTCATCCGGAGGACTTCACCAAGATATTGGATCAGCTCCACAATGGCCGGATGCGCTCGTCCGCGAAAGTCCTGGCCATGAGGTTTCAAATAAAAGAACAACTGAGCGCGGAAGAGTGGAAATCCCTGTCCGCCGCCCTGATGAGCTACGGGAACCGGTACATGAACAAGGAGGGAGGTGCGGAAGGGACGCGCGCGCACTGATCATTCGCCGATGCATTGCGGCAACGATTTCGTTTCAGCGGGGTCCTCGCCTTTGCGGCGATCCTTATCAGGGTCGCCGCAGAGGACCGGCAGAATGGCGGACGCTCTGGACGGAGCGATGTGGCGTCGGCTTAGGCCGGAGAGACAGCCGCGGCCGCTTTGAGCGGGATCGGCGTCCAATTCTCGCCCCCGTCGGCAGAGCGGTACAGACCGCTGCCGTTCGTTCCGGCGTACAACAGCTGAGCATCCCGCGGGCTCATGGCAATGGTGCGGATGTTGAGAGTCCCGAGCCCGTTGTTCATCGCCTGCCACGTAACCCCGCGGTCCTTGCTTTTCCACACGCCGGCCGGGCCGCCGATATACAGCACGGCCGGCTGGGACGGATGAATCAGGAGGCTGCTGATGAATTGGTCCGGCATGGCGGTGCCGATCCGCTCCCATGCGGCACCTTGATTCGTGGTGCGGAACAGTCCCTTCGTGGTACCCGCGTAGACGGTATCGGGGTTGGATGGATCGATCGCCAACTGGTTGATCCCGAGCGCCATGGAAGCGTTCAGCACATCGTCGGGAATCAACCCATTGTTGATTTTCTGCCAGCTCGCCGCGCCGTCCGCACTTCGATACGCCCCCCCCGTGGTCCCGGCGTACAGGATTCTTGGATTCGTCGGGTGAATGGCGAGAGCCACGACGATGTGCACTTCCTTCATGCCCGCCATGCGCTCCTCCCATTCCCGTCCGCCGTCTCTTGAATAGAACGCACCGACGGTCGTCGCGGCGTAGAGCACCTCGTTCTGGGTAGGGTGGAACACGAATTGATTGACGAACGAGACGTGTTCCTTGAGGCCTACGTTGTGAGGGAGCCAATGCTGTCCCCCATCCGGGCTCTTGTACACGGCGTCTCCCATGGTGCCGGCATATACCGTGGCCGGAAGCTGAGGGTCGACGGAGAGCGTCGTGACCCGTCTCGCGCTGAAGCCGGGAAAGCGTTCCCATGTCTGCCCGCCGTCCCGCGTCTTGTACACCGCGTCGTTGGTGGCGACGTACAGGATGTTCGCGTTGGTCGGATGAAGCGCGATCGAGACGATCGCTTCGCTCTCCTTTTCACAGCCGCCGAGTGTAAAGGCCAGGAGCAGAACGGAAAAAAAGCTGATTGTCGAGCGCAAGGAGTTCATTCTGAAGTCTGGGCGTGGACCAGCAGGAGACCTAACCATAGCCTCTTCTGTCAGTCAAGGTACGAGCAGCCTTCAGTCTTCGTGGGATGCTCAGGAAGTCCGATGGGAGTCAACGGAGACGCTGGCTTCCCGAGTTGCCAGAGCCACGCTTTCCCGCCGTCATTTTGAAACGCTCGCCGGGCGGGAGCATAGAAGTCTTTTATATATCCCGCCTACAGTTTTTGCGAGAAGCGCTCCGCATAGCCCGTCAATTCGACATAGCCCTGTCCGGTGACCGGGTTGCCGTCTCTGGTGCCGGACACGCGGGCCGCTCCCTCCCAGTACGTCACTTGTGTGCTTCGCGTGGTGACGAGCTCCTGCTGACGTAGGAGGGACGTCACATCCAGCGACAGGCGGCGTCGCGGTACGGTGATCCGCCAACGCTGCGGGTAGCGCGCGCGGCTGTTCGGGCTGATCCATTCATCCGAAGGCTCCAGCCCAAATTCCGACTGCGGCAGGTACTCACTCGTACCGTCCGCGTGAATGAGGGTACCGCTCGACGAGGGATCGGAAGAGCCATCCGTTCGGCGAAGCCGATACAACATCAGTTCGGTCCGATCGTCCATTTGCACGCTGAACCAATCCCATCCCACGAGGTCAGAATCTAGGTCGGCCGACCCGAACTCGTGATCCATCCAACCAAGACCGGTCACGTCGAACGTCTCTGCTCCGACCGTGATTGACCCTGTCGCGGCGAGACGAGTCAATGAATAGTAATGGGAGGCCTGTCCTTCTGAAGCGCCCTTGCGGCTTATTCCTCCCCGGCCGTGCACGGTCGGCGGCTTTTCACTCGTGAGGTGCAACGAAAGCCGCAGATCGCCCTGCAAGGCCTCAAGACGGTGACGGGCCGGCTCATTCATGAGCGATTCAGCGAGCCAATGGTCGATCCATACGTTCAAGCGGCCTTCGTCGGCTCCGGCCTTTCCAAGCCCGGCCCGGCTGACTTTCTCGGCATAGTGGAACTGTTGGCGATCAAGATCGCTGATCGCAAAGTGGGCCAGGTAGAGCTGGGAAACGGACCATTGAGACGGCCGCGTCTTGATCTCGCCGGCAGGGATGCCGCGCCGGAAGAACGTCAATTCAAACCCAAACCGTCGGCCGTTCGAAGCGCGCAAGTGGCCCGTGTAGTACCACCATTCCGTCCGGAATTCGTCGTGCGCACCATGATCGCGTGGAAATTCGTACCGGTAGCCGGCGGCAGCCGCGCGGAATCCCTCGAGAGTTTCGCCGACGGACGGAGAAGAGGCGGCGCTGAAACCGAATACCGCCGCACCAACGAGCATGGCGCGAGCGCAGGAGCCGATCCATGAAGAGAGATGAACCGTGCATGTGGAGAGAGTACCCAGCGACACGCCAACCTCGAATGCTCTAGCGCTTATATCATGCGCGCCACGAATGTACAAATCGCCTGTGCTGGAGCAGGTTTTCTGCGTGCAAGCGCCCTGCGCGCGCGGAGTCGCGCCGTTGACAATTTTGGCAAGCATCGGCTATCGTGAGCCCATGAATTTTGACCGTGAGCGCGATCGCGGCTTTCGTCATCGCGGGAAAGCTCCTGTTTTCCCGGTCCCGGAGCGGGTACCGGTATTCGCGCTGCCGAACGTGATCCTGTTTCCTAAAACCTACCTGCCCCTGCACATCTTCGAGCCGCGTTATCGGGAAATGGTTTCGGACGCTTCCGCCGGAAGCCAGTGCATCGCCATGGCGCTGTTGAAGGACGGGTGGGAAACCGATTACTACGGGAATCCGCCGGTCTTTCCGACCGGCTGCGTCGGCCGGTTGGTCAGCGTGGAGATGCTGCCGGACGGCCGCTCCAACATCATCCTGCAAGGCCTGGAGCGGTATGAGCTTCAGGAGGAGTTTTCGGCCCGGAGCTATCGCGAGGCACGCATCGCCATGAAGCCCCGCGAAGCGGATCCTCCGCTGGAGCCCTCAGTGCGGAGCAGCCTCTTCAACGCGCTGGAAGAATACTTCAGGGTGCAGGACGACGCGCCGATTTGGCAAGGGATCTTTCGAGAGCAGGTGAGCGACGAAATTCTCGTCAATACTCTCTCGATGTATCTCGACTGCACGCCGCTCGAGAAACAATTCCTCCTGGAAGCCGAGACGCTCCACCAGCAGACCCGCCGGCTGGGGGATCTTATCCAGTTCATGCTGCACGACCGCCGCGGTACGAAGGGCTGGGGCTGATGGACGGGTCGATCGCGATCGACGTTGCCCATCTGGGCAAGACCTACGACGGCTATCGGGCGGTCGACGACATTTCCTTTCAAGTCCGCTCGGGCGAAATTTTCGGGCTGCTCGGCCCCAACGGCGCGGGCAAAAGCACGACGCTGCGCATCCTGATCACTCTGCTGCATCCGACCACCGGCTCGGCCACCGTGCTGGGGCACGACACGATTCGCGAAGCGGACATGGTGCGCCAGCTCATCGGCTATGTCCCGCAAGAACGCGCGATCGACCGGTTTCTCACGGGCCGTGAACACCTGGAACTGCTGGGCGCCCTCTATCACCTGACGAAAGCTGAAGCGGTACGCCGGATCGCCGACCTGCTGAAGCTGGTCGAACTGGAAACGCATGCCGACCGCCCCGCCAAAACTTACTCCGGCGGCATGAAGCGCAAGCTGGATATCGCGTGTGGGCTCCTGCCCAATCCCAAAATTCTTTTCCTGGATGAACCGACCCTTGGTCTAGACGTCCAAAGCCGCCTCCGCATCTGGGACTATATCCGGATGCTGCGGCAGCAGGGCATGACGGTGGTCATGACCACGAACTATCTGGACGAAGCCGACCAACTCTGTGACCGTCTGGCGATCATCGACGGGGGGCGGATCAGAGCACTGGGGTCACCGACGGAACTGAAGGTCGGGCTCGGCGGCGACATTGTCTCGCTCACCATCAGGGAACGCGACCGCGTCACAGCACTGTCCGCCGCGCTCAAGACTCTGCCGGCGATCCGGTCCGTCAACGTCAACGATCGCGGGCTCGACATCCGGGTGGAATCGCCTGAGAAAGCATTGCCCGCCATCTTGGAGGCCGCCAACCGCCTTGACTGCCGGCTCGAATTCATCGATTATCACCGCCCGCGACTCGACGACGTCTTCATCGCTCACACGGGTCGATCCATCCGCGAGGAACCTCCGACGGAGAGCGTGAACTAGCGATGCAGGAATACCGCCAAGAAATCAGCGCGCTCACGATGCGGTGGGTGCGCCGGCTCAGCCGGGAAAAATTCAGCATGCTCTTCACTCTGGTGCAGCCGATGCTGTTCTGGCTGATCTTTTTCGGCAACCTGTTTCAGCGGACCGCCGACACGCAAGTGACCCAAGCCCCCAATTACATCAGCTTCCTGGCGGCGGGCGTGGTGGTCATGACGGTGCTCAATAACGGGCTGGCCGGCGGCGTGGACCTGCTGTTCGACAAGGAAAACGGATTCCTGGAGCGGTTGATGTCCACGCCGATCCATCGCAGCTCAGTCATTCTGAGCCGGTTCATTTTCGTGATGACGATCACCTCGCTCCAGGTCCTCGTCATCCTAGGCGTCGCGTTCCTGTTCGGCGTGCAGCCCGCTACGGGCCTGGTGGGCGTCGCGACGATTCTATTGATCGGCATGCTATTCGGCGTCGGTCTGACGGCCATTTCCATGGCCATGGCATTTTCGGTCAAGAGCCACGGCGATTTCTTTTCTGTGCTGGGATTTCTCTCGCTGCCGATGATTTTCCTGAGCTCCGCTTTGGTCCCCCTGGCTGCGATGCCGGCATGGATGGGGGTTCTGGCGCGATTCAATCCGATGACCTGGGCTATCGATGCCGTCCGGCCTCTCATTCTCTCGGGCTGGAGCGAGGCGTTGCCTCACGTGGGGATGGTCATCATTGTGATGCTGGTATTCGACGCCGTCTGCCTCTACGGTGGCGCACGGGCATTTCGTCGCGCGATGGGGTAACGGCTTCCGGCTTTGGGAGTACTCTATGCTGGTGAACGAAAATCAGATTCGCGCGTTGATCCGGCTTCTGGCGGACGAAGACGAGCGAATCGTGCGAACCATCAGCGGCAAGCTCATCGACATCGGTCCCTGCGCGGTGCCCTTGCTCCAGGAAGCGGAAATCGAGCAGCCCGAGATGGCGGATCGCATTGCCGGCGTGCTGGAGGAAATCCGCGGCGGCAAGTTGGAGGAGGAATTACAGCAGCTTCTCAACGTGCCGGACCAGCACATGGATCTGGAAGCCGGAGCCTTTCTGCTGGCGCGGTATGCCTATCCGTCGCTCGAAGTCGCCGCGTACGGCCGCCAGCTCGACGATATGGCGCAGGAGGTCCGCGAGCGGATCGGCCCCCGCGCGTCGGGCGAAGAAACGGTCAAGACGCTCAACCGGTACTTGTTCACCGAACAGGGATTCAAGGGCAATACCAAGAACTATTATGAGATCGAGAACAGCTACCTCAATCGTGTGCTCGACCGCCGGACGGGCATACCGATTAGTCTGTCGGCGGTGTACCTGCTGATCGGAAAGCGACTCCGCCTGCCCGTGCACGGGATCGGCATGCCCGGACACTTTCTCGTGAAGTATGAATCCGACCGGTACAAAATCTTCGTGGATTGCTTCAACGGCGGCGCCTTGCTGACCGAAAAGAACTGTGCGCGCTTCCTGACGGAGGCGGGCTACGGGTTCGACGAACGATATCTGCAGCGCAGTCCCGCCCGGGGAATTCTTTCCCGGATGGTGAAAAATCTGCTCGCGATCTACGCCAAGCTCGACGACCCGCTTCGAAAGGTGCGGCTGACGCGCTTCCTTGAAATTCTCGGCTGCGAAAACCGGGAAGGCGGCCTCTGACCGTCATATTCGGATGCTCAGCAAATCACGCCCCAATGTAATGTTCCCATCGAACGCCTCTGCCGCCTGCGCGCACACGTCCTCCTGCTCCGCGACCGGATAGAAATGCGACAGTACGAGCCGTCCGATGCCTGCCTCGGCGGCCACCTTTCCGCAGTCGCCCGCGTGCATATGAGCGGGCCCGGGCCGATTGGCGGGATACGAGCAATCCAGGACTGCCACATCGGTCCGGTCGCATAAGCGGACCAGGTTGTCGCAGTACTGTGAATCCCCGGAGTAGGCCACGGCGCGGCCGCCGTACTCGATCCGGTAGCCGACACAATGGAGCCGCGGCGTATGGAGCACGGTGCGCGGGATGATCGTCGTCTCGCCGATGGAAAATTTCCGGTCGGCCACCTCGCGGAATCGTACGCGAAACTCGGCGGAGGCAAAACCCGGGAACGTGTTCAGCATCGTTTGGAATAAGCGGGTCGTGCCTCTGGGGCCGATCACGGTGAGGTCGGGTCTCCTTCCGATCTCCCGCTTGGAAAAAAAGACGGCATCAAAAAAGAATGTAATGAAGTCGGAAAAGTGGTCCGCATGGAAGTGAGAAAACAAGATGTGCGTGATCGTGTGCCGGTTCACTCCCGTTTTCATGAGATTCATCAACGTGCGGGGGCCGAAGTCGATCAGCAACGTCTGATCCGTGCACACAAGATATCCCGCGGCTGCGCGGGTCGGATGCACGTTGGTACCCGAGCCAAGGATCGTCAGGCGCATAGCGGCCGGAGAGAAGTCTGAGAAATTTCGCAAGATCCGCGTCCAGTGGAAGACCGCCAACACGCCACGCTCAGGCCGGGCCATTGACGATCGGCGCTCTGTGTCGGGATCGGTGTATCCATGATGATTTCCTGAAAGTCCGAAACCACTCAGTGTTCCGAAAAGCTGTTTCGAATCCGGATCAAAAGGATGCGTAATTGCTCCGCGTCCTTTTGACTCAGCGCACGCTCGAAGTAAGGACGAAGAAAAGCGACATGGGCGGCAAAGGTCTTTCGAAACAAGGCGTCCCCCTTTTCCGTAAGCCGGATCATGATGCAGCGTCGGTCGCCCTTGACGTCGTCACGGCGAACCAAACCCTTCGAAACCAACCGGTCCAGCACGCCGGTGAGCGTGCCCTTCGTCACCAAGGTTCGAGCCGACAGCTCCGAGCACGTCATACCGTCGGTGTCACCCAGGGTCGAAATGACGTCGAACTGCGAGGGGGTGAGCCGCATCGCCTTAATGTGCCGGTTGTCGGCGCGCCAGAAAGCCAGATACGCCTCCACCAACGGGCGCAGGACTTTAAGATAGGGATCGTCTTTGAGGTCGGGCAAGTCCACACGTGGACAGTAGTCCTAGCTAGAATAACTGTCAAGAGCGGCGTTTCCGCCGCGTTGACGCAGCCGGAACCGCTTGCCTATGATGCGGCGCTATGACTCGCCGCGACGAGGGCCAAGCCAATCTGACCGCCATTCTCATCGTCCTCGGGCTCGTCGTCGCCGGGGTGTGGATCTGGAAGCGGCTTCCCCTCGATACGCAGGATTACATCATAGATCAGGCAATCCCGCTGGCGGCGGCCATCCTGGCTGTGGGCGCCTTGGTGTGGACGGTCGCGCGGAGAGTCCGGCGCCGCGCCGGCCGTCGGAAAGAGCGGGCCCGTTTAATGGGGGCGTTCGAACGGGCCACATCGCGAGACAAACGCTTGGAGCTGGCCTTCGCGATGATCGAAGCGAACGACTACCGCATCGAGGGTCTAGAGCCGCTGGTCCCGGCGCTGAGAGAGCTGCTGACCGATACGGTACAGCGGGCGCTGGGAGATAAGCAGCATCGCATCAGAGGCATGTCGGCCAGCTATGTGGGTGTCTTGCAGGACAAATCGGTCGTCCCGCTTCTGATCAAGGCTCTGGAGGACGATCATGCGTATGTCCGTTCCTGCGCCGCGCTGGGATTGGGACGGCTGCGAGCCACCGAGGCGAAAGAGGTGTTGGAAAAAGTGAAGGAAGAGGACTGGGATCAGACGGTGAGAAGCCGGGCGAGAGAAGCGTTGGAGCGGATGAAATAAATATGGGCAGCCCGGCTCGGCGGTAGCGTCAACCGTCTGCGGTTTCGGACTCCGTCCATTCCACCACCACGATCTCCGGCGAGCAATTCCAGCGCAGTGGCAGTACCGACCATCCCAGGCCTCGATTGACGTACATGCGGCATCCTTTCTCCTCGTGATACCCGGCGCTCCGACCGTTGCATCCGGGCGGAAGCCAGAACGGCGGCACGTTCGGCACCCGCCATTGGCCGCCGTGGCTGTGACCGCACAGAATGAGATCGACTCCATGGGCATCGTGGAGTTGGTCGAGAATGCTCGGTGCATGGGCCAGCAAGAGGGTGAACCGGGTGGCGGCGGGACACGGCAGACAACGCAAATCGGCTCGATGGAGGGACGGATCATCCACACCGGCGACGGCCAATTCTCCCGCGTCGGTCGGCACGAATACGACCTGATTGATGAGCAACATCACCTTGTGCCGATCCGCCCACTCGACGAAGGTGTCGATCGGGACGCCGCTGTAGTGATCGTGGTTCCCCAGCGTCATAAACACCGGGGCGATCTCCCGCAATTTACCGAGGAATCGGAACAGGTGCGGCAGACCGTCCGGCACGTTGAGGAGATCGCCGGTGATGAAAATCCAGTCGGGTTCCAATTCACCGATGATCGACGCCGTTCTGTCGTGGCGCGGCTGGTATCGGTCGAGGTGCAAATCGGTAAGGTGAATCGCGCGGCGACCCGCCAGCGCGGAATGACGGCAGGTCAGCCGAGAGACCTCATGGTGGGT
>JBDZUK010000012.1:23884-59205 GCA_040255165.1 Nitrospiraceae bacterium | reverse complement strand
TGCGTCGTAGGAGAGATCGAGCGAGCGGAGCACGTCGCGAAGCTCGGCGGGGCTGTACTGGTCGTTGTCGTCGCGGTCGCCCACCAGCGCGAACTCGTAGAAAGTGAGGCTGAGGGACAATGAGGATTGAGTCCTCTGAAAGTCGTCCCGGACGCTGTCCAGCCCGCGGGGATACAAGCGCCGGCAGTCCGCGGCGTTCAATATCAGACGAGGCTCGGCATCAGAAGGAGGACGCTGCCCGCTCCATCGCACGCCCTGGACCTCCGGCGTAGAGGGCTTGTGTTGTTGTTGCTTGTAGAACCAGTTGGTGCAGGCACTGGCTTGCGCGAAGGCCACTTTGTCAAAATCGACCTGTCGTTGGATATGCTGTGTGAAGAGCCGGAACACCTCATCGCGTGGCACGGCATCGGCCGGTTGCAGGAGAGACATACAAAACGCCACGGCGGCGAGAATCATGACAGGGACGTTCGCGGGAGAGGATGACGGCGATCGAGGGACACGCATAACAAAAAGTATACCATGAGGAGCGGTCTCTCCTCGAGAGACCGGACAATGTCACGTGAATCCAAATTTGCCGTTCTTGAGTGCCGCCTATCCGGGCATCGGCGGTCGTTTCAAAACCGTGCCGCAGGACTTTCGAGTCGATGAGCGGCCGCTCTACCTCCCATGCGGGGAAGGCGAACACCTGTATCTTCGTGTGACGAAACAAGGATTGTCCACGCCGCAGTTGGTGCAACGGTTGTCGGGGATGTTGGGGATCAAGGCTCAATCGATCGGGGTCGCGGGGCTGAAAGATGCGCAAGCTCTGACGACGCAGCTGGTGTCCGTGCACGGTGTGTCCGCGGATCGAGCGGCGGCCCTTCGGATCGACGAGCACGTCCTGGCGATCGAGGTGCTGGGTCGGCATCGAAACCGTCTCCGCACCGGGCACCATGCGGGCAATGTTTTCCGACTGATCGTTCGGGACGTCGCTCCGCACGCTGGGGAAACAGTCCCCGCGGTGTTGGAGGTCCTGGCGCGCCGGGGTGTGCCGAATTTCTTTGGGCCGCAACGCCAGGGCCGGGCCGGGCGGAATTATGAACTTGGCGCGGCGTTGCTGAGGGATTCGGTTCGCCGCGGCCGCATGAGCCGATCTCAGCGTATCTGGTACTTGAACAGCTACCAATCCCATCTGTTCAACGCGATCCTGGCGCGGCGGATCGACAGGGTGGACCGGGTACTGGAGGGTGATTGGGCGATGAAGATGGAAAATGGAGCGTGTTTCCCGGTGGAAAATGCGGCCGCGGAGCAGCCGCGGGCCGACCGATTTGAGATCAGCCCGACGGGGATTCTGTTCGGCTCGCGGGTGTCCTGGGCGACCGGTGAACCGGGCGCCGTTGAACGGGCGGTGGTGGAAGCCGAAGGAACGACGCCGGAAGCGCTGACCCAAGCGGCCAAGCAATGCGGTTTTCGCGGTGAACGGCGCTCGCTCCGCGCCAAGCTGATGGATTTGCAGTGGTCGTTGAACGGATCTGTCTTGACTCTCAGCTTCGCGCTTGTGCCCGGGGCCTACGCCACCAATGTGCTGCGGGAACTGATGAAGGCAGACTAGGGGGCCGGGCCTCAGTCGCGGGAGGTTCCATGGTAAAATTTGTCCAGCCCCGGGTGTTGGATTCGAGGAGCTAAGAGGATCGACATGGACCAAGCTCACGATACCGTCGTCCTACAAGGCCACATTATCGATTCGCTCATTCTTGCCAAGGTGCTCGACACGATTCTCATGATGGGCGGGACGTTCGACCTAACGGATGTTCGTATCGGGGTGACGAGAGAAGAGCCTTCTTCAGCTCGCATCGTGGTGAGAGCGTCCTCCGTTTCTCTGCTGAAGGACATTCTGGCGGCGATTCAGCCGCATGGAGCGTCGGTGGAGCGCGAGGACGATTGCTCGCTGGAGCTCGCGCCGGCCGACGGGATCTTTCCGGAGGCATTTTACGCCACCACTCACTTGCCCACCCAAATCCGCGTCAAAGGTCAGTGGATCGACGTGGAAGGGATCGAAATGGACGTGGGCATCAAAGTGGACGACCGCCGGCTCCGGGCCACCGCCGTTCCGATGGCCGCTGTCATCCGAGACGACTTGATCGTGACAGGCCGGCGCGGAGTGCGGGTTGTGCCGCTTGCGCGCCCGAAGGAACGGGACGTGTTCGGGTTCATGGAATCTCAGGTGTCCGCCGAACGGCCGCATACCCACATTATCGTGGATGTGGCTCGGCGCATGAAGCATCTGCGAGAGGAACAGAGCCAGGGTATCCCGGGCTGCAAAGTGTTGCTGGCCGGTGGGCCGGCTATCATCCACGCAGGAGGCCGTGAGGCGTTGACCTGGTTGATTGAAAAGGGATTCATCCATGTCCTGTTCTGCGGCAATGCGCTCGCCGCGCATGATTTGGAAGCGGATTTGTACGGCACGTCGCTCGGATACGGTCTGTCGGCTGGCCGGGCGGTTCCCCACGGACACGAACACCATCTGCGCACCATCAACCGCATTCGCGCGATCGGCAGCATCAAGACGGCGGTAGAATCGGCAGTGATCCAGAACGGCATCATGGCGGCCTGTGTCAGGAAATCAGTCGACGTCGTCATGGCGGGCACCATCCGCGACGACGGGCCGCTGCCCGGCGTCATCACGGACAGCATGGCGGCGCAAGCGGCGATGCGGAGCGCGATTCCCGGAGTCGGCCTGGCGCTCCTGGTCGCCAGCACGCTGCACGCGGTTGCGACCGGCAATCTGTTGCCGGCCACCGTGCCGATGGTCTGCGTGGACGTGAACCCCGCGGTGCCGACGAAGCTGGCGGACCGAGGCAGTTTCCAGGCGGTGGGGATGGTGATGGACGCCGCGTCGTTCCTACGGGAGCTGGCGCGCGAGCTGGGATGGAAGCCATGAGCCGCTTACTCGTGTGTCCACCGGACTACTTCGGGATCGAGTACGAAATCAACCCGTGGATGCGTTTGGCAAACCGGGTGAACCCGGAGGCCGCCGCTCGGCAATGGCATCAGTTGATGCGGGTGTTCGAGGAGGATGTCGGTGTTTTGCTGGAGCGCATGACTCCTGTTCCGGGGCTGCCGGATCTCGTATTCACGGCCAACGCGGGTGTGGTGGCCGGGACGCGGGCAGTGCCCAGCCGGTTCCGGTATCCCGAGCGACGGCGCGAGGAAGCCTACTTTGAGGAGTGGTTCCGCGCTCATGGGTATGAGGTCGTCACTCTTGAGCCGGGACTCTACTTTGAGGGCGCAGGAGATCTGCTCGGATTTTCCGACGGCTGGTTCGGCGGCTATCGGCAACGATCCGAAATTCGCGCCTTCCCCGTCCTCAGCGCCCTGTTCAATCAAGAAGTCATCCCGCTTGAATTGATCGATAGCCGGTTCTACCACTTGGATACCTGTTTCTGTCCGCTCAGCGGCGGTGACTTGATGTACTTTCCTCCCGCCTTCGATCGTTACGCGCAGGCGGTCATCGCCGAACGCATCGGAGCTTCGCGCCGTCTGATCGTTCCGGAGCACGAAGCGCTGCGGTTTGCCTGCAATGCCGTGTGTGTCGGCAAACATGTCGTGCTGCCGACGGGCTGCCCCGAGACCGCGGCGGAACTGCTCCGTCGCGGATACCAACCACACCCGGTGCCGCTGGACGAGTTCATGAAGTCCGGCGGATCGGCCAAATGCCTCACGCTTGCACTCGACTGAAGTTGCCTCGGTCGACTGCTGAAGATCCCCGCCAACGGCGTTCTCGGCTCGCAACGATCCTCGACGTACCCCAGAGGGTACGCCTCCGGTTGTTGACCCGCCTACGGCCTCGTTGAACGGGGATTGTGAGCAGTCGTGATAGCGGTCCTATCCCGAAAGTAGGAAGAGGGAAAAGACTATTTCTTGCGGAAGAGGAACGAGCCATACAATCCGGCGATGGCGATTGTCACCAGCTCGACCGTCAGCAGGAGGCGGCTGACGACCGCGTCGGGAGTCGGGGGATTCAGGATGAAATGCATGCCGAGGAATTCGGGCTGCTGTGTCGGAGGTGTTTCCCAGGGAGGAAAGAGGAGGGCCAGGGCTAGGACGGCGACCATCCCATAGAGTACTTGGATGTTCAACTCACCGGGCTGCGCAGCGCCCGGTGCTTGATCCAGCCGTTGTCCGCACTGGGTGCAGTAACGGCTGACCTCGGGGAGTTGACGGCTGCAAGTGGGGCAGGTTTTCATGCTGACCATCCGGCGCAACCAGCGGGATGGTACCTGGTTGGCGTGCACGGTGTCGAGACAGGCACACGGATCACGGAACGCGAGCGTGCTAGGCGGTTAGAAATGATAATTCATGCCGAACGACACGTGCACCATATTATAAGTACTTTCAAAGCCAAAGAGGTTAAAGTTCGGTCCCGGAGGTGTCTCGGGGAAATTGAATCGCACGTGATTGTATTTTGCCTCCCCGAATACGGTCACTCGCCGCGTAATGTAGTAGCGAAGGCCGGCTTGAGCATTGATGCCAAGCTTGGTGCTGGACTGGGAGTTATCGGAGCTGATCGAGGGATCCTTAATCCGGGCGAAGAATATTCCCGGGCCAACCGCAACATAGGGTTGAAGCCTCGTCTTATGGTAGCGGAACGTGACGTTGAGCGGCGCAAGGGTGAGGACGCGTAGATTCAAACCAGGGAAGTTCAGCGAACCAACCGGACCGGACGGTCCGCTAAAGGTGAGGGACTGCTGTTTGATGTGTGGAGTGGTGTTGTAGATTTCGGCTTCAATGCCCAGCCATGGCAGTCGTTTAAAGTAATGACCCGCTTTCATACCATAGAGCATCGAGGTCTTAAGAGCTTGGTCGGAGAGGGTCGAGCCCGATACGAAGCTGCCGGTCAAATCCGTATCGGTCAACCCTTTTCCTATGGACGGTAGCGTCAAACCGAATTGTCCGCCGATGTAGGATTCTCCATACGCCGCAGGACCACTCAAATGGCCCACACACAAAAGGACGGCAGCCAGCAAAGCCAATCGGATGCCGCAGGGACGATGGATCTTCATGGGTGACTCCTCGGTACTTATCAACTAAGAAGGCCTTTTTTGACCCTACGGCAACCCGTGACGCCGCCGAATATCTCGCCTACGTTGAGCAAAGCCTATGCCCGTAAGAGAGTATAGAGGGAGGGAGAGATTTCACCTATTCTTAATAAGTTTTCTCATCCGGTATCGGGTTATCGCACCGACTTGGTTCATTGACAGCTTCTGAATCCGGTTCCTATAATCCGCGCGCTTGCCGCAGCGAGCATGACTTCATCCACACAGGGACATCATATGAATCAATCCACCATTCGCCGCATCGGGGTCATCGGCGCCGGCGCCTGGGGAACAGCCCTTGCGCGACATGTAGCCGAGCGCGGGACCGCAGTGCGGCTCTGGGCCTATGAAGCAGCGGTGGTTGAGGCTATTGCGACCAAGCGAGAGAATTCGATGTTTTTGCCGGGTGTGTCACTGCCTTCGACTCTCGTGGCCACCGGGTCGCTGGAAGAGGCGATCAGCCATACCGAAGGTCTCATTTTTGCCGTCCCGTCGCACGCGGCACGTTCCGTGTTGATTCGAATGACGCCATGGCTCACAACGCCGATCCCCATCGTGAGCGCGACAAAAGGGGTGGAAGAAGAGAGCCTCAAGCTCATGACCCAGGTGATGGAAGAAGTCTTGCCGCCCGCGATACGCGGAGGACTGCTGGTGCTGTCGGGTCCAAGCTTTGCCGCCGAAGTCAGTCGTGGACAGCCGACCGCCGTTTGTCTGGCCGGAGCCGAATCGGAACTGGTGAAACGATTTCAATCGCTGTTGATGACGTCTGCTTTCCGGGTCTATGGCGACTCTGATCCGATCGGCGTTCAACTCGGCGGTGCCTTGAAAAACGTGATGGCGGTCGCGGCGGGCGTCGTGGACGGTTTGCAACTCGGGCACAGCGCGCGAGCTGCGTTGATTACTCGCGGACTCACGGAAATCATTCGCTTGGGCACGGCGATGGGGGCCGATCCCAGGACGTTCTATGGACTCTCAGGCGTTGGGGACCTCGTGCTGACCTGTACGGGTCCGCTGAGCAGGAATCACACAGTCGGTTTGCGGCTCGGCAAAGGCGAACGATTGGAGACGATTCTCGGAAGCATGCATGCTGTTGCCGAAGGAGTGCGCACCGCCCGCGCGGCGTCCGGGCTGGCCGCGAAGTACGGGGTGGAGATGCCTATCGTTCGTGAAGTGACCGCCGTCCTCTTCGAAGGCAAACCCTGCCGCCAGGCCGTGAGCGATCTGATGGAGCGCGACGCAAAAGCGGAGCGAGATTAAAGGCCAAAAGAAATCGTTTGGTCTGTCCAATCTGTCCGATCGATGCAGAAAAAGCCCAGCCCGACGGAATAGACCGGACAGACCAGATAAACCAGTATGCCATGAACCACGAGTCGCTCAAGACGCTGTTGGGACACGTCCGGACCGGGAAGGTGTCAATTGAAGGCGCGATCAAGCGCCTGCGGACACTGCCGTATGAGGATCTCGGATTCGCCTCGCTGGATCATCATCGGTCCCTGCGGCAGGGGTTTCCTGAGGTGGTCTTTTGCGAGGGAAAGACGACGGCCCAGGTGCTGGGGATCGCGCGGAGCCTGCTCAAAAGGGAAGGCCCGTTCATGGCGACGCGCGTGGACCCGACCACAGCAAAGGCATTACTGCGTTTGAACCGGAAGGCACGGTATCACGAGGACGGGCGCATCGTGGCGTTACGAGATCTCGCTCGTCCCTTGCGGGGTCGGATTCTCATCGTCACCGCGGGCACGTCGGATATCCCGGTCGCGGAGGAGGCGCGAGTCACCGCGGAAGTGATGGGCAGCCGGGTGGAAACATTATACGACGTCGGCGTGGCCGGCCTTCATCGCGTGCTGGGCAGGCATGACCGCCTCTTGGAAGCCAACGTGCTGATTGTCGTCGCGGGGATGGACGGGGTGCTGCCGAGCGTGGTGGGCGGGTTGGTGGACCGTCCGGTCGTGGCCGTGCCGACCAGCCGGGGCTACGGGTCCAGCTTCGGCGGACTGGCGGCTCTGTTGACGATGCTGAACAGTTGCGCGGCGGGGATTGGCGTGATGAACATCGACAACGGATTCGGCGCCGGCGTGCTGGCGCACCGCGTTAATCTCTTGGGCGAAACGGGCGGGACAGGAAAGAGGAGCGTGAAACGCAAAGATCAGAACTATTGAGCCGTCGCGCGGCTCTCGCCCGTGTCGCGCGTTACTTGACTTCCACCACGCCTCGCTTTGGCCAAGCGACCATCTGGGTACGGGCGCCTTTCTCATTGCTCGCCAGAAGCTTTGCGCGCACTTCGAAGTCATAGATCCCGGGACTAGCGGCCTGCTTGTTATGATCCTTTCCGTCCCAGGTGAGCGTAACGGCCACGCGACGTGCGTCGCCGTTCGGCGCGGCGCTCGACCCGGAGGCCGCGTCCAATGCCGGCAAGTTCACCGGCTGACGTTGGGAGAGAAAGCGAAGCGAGGTCTTCGAGGGTGAGGTCACGAGCGACGAGACTTCCAGAATGGTCGCATCGCTCAGATCCTTCGGCAGTTGGACGAGCACGATGAATTGCAACTCGCCGTCGGCTGGAGAGTAAGGTGTCGGGGCGACTCGCAACTGCATGATCTTGAGGTCCGGTTCAGGGCGTGGCGCGCGTTTGACCTTGGGCTTCGCAGAACTCTCGTCCCATTCTATCAGCAGCAGCGCCAGCATGAGGAGCAGCGCCAACGCACGGCGCCACGACGGTCCTGTGTGGAAGAAACGGGGATGGGCCGGCCGATACAGAATCATAGTGCTGCGAAATCCATGGCTCGGCGATTCTCCTGCCATCGGGCGGGATGGGATTAACATAGCGTGCCGGGGGTGTCAATGTTGTCTGCGCATTGCCGTTCGCCGGAGGCTTGGGTAAGATGTCGCCCGCCTGGTCAGTGGGAGATCTTCGAGTGGCCGTCCAATTGCATTTTGATTGCTTCTCCGGCGTGAGCGGCGACATGATTCTCGGCGCGCTGGTGGACGCAGGGCTGCCGTTTGGCGACCTTGTGCGCGGTCTGAACGGCCTGCGCCTGTCCGGTTTCACGCTGCGAAAGCGCCGTGTCGCCCGCGGAGAACTTCATGCCGTCAAAGTGGACGTGCAAGTGCGCAAGGGATT
This sequence comes from Nitrospiraceae bacterium, assembly GCA_040255165.1. GTDB lineage: Bacteria > Nitrospirota > Nitrospiria > Nitrospirales > Nitrospiraceae > JBDZUK01. The sequence continues at coordinate 51,015 of JBDZUK010000012.1, read as the reverse complement.
CGACCGTCCCTTGCCCGTGAATCGCATTTTTCGCATCTTGACCGCAAGCCGATTGCCGGATCCGGTGAAGCGGCAGAGCCGCACGGTGTTCGAGCGGTTGGCGGAGGCGGAAGGAAGGGCGCACCGCGTGCCGCAGGGGCGGGTGCACTTCCATGAGGTCGGGGTGATGGATTCCTTCGTCGACGTGGTGGGGGGCGTGTTGGGCTGTCATTTGCTTGGCGCGACGAGCATCACAGCATCGGCCATCAACGTCGGAGCCGGCACCATGAATTCGTCGCACGGGCCGCTTCCGGTCCCGGGACCGGCCGTCGCGGTCCTTGCTGAAGGGATACCGATTTACAGCGCCGGGCCGCCGCGCGAGCTCGCCACCCCGACCGGTGTGGCGCTGTTGCGAACGCTGAGCTCCGGTTTCGGCCCGCTGCCGGCCATGACGCCGGCTGCCGTCGGCTACGGAGCGGCGGATTCGGACACGGGAGACTGGCCGAACGTGTTGCGCGTCTTTGTGTCGCGAACGCACGAATCCAGGGGCCGAGGGCGGGACGTCGTGCTGCAGCTGGAGACGAATCTGGACGATCTCAATCCCCAAGTCTACGAACATGTGATGGACCGCCTGTTTGCCGCCGGCGCGCTGGATGTGACGCTGACACCGGTCATCATGAAACGGGGGCGGCCCGGGATTGTGTTGTCCGCGCTGGCCGTTCGCGGGCAGGCCGATCGAGTGCTGGATATTCTGTTCGAGGAGACCACTGCGCTGGGCGTGCGCGTCCAGGAGGTCGCCAGGCACATTTTGCCGCGACGATCCGTATCCGTGCCGGTCGCCGGAGGAACCGTGCGGGTCAAAGTGTCCGGCATCGACGGGAAGCGGGTGAAAGCGACTCCGGAATATCTGGACTGCCGGCGTCTCGCGGAGCGGACCGGCCGTCCGGTCAAGCAAGTCCTCGAAGACGCCGCGCTGGCCTACCGGCGCAGCCACCCCGGGAAAAACGACTTCCTGCCATGATGACGACGGCGGCGGTGCATCTTGCGTCGTATGACTTGCCGCCTGCCGTCGGTGCCCGCGCATGACCGTGCTGCTCTACGGCCTGCTCTTCGTCGTGTCCGTGGTCGTGACGCTCGGCGGCTGCGCCTTGTTCACGAATGGAATCGAGTGGCTGGGCAAACGGCTGAACATCTCAGAGGGCGCGGTCGGGAGCGTGTTTGCCGCGATCGGGACGACGCTCCCAGAGACTTCCATCCCCATCATCGCCATTTTCTTCGGCGCCACGCGACAAGAGACCGAAGTGGGGTTGGGCGCGATCCTCGGGGCGCCGTTCATGCTCAGTACGCTGGTCATCCCCATTCTGGCCGGTCTGCTGTTGTTCTATGCGCGGCTCGGTAAGCGCACTGCGCATTTTCGGTTAGACTACGGGGAAGTGCGGACGGACTTGACCTTTTTCGCCATCGGCTACGGGGTGGGGCTCGCCAGCGTGTTCGTGCCTTCCCGTGTGGCGCACGCCGCCGCCGCCGTCGGCCTCATCTCGCTCTACATTTACTATATGAAGGTCAAATTCGGGGCGCCGAGCGAAGAAGAAGGGGAAGGGGCCGCGCTGGAGCCGCTCTTATTCGCCAAATCCGCTCGCACGCCGCCCTACGGGATGATCGCTCTGCAAGGGCTGCTCGGATTAGTCGGGCTCATCGTAGGCGCGCACTTGTTCGTGACGGCGGCGGAAACCATCGCAGGGTCCCTCGCGGTGTCTCCGCTGATCCTCGCCCTATTGATCGCTCCGCTCGCCACCGAGTTGCCGGAGATGTCCAATAGTTTTCTGTGGCTGTACCGCAAGAAGGATAGATTGGCGGTGAGCAACGTGACGGGTGCGATGGTGTTCCAGGGGACGTTTCCCGTTTCAGTGGGACTGCTGGGGACGGACTGGGCCCTAGCCCCCAATGCCATGGTGACCATGATCCTCGCGATGGTGGCGGCCGGCTTTTGTCTTGCACAGGCGGCCTGGCTCGGCCAATGGAAGCCCTGGTTGCTCACCGGCGGCGCGCTCCTTTATATAGGGTATGCGCTGTACCTATATGGGGGCTGATCAGATGCTGGAACAGACTCCAACGTCGGTCTCGGCTCGCACGAATCCTCAACGTACCCAGGAGAGTACGCTGTTTGAGCATCGTTCATGAAGTGGTATGCATATGAATCGGAATAGGAACACGAATCCACTTCCCCTGCTCGGCATCACGATGGGGGATCCGGCTGGGATCGGCCCCGAGGTGATTGCGAAGGCGTTGGCCGGGCGATCGGTGCGGCGGGTGTGCCGGCCGATGGTAATCGGATCGGTCCCCGTCATGGAGCGGACGATCCAGAACTTGAAACTGCCGCTGACAGTCGTCCGCGTTGCTGGGCACGAGCCTTATCCGAAGGCCGCCAACATCGTCCCGGTCCTTGATCCGCTCGAGCGGCCGCTCGAGAAGGTGTCGATCGGCATCGCGGCGGCACAGACGGGCGCGGCATCCGTGTCGTTCATCAAAAAAGGCGTGGAGCTGGCCCAAATCGGATGCATCGATGCCATCGTGACCGCGCCCATCAACAAAGAGGCGATGAACATGGCGGGCTTCCACTATCCCGGCCATACCGAATTGCTGGCCGATCTGACGCGAAGCAAAGAGGTCGGCATGATGATCCTGGGTGGGCCGTTGAAGATCATGTTCGTCACCACACATGTCGCGATCAGGGATCTCTCCTCGTTGTTGACTCAGGACAAAATTGAGAAAGCCATCCGTCTGGCGCATCTTGCTCTCACCCGGTTCTTCGGGGTCAAGAAGCCCAAAATCGGGGTGGCGGCGTTGAATCCTCACGCAGGCGAAGGCGGGTTGTTCGGCAACGAGGAGGAGGAAGTGATTCGCCCCGCTGCTCGGCGCGCGCAGCGGGAAGGGATTGGCGCGAGCGATCCGCTGCCGGCCGATACGTTGTTCGGCAAAGCGGCGCGAGGGGACTACGACGGCGTGGTCGCGATGTATCATGACCAGGGGCTGATCCCGCTGAAGCTGGCAGCCTTCGGCAAATGCGTCAACCTGACCGTGGGACTGCCGATCATCAGAACATCGGTCGACCATGGAACCGCCTATGACATCGCCGGCAAAGGCAAAGCCGATCCGGGAAGCCTGCTGGAAGCCGTCGTCCTTGCGGCGAAACTCACACGGAAAAGGTCCATCTAGTCCGTCTGGTCTATCTCATGGCACCACCAGACAGACGAGACAGACCGGGTAGACCCGTAGACAAGACAAACCCAGAAAGGACCCCGTAATGAGCGATCAATCGAGTTCGGCGCTCGAGGCGATCAAGGCACAAATCAAAGAACTGGACGCGATTCTTGGCCAGACGACGACGGACCTCAATACCGTCGCGGGCACCGAACGAATCGGCAAATGGAAGGCTCGGACTGCCGCGGTTCTGACCCAAGCCGTGGGCCCCAAGGAAGGCCAGGCATTTGCACAGAAGCAGCCCGGGCCGTCTTTTACGAATGATATGCTGGAGGAGTTCACCGATGTGGTGGACTTCTACCGGAACGCCTTGCTCGCCCTGTCGAAACAGTTGAACCGCCCATCCTAATGGCCGCCACTCCGCCGCCCGCGCTGAAGCGCCTGGGGCAGCATTTCCTCATCGACCCCAACATCGTCCGGAAGATCGTCGCGCTCGCTGAAATCGAAGCGGAGTCCACGGTGCTGGAGATCGGGCCGGGCCGCGGGATCCTGACCGAAGCCCTCTGCAAGGCGGCTCGTCGAGTGATCGCCGTTGAAGTGGACCCGCGGCTGCATGCGTTTTTAACGGAGTGGGCGGGCGAGTGGGCGAATCTGGAGTTGCATTGCGCCGACGCGCTGGAGTTTCCGTTGGATCGCGTGCCGGCCGGCACGATCGTGGTCGCCAACTTGCCCTACTATATCTCGACCCCACTGCTGTTTCGTCTCCTCGAAGAGCGCCGTCGACTGCCTCGCCTGATCCTCATGCTGCAGGCGGAGGTGGCCGAACGGCTGGTCGCGGGGCCGGGGAGCGCGGGGTACGGCGCGCTGTCGGTGATGGCGCAATACGCAGCAGACGTCACCATTGCCTTTCGCGTTTCGGCGCAGTGTTTCCGGCCCCGGCCGGACGTGGCCTCGGCCGTGGTTCTGTTGCGCACGAAGGAGCCGCGGGAATCGCCGGCAGAGGAAGAGGCATTCCGCCGGCTCGTCAAGGCTGCGTTCGCCCATCGCCGGAAGACGTTGTCCAACTCCCTCCGTGATCAGGGATACGAGCCCGGTCACATCACGTCGGCGCTGAAACGGGTCGGCATCGCGCCGTCCAGGCGCGCCGAAACTCTGAGCATCGACCAGTTCGTCCAACTCGCTCGCGCCATTCAGACGGCGTAGCGGGGCCTGCAACGCCCATTCGTCATGCCGCATTCGCACAGCCTCTCCCCTTGCCTCATATTCGGTAAGCTGCTAGCATCCGCGGCATGGCAGCGACCTCCACGGCGAAGCGGGGCGATACCCGCAGCGCCTCTTCTCCGCCCTCACATATCCAACGGGAAGTCATCGGCGTACTGCTCATCGCTCTGAGTCTCCTGACGTTGCTGAGCCTGGTCTCCTTCGTGCCGGGCGAAGCCAAGTCGATCGGCGCGGGGTCCGCCGCGGCGGGACAGCCGAAGAATTTGATCGGCTCCGCCGGTGCGATGCTCGCGGCGGGATTCTTTCATTTGATCGGCGGCGCCGCGTATCTCTTTCCAATTCTGCTAGGGCTGCTGGGGTTGCGCTGCTTCACGCAAAGCCCGCTCTCCATCCGTCTTCGGAACGCGGGCAGCTCGCTGTTGGCGATCTTCTTCTTGTCGGGATTTCTGCATCTGGAAGTCACGGCCGTGCCCACGCTCACGAGCGGGCTCGTCTACCGCGGCATGGCGGGCGGCGTGTGCGGACAATTTCTGGCGGAGGGGCTGCGCGCCTACTTTGCCAGCACCGGAGCGCATATCATCATCATCGCCGGCTTTCTCGTTTCGCTTTTGTTCACAACCCCGGTGTCGCTGGCGGAGGTGGCCCAGCGAGTGCCGGGCTGGTGGGCCGCGCTACGGGAGCGACTAGCCGCGCTGGCGCCAGAACCCCGCGGACAGGACGCGGCCGAGGCCCCGGGACGAAAGACCAAATCGAAAATCACGCGGGCCGCCCGCGTGTCCCTGGTTGACGAGCGGGAGAAGGAACATGGGTATCCGGCCGTGGCGGACATGCCCGTCATCCAGCCGCTGTCGAAGCCGGTTGCAAAAGAGGAAGAGCCGAGCGAACCGGAACCTGAGATCAGCGTCAGCTCGACGAGCCGGAGCGATTATGTCCTGCCCGATCCGGCCGAGCTGTTGACCGACCCTTCCGGCCCCCTCGCCCGTATGACAGAGGAAGAGCTTAAGGCTCAGTCCGAGGTGTTGACGCGCGCGCTCCTGAGTTTCGGCATCGAGGGGAAAGTCACGGAGGTACGGCCTGGGCCGGTCGTGACGATGTACGAGTTCGAACCGGCGCCCGGGACCAAAGTGTCCCGCATCGTGAATCTGGCCGACGACCTGGCCCTGGCACTGAAAGCGCTAAGCCTTCGCATCGTGGCGCCGCTACCGGGCAAATCCGTCGTCGGAATCGAAGTCCCGAATACGTACCGCGAAATCGTGTCCATGAAAGAAGTGGCGACGAGCGACGCCTTCACGAGGGCCCGCTCAAAGCTGACGCTGGCGCTCGGCAAAGATATTTTCGGCTCGCCTGTCACGGCGGATCTCAGGACCATGCCGCATCTCCTGGTAGCCGGGGCAACAGGCGCCGGCAAAAGCGTCGGCCTGAATACGATGCTCCTGAGCATCCTGTTTTCCGCGAGGCCGGACGAAGTCAAGCTGCTGCTGATCGACCCCAAAATGCTGGAGTTCCAGACCTACGATGGCATCCCGCACCTGCTCCGGGGAGTCATCACCGATCCGAAGTCGGCGGCGCGCGGGCTGAGCTGGGTCGTTCAGGAGATGGAGCGGCGGTACAAATTGCTGGCGGAAGCCGGCGTGCGGAACATCGACGCCTATAATCGCAAGGTCGCCGGACTCCAGGGGACTGCGCCGGATGCCACGCAGACGGGTATGCCCGAACAGGCGGAACTCCAGTTCCTGTCCCAGGAAGAACGTCTGTCCGCCGGTGAAACGACGACCCCAGAGGGCAGCCCCGGCTGCACCAGCCCTCCGCCGACGCCGCCGGAGCCGTTGCCGTACATCGTCGTGATGATCGATGAGTTGGCGGATCTCATGATGGTGGCGCCTAAGGACGTCGAGGACAAAATTGCCCGGTTGGCGCAGATGGCACGGGCGTCCGGCATTCATTTAGTCCTGGCGACGCAGCGCCCATCCGTCGACGTTCTGACCGGCCTGATCAAAGCCAACTTTCCCGCGCGCATCGCCTTTCAAGTCTCGTCGAAGACGGATTCCCGGACCATTCTGGACGCCAACGGAGCGGAGGCCCTCCTCGGGCGCGGAGACATGCTGTATCTGGCGTCCGGCACCGGACGGCTTATGCGGCTGCATGGATCGTTCGTCTCGGACGATGACGTGCGCAGCGTCGTCGAATTCGTCAAGAAACAGGCGACGCCCACCTACAATCTGGAACTGCAATCGCTGAAGCAGCAGGAAGAGACGGCGGAAGAGGAGGCCCGGGACGAGGTTTACGAGCAGGCGAAAGAGCTGGTCCTCTCCACCGGCCAAGCGTCGGCCTCGCTGATTCAACGGCGCCTGCGGGTTGGCTACCCCCGCGCAGCCCGCATGATCGAACAGATGGAAGCGGAGGGCATCGTGGGAGCAGCGGGGCGCGACGGGCGCCGCGAAGTGCTGGGGCGCTCGGGCCCCGTGGGAGAGGCGGAAGGGTGAGGTTGAGCGAGCGGTCGCTGCTCGGAGAACGCGCACAGGACCGCTGGTTGATCGACGTGCCCGGGACGTGGGCGCGATGGTTCCTGCAGCGGCAGATGCTCGGGTCGCCTCACCGCATGCACGGAATGAAGGAAGGTATGTGGCGCATTCAGCTCATGAGCCTCCTTATTGTGATGGCTGTCGGAGTTGCAGTGTCAGCGGCCGACGAAATCGTCGATGAGCAGGCTTTGAAGGATGTGCGGGAAGTGGTGAAGAATATCCAGGCCAGGTACGAAAAGACGAAGGATCTGCAGGCCGATTTTACGCAGAAGACCCGCATCGAGGGGTTTGACCGTCCCGTGACCTCCTCGGGGAAAGTCTATATCAAGAAGCCGGGTCGATTGCGGTGGGATTACCTCGACCCCTCCGTCGAGGAGATCTACGTGAACAAAGACGACGTGAAAATGTACGTGCCGGAGCATAAGCAGGTGTTGGTGGGGAAGTTGACCCAGATGGCCGCGTCCAAGGCCCCATTGGAGCTCTTGCAGGGGGCCGCGAACCTGGAAGAGTCGTTTGAGATCCAGCCAACCCCGGGGAACAAGCGCGGCGTCGCGGGTATTCGACTGGTGACCCTTATCCCCAAAGCCCCGGAATCACAGACAGGACGCCCGGTTCAGCGAATCGTCGTGGAAGTCTACCCGAAGACCTTTTACATCAGGACGGTGTCCCTCTACGAAACGAGCGGCAATGTGACGCAATTCGAGTTCTCGCAGTTGAAGCCGAACACCGGGCTGATCGAGGCCCTGTTTGATTTCAAGGTCCCGCCCGATGTGGAAGTGGTCAAGGCGCCGGTGCTGAGCGGCCAATAGCATCAAGTTGAGGTCAAAGCCAAGGTCGAGGGCAGACGGAAGAGGCCGGAGAAGGGAATCCAAGATGAAGACAGTGGCGGCCAGTGAGGTGACGGAGGCGGTGGAGCGGGCGGTGGCGGCCCTCGACATGGAGGCGCTTCACCGGCAGTACTGGGAGCAGAACGAGTTCCTGTTCGTGAAGCAGTTCCTGCCGCCTTCGTTCGTGGAGGCGGTATTCGTGCCCCAGGCGCAAGGCGTGAAGGCGGACCTGAACCGCAATTACATTCCCGGTCACAAAAAGGGGGGAAGCGTCAGCTACTACACAGTGCTGGAGAAGGCTCCACGATTTCTCGATCTCTATCGGTCCGAAGCCTTCCTCGCATTTCTCCGCCGGCTGACGGACTCGGAACTGATGCTCTGTCCCGAGAACGATCCCCATTCCTGCGCGCTGTACTATTACACTGAGCCGGGCGATCACATCGGCTTCCACTACGACACGTCGTACTATAAAGGCGCGCGCTACACGATTCTCATGGGCCTGGTCGACCGCTCGACTCACTGTAAGCTCGTCTGCGAGCTGTACAAAGACGTCCCGAACCGCACCGCACAGCGCCTTGAGCTGGTTACCGAGCCGGGTGACTTGGTCATCTTCAACGGGGACAAACTGTGGCACGCGGTGACGCCGCTGGCCGAAGGCGAGGAGCGGATCGCCCTGACCATGGAGTACGTGACCAACCCAGCCATGAATCCGTTCCTACGCGTGTACTCCAACCTAAAGGACGCCTTCGGTTACTTCGGCATTAAGGCAGTCTGGAAGCGCTCCTCCTGACCGACACGAGCTGAAGCACTTCCTTCGGCCTGGCGAACGCGAGACAGGACTTCCAAACGGCCTCCGCCCATCCCAGCGTGCGGTGCTCATACCCTGCCAGCCGGCAATGGTCTTTGAGATGCCGGCTGATGGCCGGGTAGTACACGTGGCTGATCTTGGGGAACAAATGGTGCTCGATTTGATACTCCAACCCCGAGCAAAATAGTCGACCAAGCAGTCCCGTTCGGAAATTGATCGTAGCCAGGGTTTGGCGAAAAAAGAAATCGGCGGCGAGGTAACGACGATCAAGGCAGGCGGCCTCGTGAGGGAAATGCGCCGGCGCCAGCACGATGAACAGCAAATACCCCATGGCGGCGACCCGAGCGGCGTTGAACAGCAGCACGCTTGTTAAGGGGAGTGTCAGCGCAGGAAGCACTATCCAGACGATCCAGTAAGAAACTAGGGCGGCAAGGTCTAGCCAGTGTTTTCGGTTTCTGTGCCTGGGTCTTCGCAGCGTCCGCAAGACGTACGCCCATCCGGCGATCTGCATGTGAAAGCCATTGAAAAGCAAGAGCACCGGCAAGGCCGCTGCCTGCGTCCGGTAGTACAGCTGGCCCATCTTGCTGGCAACACGTCGGTCCTTCTGAGTCAAGGCGAACCAGGGAGACAGGTCGACATCGTCGTCGACACCGACGACGTTGGGCGCGCGGTGATGGAGCACACAGTGCTTTTGCCACCAATAGGTAGCCGATAGTTGAAGAAACAGTGGATAGCCCACAAAGGTCAGGATCTCGTTGACCCAGGCCTTGGTGCTGGTCGCGTAGTGGCTGGATGTATGCGTGTTCGTCGCTACGCCCAGTGAGCCGAGCATCGACAGGAGAAATCCACAGACCCGACCTATCCAGCTGTCAGAGGCCACGCAGAGCGCGATCCCTCCGACGGTCAGTGTCATGTGAAGCAGCCATTCGAGAAGGATCCGGCCTGTCGCTTTCCGGTCCCAACCTTCCGCGGTGACGACTCGCCGGAGTGAGTCCAAGGCGTCGTCGTGTGCGTCGGGGAGCTGTTCGAATGAGCTCATTTGGGCCTATACTCGCTGCAGCGGGATGGGTGCCGCCGGATCCTTGGTGAAAAGCACCTGATACACGGCCGAATCCGACGCAGTTGCGGCGGCGATGCCACAGCACAAGTAGTATTCCCACATTCTCAGAAAGGCCTCATCGTGGCGGCCGGCTGCCAGCTTATCGCGGTTCGAGCGAAACCGCTCCAGCCATCTCTCTACGGTCACGGCGTAGTGCCTGACGATATTTTCCACGTCGAGCACCGCCAGGCGGTTGCATTCGAGAAACCGGGCGATCTCAGACAGACGCGGTTGGTTCGAACCGGGAAAGATGTAGCGTTGAATGAACGGATCGTGCATGTTGCGGTCGGTAGTGCAGCCGATGCCGTGAACCAGCCCCATCCCGTTCGGAGCCAGGCTGTGAGCCAAGGATTTGAAATAGGAGGCGTACTGCCGCCGCGGTACGTGCTCGATCATGCCCACGCTCACGACCTTGTCGAACCCGTCTGGCATGGTGCGGTAATCCCGATACTCGATCCGAAGCCGTGACATCAGTCCTTCGTCCGCGATGCGGGCGTTGCCGTATCTCCAATGTTGCCGGCTGATCGTGACGCCCATGCCGGTTATCCCGTAGTGTTTCGCGGCGTGAATGAGCAGGCCGCCGTAGCCGCATCCGACGTCGAGGAGCCGCTCGTTCGGTCGCAGCTGGAGCTTCCGGCAGATGCGGTCCAGCTTGTCGAACTGAAGCCGATCGAGATCGGAGTCGGGCGAGGACGCATAGCCGCAGGAATAAGTGAGTGTGCGATCGAGAAACGCTTCGAACAACTCGTGGTCAAGGTCGTAATGACCCTGAACGTTCCGCCGGACTCCACGCAGCCTGGCGACCGCCCGCATCGTTCCGGCTTTGAGAAGCAGCCGCCAACTCGTCCGGACGGCACGGTCCATCTTCCCTCGCAGCAGAAGAGTGAGGAACGTCTCCAGCGATCCGGCCGTGACCGCAAAATCACCGTCGATAAAGGCTTCTGCCAGACCTAGGTTCCCATAGGCCAGGCACCGGCTGAAGAAACGCGGGTGCCGGACCTCGATCGTGACCGAGGCGCCGGCATGATCCCTCCTCGTTTGGTCTCCGGTCAGGCGCTCGGTGCCGCCAATCAGGAAGCGGACGCACCCGTCGAGGTCGGCCCGGTCGAGCACTGCGAAGAATGTCTTCTGATCGATGTGGCGGAAGCGAGAGCGGCGAACGTGCTCTGCCGTGTTCGTTAGGCCGGCGTTCGCCGTTCCATCCGCTTGTGTCACAGCGACACCGGAGCCCGCCCGGCAGCAGCAGCCGGCGGATGCAGCGGGAGCCGGATCGTGAAGATGGTGCCCTGACCTGGTTGGCTCTGGACGGAAATCCGGCCGCCGTGCAGCTCGACCGCATCCTTGATGATTTTGGTGCCCAGGCCGGTGCCACCGGCTTTGCGACTGACCGAGTGACCGGTGAACAGGTGATCCCGCACTTCGGGCGGCATCCCGTTGCCGGTATCTTGCACGGTCAGCACGATGCACTCCGCCGGCTCATCCACGCTGCCGCGAATCACGACCGAGCCCTCTGCCGGCACCTCAGGAATGGCATTATGGACCAGGTTGTAGAGCAAAGAGAACAGCCGGCTTTCATCCCCCACGAGCGTCGGCAGCAGGTTCAGCCCTTCGGCATGCAGATCGAGGCGCTTCTGCTCGGCCATGGGGCGCAGAGACTTCATGACGCTTTCCGCCGTGTGCGCGAGACGGCAGGGCTGGAATTTGACGGGCATACCGCAATACTTTACGTAGTCCGCGATGTCCTTCGTCCGTTCGTGGAGCCGCCGTGAGGCCCGCTGCAGCATCTCAATGATCTCACTGCACGCATGATGGCGCTCCTCGGCCTGAGCCGCCGTAATCTCGGGGAGTCTGTGGAAGAGCTCGCTGATCTCTCCTTCCAGAAGGTCGGTCCCCGACACGACCGGCATAAGGAGATTCTTAATTTCGTGGCTGACCTCTCCCAGTAAACGGGTGACCTCGTCCTTTAAGCGGTGGCGAGAGGCCGCCTGCGCGATGGCGGCCTCGAGCTGGGCGTGCTGGAAGGGCTTGGTTACGAAATCCGTCGCACCCTCGCGCATGGCTTCCACCGCCAGTCGGATGCTGCCGTGTCCTGTCATCATCACGACCGGGACTTCAGGCCAGCGCTTGCTGACCAACTTGAGCACCTGAATTCCGTCCATCTTCGGCATGTCGACATCCAGCAGGACCAGATCGACCGGCGTGTGCCCCAGCGCGGCGATACCGGCTTCTCCATCGGGCGCCGACCGGACCTCGTGGCCCGCGGCCTGCAGCCAGTCCGTCAGGATCAGGAGAAGATCTGGATCGTCGTCGATGACGAGCAGGCGGAGTTTCATGGCGGCACCTCATGTATCGGATCCGAGCCAGCGATCGATGGTCAATCGAAATTGCTCGGCGTCCAAGGGCTTGAGGAGATAAGCCTGGGCGCCCGCTTCCATGGCGAGGAGAGCCCGTTCCCTGGCACCGGCGGCAGTGATCATGATAACCGGCAGGGTCGGGTCGGTTTCACGAATGCGGTGCAGGACTTCCAGTCCGTCGATGTCCGGCATGTTGATGTCCAGGATCAATCCATCGAAGGGAGCTCGACCCAGCATCTCCAGCGCCTGCCGTCCATCCACCGCCGTCGAGACCAAGAAATGGTCGGCTGTAAGTCGATCTTGGAGCAGCTCCCGAATATCGGGATCATCGTCAACCACGAGGATGCGCTTCCCCGCAGATGGGACAGCCGGGGCAGGACGTTTTTCTAACGCGCGGCGCAGCGGCAGGGTAAACGTGAAGGTCGAACCCCGCCCTTCCTGGCTCTCGACCGAAACCCGCCCGCCGTGCAGCTCGACCAGATCCTTGACGATCGAGAGCCCGAGTCCCAGACCTTTGATCGGGCTCTTCTGGTGCCGGCTCGTCCGAAAAAAGGGATCGAACAATTTCGGGATGGCGTCGGCGGGAATGCCCTCACCCGTGTCCATGACAGAGACCTTCGCAAAATGAGCGCCCTCTTGTGTCAGTTGTACGGTGATCGAGCCTCGTTCAGGCGTATACTTGATGGCGTTATCCACCAGATTTGTGAGGATCTGGCTGACCTTGTCCAGGTCCGCCCAGACTCTCAGCGAGTCCTCCGTGGAGAGGAGCTCAAGCCTCTGGCTTTTGGCCTGAGCCAGCGGCAGGAGCTGCTCGACGACATCCCGCACCAGTGACGACAAGACGACCTCGCCCAAAACCAGCTGGATCTTCTTGGCCTCGATGCGGGAGCGGTCGAGCACGTCGGCAATCATGCGTGCGAGACGCGCCCCGTTGGCTTTGATCCGCGAGAGGTACTGCCCCTGCTTTTCAGTCAACGGACCGGCCAAGCCGCCCAGCATGTTTTCCACGAATCCATTGATGCTTGTAAGGGGAGTGCGCAATTCATGGGAAACGTGGGCCAGGAACTGAGACTTGAGACGGTCCATTTCCTTTAATTGCTCGTTCGCTGCTTCCAACGCGGCGGTCCGTTCGCGGACTTTGGTCTCCAATCCGACGTTGAGTCGTTCGATTTCGCTGTACGCATCCGCATTGTCGAGCGCGATGGCCACCTGGCCGGCTACGGTCTGCATGAGGTCCAGATCATCCTGGGTCAAAACATGTTCCTCTTTTCGGTCCACGGTCAAGGAGCCGATCACCCGATCCTTGGCCTTCAGCGGCACGGTGATGAAGGATTTGGCCTGCGTCAGGGTGGCCAGCCGTTGATTGGCTGGATGGAGCTTGTCCCAGGCCTCGCCGATGTCCGTGACGAGCACCGGCTGGCCCTGACGGAACACCCGTCCTTCAATCGTCTCGGAATCGAAAACTTCGATGACGACCGATCGAACGTAGTCCGCGATCTCCTGGCTGACGCCCATAATGCGTCCGTCGTGGCTGATTTTCCGGTCAGAGTCGTAAAACGACATCATCACGCGGTCGTAGTTCAAGTCGTATTTGGTGTGCTCGAGGATCGTGTGAATCAAGGCTTCACGATCGAGGGTGGAACTGACGATTAAGCCCGTGTGGTGGAGCAGGGTCAACTGGCCTACCTTGCGTCTTAACTCGGCGGCCGTCTCTTGTTGTTCAAGGTAAGCCTCGCGTAGCTCCTCGTGGCGGGACTCCACCGAGCTGAGCTGCTCATGGATGACGCGCTCGCGCTCCCCGACTTCGGCCCGCAGGGCGCGACGCGTATAGGCCAGCCACAGGGCCGCAGCGGGAAAGGCCGCAAGGAGGGCGGTTTCGAAAAGTGCGAGCATAGGATATCGGACGCGAAAGGCGGCAAAAAGGCCGACCCAGACCGCGACCGCGCCGGTCGCCCACAGAACCCACACTCTGGAGTGAGGTTCCCACGTCACTTCCCACTGGCAATAGGGGTCATCGTTCGCAATGCATTGCAGGTCCTTGATGCGAGCGGGTTTGAGACCGTGGATGCGCTCCGGGGTCGCCATGATCGCGCCTTTAGTTGCCTGGCAAACCTGATAGGCGCAGGAACGGCGATACGGACCCCATTCCCGGTATACGCGGTCATGAAAGCTGATTCGTAAATTAGCCCGATTCGCACCAACCTCGACCGCCTCGAAACGGATGGCTGGAGCGTACTTCTCGCCGAAGTAAGGCCACATCTTGAAAATCTGAGAAACCGAAAAGGGCCGTGCGAGGGCCTGGATGATCGGAGAAATGAACTTCTCACGAGCCATGTGGATTTGCAGTTGTTGATCACCGGATAGATCCATACAGATGCAATCAAGAAACATGAGAAATTCATACGAATAGCTGTTCCACTGATTCATCAAGAATTCTCGGGTGACGTGGTAGGTACGGTCGGGGATCCGTTGGTTGATACGCCGCACGAGATCCTCGACCGCCTGTTTTGCGGCCGCGCTTCCCCTGGACCGCGTCACCACTTCTTCGAGGTATTCCAGGTTGGCGCGGACGGCGACCCCGGTGATGTCCCGGATCTTCTCGCCGTTTGGATCCGTGCCGAAGGGCCTGAACTCCATCAGGCCACGTTCGACGATGCGATGTTTTTTTGAGAGCAGTTCCGTCATGAAATCCTGTATCGAGGAACCGCCTCGGACATCGAGGCACCCCGCCAACCGCTCAAACCGGGGTCGTTTCGAGCGGGGTCGGCTTATAGGGGGCACCGTGTCGCTCCGCGCTGGCGCGGTGGGACGCGGCGCTCGCCAAGGCCAAAAGGAAATCGTCTATAAAACACGTTGATCCCGGACACACCGAATAGTCGCAGAGGTCCGACGCCGGCCTGTGTAGCGATACGGCGTGCGGTGCGCCGCACACTGTACGCGCGCCGCATACATTCCATGAAGGCATTTCCAGCTCTTCAGCAGACAAGTGCTTAGGACGATAGAGAACCTGCATGCCGTCCATGCCGTCGAGAAGGTCGCCGGGCAGCAGCCGTCCGGCATCGCGCAATCCTCGAAGAAACGGCGTTCCGTCTATGGGGGCAGGGAGGGAGAAGACGGGAATATCGATTCCTATGTCTTCGATCAAGTCCGGAAGGTCGCGGAGATAGTCGGCCGTGTCTTCGTCCAGACCAAGCAAGAAGAGGCTCATGACGACGATGCCGTCGTCATGTAGGTAGCGAATGCGTCGGCGGTACTCGCGGACCTTGTTGTGTCGCTTGCTCACGGACGACAAGCTGTGCTGCGACAAGCTTTCCAGCCCGATATAGACGAACCAGCAGTCCGCCTTCCCCATCCATCGGGCGCTGTCCGACGTAATCGTATCGATGGACGTTTCGCACGCCCACCGGCGTTTCAGCGGGATCAGTGCTCGGCAGAGGTCGCTAAAATACCGGCGGTCCACGCCGATATTGTTGTCCCAAAAGGGGACGTAGGTGCGCTGGACCCAATTCCAATGGGCCGGAATGGTCTGCAGATCCCGGATGACCTGCGGAATAGGCCTGCAGCGGAACGGCGATCTGACGGCAGGCAGCACGCAAAACGAGCACTGGAAAGGACACCCTCTGGTCGCCTCGTAGGCCATGGTGAGGCGAAAGTCCGATTCCACCAAGGTGTATCGCGGCACCGGCAAATCGGAGAGGTCCGCGGGGCGGTCGGCACGATAAAGCGGTGCGAGTGCGCGCCGTTCCAGGTCTGCAATCAACGCGGTCCACACCGGCTCCGCTTCACCGACAACCACGGCATCGGCCAACTCCGAAAAGTAGCCGGGACGAAGAGTTGCATAGAGGCCGCCGATGATGACCGTCACACCGCGCGCGCGGAATGCCGCCGCCAATCGAGCGGCATGGAGCGCACAAAAGTCCATCATGGACAAAAAGACCGCATCGACATCCAGATCAACATCCACGTCCCGGACCATCTCATGGATCAGTGTCACGTCCCACCCCTGGGGAAACAGCGAGGCCAGATGGATTCCGGTGTAAAGCGCGGCTCTCCGGTCGTAGGTCAGTATCCGTGGCACGTTCGTTAATGAAGACCGTCGTCCGTCCCAATGAGGCACAGTGTTCGGCCGCCACACGACGATGACCGCGATCCTCATGAGCCTCCCTTCAACCGGGGCCGCTTCCATCCGAGTTCAGAAGTTCACCCGCAGATTGACGGCCCCCACGTGCAGCACCGTCTGATAGAATCCATCGACTGTCGGGTTACGGTTGCCGCTGACCGTGCGGCCTTCGTACAGCACTGCTTGGTAAGACAGGTCGAGTCCCACTCCTTTGGTTCTCATTGCCCCGAAGCCCACACCCGCGCATGGAACAATGCCGAGGAAAGAACCCCGTTCTTTGCAGAGTAGCCCAAGGCCGGCAGCGACGGTGTGATTGTCGGCGTCGGGTACCGCGGGATTAAAGTTGCGGTCGGGCACCGGAGTCTGAGAACGCCAATAGCCGGCACGCAGCGCCAGTTCCCAACCAGGTAGGCGCTCCACCCTCAACCATTTATGCTCGGTCCCGATCATGACGACGAAATTGTTGCGCCATTCCTGGGGGAAGGGCAGCATCCCGCCGCTCGAGAGTGTCACATCCACGTTCCGGAACGACTTCCATCCGGCGTAATCCACGTCCAGTTCCAGTTTCCACTCTCGTTCTCGGTCGCGGATCGGCCATACGGCGATGCCGCCCGTAAAGACCTGCGGGAGGACCAGCGTTGATCTGGCATTGCCGACCAGGGTGCCGTTGGCCAGAAATTGGCCGTTCAAATGCAGCGTCGCCTGGCTGCGATACAACAGCCCGATATTCACCAGCGGCTTGCCCTCGCCGTTCCGCAGCGGCGTATACAGCATGCTCACGTTGAAGCCCGCAGCCGTGTCGTCTCCATTGACTTCCAGCGGAGTTCCGGCGGGAATGGCACCACCTGGCGGCGCGTTGAATTTCAGCTCTAACTGCCCTTCTCCGAGAAAGTTCGAAAACGTATAGATGTCGGCACCGAGGCCGAACGACAGCTGATCGCTCAACTTATAAGCGACGGTCGGCTTGACATCGATTAGTGGGAGAGCTGCAAACGTCACGGCGGTGGAGAACGGTCCGTCATTTGGATACCGAGTCAGCAATCCGAACGGGGTCGTCACCCCCAACCCGACCGTCGTGTCCCCCAGGGAGGTCACTCCGAGATCTTTCAGATTCGCGGTGACATAGAAATTAGTGGGAGGAGGGTAAGCGATGGTCCCATTAAAATCCCCTCGGGCCGTTGCTCCGGTCGGCCCCGTGAAGTTGGTTTGGCCGCCGATGAGCAAGGTGCCGAGCGAGAGTTGCAGGCCGCGCAACTGCGTCATCCCGGCAGGATTGTAGTGAATCGCGGAGGGATCGTCGGCTTGCGCCGCGAAGGCGGCCGCCTGACCGGCGGCCGACGCGCTCTGCGTCAACACACGAAATGCCTCCGCTCGTACGACGGATGCAGTGGCGGGGAGCAGCGTGAGGAAGACAGCGCCGCAGCTTGCGAGTCGGAGGACGGCATTTGTGATCGACATGACGACCCTCCTGCACAGGCTGACTGCGGAAGTGCATGGCGGGGTCCCATCACGACCCTCTTTTAGCTTGTCTGGCGCTTACGAATCCGGATTCATCATCACGTTGGGTCCGCTACACCACGAAGTGGTCTTTGAAGAGCGCGCGGGATTCGACGGCCCGCTTCACGACCTGCAAGAGATCCTGCTTCCCGATCGGCTTCAGAAGGTAATCCGCGACGCCCATCTTCAACAGCGAGACGGCCAGCTCGACGTCCGGATAGCCCGTCAGCACGACGATCGGCACGGAAGGGTACTGGCGGCGGAAATACGCGATGGCATCCACGCCGTTGACGTTCGGCATGCGGATGTCGCACAAAATCGCGTCCACTCGGAGCGGATTGTCCCCCGCGTTCAGCGCGTCGACCGCTTGGCGTCCGTCTTCCGCCTCCACGACATCAAAGCCGGCATGTTTCAGCGACAACGCGATCGGTTTGCGGACCGGCGCCTCGTCGTCCACCAACAGCACGCGTCCCGCGCAGGTCGTTCCGGGTAGTCTCTCTCCCGTCAGCATGCGCCACCTCCTTCCGCAGACCCTGCCCCGACCGGGAACCGTATGGTAAAGGATGTGCCTTTGCCTTCCTCGCTGTCGACCGACAAGGTGCCGCCGTACTTGTTGACGATCTTGTACACGATGCTCAGACCGAGTCCCGTGCCGTGCCCGGGATCTTTGGTGGTAAAAAACGGATCGAAGATCTTGTGCAGGATCGCTTTGGGAATGCCGCACCCGGTGTCGCTGATCCGTACCACTGCGTGCGCTGCCTCCCGGCCTGTGTTCAAGGTCAGGCGGCCGCGCCCGTTCATGGCTTGCACGGCGTTGCTGATCAGGTTCACGAACAGCTGTTCGATTTCCGCCTTCTTAGCCATGATCGGCGGCAACGAGGTGAAGGAGGTGGTCGGCTCCACATAGCCGAAGTGTGGTCCGAGGCGCACCATTTTCAGCGCTTCCGCCAGCTGATCGTTCAGGTCGACGGGCGCTTCTCCGTCGCGGGACGAAGAGCGGGCATAAGCGGCGAAGTCCCGGACCACATCGGAGACGTGCCGCGCGTAGCCGGCGATGTCGGCGGCATAGGATCGAATCACGGCTTCGTTCCCTTCCTCCATGATCAATTCGGCCATGCTGAGGATCGCCTGGGCCGGGTTGTTGATTTCGTGCGCCATGCCGGACACGAGCGTCCCGAGGCTCGCGAGCTTTTCCGCCTGTAGCAATTGGTCGCGCAATTGCCGTTCTTCCGTCACGTCCCAGGCCACCAGTCCGATTTGCTGTCGATCTTCTGCCTGCATGGCGACGGGAAAGAGCCGGTACCGATAGATCCGCTGGTCGCGAACGAAATCACACTCCTGGTCGCTGATGCGGCCGTGTAGAAAGCCGCTCTCCAACTGCCGGTGCAGCCGCTCGCGGGACACGCTATCCAGGCAAAGCACCTCGTGGATGGGACGACCGACCACTTGCCGGCCGGCTCCGGTGAACGCGCGGAGCGCGGTGGCGTTGGCGTACAGGACACGATAGGTTCCGTCGCTCAGGATAATCGCGCCGGGAAAACTGGTCAGGATGGTCGCAGTTTCCTCATACGCTTCGCGCAAGGCCAGATCGGCGCGTTTGCGGTCGATGAACTGCGCCACTTTGATGCCCGTGTCGAGCATCATTTGCATCAAATGCCGGTCGGGCTCCCGCTGCTCCCTCGAAAAGAACTCGATGACACCCTGGCAGGCCCCGCCTGTGGCGATGGGAAAGGCAAAGGCTCCGTGGAGACGCGCACTCGCGGCGGCCTCGGCCCGGGCAAAATTGGAGTCGCCGGCGACGTCGAGAACCCATGCCGGCTCCCCGCTGTGCCACACCCGCCCCGGGAGGCCGACTCCGCGCGGCAACGTCAAGGTCCGGCTGGCGGCGATGAAATCCTCCATGGAGCCGGACGGGGGCCGCGACGCCGACACACAGCGCAGGCAAGGCTCATGGTGCGTGTCCACCAACCACAACAGTCCCACGTCCCAGCGGACCGTGTCGCAAATAGCCTGAAGCAGCCGGGGGGCCGCATCGTCGAGCTGGTCGGAGGAGGCGAGAATGTGGCTCACGGCCAGCTGCGTCTGTTGCAAAGCCTCCCCGCGCTTCCGTTCGGTGATGTCCTGAAACACGACAGCCGCTCCCTGGACGCTGCCGTGTTCCAGGATCGGCGTGCTGATGTATTCGACGGGAAAGTACGTCCCGTCCTGCCTCCAAAAGACCTCGTTGTAGACGTGGTGGACTCGGCCGTCCTTCAGCGTGGCGTAGATGGGGCAGTCGTCCGATGGAAAGGGACGTCCGTCGGCGTAGGAGTGATGGAGCACCGCATGCATCGGCTTCCCGATCAAATCCGCCGCGTCGTAGCTTAGCATTCGGGCCGCGGCCGGATTGACGAATGTCGTGCGGCCATGGACATCCAAGCCGTAAATGCCGTCACCGGCGCTGTTGAGGAGTAGCTGGTTTTGGCGGCTGAGGCGCTCTACCTCCGCGATAGCCCGCTTCCGGTCGGTGATGTCCCGGAGGATCGCGCTGAAAAAGGCGCCCTCCTTGGTCGACCAGGAGGCCAGGGACAACTCAAGCGGAAAGGCACGGCCGTTCTGCGCGTAGCCTGTCAATTCGATCGTCCTGCCGATGTTCGACGGATCGGCCAGCACGTTGAAGGGCTTGCGTGTGCCCGGCTCTCCGGCGTCGCAGATCAGCCGGCTCAGCGGCTGACCGAGAATGTCCTGTTTGGGGTAGCCGAATAGCCGCTCAGCCGCATGGTTTTCGGCAATGATGTGGCCGGCGTGGTCGACCAGCACAATCGCATCCGTGGCGGACTCCACCAGCGCTCGGAAACGGTCCTCGCTCGCCCGCAGCGCCTCCTCGACGTGTTCCGCTCGCACGGCCAGATCTTTCACCGCCACGGCGCGGCGGAGGATGGCCTTAATCTCCCGGCTGTTGTAGGGCTTGGTCAAATATGCAAAAGCGCCGCGCGTCAGGGAGCCGATGGTATTGTCGTCGTTCGCGTGGCCGGTCAGGACGATGATCGGGAGCTTCGGGTCCAAATCCATCATGACCTTCAGTACGGAGAGCCCATCCACGTCCGGCAGCTGAATATCCAGCAGGGCTGCGCCGTAGCGACGGCGACGGACCTGTTTCAAAGCATCGCCACCGGAGCCGACGCTTTCCACCTCGTACCCTTCGTACGCCAACATATCGGTCAGCGACTCCCGGATGTCGCGATCGTCGTCAACGATGAGCACCGATGCCGGCATACACGCTCCTTGAGCCCGCCGTCTCCCTGATAGATACCCAGCAACCTCTGTGCCGAATCGGTCTGTCGAACACTCGATGCTGAAGAGGCGAAGTGACTGATATACCGCCCTGATTCCATCCGAAGCCGGATGGCAACCGGGCCAGGTCCTTGGCGCGAATGGCGAGGGTATCTGAATGAATACAAGACTTATCGAATGGGATACAGTCGGGACCTAGAAAGAATTCTAGTCCGGCCGTCCGGGGGGCGAATGCACCGGCAGGGTGACATAGAACTTGCTGCCCTGCCCGAGGATACTCTCGACCCGAACGTCTCCCCCGTGCTGACGGATGAGACTCTTGGTGATGAACAGGCCAAGTTGCGCGCCTTGCGAGCCGGGCAGGGTCGAATCGATCTTGGAAAACTCGTCGAAGACTTTGACCAATTGGTGTGACGCGATGCCGCACCCCGTATCCGCGACGCACATTTGAAGAAGGTTGGGAGGCTGTTCGAGAAAGGAAATGGTGACATGCCCGCCGGCCGGCGTGAATTTCACGGCGTTTCCGATCAGATTCCACAAAATCTGCTCAACTTTGTCCCGGTCGGCCCGAACGGACGGCAGGTCGTGGCGGGTCTCGACGGAGAGCTGAACTTCCTTCTCCTTTGCCATCGTCTGAAGACTCTCGGCTACGTCTGAGGCGAGGGCGGGGAGCGAAACCGGCTCAAGGTCCAGCAGCACCTTGTCGATGTCGATGCGGGACCAGTCGAGCAATTGATTGATGATGCGGGTCAGGCGCTCGACGTTATGCTTGATCCGGTTCAGGTAGTAGGTTTGCCGTTCCGTGAGCTGGCCGGTCAGCCCGTCCAGCATGTTGTCGACGAATCCTCTGATCGATGTCATGGGAGTTCGCAGCTCATGCGAGGCGACCGAGACGAATTTGGAGCGGCGTCGATCGTGATCCTGCAGCCGCTCGTTCGCGGCCTGCAAGGCTCGGGTCCGCTCCTCCACGCGCATTTCCAGGTGTAGGTTGAGCGCTTCCAGTTCGGAGTAGGCCCGTGCATTGTCGAGGGCGACCGCGACGTGGCTGGCGATCGTCATCAACACGTCCAGATCTTCCTGGGTACAGGAGTGGGGGCCTCGGTCTGCGGCGAGGTAGCCCAGAGTGCGCTGGCTGCTACGGAGAGGCACTCCGACGAAGGAAACCACGCCCAGATCCCTCGCCAGGGCGAGCACGTCCGGATGCATCCGATGAGAGACGCCGTCGACGTCCAGAATGAGAAGCGGTTTCCCGTGGATCAGGAGTTCGGCATCGATCCCTCCGTCGTCTCGCACCGGAATCTCCACGCGGCGCGCGGCCGCGTCAATCTCCGGAGAAACGCCGGCGACTTGTTCGATGGACGCGGTCCCCCGCTCAGGGTGGTACAGCATCAACAGCATTCTGGCGAACCCGAGATTGGCCATCAGCAGATGCAGCACCGAGGCGAGCAGACGATCCTGATCCAGCGTGGACGTGATAGCCGCGCTGGCTTGGTTCAAGGTGGTCAGTTGGGTCACTTGCCGACGAATGGTCTCGAGATTCGCTGAAATGGCGTCGTTCCGCTCTTTCAGAGACTGTGTCATCAAATTGAACAGTACCGTCAATTGTCCGACCTCGTCACGCGTCGATGGCGTCACCGTGACGGAGAGATCCCCTTCGCTGACTCGTCGCGCGACCGCCGCGAGGCCGCGCAGCGGCGTGGTAATCCGGCCGGTCAGCAAATGGGTGCCCAGGATGCCGCCCACGATGATCACCACCGTCAGCAGCAAGGCATCTCCGAACACCTGTCCCAGTGCCTGCTGGAGGTGGAGCTCCGTCAGCCCGATTTGTACGATGCCGTACAGCTTGGGACCTGAAACCGGGGCCGCTTTCCTGACGGCGTCTTCGGACTGAAACCCAAACAGGTCGGGAGAACCGACGACCCGGGTGCGTATGATGGGGAAGGCAAAATCGTAGAACGTTTCGAAGGGCGCGGTGGCTCGAAGAAACCAGACAGGCTGTCCCTCGAAGACCACGGGGACGGGCGTGTCCGTGGTCTTGAAATAGGTGATTTCCAGGTCGCTTCCGGACGAAGCGGCCAGAGTCTCGGCGACTGCGAGGTCGGGATACAGCGGATGCGTGTCGTCCCTGGCGACTCGGATCCGGGAGGTCAGCGCCCCTTTGCTTTTCGCGGCGAGCGGTTTGCCGTCCGGCCCGGAGACGACGACATAGATCACCTGATCCACGGCGAGAATGCTGTCGATAAACCGATTCAGGGTGACCTGGTCTTCGGCGACCAGGCCGCCGTAACGGAAGTTGTCGTTATGCGCGAGGCTTTGTACAAGCACGGTGCCGAGGTCGAGCAGGCGGCTGGTCATCTCGTTCCGTTTGTTTTGAAGGAAGTACCAGGTGAGGGCGGAACAGGATGCAATGATGATCAAGCTGAAAAAGAGCACGAATTTCGTCC
Source organism: Nitrospiraceae bacterium (assembly GCA_040255165.1). Lineage (GTDB taxonomy): Bacteria > Nitrospirota > Nitrospiria > Nitrospirales > Nitrospiraceae > JBDZUK01. The sequence goes on along the minus strand of JBDZUK010000012.1, from coordinate 27,670 downwards.
TCAGGCTGATGAAGGCCTGCGGAAAAAAGGCCGGCCCGAGAGTGCGCGAGTCATCGCTCATGGCGTCTCCCATCAATACAATTCGTCGGCGCGATTCTCGAACTCCTTCGGGACCTGGATGCCGAGGAATCGCGCCGTTTTGAGATTCAGGGCCATCTTGATGCGGTCCATGGGCACGGGACGAAGCGGCAGGGTGATTTGGCCGTCCAGGATCCGCTTTGCCAAGTGCCCGGCTTGGCGGCCGACGTCGGTGTAATCGACGGAGAGACTGAGCAGCGCGCCGCTCCGGACGAATTCGGGCGAGAACGCGATGACGGGAACATTATGCTCCAGTGCCGAGCCAAGGATAAAGCGGAGCGATTCGTCCGTCAGGACGGTGGAGTCCGGGATCAGCCAGAGAGCCCCGACGTTAGGAAGCAGCGCGCGTAGTGTCGCCGGTACGTCGCGCTCGGACGCCACGCCGCTCGCCGAGAGCTCGAATCCTTGGGCTTTGGCCTGTCTGCGGGCCTCCTCGATGAGGGCGCCGGTTTTTGCCGGATCGTAGAGCGCGCCGATGCGTTTGATCGACGGCAACAGAGACCGAATGGCCGCAAATTGGCGGTCGAGCGGCACCTCAATCAGGGTGCCGGTCACGTTAGCGCCGTTCAGGCCGTGTTTGAGGGGATCCAAGACCATCGAAAAGACAATCGGAATGTCCACCACTTCCAGCTTGGCGGCGAGCGCGGCCTTCAGTCCGACAGCGAGGACCAGAGAGGCATCGGAAGCCCGGATCTTCCGGGCGAGCTTCTTTCCTGTCTCGAGGTCGCCCCGCAAGTCATACTCGCTGTACGTCGCGCTGGAAGGTGCGGTGGTCTTGAAGCCGGCGATTGCCTGGTTATAGGCGGTGATGTCGGACGACTTAAGAATGGCGATCTCGATGGCGAGCGCGGGAGGACAGAGGACAAAGAGCGCGGCAAAGACCAGGGCCACAGCGGACAATCCCCAGGCCGGACCGTTCCATTGCATTGGCGCCCGCGTTATCGGCATGCAGCAGTCTCTGGTGTCACAATCGGCATCCCACCTCGCTTACCGCCGTCTTCGTTCAGTATTGTCCCACACGGTTCCGAGGATTCTGGTGCCGTCCCCGTCCGATGTTTTGCAGACACGTCCGGACCATGCCAGCCAATGCAGCGTCCCGTCCGGCCATACGACGCGATGCTCGAAGGTGACCTGACTTCCAAGTCTCGTGGCTCCTTGCACGGCGTTCAACACGGCGCTTCGGTCTTCCATGTAAATCAGATCAACAAGCGCCGCCTGCGTGCCGGGGAATGTGCCCGGTGGAAGCCCCAAGAGGATCTCGACGCCGTCGGATAAGTAAAGTCCGCCCGAAGAGAGGTGCCAGTCCCAAATGCCTTGATCGGCTCCGGCCAGCGCAAGCCGCAAGCGTTCTTCGCTGGCCCGCAACGCTTCTTCCGCCAGTTTCCGATCCGTAATGCACTGGAGCGACCCCGCCATGCGGAGCACGCGCCCGTCATCGCTCCAGAGCGCCTGGCCGCGGCCGCGGAACCAGCGATATCCTTGGCGTTTCGTCAGGAGTCGGTACTCGACGTCGTAGGGTTCACGTCGGTCAATGTGCGCCGTCAACGCCTCAAATACACGCGGCTTGTCGTCCGGATGGAGGCGTGACGTCCAGCTCTCCAGCATATCGGGAAACTCTTGTTCGGTGACGCCAAGCATTTCCCGCACGCGAGGCGACCACCAAACAGGGGTGTGCGGAGAATGCCAAGGGGCGCCGTCCAGCGGCCGGCCGTCCCAGAGACCGTCTGTCGATCCGCGCACGGCGAGTTCAAACCGTTCCTCGCTGGCCCGTAGCGCGGTTTCCATACGCTTGCGCTCGGTGATGTCGCGGGTAAAGCACCGGGTATGGACGAACCGGCCGTCTTCGGAATACACGTTGGAATCGATCAGCACGTACTTGATGGAGCCGTCCTTGCCACGCAAGCGCGCTTCGTAATCCCGCACGTTGTCGAACGCGGTCAGACGGCGCAACAGTTCCCCGGCGACCGCCGGGTCGGCATGAAACTCGGCGATGGAATGTCCGATGTATTCCGGCTTCGAGTAGCCCAACAAATCCAATTCAGCCTGATTGGCCCACACCACTCGCCCTTCGGCATCCACCCAGTGCAGTCCGATCGTGGCATGCTCGATGAAATCGGCCAGTTCCTTGTCACGCCGAAGCAATTGCTCTTCCGCCTGCTTTCGCTCCGTGATGTCGGTCGAAATGCCGCAGATGAGGTAAGGCCTCCCGGCCGCGTCGAGGAGTGGAAATTTAATCGAGAGGTACGTATGGAGACCGTCGGGATGCGGGGCGTACTCCTCGGACTCCAGCGGCACGCCGGCATTCAGCACCGCTAAATCATGCTCGCGAAAGCCGTCCGCGATGTCCTTGGGAAACAGTTCGTGATCGGTTTTGCCGCGGATCTGGTCCTGCGAAAGTGCGAACAGATGCTCGAACCGGGTATTCGTCATGACGTAGCGGCCGTCGGGCTCTTTGACGTAGATCACCGCCGTTGTGTTGTTGATGAGGTTGCGGAGCAGCTCCTCGCTCCGCCGAAGGGCGTCTTCCATCTGTTTGCGTTCAGAAATGTCGCGGATGATCCCGCTGTAGAACGAGCCTGCGGCGCTCCGCCAGGTGGCGAGCGACAGCTCGAGCGGGAATTCGGTTCCATCTCGCCTGAGTCCTTCCAATTCGATCGGCCGGCCGATCAACCGGGTCGGGGCGCCGGCCCTCATGCGAGCCAGCCCCCGTTCGTGCGCGGCGCGGTACCGGGGGGGCATGAGCCTGGTGAGCGCTTGGCCCAGCATCTCCTCGTCCCGATACCCGAACAGCTGGGACGCCGCTTTGTTCCAAGAAAGAACGCAGCCGCTCTCGTCGGCTAACACAATCGCATCGGTGGCGGACTCGAAGATGGACCGGAACCGTTCCTCACTCTCCGCCAGGGCGTGCTCGACGTGTTCGGCCTTGGCGGCCAGGGCCTTCATGCTGACGGCGCGGCGCAGCGTCGCCCGCAACTCGTCGCGATTGTAGGGCTTCGTCAGATAGTGAAAGGCGCCTTGCGCGAGCGAGCCGACCGTGCGCTCGGTAGAGGTATAGGCGGTAAGGATAATGACGGGCAGCGTCGGGTCCATTTCCTGGAGCATGCGCAACACCGAGCTGCCGTCCCCATCCGGCAGGCCAAGGTCCAAGAGGACCGCGTTGTACCGCTGATCACGGGCCCGCGCGATCGCTTCCGCGCACGTACCGGCGATGCTCACGTGGTAACCGTCGTGCTCGAGCAAATCTTGAATGCCGATCACGATGTCGAGGTCGTCCTCGACGATGAGGATGGAATAGTCCGACGTGGCGGTGGTCATGGCATGCCTCCTCTCTCGCCGGAGCGATCGAGTGATGACTGTAGAGTCAGAAGTATAGAGTTGGCATGGACTTTAGAGTTAGTCGGTTTCAGTATGGACCCGTCACAATGCTTTTCTCCGATCTTTTGGCGGGTGGTGAGCACGATACTGTTGAAGATTGTTAGGATCTCCTCACAGTCGCTCAGCAACGCCTCAGGTTGCGGGCCCTGCAACTCCGTTGAGTGTAGTAGCGCCGGCAACCAATAACGGGTCGTTCTGGCTTCTTTGAGAGCAATGGACATCTTGGCAGGAAAATCCCGTTTGCTCTGGCCGCCTATCGCCTCCTCGGCATTGGCTCCGATTGACGTGCCGGAGCGTAACAGCTGACTCGGTAGGATCCACTCGCTATGCTTG
>JBDZUK010000012.1:0-23784 GCA_040255165.1 Nitrospiraceae bacterium | reverse complement strand
CGAGACAGGCGTGAGCGGGAGTGTCGCACCGCCATGGCCGACGTCAGCCGCGGATGGCCCGGCTTCCAAAACGTGACCAGAGGCTGCGACCGCCAGTTCTGGCATTCAGTGCCAGATGCGCATGAGAGTAGAACGACCGGCTCGGTTCTCTGGTCATTCAACTCAGCACTCCTCACTCAACACTCAAAACTTTAAGGTCAGCCATCCCATCACCCGGCTGCCGATCCTGTCGCCGAGCGGATGTTCTTTGTGTCTGTCGTTCAGCGCATTGAAGGCGGACACCGCGGCTTCGGCCTTCTCTTTCCAAAAACGGTAGGCGGCGCGGAGATTTAGGAGCGTGTAGCTGTCGACTTTGGAAGACGGGACGGCGCCTGCGGGGGCCAGCTGGGTGAAAAACTCGGAGAGGGGATAGGCGGCGCCGCCGACGTAATGCACCAAGGCCTCGCCGCTCACACCGTTGTTCCACTCGCCGCGGAGTCCGGTATTCAACTTGAACTGCGGCGCACCGCGGCGCGCGGTTCCGGAAAGGCTTTGGCCGAGATGCTGGTACGCGCCGTTCATGAAACAGCTCAACCAATTCGTGGCCAGCACTTCAATCCCCGCTTCCCCGCCTGCCACATCGCCCACACCAGAATTGGCATTGGTAATCAGGGTAGGGGTGGCGCGATGAAGGTCAATGAGGTTGGAAATGTGGTTGTAGAAGGCATCGGCCCGGACCCGGATACGATGCTTGAAATACCAGCCTTGATAGCCGATTTCATAGGAGACGATTTGCTCGGGATCCAGACTGCTGGAACCGACAATGGGGAGGGTGGTGGCTGCGGGAATGACGGTCGCTCGAAGGTTCTCATAGGTCTCGAACAACGTTGGCGGCCGGTACGCCACCGAGATGGAGGCTCGAAACGTATGGCCCGGTACGGGGCTGTACAGCACCGCCGCACGCGGACTCACTTGGGCGTGAATGAACGTATCAAGATCGTACCGTGCCCCGCCCACGATGGTGACTTGGTCCGAGAGGGTCCATTCATCCTGCAGGTAGAGACCGAGTCGATGTTCGCTGTGCGCGCCCGTGACGCTGTTTCCCGAAAAGGTATTGAGGCGGTAGTTTGCTCCATAGGCGAGGCGATTGCCGGTCCATAACCGGAGTGCATGCTGCCCCGTGACATTGTAGGTGTTGCCCAGGAATCGCAGCCTCGTGCTCCCGTTCGGGTCGGTAGTCTGCAGTCGCCCGGCCAGCGCGGGATGCGTGACGACAAGGCTGGACGCGTCGAACTGATTCCACCACAGGCGGAGAAATCCATCGGACTGCTCGTAGGCCATGTAGGCATAGGGCAGTTTCACGTCGGAAGTGAGGCTGAGCGTCCGTTGTACGGGCCCGTCGAAGCGGTTCATGTCGACGAGGCCGCCGTCCACCAACAGTCGTGCGTTCCGCGAGACTTGATACTCCGTATGAACGTTGAACTTATACGAACGAAAAGCCAATCCGTCCCGGTTTCGCCACTGCTGGTTCTGATCTTCGCCGATGGAGAGACGATATCCGAGCTTCCCGACCGTACCGGCTTGGATGGCGGAGGAGGTGAAGGTGCCGAACTCGCCGCCACCGACCTGCACGGTCGTGCCGCGCATCTCTTCCGGAGATTTGGTGACGATGTTGACGACCCCGTCGAACGCATTGAATCCGTAGACCGCTGCGGCGGGCCCCTTCAACACTTCGATGCGTTTAATCTCCGGGAGGGTGACGGGGATGCCCTTCCAAAAGACGAACCCCTGCGCGTCCTCATAGACGGAGCGTCCGTCCACCAGGACGAGCATTTTGTTGGCCAACAATTGATTGTCGCCGCGCGCACTGACGTTGTACTCGGCGCCCGTCGTCTGCATGACGTCTAGGCCCGGAATGCGGCGCAGGATGGTAGGGAGGTCCGTGGCGCCCGAGTGCCGGATGTCGTCGTCTGTGACGACGTAGACGTTGGACGGCGCCTGGGAAATTGGCTGTTCGTGCAGCACGGCGATGCTCACGCTTTCTTCCTGGAGCAGCCGCACTTCTTCAAAGGTGTCCGGCGAAGAAAGCGGCGACTCCTCGGCCCAGGAGCCGGGGCCGCAAGACGCATCCAACAGGCAAAGGCACAGCACGATGGACCAGCCTTGCAGAGAATGAAACGGGACAGCAGGCATAGGACTACTCCGATGGTTGAATGCCCTAGGATCACGATGACAACCATCGCAGCACCCGCTACGCGAGTGGCACGGGCTCCACCGGCCAAACACATGCCAGGTCCCAAATGTCTGAAAAGAGGCAAAAGGCATGCTTAGCGTCCAGGGCGGTTGATGGTTAGGAACACAAACTAGTGCAGAGAGGGAGGCGACATTACAGGGGGATGAAGCGGTTTTGCAAGAGGGAGATTACATCGTCAGGGAGGAAGTCTTATCCATCTGGAGCCGCTCCAGTATTGCATTGGATACAGAATCGTTCGTCTGAATCGGCCGGAGAAGGCGAGGGCGTCCGGGCTTTAATTTGCCCAGCCGTTGAGGAAAGCGACCGCCGTGCTCAAGCTCCACGCGATCCAACAGCCCGGTGATGGCCGATTCGATCAGACTCGTCAGGGTCTGCCCCGTGCTCCAATAGGCGGCGTTTCGGAGCCGATCGAGCAATTCGACCGGAAGATTGACGGTCATCCGACGTTTCATGGGCTGCCGGAGGCCGAGCGGCACGGCTACCGATCGGGCGCGTTTTAATGCCTGAGCCGATGAACGGGGTTTCATGCTGGATTCTCCTTTCTGTTCATCAGGCGGCCAGTATGCGCTTGCGGAGAAACTGGGCTGCCGGGCCATCAGCCCTGCCGAACGCGCTAACCGGTTCCTGTGGCTGACTTCAGCAAGAGACGTGCCGATGCCGGTGAACCAAACAAGGAACCGAGAAGCGAAGTCACATCAGCTTTCCTGCTGGAATTCGCTGTGCGGCGGGCAATGCAAAAAAGAAGAAGGCACGGACTGAGCCGGCATTGTATCGAAACAGATTCTTTGTGTATCGAAAAGGATAATTCGGCGGGTTTAGTTGAGCTGCATGCAAGGTGAATCCTCGCGGAAGCATTCCTCCGGCAGCGGGACTTCGGCCTGCTCCAACAACCGTGTAAGCGCAGTTGCAAGACCTCGGTCACCTGGAGCGTGTTGAAGAAGTTCCTGCAAGCACGAGACGGCGTCATACCACAGTCCGGCTTCGGCATATCGATTGATCGCTTCCCGCTCACATGCCGACCAGGAGCACGGAAGTCCCAGCGCGCAGGCCTCGTCAAACGCCATTCGCTCAATCATGCCGCCGCTGACGATATCCCGGGACCGTTGCTCGTGATCGACGACCAGCGCGATAGACCATCGATACTGCTCACCCTGCTTCAAGGTCAGCCCATGATCCTTCAGGTTCGCGCATCGAACGCCGGCTTTGCCCGGCCTGGGAAACGACACATCCAACACCGGCCGGATGCCTCGTTCTTCGATCACGGTCAGCACCAGCGGCAACGAGGTCTCTTGAGACAGGAACCAACACAGCGACGGATCGCTCTTCATCGTAAACCCGACGTGATCGGGGACAAGCGCGACCACGACCGGGCCGTCCTTATGTTGTCCCCGAGGAAGCCCGCCGATCCGAGCGCGGGGCGTGCTCGAGTTCTTCGGCTTATAGACTGGAAGATCCGCATCCTGCTCGGTAGAGGATGAAGAAGCGGCAGGCCCTGCCGCAAGGCCGAAGTGCGGGCGTGTCACTGTACCGAGCCAAGCAGAGAACAGGGCGAGGATGAGGCAGAGTAGTTTCACGGAGTCGGAGCGATCGGGCTAATAGGCCGGCATTATGGCAGAGACCAGGCCCTTGAGAGAAGAGGGTGCCCTCACCCTCCTTCAACGTCCCCTCAGCTACGGGGTGTCGGGCTGGCGTAGATCCCATTCGGCAATTTCAGGCAGCCCGACTTGTTTGAGGAGCGCGGCGCGCTGCCGGCGAAGCAATTTGTCGGTCGGTCGCGCTTCGATCAACTCGCACAGGCAGGCCATGGCGTCGTACCAGAAGCCGCGTTCGGCATTCCGAAGAACGGTCTCACGATCGCACACGGGATTGGCGCCGATCACCAGGCATTCGCCGAACTCGCACCGCTCGATAATCCCGCCGGCAACGATGTCCTGTGACGGCGAATCGACATTGCGGACGGCGGAAACGTACCAGCGGTACTGGACCTCGGGTTCCAACGTCAGGCCGAAGTCCTTCAAATTGATCGTCTGAATGCCGGGTTTCCTGGGCGTGGGCAACGGTCCTTCGTACAGCGGCTTGATCACGCGGTTGTCGATCAGCGTGAAGCGCAACGGCAGCGCGGTGGATTTGGACAAGAACCAGGTCAGCGACGGCGCTTTCTTGGTGGTGAGCCCCACGTGGTCGGGGACTAACGCGACGATCTCCGGATCTTTGCCTTCAGTGCCCCGCATGGGTCCTCCGATACGGGCACGTGGGCTCACACCCTTGGGAGGCTTGTAGACCGGCATGGACGGTTCGGTCGAGGCGGCTTCCGTCGTCGGCTCCGCCGCCACCGCGTATCTCTGATCAGGTCCTCCATCGAGGCAGAAAAGACTGACCAGTCCGATGATCATCATGGTCGGTTTCTTCATACACTCACCATGCACGTCCCCGTGCTTACAGCCAGTTGTTGAGAAGCAAGAACGGCGACCAATAAGCCGGATGTTCGTAGATGCGGTCCTGCAAAAGTTTCTGTTGAGCGTTCCGAAGCGCCATCGCCTTTGACAGGGCCGGATCGCGCAATTGGCGATAGAACTCGGAGACCAACGCTGCCGAAGCTTCGTCATTGATGAACCAAAGTGTCGCCAGGGCACTGCGCGCGCCGGCCTTGATCGCCACGCCGGCCAACCCAAGCGCCGCTCGATCGTCGCCCACGCCGGTCTGGCACGCGCTCAGCGTCAGTAACTCCAACGGATCTTGTCGAAATCGGAACAACCCCACCAACTGGTCCAGCTGGTTCAACGTCAACTTGCCGTCAAAGGTGAGCAGAAACGTCTGGTTGGCATCCGTCGCAAACTGACCATGAGTCGCGATATGCAAAATCCCGAACTGTCCTTCACGCAATTCCCGTTCCAGGCGCACCGATTTGAAATCATCATTCAGCAGCTGGTCGCCGCGATAGAGCGTACGAATGGCAATCATCTCGTCCGCCACATAGGGGAGGGCGGGGAAGCCTTGCACGGCTTTGGTCAACCCGCTCGCGAGGAAACGGATCGTTTCCCGGTTCAGGGGATGGGGATCGGTCAAGTTCAGACCCGGCGTCAAGGCGACGGCATACCGCTCGATCAAGAACCGCTGCCCGTCATGCAGGGCCGCCATCGGGATCGTTCGGAGTGCGCCGTCCGGGACAAAGACCAGTGTCTGAATGTGCAGCGAGACGAATTCGTTCTCGAGTGGCTTGATGAGCCAGTCGTAGAGCTGCTGCGCATGGGGGAGATATTCGCGTGTCGTTCTCTTTTCGACGGTTCGGCGAAAGGCTCGGACTGTCTGTGTGAGAGTCGCGGACGACACCGGGACAGAGACGCGCTTGAGCCCGGTCGGCAGGCTGACAAGCAGTTCCGTTCGATCAGCAAAGAGAATGGGATAGATAACGGCGGTGGTGGGCGAGAGTGTGTCGGGTTTCGTGATGCGCGCCTGCAAGGCGTCCACACATTCGTCGCGGAAGTAATCGCGCAACTCGGCCGCCTTGTAGGCTTCGATCGCGTCACGCGCACTGTGCAGGTAGGCCTCTGCCGACGCCTCGTCTTCGGTCAGCGAGGCCCGCTGGAGAAGCAGGTCTGCCAATTCGAAGAACAACGGTTTGATGGAGTCCTGCCCGGATGGAGACAGATCGGCGAGGCCCGAGACGACCTCGGCTCGAATCGGGCGCAACGTCGTGGCGGCCTGGTTGTAGGCCGTGATCGCCTCATCGAGCTTTCCCAGGACTGCCAGCAGGCGGCCCAGTTGCCACTGCCAACGATAGAGCGACTCCGGCGCGTCGGCTGACTGCGCCTCGAAGACTGCGCGCCTCGTCAGCTGCAAGGCTTCCTCCGAGCGGTAGTCCCGCTCATACAACTGCCCGAGATAGCCTAGTGCGTAAGATAACATTCGAGTGTCGTGTAGCGCTTCGGCGACGGCGACCGCTTCCTGGAACAAACCCGCGGCACGCAGCAGCAAGGGTTCGCTGATGGTCGGAAGCGCGGGACGAAGTTGCTGATAGGCCAGGCCCAGGTCGATGAGCGCGACCGCCTTTTCGTGACTCGGTCTCAGCTCCCTCACGAGATCCATCGCCTGGTCGAGCCACATGCGGCTTTCCTGCGGACGATCCAACCGCTGCGCCGATCGCGCGGCGTTGACTCCGGCGCGGATCGCGAGCAGGCGCTGTGCGGCGTCTTGGGCGACGCGAAGACTTTCCGTGAAAGAGGCCAAAGCCTCCGCATCGTGCCGTTGAAGTGCGTGGAGCAGGCCGACGTCGTTCAACACGGTTGCCAGGAGACGCGGGCTGTCTTGCTCGCGAGCCAAATTCAGGGCCTGGGAGAGGTGCTGATCGGCCGCATCGAATTGCCGGGACGTCAGGTAAGTCCGGCCGAGTCCTGCGAGGACAGTGGCCAGCCAAGCCGAATCGTCGAGCTGTTGGGCGAGATTCAACGCCAATTCCAGATGCTGAAGGGCCTGTTTCGTTTCGCCGAGCGCCTGCGCCGCCCGTCCTGCCGACATGAGGGCCCGACTCTGTTCTTTCGGCCTACCCTCGCGCCCATACAAGTCGGCTGCCTGTTTCCAAGAGTGCAAGGCTTGCCCGAAGGACCCTCGTTGCGAAGCTCTGGTCCCCTCCTTCATCAGCACGTCGGCGGGGGATTCTGCGGGACCTTCGGCGCTGACAGAAGAGCTGACAAAATTGAAATCGCATGTAAAAAGGAAGCAGGCCATACCGAGGAGAGCGATTGAAACATGTCTGCGCAGGCTTATCATGTCACAGCACCTGCACGATCAGGGAGAGATGGACCCCATGGTCCTGCAGGTTTCCTTCACCCAGACGGTAGTGATTCAATTGTTGTCCCCAATACACCTCGAACCGAGCCCGTTCTTGCGGCAAAATCATCCAGCGTAGCCCGGCGCCGACGCTGGCCAACGTATCCGGGTCGGGCGTCTCGCCCTTGGCGTTCCAGGCGCGGCCGACGTCCACGAAGGGGGCGAATTGAAGCCGGTCCTCCCCACTGGGGAAGCGCCACAGCGGGATTCGGGACTCGACCGACGCCACAAACGCGTTGTCCCTGATCAACGCGACTTCGCGATAGCCTCGCACGCTGAACCGGCCGCCCACCGGCATCTGCTCCAGGAAAAACAGGCGGTCGTTCGCGACCTGCAGGTCCATCCGGCCCAGGAGCTGTATCCCCCACCAGTCCTCGAATCGCCGCACGGCCTGCACCTGTCCCAACCAGGAGAAGAACTGTCCGTCGGGGACTGGCCCGCTGGTGATCGTGGCGCCCAAGACGTCGAGGCCGACGCTGAATCGCGATCGTGCCGCGACCACCATGCTTGACGTGCGATGCGTATATTCCTGGGCGAAGCGGAGCGCGCTGACCGTGGCTACGCCGGTGGGAGAGGAGCCGGGGATGAAAAGAGACGAAGTTTGCCCGGGAAAATCGAATACGGACGTCACCTTGTTGTAGAGGTGCTCGCCGATGAGCACAACGGCGAACTCGTCCGTGACGGTCTTATAGAGGGGCTGACGAAAGGCCAGGCCGATGATCTCCGCTTGGAGGTTCAGATCCAGCGGTCGGAACGGCTCTTCGACGATCAAAAAGTCGTTGCGCCGGTAATAGGCGCTGAACGTCGTGTCGTACCGGTTCAGAGGGATGGCGTAAATCGTGTCGATGATCGGATCCACGCCGCGCGATCTGCCGTAGGTGAAACTGAACAAGTCTCCGTTCCCCGTCACGTTCTGATGAGCGACCGTTGCGAGGCCCCGCTCCGCGCCGACCACGGGTGGCTGGTAGTTGTTGAACTCCAGCCAGGCTTTCCAGGGGCTGGCTTCCCGGACCTTCAGATGCAGCACGCTCTCGCCTCTCTGGTCGCCCGGCCGGAGCTCGGCGTTGATCTGCTGAATCCGCTGATCTTGCTGCAGAAGCTGTAACCGTTCCTGCAGGGGCTCCAGCCTCAAGGGCGTCATGACGCCGAGGGCCACGCGGTCACGCAAGTAGCCGGCGCGGAACCAATCGTTCCCTTCCACATCGATGCGCGAGAGGGTTCCCTCAATGATCTGGATCGCGATGACGCCGAAGGTCACGTCCTGGTCCGGGATGATGGCACCGGAGGTAAGGTAGCCGTGGTTGACGTAGAGCAATGTGAGGGAAAGCCGAAGCCGCTCAAGATCTTCGGTCGTCAACGTACGATTGCGGAATGGTTCGGTCACTTCCGCGATCTGCCGGTCGGTGAAGGCGGTATTGCCTACCACGTGTATGTCATGGACGAAGACCCGCACCTTGCCGAGCTGCTTCTGAACGTCGGAATCGGGCGGCTTCGGGACCGGCGGAAGCGCCGGCCTGGGTGGAGGGGTGGGCTGCTTGTATTCCTTCTTCAAGGGCGACGGAGGAGCGCCTTTAAAGGTCGGGTCGAACGGCTGAGGAAGAGTCTGCGCCAGAGCGGTAGAAGAAAATAAGAAGGTCGCCATGGCCAAGCCAAGACAACGGAGAGGAGGCCGCGGGGGACTCAAAAACTCACAGGACCTGTGGCCTGATGACTTGGTGACGTTGGGACCATAGTCCCCAATCATGATCCGCAGCGTGCCCATTCGTCGGGCAGCGCGTAGGCGAACGGACCGGAGGCATGCATACGCCTCAGGGAAAGGAACGGGGTCTCGGACACGGGTTCGACTTCCGCCAGGACGCCGTCGTCGATGGCGGAATCACTTTGGTCTTCCGGCAACACCGCCGATGCCAGCCATGTGCCCGGCTCAGGGGGCAGCGCATCACGGCCAGCGACCACAAAGCTGCTCGCCTGGCCGTTGAGTTGCGCCGCACAGCGCTGGTGCAGCAACGTCGCAGCCTGCAGCATCCCTTGCGGCAACGGCCTGATGCCGCCGCTCAGACTATTGGCGGGCGACTGGATGGTGACGGTTCCGTTCACGCCGAACTGGGAGGATGCGTCGACCAGGCTGTTCTGGTCGGCCAGGAAGAAATTCGTCGTGATGAAGATGTTGCCGCCGGGGCCTTGCACCGCCTGGGCCAACACTTGGCTGTTCTGCAGGATGACGAAATTGGGATCGATGTTGACATCCCCGCCACCGCCGCTGCTGCCGAGGACAGAGGCGCTCACTACGCTGTTCTGAAGAATGACCTGATCTGTAGCGCCAAGCTTGATGTTCCCACCGGACGCCTGGGCCGCTTCCGTCGTGATGGAACTGTTCTGCATCACAAAGTCGTCACCGGCCAGCGCGGTGATGTTGCCGGCGTCCCCGGCACCGGTGCTGCTGGCGGAGACCGACGCATTGCTTGCAAGTACAATGTCCTGAGCGGCAACAATTGTAATGTTTCCGCCGGTTCCCTCTGCTATCGTCCCGGCGGCTGTTGAGTTCAAGGTGCCACCATCCTGGAGCGTTACCGTCCGAGCGCTGATACTGATGTTTCCACCGGGTAAGGTTCCTGCGGTTGCGGAATAGATGCCACTAGCGCTTCCTGCACCGTCTTTACCGGTAATTATGATGGTATCAGCGCTGCTCCCTGGGCCCTGAAAACCTCGTATCGTTACGTCCCCACCTCCTTCAGTAGGACCAGAGAATGAACTTTGCCCACTAATGATTTGACTGCCGTTTTGGAGCGTGAGACTACGAGTGTTGACCGTGACCGGCCCCGAAACCAGCGCCGGTCCTGAGGTCGTTTGAAGACTTCCACGATCGAGCAAAATCATCGGAGCCGTAATTTCTAAAGACCCGCCATTTCCGCCACCGACTCGAATCTTTGCCCCATTTTCGACCCTCACGCTTTCTGTGCCGAGAATCGTAGTGAGCCCGCCACTTAAAAGGTTGGCGTCGCTGTTAATTCTGGCCTCATCGGTGAGCCACAGGCGTGCAGTCCTGATGGACAGAAGTCCTGCACCGGAGTCCTCTCCGCCTTCTGCTCCGCTACCAGTCATGTCAATGCGACTTACTCGGTCGCCTTCACCGTACCCGAAAAGAGAGACGTCCCTCGCGTCGGTCAGGGTATACCCTTGTACTAAGAAATCTCCGCCTAGGGATGAGATTTGTCCACCACGGGCAAGGGTTAACTCATCCACATGTAAAGAGATAGCGCCAGATCGTCTTGGCCCAAACGACGAGGTGACAAGGGAACCAAGATCCTCAACAGCGATCTTCGGAGACCAGATTTCGATAGCTCCTCCCTTGCCCGCACCATCTTCAAATGTGGCGATTTGACTTTCCGTCCCGAAATTCGGGTCGAAACCGGAAACCTTCACATGATCCGTCGCGGTGATTGAGATCTTGCCGCCGTCTCCAAGGCCACTACTAAAGGTGTAGACCAGGGATCCACTCATCACCTCGAACTCGCTTGCGCTAACGGAGACGTTCCCTCCGACCGGATTGGTGATTTCCGGCGTAACCGTGGGTATGTCAGTCGCAGTGGCAGTGAGTATACCTGAGCCATATTCGAGCAGCACTTTTTGGGCTGTGAGCTGGATATTACCTGTTCGTCCTGTTCCACAGGGGAAGGCAAAACAGGGAGAGGACCAGATGGTACTGCCATTCGAGATTGTGATGTCTCCTGATGTTTGGATACTCACGGCTGTTGTGGCACCATCGCCTGAACTGAGTGTGTTGGCCATGATCGAGGAAGCATCCATGACAAACTGTCCGGATCGGATTGATACTGTCCCCCCACCATATGTGCTTAGCGGGATGCCATCCGCATCCGTCAACGTACTCGTGTCCAGTAAGGCTCCGCCGGAAAGCCCTACTGCCCCCAGGGATGAGAAGGTCTCGACCCCAAGACCAGAGATGCCCTCGGTGGGCATCGTGGCTTCTCCGGTCGAGGCGACACTCACGAGATGAATCTGGCCGCTCGGCGCAGAGAGTATGCTGCCATTGATCGTGACACCAGGGGGCACCATCTCTCCATCTGGACCGACGAACTGGCGATCTCCTCCGACCAAGGCGAGGGTTTGCCCTTCGGCCACGGTAAGGTTACCGCTCTGCACATAAATGGATGCCGCATTCGGACCGAGAAATCCGAACGACGCTACGGGTGCGCTGGTGAGTACGTCTGACATTGCCGACAGGTTGAATTTCAACCCGTCGGTCAGTGTGATGTGATTTGCTGTGGTGAAGGAGGCCGCTCCGCTCATATCTAGGCGGGCCTCAGGGCCGAACACTACGCCGTTTGGATTCATGAAGAAGAAGTTGGCGCCAGGGATGGTAGAGCGCATGGTGCCGAACAGATGGGACGGGTTCTCGCCGGTTACGCGGCTCAAGATATTAGAGATATTTGCGACCCCGGTCGTATTGTTAAAGCTGGCAATATCGTTCGCCGCGAGATTAAAGTCTCCAAAACTATGGAAGAGGTTACTGCCGGTTGGTCCTGTCTTCACGGTCCCGCCGTTGATGTTGTAGACATTGCCTTCCGGAGGGAGGACGACCGTGCCTAAACTGCCGGCGCCAACAGTCTGGGTTATGTTGGTCGTGACAGATTGTGCCAGCCCTGGTGGCGTGGAGAGAGAGACAGTGAAAGCGATGCTGATCGTAGTCAAGAGTAGTGGGGGGGAGAACGGTTCCGGAGCAGCCGGTTGGTGTCTCATGCCTCTTCCTCGTTGGGTCAAAACTTTTCCCCCGAATGCGGAGGCGGCACTAGAAAGTAAGCGGTTGCCGCTCACCATCGCGCGCAAGAAGGTCTGGCTCAGTCGCGTCATGGACAAACCGCCAATTGTCATTTCTTTTCGAGTCGTACCTCGATATTCGTGTTCGAAACAGCCAGCTGTCAGGTCAAAGGCTAAACCAGTCTATACTCCCGATCACCATAGCGAATCTGGGTTATCGAAGCCCTATTGGTTGAGTCTTTCTCTTGGAATTTCTTTGGTAAAGCCAGGACCGTCATTAATGAAGCAAGCAGGGCAATTTCCAAATAGAAAGCACTTGATCCTGGACCACCAACCGTACTCTGAGGACTTAACACAAGGGACGCATTGAGATCCCTCCGGACAGGATGGCGGGCAGGGACTAGTTCCTGAGCAGCTACCGCAATCAGGACATGTCGCGCAGTCTGCGCCTTGACAATGGTCGCATTCACCGGTTCCGCCTGGCCCTCCTGCGGAAGTGCCCAGGATTCTTATTCCTCCAGTCGTGCCCGATGCGAGCTGGAGATAATCCTTGTTCCCGCTTCCCCCTCCGTGCGGTAAGGACAACCAAAATTCCATCGTCACCATATGGTCAGGACTGACGAGGGAGTGCGCGGTTGTATCTATTTCAAAATCGTTCCAGCTGATGGTTGAGGACAGGGCAGTCGCGCATTTCACGAGCTTATCCGGTCGTGGTGAACACGACACAGGAGGCAGCGTCAAATTCTTGATGTAGTTATTCGGTCCGGTCCCGGCGGGTGTTTCAATCGACCCTCGAATAACAATTTTGGCATTCACGGCCGATGCGCCATTCGCCCGCTTGAGCCACCCTCCGCCCCGCCCCTCATAGAACATGTTCCCCACTTCACCCGTTGCGGTAGTGAAGTTTCTCCAGATCCGAAATCGAAGGTCGGTAATCGCACTTGCACTAGTAATTTTTGCATTTTTTAACCAAAGCCGCTCGAAATTGTCGTCCCACTCAACTCGGATATTCTCGCCAGTATTCAATTTGACAACCGTGATGGAATTCCCGCCACCAATGGAGACTGGATTAGAGCTTGTGCGTTCCGGAATAACATATGTGCCTGTGGCCGCTCCCGCTGCGGCTGGTGGGGCGATGTCTACCCAAGACGTACCATTCCATACGGCAAAATGGATATTGGAATCCTTGGCAGCGTGGCTGGCCCGAGCCAAATCCACATATGCGCCAGCAAAGAGAATACTAATAACAGCGGTAGCAAGGCAGAAGTGTCTCATTGGCCTCTTTCTCCTTTTTGGGCGCTGCTCCTTAAACATCCCGCAGCATGTTGAACAGGCGTGTTGCGGCCGATGTTCTTCGTCAAGCAGAACGAAGCAACCTAAATCGTTAGGGCATAGGACCCGGGTTCGAAGTGTCTCCTCTGGGTTGAATTGGTTCCGATCTCACCCTTTCTGGTGGAGGGATGGCAAGATTGGGGCTCGTAACGGTTTTGCTGTTGAACCCGTCGCTGGCGGTGACTCTCAGCATGACAGACTGTGCGCCCATCAGGCGTTCACTTGGAATCTCGAACTGCGGCTCGGAAAGCAGAGCCGCGGCCTGCCAAGTAAGTCCCCCATCCAGACTGATCAGAACGGAAAAAACTATTTTGACCTTCTCGTCTAGCGCCGGGTGGCTTCCCCAGGAGAAGACCAGATTCCTCCTGCTTTTCGGATCGGGTTTTAGGTGGCGAGATGTATCTGTGTCCTTCGCTTCGAGCACAATTTCCCCTATGGATGGAGTTGCTGTGCCGACCTCCAAAGAATCAACGGGGTTCTCTTCGATAACAAGCTCAACCTTTACAGTTCGTGGTTCAGCATCGCGCGGCTTGAAGGGGACTACTGCTTCAACCCATTGAAGCGCAGAGGTGTCTAATAAAACACCAGTATTGGTGGGGGAGGTGATGGGGAAATCCTCTGTAGTTTTATCAGAATTGGTTAACCGGATTTTGACTCGATTGTCCTTTTTGCCTGTGGGGGTGCCGGCGTCACTAATGACGGTGACAAACTGCAGGTTTCCTTTCCGTTCCTTCCAGTTGATTGAAGAGAGCACATTGAGATGAGGGGTGGGTTTTGAGTCTGCTGTCGCCTGAGGCGTGCTTGGAGTGGCAGCTATCTTAGAAGGACTCTTGAATTTTGTAATCAACTTGTCACGTCCAAAATCGAATTTAGATGGGGTATGAGGTGGAGGGTCCGGTTCTGGGATCCGTATGAGGCCAACTTCTTGATAAAGTCTAGAGAAAAAGGCTGCAAACCCCAGTTCGTCACATGGAAGATTATTTTCCCGGTTAATGCGGCATTGAATGTGACGATAGGTTTCAGCACTTAGCCATGGGCGTACGCAATAGCTCATGATGTCATGCCAGGACTTACCAGGCAGAGAACGCATCGTCAGAAAATGCTCGCCTTTCGAGTCGAACCCGGCATAGGTGTCATCATGTGACAACTGGCCATTGGGATAGGGGTAGCCGTTTGGTGGGTCATCAGCTACAGGTTGGCAAACCTGCGGGTTTGGATCCACTTCTTGGTTGTCGATGTGCTCAAGCCCGAGGAGATGTCCAAGCTCGTGGCCAACATACCAATCGGCATATTCGCCATCATCATCCCAATAGCCATTGGTCTGATTGCCGGCACCCATGTCACCATACCATGGTGGTTTTTGATACCAGGGATGGGAGCTGGGAGGTCCAATGGGGCCGCTGGGAACGGAGCCGACCTTCATAAAAAAATGCTCTAAAGATGCCGGAGGTAGCTGGTTCTCTGTGAGTCCTTGGTCTGAACAGCCACTCTTAAACAGTGGAGCAAAGGGCGGGTTACTCAAGTCAGTTCCATCATAGACAACACCTATATAGTGAGTATGCCTAAGTGGATGATTAGGGTGCAGATCATCTAAATTGGTAGTAGGATCACCGTTCACCTCTAGTTCACGAACCATACTCCGAATAAAATAGTTTGTGGTGTTGCAATCGGCCTGATGATAGGTGGGTGGAGGAAATGTCAACATTGTGTTGACGTCGAATGAGAACATAGGTTGAACATATTCAACGGATAGCGCATATGGATCAACTGGATAGGCCCTACTCAGCCAGGAATACACCCGATGAGCAATGTCGGGGTGTGGCAAAGTGTTATGGCGTTCTCCGTTCACTATGTACTCTACGCCTATCAGCCGAACCCGCAGAGTGGCAGTGTCTCGAAACCTTTTTGTGATTGTGAAACCGCAACCGTTGCAAGCTGGTGCCGTAGGATTCGGATGCATTGGTGTTGTGATCGTTGCCGGGTAGGGAAATAGTTGAAGGGGGCCAACTAACAGACCATCACCGCCGAGCACTTCTTTTGGAATGATGAAATCTAGGCGTGCTGTCAGACTTTGACGTTCATACACTCCAGGATCAGCTTGGATTGGCACTAACGTCGAGGGCAAAATGACACCGATGACATTAGCACCGCTAGTTCGAGCAACGTACAGGGAGCCCAGAAATCTTGAGGTGCTTCCATAATTTGCAGATACGTCAAAATAGACTCTAACAAGCGTGGACTTATTCTTAATCAAAGGAACTGAATTGTTGACTGATGCATTGGCAACGTTCAATGCTTGAATAGATTGTGTGATCTCAACACCTAGAACAGTGACTTCTTGTCCTAAAGCAGCTGTGATCCAAATTAGGGAGAGGCATTGGGAGATGAGAAATAGGAAACAACGCGAGAAGAGCGGCTGGAGGTTGCCCGGACGGAAGATCCCGTAAAATACCCGTGGTGAGGTGGCCAGGTTATTAGCGACCTTGTCTCGCCTTTCGTTATCAACACCAATGGGTAAGGAAACAACACGATTCTGAGACGCAGTAGGAAAAGGAGTCATAATGCTGACGCGAGGCGCCATCCCTGGACACTCCTGGTAGCGCATTGAGCGATCTCGAACATCCATTGATTTACTGTGGCCATGGGAAGTTTGTGTGCCCTAGCTAGGCCTGTGCGTTTTTTTCCGCAATACCCCTTTAGGGTCATCCCTTCAGTTAGCTGCCCACGGCCCTAGTTCGCTCCGACCTTCATAACCCTTTACCTTGTGGTCTCGATGCCAGGTATTGTCGAATTCTGGCTCATGCCGGCCTTCTCCGATGTGACGGCTATACTTTCTTCATGCAACAAAACCCCTTTATAGCTGCTGCAGTGGGGATCCTTCTGAGCTTAGTCCTCGATGGCTGTGCGAGGCGGATACCTGATCCCCGATCCGGCATCGTCCATGCCGGCTCTGTTCCGTCCTATTCCTATCTGGTGAACCGTTCTACTTCCTTCTTAGAGTCACGCCCGGCGACGCTCATTCAAACCGATGACGGCGAGCTTTCGTTACAGACAAACACTCTAGCCACTCTGGGCAGCTCTCGCCCTCTCGGCTACGACGTGATGACAGCTCCAGCCCTTCAAATCAAAGAAACTCTTCAGTCGTTTCTCTACCCGTCGTGTCAGGTCATTTTCCAGGTGGAACAACGTCAAATCCGGAAGGGTGAGCCGGGTTCCCGGTGATGGCGAGAACCCGGCTCGCGACGTTGGTACTGAGGCGACCGTCAGAGTTCGGGACGGGCACGGTCCGGAACTGCGATCGGAATTTCGACTGTCTGTCAGCAGCCGAATCCCGGAAGTCGGCTCAAGCACCACGCCGATAGCGGAAAAGCAGAAATTTCGAGCGGGCTGAGATGAAGGCTAAGGCCGATAGCGAAGACGGCTTACTGAATTCATTCATAACCTTGGCCCTCAGCCCCAAATTATTCTGTCGTTACTCCTGCCAAATCCAACTGACCAGGGTCAGGACAATCACTCCGACTAGAACAAAGATCCCGAAGAACGTGATCGCTTCCATGGGGTGGGGCTCCATTCCTGTCATGCCCCTGCCTTCAGCAACGACGATGCCATGTGTTCGTAAGGAACAGGCGCCACGCCGCGGTTAATGCAACTGATGGTCTTTCAAGAAGTTGGATCGACTCTCGGATGATCGGCTCCGGCGGTTGCGCAAGGGATTGTCTTCACACAGAGTATCGAATCCAATACCTGATGGTATCTACTTCGATACAGGGGCTGTATGAAACCAGCTAAGCGAAACGCAAGCTTTCTCTGGTGGAGAGGCGGGAAGGGGTAATGTTGCCACGAAGTGCAAAGGTGCCGACTAGTCAGGCTTCAAGGAGACATGACATTCCAGGATACGGTCGAGTATGTCTCCATAAAGCTTCTGAAGCTCCGGCGGTAGTGAGTCATAGGGGTTGTGATCGCATATCTCCCAATTCACTTGTTCATAATGGTCTAACGGTACAGTTTGTACGTAGTCGTTCGTGCCGCCAGGTCGTTCGTCACCTTCCCATGGATAATGTGCCGACCAGACCGACGAAGCGCCGTCGTTGCCGGAACGCCGTTCTTCACTAGTTCCGAACCAGGCGATGATGGCGTGAGACAATTTCAGGAAGGGCATGCGGACGCGGGCGACGCGGCCGCCGTAGGCGCGATACATGACCGGATGATAGGGTCGCGTCCGTAGAAGCCGTTCCTGTTCCGCAAGAGACGCGTTGAACTCGGCCGCTCCCTTGAGTGTGACCGGGTAGATCGCCCGTCTCATCTGTTCTGCGGAGCAATCGTAGCCCTGGAGAAAGTGGTAGTAGAATTCCGACGAGCGCATCCCAAGCCGGCGCTTCAGCTCTTCAATCCCTTTCAATAGCTTGCCGCCCCATCTGAACAGCGGTAGGAGCGCATACGCCCAACTCATAAAGGTAGTGCCTCGGTGAGCGGTACCGATGGTCGTCAACGACGCTATCTTGTCCGCTATGCCCGGCTGCACGATCACCCAGCGGGCATCAAGCCCACCCCGGCTGTGAGCGATGAGATAAACCCGGGTGCCGTCAGAACAAGGAGCGAGGGCTTCATTGATTTTTCGCTGAAGCACGGCACCGCGGACTTCAATGCTGTCGACCGTCGGAAGAGCAGGAACGATGGTCTTCAGTTGGATCTCTGGCTGGGACTGTGTTTGTCCTTCTATGAATTCGGGAATTCCATTCCAATACTCCACGCGTAGACCATCCGGCAAGTTCGTTGAGGACTCATCCTTTCCCCAACCAAATAGGCCGTGAATCAAGACAATAAGGACTGTGGTCCTTGCCACAGGGAGTCTCTTTACCGCCTACGGGCAGTATCCGTACTGTAAGAAAGGATGAGGAGGACCACCTTCGCCTGAACAGAGCGCCGCTTATTTTTCCAATTCGGCAAGCATGATCGGGAACACCTCCTTTGCGGCGTCCTTTCCAATAAACACATCGAGATGGCCGTAGCCCGGCAAGATGTAGAGAGAATGATAATCCGGCTTGTGTCGGTTGAAAAAGTCGAAGGTCAACTCCTGGCTCTTCTTGAGGAAGCAACGGTTCAGTTCGCCAGTGAAGAAGGCGAAGCGAGGCAGCTGCTCGGGGAAGTGACTCGTGTAGTCCTCAGGTAATCCGTCGAAGTCGGGGCCACTCGAATATCGCAACAGTTTTTCGGCTCGGAAGCTTGGGTCGATTTGATGAAAGAATGTCATCGGCACTTTGCCGAACTCGTCCTTGATCCATTCGTGGGTCTCGTAGTTTAGGTTCTCGTGTCGCCAGAGCACCGGAGTGGGGAAGCCAATGCCATAGGAGAAGCTGGCCATCTTGCATACTGAGTTGAGGCATTCGAAGTGTCCAAGCTGAATGACAAACACGACGGTCTTGAGCAACACGCCGGGGGGCGCCTCCCGGTAGCCCCACTGCGCGTCTAAATATGCGGTGAACCATGAGGTCGGCTTACGGGCGATGAAGGACTTCACCACTGTCCAGTAGGGCACAACTGGGTGGAGGGAGACGGCGTTGCTGAGGACTGTCGTGACGGCGGGAACCTGCCCGGCCATGATGGAGATCATGAAGCTCGTCGAACCTTGGCAGTGAACGACGGCTTTGAGGCCAGTCGCCCCGGTTTGCCGAAGCACTTCCTCCACGGCCGCCGGGTGGTCGTAGATCCCGGCCTCGTCGAGAGTCCATTCAGGCGGCGTGCCGAGATCGATGCTGGCCCGCCAGTTCTCCAGCCAGACGTCGTAACCATTCCGAACGAGAAATTCGACGAAGTTCGGTCTGGTTGGAGGTCGAAACAAGTTCGCGCGGGCGCCCGCCCCGTGCACGAGGAGCACTGGGCCGTTCGGCGCACTCCCGTTGTTCCATACATGTATGAGATTGCAGGCGTGGCCATCCCTGGCGCGGAAAGGAATTGTCGCTTCTCTCATACGAGGCTCCTTCAGGGCTAAGCTAAGTTGAGTCGGAGACCCCCACAACCTGTCGCTGTGTTCTCGATCCGCGCACGGGTCTCTGCAGGTCTTGTATGACGAACTCAGCGATGCGCTCAGCCACGGCGGCGATCGTTTTGGACGGATTGCGGCCGATCGCCTTCGGGATGACTGCCCCGTCGGCCACATAGAGTCCGGGATAGTTGAAGGCCTCCCCGCGGTGGTCAACCACACCGTTCGCCGGCGTGGTGCCCATGTTGCACCCGCCGAGGGGATGAGGCGTGATCAGGAGCTCGAACAGCCCCCACACAGTCGGAAGCGGCAGCCCGCCGGTCTGCCATGAGAGTCGGCGATGAATGCGAGCCATGGCGTTGAACACTCCACGCGATCGGTGCGGCTGCCAGTGGAGATCCAGGACCATCTTGGTTGGATGCAAGGATGAGCGCCGGAGAAACAACCGTGCATCGGCAGCGTCCACGCTTTGACCGAACCACGGCATGATGAAGGGGAAGGACGAAAAGAGCTGCTTGGGATATCCACCGTCCTCGATGAAGAGCTGTTGGTCATAGATGCGGTGGCCTTGGTCGAGGCAATCGATAGCGCATGAAATGGTTGGCCCTCGGGCCGCATCGATGCGGCGGCGCAGGTACAGCGCGGGGGTGAGAAAATCACCGTTTGACCCCCAATTATACCCGAGCATCCGGCTGAGGTTGGGCAGCGTCCTGTACTCATCCCGGCAACGGAGCAGCAACTCGGTGGATCCCAACGAGCCTGCTGCCACGATGACCCGATGAGCGCGCAACGTTCTGGGGGTCAACGTGCGTGTGTCACGATCGATCTTGTCATAGCTGACCAGATATGATCCGTTGTCGGGCGTGATCTTTCGGACCAGGCTGAGCGGGTGGACCTGGGCCCCGACCTCTCGAGCTCGCGCAAGATAGTTCAAATCGAGCGTATTACGCGCATTCACCGGACACCCGATGACACAACGGCCGCAGTGGACACACGTGCCTTGTCGGATGTTGTATCGGTTTTGGGAGTAGCTGGTATGGCGAACGTCGTGGCAATCGGGCAAGTTGTAGTGCCAAGCATCGTTAAACCGCACGGCTAATGGAAGCGGCTTAAACTGTCCCCCGAGGCCGGTCCGCTGGGCCGCTTCGTTCATGAGCGCAAATCGCTTGGTCTGCTGCTTGGGGGGAACCATTTCCGGCTCCAGCATTTCGGTCACGCGTTGATAGTAGGTTGCCAGGCTCTGATAGGAGATTTGCGGGGGCCAGCCGGTTTCAAACGCTTCCGGCCGAGCTTCGATCGACACGTTCGCATAGACCAGCGACCCGCCCCCCACGCCCGCTCCCTGCGCCACCCACATCTTCCGGAAGAACCGGAGATCGAACCAGCCGTTATGGCGCTCGGGGCGCGATTGCCTCCAGAGGAGACGGTCCCAATCCAGAAGATGGCGCGGGTATTGGTCGGGGTTCGCCCAATGGCGTCCGCGTTCCAGCACAACGACCCTGAAATTCTGCTCCGCCAGTCGGCAGGCCGTCACGGCTCCGCCAAACCCACTTCCGATCACCACGACGTCCGTATCCTCAGCCGACATAAGGCCTCCTCAGCTTGAGCTGCTTCACGATCCGGAAGAACAGGCCGGCGAGATAACCTCCGATCAGAAGCATCTCGAGCTCCAAGACGTTCGGCGAGCGCATGACTTCACCGAAAACGTGGAGACGAGCATTGATCCATAGAAAGAGCCAAACGAGAGCCAAATTGAGGAACACGTGCACCACTGTGTGTCCGGCACTCAGAATCACTCGTCCCAGACGGGCGGAACGATCGAGCCTGGGAAACGCATTGGCGCTCAGCGAATACGCGGACAGCCCCAGCCACAAGGCGATCGGGTAGACGACGGTGGAGGGCGATGATGCGATAACGGATACATAAATCTCGAACAGGGCCCGCACTGCTTCGGGGCAGTACCACGGGCTGAGCCATTGGCTCGGGGCAATCGCTCCGATGTTTGCGACCACCTCAGCCCCGAGTGCCCAGCTATGCACGACGTAGAAGCCGCCGAGGGCCACCCACGGCACCAGCAGCATTTTGAAGCTGAACGATTTGGCGCGCTTGAAGTACGTGTCCCACATCTCGCGTCCAAAGAATTGGAGAAAGACGCCGAAGGCCTGAATGCGATCCAGTACGGATGGAGCGTTGAGCGCGCGCATGGAAGCCACTTGTCGAAGGAGTCCGAGCGGGGTAATACGGAGGATTCCAGCTCCTATCACCGGAGCACTGCGATCAGTCCCACGATGGAGCCGTGTAAACAGAGTCGTTGTGTCTTTCCAGAAGTCGATGCCCACATCGTCTTCCACAAACTTGTCTCCAGCCACGAGATACTCCTGACCTTCGAGTGAAAACCTAAGCTCATAGGTCATGAGCTTGCGGCTGCTTTGATCGAGCGGGTCGAACAGTCGCACCAGCCCGGACGACGCGCGGATTGGTTGCGGCGACAGCGGCGGATACACGATCGTGCCATGGAGCAGTGCGCGGTGTCGCCTATCGCAGATGAAGCGATCAAGGTTGTCGATATGGACGGTGAGGTGAAGGGTCAGACGTCCGTTGACCGAATGTCCCTGAGCCGCACCTTGCTCAGGATCACGAGTTTTCAAGGAAAACCTGCCGGCCATCGTCTCCTGGAAAGCGAATCCGATGCCGTCGGTGTGCCGCAAGGAGTCCAACCTAGGATCGCTTCTTTCGATAATGATTGGGCTTTCAATGAGATGAGCCTCAATCCGAGCGTCGCTAGGCTCAAAACGGGAGGCCTGCCCATTGGCAGGAGTCATCCGCCACCGACGCGGAACCTGATTGACGCCGATTGGAAAGACCGTCACGCCATCACGGTTGATCCGAAGGCGCACGAAGTTCTTAAAGTCCTGGACGCGGAGAGAGGAAAACGCGGCTTCCTCGTGGTAGTGCGCCAGCCGGTTTGCCAGCAGCAGATACAGGCCGAAAAGGAAGCCGGCGGCGGTCCCACCGACTATCAACACTTCGGCGGCAAATAGAAGCCTCGGCACCCAGGCGACCGCACCGGCCTGCAAGAACGGCGAGAGCGAGTCGATGAACCCCGGCAGCCACAATGCGTTGACATACGAGAAGAGCCAGATGACCACGAGGTTCAACAGTAGATGCGGTGGCGCATGCAAGAGGCCGCCGATCAGCTTTCTGGTCTTTCGGAGCGAACGCGAGGTTCCCCGGGGCTGCGTAAATAGGACGAAGCCGAGCAGGAGCCCTGCGGGAAAGACGAGCACCTCTGGGGTCCGTGTGATGACATCGAGATAGACTTCCAGGATCAAACGAAGCGCGCGCGGCATGAATGATCCGTCAAAGATCAACCAGTTTGCCGGTGAGATCCCCGCCATACGCTCCGTGTAGGAACCCTCGGTGGCAAGCCTCAACAGCCAGGCATGGAGAAGGTATAGACCGCCGAGAATCGCGACGGAAAAGAGCACGTTTTTGAATGGGAACAGAAAGTTCCGCAGCACCAGTGAGCGCGATTTTTGGCGGCTCGGGAAAGCGGTTTTAAGGAAATACATGACAGTCCGATCGTTTTCTTTCAGAGGAATATATTTCGGAAGGGAATGTGTCCCGTGCAGAAATGCACCGCCGCCTCCCGAGCTGATCTTGTGACGGCTGCCGGTTTGGTCTTCGTAGCGACTGTAATGGTGCTGGTCTCCTGCAAGCGTGAGGCAAAGATCTCCGCCATGCTTTCGAATGATGTCCTCTTCGATGAATTCGAGGATGTGGTGTGGACCTCGCTCAGCTCGGTCCGTGTCCCGTTCACGTGCGTGTTGATTATGGGACAACCAGCCGGGGATCGGAGCCGCAAGAATCACGCGATCGCCGCGCTTCATTTGCCTGGCGATCGAGAGAAAGTAATCCCGCTGGGGCTTGTCGATATCCGAACGGAGCTGTGTATCCACCGCCCAAAACCACCAGCGATATGGCAATTGCAGCGCGAAGTAACTCCGTGCTTGTTGAGTTTGCCAGCCTCCGATCGGCCGCCCCTGGCAGAATACCCGGAGAAAGCTCGTCAAGCCGTCGTACCAATCGTGGTTCCCTGGGATCGCGAAGAGATGCGGACCGGCAATACCGTTTCCATTCGGGAGCGCCGCTTCGAACGGTCCTTTGGTCCGGTACCGGTATTCATCTTCGCCGGCGATCGGGTATACCTCGTCGCCTCCCATGACCAGCACTCTGCCCCGCGGCAGGGGAACCGGGTAGTTCGCGAGCTTGAGTCGAGGCTGAGCCAGGAGCCACGCGATCGTGTACGTGCTGTTCCAGCCGTCACCGGTGTCCGCCACGAAGTCTAACCAGAATTCACGCTGCCCGTTATTATATGGGTAAGGGTCCGTAGAAGGACTGAGCGCGGCCTGCATTTCTCTGCGGTCGTTGAACCGGCCGAACAAGACGCCAAGAAATGCATCCAGGCCGATGCGGATAGAATGCGGCGGATTGAACCAATGCACCATGGGGCATTGCCGGTACCGTTCGGCATCGGGAGTATCTGTCCACCGCATACCTGCCTCCTTGAACGGCTCGCCCTCATAGCAAGATCGTGAGCCATCCCATCACCCGGCTTCCGATGATCTCTCCAAGC
>JBDZUK010000140.1:0-3268 GCA_040255165.1 Nitrospiraceae bacterium | reverse complement strand
TCGACGGAGCCGGTATCGAGTTCGTTCGGCAGAGCAATATCCCATTTCATGAAGCCGTTCGGGTGGCGATGGAAGAAATTCGCATTCGATTTCTTGCCGACACCATTATCGAATATGATGGAGGCGCTCTCCGAGGTGCAGAGATAGCCGCGGCCTACGCATCGCCCAGCTACCCTCATCGTCGCAAGTTGGGCCGATTCTGAGCGGACGCGGCTCTGAACAGTTCCTCGCGATCCCCGGAATCGCGTCTTTGTTGATTTCCGCTGAGAGCTGACCCGGGATTTTCGCCGAGAAGTGACCCGCCTTCATGTATGGTTTGGGTCTCAGGTTTTGGTCAAGGGGCGGCTTTCTCCTTCTTGCTCGTTGCGGCCTGTGCTGAGCTGTTCTTGAAGCGGAAGCTGTCGTTTCCGGTTTCCAGGATGTGGCAATGATGGGTGAGGCGATCGAGCAGCGCCGTCGTCATCTTGGCATCACCGAAGACGGTCGCCCATTCGCTGAAGCTGAGGTTGGTGGTGATGACGACGCTGGTGCGCTCGTAGAGCGTGCTCAGTAGATGGAACAACAGCGCCCCGCCTGACGCGCTGAAGGGCAGATATCCGAGTTCATCGAGGATGACGAGATCGGAATGGGCGAGCCGGTTGGCGATCTGGCCGGCCTTGCCCTGGGCCTTCTCCTGCTCGAGCGTGTTGACAAGCTCGACGGTGGAGAAGAAGCGCACGCGCTTGCGGTGATGCTCGACCGCCTGCACGCCAAGGGCGGTGGCGACGTGGGTCTTTCCGGTGCCAGGGCCGCCGACAAGCACGACGTTGTTGGCATCGCCCATGAACTCGCATCGATGGAGCTGACGCACGAGGGCTTCATTGATCTCGCTACTGGCAAAGTCGAAGCCGGCCAGGTCGCGATAGACCGGGAAGCGGGCGCTCTTGAGCTGATAGGCCACGGACCTGACCTCTCGCTCGGCCATCTCGGCCTTCAGCAGTTGCGACAGGATCGGGATGGCGGCCTCGAAGGCGGGAGAAGCCTGCTCGGTGAGCTCGGCGACGGCCTGCGCCATGCCGTGCATCTTCAGGCTCCTGAGCATGATGACGATGGCGCCGCTGGCGGGATCATGACGCATGACGCACCTCCCGAACCTGGCGCAGCGCATCGTAGCGCTCGACATTGGCCTGTGGCTCCTTGGCCAGGCTCAGCGCCTGCGGCGCATCCACGACGGGTGCCGTGATCGGCTTGCCGTCGACCAGCCGATGCAGGAGATTGAGGATGTGGACCTTGGTCGGAACCCCGCCCTGCAATGCCATCTCCACTGCCGTCAGCACGACCTGCTCGTCATGTTGCAGGACAAGCGACAGGATCTCGACCATCTCGCGGTCGCCGCCGGGCTTCCTGAGCAGATGCTGCTGCAGCCGTTTGAAGGCATCTGGCAGTTCGGTGAAGGGCGCGCCGTTGCGCAAGGCACCAGGCTTGCGCTGGATGACCGCCAGATAGTGACGCCAGTCATAGACGGTCTGGCCAAGCCGATCATGCGACCGCTCGATGATGCGGCGGTGCTCGCACACGATCTGCCCCTCCGCGGCAACCACGATGCGTTCCGGATAGACCCGAAGGCTGACCGGCCGGTTGGCGAAGGAGGCCGGCACGCTGTAGCGGTTGCGCTCCAGATGGACGAGGCAGGTCGGCGTGACCCGCTTGGTGTATTCGACGAAGCCGTCGAAGAGGCGCGGCATCGGCATCAGGAACCGTGCTTCCTCGGCCCGGATGTCCTCGATCGTTCCCGGCCTGAGACCATGGGGGATCTGTTGCCACAGTTCCCGGCAGCGCTGCTCCAGCCAGTCGTTCAGGGCCTCCAGCGATGGAAAGCGCGGCATTGGCTGCCATAACCGGTGGCGCGCATCCTGGACGTTCTTCTCGACCTGACCCTTCTCCCAGCCCGAGGCCGGATTGCAGAACTCGGCTTCGTAGAGGTAGTGGCTGGCCATGGCCGAGAAGCGGGCGTTGACCTGACGGTCCTTGCCGCGGCCGACCTTGTCGACCGCGGTGCGCATATTGTCGTAAATGCCGCGCCGGGGAACGCCGCCCAGAACCCGGAAGGCGTGGTTGTGGGCATCAAACAGCATCTCATGCGTTTGCAGCGGATAGGCCCGCACGGCGAAGGCGCGGCTGTAGCTGAGCTTGGTGTGGGCCACCTGCAGCTTCGTGCGCTCGCCGCCGATGACCGCCCAGTCTTCCGACCAGTCGAACTGGAACGCCTCCCCGGGCTCGAACGCCAGCGGCACGAAGGTGCCGCGCCCGCTCGTTTGCATCTCGCGTTGACGATCCGCTTTCCAGTCACGGGCAAAGGCGGCAACCCGGCCATATGAACCCTCATAGCCGAGGCTCATCAGATCGGCGTGCAACTGCTTGATCGTGCGCTTCTGCTTGCGGGGCCTGTTCGCCTCCGTCCTCAGCCAGGCCGCCAGCCGTTCCGCATAGGCATCAAGCTTGCTCGGCCGGTCCGGCGCCTTGAAGTGGGGCTCGACCTCACCAGATCGCAGGTATTTGCGGATCGTGTTCCGCGACAGTCCCGTGCGCCGTGCAATCTCCCGGATCGAATGTCCGTCCCGCAGATGCCAGCGTCGGATAACGCTCAGTAACGCCATGTCTATCACTCCAAAATCCCCTGCAATCAGCCAGCAGGGGCGGGTTCAAACATGGGTCACTTCTCGATGGAAAAATCCCTCAATCCCGGGTCAGTTCTCGGCGGAAATCAACAGGCTGTTCTTCCTGCCGCCCTACAGCCCCGATCTCAACCCGATCGAGCAGGTCTTCGCCAAGCTCAAACAGCTCATGCGCGCCGCCGCTGAACGAACCGTCGAGGCAACATGGAAAGCCGCAGGCAAGCTGCTCCAACGCTTCCCGCCAGATGAATGCCGAAATTACCTCGTCAACGCAGGATACGCTTCAACATGAAATCATCAGACTCTAGGGCTCTCCGCTCGCCGAAAGATCGTCATTTCGAAGTGTCAAACCGCACGACTGTCCAGGAAGCGGGTGAGAGCTTGACTTTGATCCAGCCGTTTATCGCCTCGATTGCGTCGAACTCGCGTGGCTTTATCTCGTCCGGTTTCTCCTTCGTGTTGAGCGCCGATAAGTCGTCATGCCGAAGCTCGTGAGCCCGCTGTCTGCTTAACGTGCCGAAGCCCGTCGCTTCGAGATCGACTTCGATCCCGTCCGACAGATTGCGGTTAAGCATGAACAGCGTCACCGTTCGGTCGGCTTCGGAGTGGACCGC
>JBDZUK010000061.1:0-17625 GCA_040255165.1 Nitrospiraceae bacterium | reverse complement strand
TTGGTGCCCCCGACACGAATTGAACGTGCGACCCGCGGTTTAGGAAACCGCTGCTCTATCCAACTGAGCTACGGGGGCGTGGGGAGTACGATACTGAAGACGATAGGAAAAGTCCAGGCACGGGATGGCTGAGGAGGCATGCCCGGCCTCCTCAGCTAGTGCCTGGTCGGTGCGAGGGCTACCGCCGATTGGCCTGGTCTCGCTTGCAGCTCTCTTCAGCCAACATGCGTTGCCCGGCCGTGGCGTCTTTCGGGATGCGGGCGATGCAGGCGTCGAGCGTGTCGCCCTGCGTACCGGAGGCCACCCGATCATGGCTCTTTGTCGATGCGGTGCCAACTACCGCCTGTCGGAGGCCTTCATCTCGTCTGCAACTTTCCTCGGCCACCATCCGGGCTCCTGTGCTCCCGGAAGAGCCCACCCGATTTAAGCAGGCTTGCAAGCTGTCGGTTTGCGCCGGAGTTCCAGAGGCGGTGCCGGATCCCATTGTGCCGTCCGTCGCACAGGCGGCAAGGAAAAGACCGGAACAAACGATGAACGCAAGTGCGATGCGTGAATGACAAGCCATGTGAACAGTCCTCCTTCTGAGGTGTAAATAAGGAATCGCCACCCGGTTTCCAAGACCCGTCAGCGCGTAGATGTACCTGTTTCCGACGGTTTTGCCAAGAGGTCCTTCTTGAGGGGGATTTGGCTCAGGATATCGGCACGGGCCTGAAAAATCCCCTGCAGCCGCTGTCCAGTTGCATAGATCAATCCCCCAACCTGATTGCCCAAGGTTAACTTTCCCGCGACTTTGCCGTCCCGGCCGACCGCGGTGAACTCTGCCGCCGGGGAGAGCAGGCCGTATGGGGCCAACGGCGCGGCTTGTTTGATGACACGCTCCTCGGCCGGCAGGTTTGCCACACGGCTGACGAACAGATCGACGGCCTCCTTCTGCAATTTCTCCGTAGGCTGATCCTCCAACACCCATTCTCCCGTCTGGTTGATAAGGACGTACTGTTCCTCTCGCGTCTTGACGGAAAGCATGACAATATCGGTGTAGTCCACGCCGAGCAAGCGTTTGTCCTGCAACGTGAACAATTCTTTGGTCAAGTCTTTGATAGCCGTCGGGGCAATTCGATAGAGGGGCGCCTCCGGTTTGGTTTCCGCGTAGGCTTCTCCGCTGGCCGGATCAGGTTGGTACAGCTTGAGGGTTTGATCCCCTTGCGCCGTGTGCAGCGTGATTTTCACGAGAGGAGCCGCCAGACGCTTCGCGAGTGCGTCGCGCTCGGGACCAGAGTCGATAATACCCATGGCCTTGAGATCTTCCAAGCGGAACAACAGCGATCGAACTTCGCTCTGATCCGCCTCCGCTTCAATGGGGTAACGTATTGTCCACTTGGGTTTCGGCCTGGCCTGCACCTGATACAGGACAATCTCTCTCGACGGATAGGCAAGCCGTACGCGCTCGAGGTCTGATTGGGTGAACTTGAGGAGATCTTTGCGCCGAAACGTCATCAGTGTCTTATTGATGAAGTCTTTTGGGGCCAGATCGGTGAGGAGGACCTTGTTGTCGGAACCGCGCAGCACATACAGGGTGGAGGACAAGGGGCCGCTGTCGCCGATGGAAAAGGTTTCCTGTTTTTCTCCAGCCGACACCGTGACGATCGTGACAGGCGATTCCAGCCCGAACGGAGCGAGGGCCACCGCTTTATCCTCGACGACACGGGCCACTTTGCCGGTGACCAGGGCGCGTATCATGGCCTGGACTTCACGTGAGTCGGCCTCGGTCTGCAGCGGCATGGTCAGGTTCCATCCACGGGTATCGCGCACCATGGCGATTTGTCCGGAATCCGTCTTGAGCGAGAGTCCGGTGATGTCGGCTTCCTCGAAAGGCAGCAGTTTTTTGGCCTGCGTTTGTGTCTGCTCCTCACGCTCCTGAGAGGGAAACTCGACCAGGTACAGATAACCGGCGAGTGCCGCGAGGACGCCAGCCATGAGCAACGTGGGCCAATAGCGCATGGCGTTACAGGCGGCGCCGCTTCCTCCACACCTGGATGCCGACAAGGAAGGTGACGCCCGGGAGGAGCACGACCTGGAGATAGAGCAGCACACGTTCCTGCATCGGGTTGGGTACGAACGGACGCAGGGCAGGTTCTTTGGCACTGATCGAGATGAGATCGCGCTCCTCCGCCAGCCATCCGACGGTGTGGAGAAAGAAATCCTGGTTGCCGGGAAAGTTTAAGAACGCATTGGTGGCAAAGGTGGAATTGCCGATCAGGACGATAGCGGGCCGCGATTTTCCTTCCTCGGGTTGCTGCTTGGAGGACAAGGCGGCAGCGAGTGGCAAGGGCCCTTTGACATCTTCCTTCTCATTGAGACTGACAACCCGGCCGCGCATGTCGGTTTCCGCCCAACTATTCGGAGATGTCCGTGCCAGCGGCACGTAGTCCCACTCTTTGCCCGCTTGCTCATCGAAGGTGACATGACGGGCCAGTGGGAATAGTACGGCGGAAGTAAGATCTTGAGTAATCTCGTGCTCCGTGAAGGTGCGAACGAGCAGCGCCGTAAGATCCCCTTGGGCCAGGCGGTCTTGGAGATCCACAAGAACGCCGGGACCTGCTCCCAAGCCCCAATGTTGCAGCATCGGGGTGAGGTCGGTCTGTGAATCAGGATCCAGTAGAACGAGGAGGCGGCCTCCCTTGTCGACATAGGCCTGTACACGCTGCTGCTCTTCTTTGGTCACAGGACGGCGAGGCCCTCCGAGAACAAGCACGGCGGTATTGCTCGGCACGGTCGTCTCCTGCAGTAGGGAGAGAGTGCCGACATCGTATCCTTGTTTGCTCAGTGCCTCCTTCGCCAGCGCAAAGCCCGTACGCTCGCGGTCCTCGAGACTGTGCTCGCCATGCCCTTCCAAGAACACGATTCGCTTCTTCGCCTCCTTGGTGACGCGCAGCAAGGCACCGGTCATTTCAACTTCAGAGGGGGAGGTGACTCGGATCGTCTGATCGCCGCTCTCAAAGATCGCGGTGTCAGTTCGTGTGATGCCGTAAGTCTGTGCGACTTTCGGGTTGCGTTCCGGGTCGACGAATTCGACGGCCAGCTTGGTGCTTGCTTGACGATAGCTGTCGAGCCGTTCCTTGTAGGATTGAAAGCCGGGATCCTTTTCTCTCGTGAAAACGGTGATCTTCACGTCGCGCGGCAGATTGCGCAGGACGCGATGGGTCTGCGGCGCCAGTGAAAAACTCTGCGTTTCCGAAAAGTCCCATCGGATTGAATGGCGTGAGGATAAAAAGTTCACGATCACCAGAATGGCAGTGAAGAGGACGACCATGAGCAAGCTGTTCGCGCCCATTTTGGTTGAGCGCCGAGCCGAGAAGGCTTTGACCGATTCGAAATGGAAGACAAAGAAGAGAATCAAGCAGAGCAGCGCCATCCCTTCGGTCAACGTGACGAGCCACAGCTTGTCGGGGGCGATACTGTAGGCGATCCCCCCTCCGATGGCCAGGGCTGCACCGATCACGCCGATAGGGACAGTGGTTCGGATCATTTCCAGCGGCTCGATTCCACGACGCGATGTGTCAGGAACAGCATAAGGATCAGACCGCTCATAAAATACACGAGATCGCTGGTGTCGACTAAACCCCGCACCAGATGCTCGTAGTGCTCCATGAACGAGAGATAGGAGATCGCATGCCCCATGGCAGTATCGCCCAACAGGGTTCCGAGTCCGGAGAGCAACCACAGGATCAGCAACAGCCCGAAGCTGACGAAGGCCGCGACAATCTGGTTTTCCGTCAGGGCGGAGGCCAGCAGGCCCGTGGAAAGGAACAGACCTCCCAAGAGCGCGAGGCCCACATAACCAGTGAGGACCGGATACCAATCGAAGCTGCTGAAAAACGACAGGACCAGGGGGACCAGGCCGGTCAAACCGAGGAGGCCGAGAAACACGACAAAGACGCTCATGAATTTGCCGGCCACGATTTCATTGATGCCCATGGGGGCGGTCATGAGGAACTCGAACGTCCGCAACTTCCGCTCTTCGGCAAAAAGACGCATGGTCAAGATCGGCAGGATGATGAGCAGCACGAAGCGCATGCTGGCGAAGAGATTGCGAAAAACCAGATCGTTCAGATTGATCTGGGCCAGCCCTCCTTGCATTTGCATGAGTTGGATGGCCTGAGCCCCGGCGAAGACTACGTAAAGATACGACAAGAATCCAAAGACAAGAAGAAAGACGGCTCCGACGACATAGACCACCGGCGATACGAAATAGGAGCGCAGTTCCTTGGCCATCATGGCTTGGACGGGCGTCATGGTTCCTGCCTCTGTTCTCCTTCAGCGTCCACCGGGGTCAGCGCCGCTTCGCCTGAAGGAAGTCCTTCTTCGTGCTGAGTCAGGCGCAGGAACACGTCTTCAAGCGTCATGGACATTGTCCTCAGCTCGAGTAAGCCCCAGTCGTGTGCCACCACGAATTTCGCGATCTCGTCACGCAAGTCCCGGCCAAGCTCGCACTCAACGAGGAACGTCCCGGCCGCCTCGGCAGGGAAGACGTTGAGAATGCCGGGAAGCGCTCGAAGCCGGGCTTCGCAATCGGGCGGCGGCGTCTTCATCATGACGGAGACTTTTTCGCTCCGTCGCAATCGGGCGGAAAGCTGTTCCGGGGTGTCTTCCGCGACGATCCGTCCTCCGTTGATGATCACGACTCGCTGGCAAACGGCCGTCGCTTCAGGAAGAATGTGCGTGCTGAGAATCACGGAATGGGAGCCCGCCAGGCTCTTGATCAGTTCACGGATCTCGATGATTTGTTTCGGATCGAGGCCGACGGTCGGCTCATCGAGGATGAGAACAGGCGGATCATGCAGCAAAGCCTGGGCCAATCCCACACGTTGCCGATACCCGCGCGAGAGATTGGCGATGAGCCTGTGGCGGACTTCCCCGAGTGCAATACGATCCACGACCCTATCTATTGATGTACTGAGTTCGGTCCCGCTCATGCCCCTGAGGTGTGCCACAAACCGCAGGTATTCGAACACCGTCAGCTCCTGGTAGACCGGCGGGGTTTCCGGCAAGTACCCGATCCGGCGCTTCACTTCAATGGGTTGTTCTGAGCAATCGAAGCCCGCGACCCGCGCCACACCGTCCGTGGCGGGCATAAAGCACGTCAGGATGCGCATCGTCGTCGTCTTGCCGGCACCGTTGGGGCCCAGAAACGCGAGCACCTCGCCTTTTGCAACCGTGAAGGTGACGCGCTCGATAGCCGTGAGGTGCCCGTAGCGCTTTGTGATGTCCTGAACTTCGATCATGAGTTGGTTTAGTGAAACCGATTGCCGCGGGAGTGGCGGGCGGTTTGGTGCGGAGGCCTTTGAAGGCCTCAAGCCGGAGGCATCTTACCCACCCAGGCTGAGGCAGTCAATACCGGCGCCTCCCCCGGCCGGATTGTCGCGTCGCACGTCTGCGAAACTTTACACGAAAATTTGAACCTGCTAGAGTGGCGCTCGCTTCTCCTCAAGCTAATCTACGTACCTCATCGCAGATGGGGGTGGTCCTATGAGGACAATGAAAACGTTGATCCTTGCGCTGATCGCCGTAGTGGCCACTGCAGGGCTTCTTCCCGTTCAATCCGGCGACGCAGCGGAAAGCCGAGTGCTTCGTGTGCAAGGGACGGTGGTGGCGGTGAACGTGACTGATCAACCGAATGTGATCGTCGTGAAAAGGCCGATCGGACAAGACGACGAGCTCATTGTAGGGGCGGCTCTCAACGTGCACACTGTCGTGAAACGGGGTCAGAAGCGGGTCGATCTAAAAGATCTTAAGGCCGGCGAGCCGGTCACGATGACCTATGTCAAAAGCCGCGACGGCTTGCTGGCTCAGACTATCCAGGCGCGGTAAACGTTCAGTCCTCGGCTTCAACAGACAGCGAATTGATTGGAGGAAATCGTGAATCAATTAGCCGGGTGGGCGCTGCTTGGGCTGGCTTGTTTGGCCGGGTGCGCGAGTCGAAGCGAGGTGATTCCGGTCAGCCTCGGCGTCAAGCCATCTCAGTCCGTCACAAAAACTCAATCGGTGTCGGACGTAAGGGTTGTGGTTATCAATTTCGAGGATGGTCGCGCCGACCGTTCTAGGCTGGGCACCAGACATTCGGTTTGGGGTGCCGACCATGCGTTTCAGGTCAAGAACGGCAATCCAGGTCAGGTGACTGCTCAAGCGTTGGCCGACTATTTAACCCGCAAGGGTTGGAGGGTTACGTACGCTGGCAACGGGGCTGATCAGGAGGCTGCTGTCGTGGTCTCTGGCAAGATTCTGGATCTCTCGGTCAATTCGACCTCTGGCCTGGGGTTTACCGATGTGGTGGCGAAAACAAAACTGGTGATCCAGGCAAAAAATAAGATGGATGGGAGCGCCATTACTGATACTGTGAACCAGGCTGGAACTTATAGCGTCTTCTGGTTCGAGGCAGAGGATGGAGAAGACATCCTGAGCGACGTGTTAGAGAAAAGCTTCGAGAAATTCGCCGACCACACGAAATTCGATGGAAATGCTATACGATTCCGCTGAATTCCAACAGATGCTAGCAACCGTCCCGCCGTTCGAGATCTTCGACGCTTGACTCTCATCGCTCCATTTATATAGGGTTGCTTGGTCCCCGACGACTAAGGATCTGTTCGTTTTTGCCCGACCCCTTCCGTTTGCTATCCAGCCGGCAGTCCGTACAAATGTAGGGAGGGGGGCTACGCCGTCGGTATTGTTGAGCGCCATGTGGTCCACTAGCCTAGCGCAATCAGGTGCGCGTGTCCGGACGATGAATGCATGAGAATTTAGGAAGCGATGACCAAAGCCAAACCTCATACGGTCGGTCCTACCCTCGTTCTGGGGCTCTGCATCGCAGTCAGCGCATGTTCCTGGATTCCAAAGGGGGAGACTGCGCTGGATGTCGGGGTAAAGGACCGGGGCATTGCATCGTGGTACGGGCACCAGTTCCATGGCAGACTGGCAGCCAACGGCGAAATATTTGATATGGAGGCGCTGACAGCCGCCCATCGAACGCTCCCGTTGGGCAGCGTGGTTCGAGTCGTGAATCTTTTCAACGGCAAGCATGTACGAGTTCGAATTACGGACCGGGGCCCCTATGTCAGCGGCAGAATCTTAGATGTCTCCTATGCGGCCGCCGCCAGGCTTGGAATGGTGGAGCGAGGGCTTTCCGTTGTGCAGGTCGAGGTCATTGGGGATCACCGTCCGGAGTATCTGCTCTCATTCGATCAGGAGATACCAAGAACCGTTTTCCTCGCAATGAAGGTAACTGGTGCAGAGGCTCGGCAAGCACGCGCGCCCATCCCTATGTGGGTGCGTCACGACCGGGCCGAAATAAAAGTTCAGCGGCAATTCCCGGGGGATGTAGTTCTTCAACGCCGGTCACGCCGCATTCCCTCCATTCTGGCGTCGGACCATAGCGCGCATAACACGGTGGCGGCGCTCGTTCTTGCCTGATCTTCCGCTGGGTCCTGAGTTGACAGCGCAGCGAATCGTCCACTAGACTTGGGCGTTCCTTGTCGGCTGGCGGCAAGCTTCTTCCAAAACTAGGAGGTCCAAGGGCGAATGGCGAAGAAGAAAACGGCGGAATCCGATGAATCGAGGCTTGGCAAAAAAGTGGCGGAGAAAAGCGCTGGCCACGACAATCCCGAAGGAGATAAGGCGTTGCGTGCGCTACGGAAACGCCTCAAGCGGACGCAGCGGAAACGGCGGGCGCTTGCCCTGCGCAAGCGACACGCGGCAGGAAAAGCTACCGAAGGTGCTTCGCAGAGTGCCGCTGGATCGTAATTTCCGATAGTTAAATAAACGGGAAATCATCATGGAACATGAACGCGAGAAGCATGAAGAGTCCGCTTCGCCGGCGGACGAGGCGACCGAGGAGCTGACCGATCAGCTTTCCGATCAGGTCACCGGGGAAGAGGCACAGTCTCAGGCCGTTGAGGCAGAAGCGGAACCCACCGGCGATCTGGTACTGGAAGAAGAGCAAGTCAAGGACGAGATCGACATCCAGATCGATCTCCTCAAAGACCCCGATTGGGTCGTCCGGCGCGAAGCCGTCATCACGCTAGGAGAGATGGGGGACGAGCGCTGCGTCGAACCCTTGGCGCTCGCTTTACGGGACGGCGATTGGCAAGTTCGTGAGGTAGCCATTGAGGCGCTGGGGCAGGTTGGCTCGCCGGCTGTCGAGATGCTGATCAGGATGCTTCGCGATTGGGATGTCCGCAAGTATGCCATTCTGGCGCTTGGCAAGATCCGCGATGAACGAGTCCTTGAGCCCCTCATGCAGCAGTTGCGCAACGACGAATTCAAAGACGACGCCACCAATGCGCTCGTTGAACTGGGGGAACCGGCCGTCCCTCGCCTGGTCACCGCGCTGAAAGACAAGGATGAAAACGTTCGGAAACAGGCCGTTTTGGCGCTGGGCCGGATCAAGGACGCGGTCGCGATCGATCCGTTGATCGAGATGCTGCGGGACAGCGACTGGTTCACCCGATTGACTGCCGCCGCGGCGCTCGAAGCGATCGGCGACGAGCGAGGCCGCGAGGCGATCAAACCGTTGATGAAAGACCCTGATATGGTGGTGCGAATGCGGGTGGAGCGGATTCTCGCGAAGTGGAGGAAGCAGCCTGCCAATGCCTGAGCGATACCCGGGCTCTACTTGTTCAAAAGTTGATCGATTTCTTTCTGAATCTCGTTGAGCTTTCTCGGCGAGACCGTTTTCCCCATCGCAATCTCAAGCCGCGCTTCCCGCGTTTTCCCCGCCAGACCTCTGACCGCCGTCGCGACGTTGTCCTGCTTCGTTCCTTTCGCAGCGCTCTCCAGGGCATCGACGGCTTCGGCGAGTTCTTTGGCCGCGTCACCGAAGTTTCTTTCGAGCAAATCGGCCTTGGCCTGCACGATCCGTCCCTTTGCGTCCACCAGTCCTTGTCGCTTCCGTAGGTCGCGCTCGATGCCCAAAGTCGTATCGAGCACGTTGCGGGACAATTCTTTCAACGATTGCTGCAGATCCCTTATCGTTTGCTGGAGCGTTCCGACTGGCCGTTGCCCGAAATAGTAGCCGGAGCCGAAGGCGCCCGCGAGCAGCACGAGAAGCGTGAGGAACCTGAACATGGCGGGCTCTCCTTAGCGGGCCGGCCGTCCCCGCGCCGAGCGGGCTTGCCACTGGATCAAGCTTCCCGCCGCCGCAATCCGAACCGTTTCATCCGAATCCTGCAACCCCTTCTTGATCAGAGGAAGGACGGGACCGGGAATTTTCCCTAAAGCCTTGGCTGTCATGAAACGGGGCAAGGGCTGTTGATCCTGCAGCAAGGTCTGCAGGATGGCGAGGCCCTGCTTGTCCGACGTAGCGGCCAAGGCCTGAGCCGCTGCTCCTCTGATGGAAGGATCGGGATTGCGGGCTAGATCTGCCGCCGCGAGGATGGCGGAAAGGTCTCCCAGGCGCAGCAGCCCTTCCACGGCATCGGCCCGCACGTGCTTGTTCGGATCCTTTGTAAGCACGTTGAGGAGCGGGCGGTTCTCCTTCAGTCCCAGCCTCCCCAGGCTTGCCGCCGCCACCCCGCGGACACGCGCCACTTCGTCACCGACGGCATGGGTCAACGGGGCGGTCCCGCCAGGGCCGCCGAATTCACCCAAGGCGCCGGCGGCGAAGGCCCGCACCGCCGGATCTGGGTCGTAGACTCCTTGACTAAGTACGGCAAGGCTCGACGGATGCTTCAGACGACCCAACACGCCGAGCGCCGCCATTCGAACCTCCGCTTCGGGCAGAGTGGCCGCTCCCCTGATCTCTTCCAGGGCGTCGAGTTGCCCGAGCTTGTAGAGGGCCGCATAGGCAAATATCGACTCGGGACCGTCGTCAGTTCGCGCGATGCGGGCAAACTCCTCCTTCAGGTCCATGATTTTGGCGTCGCTGAGGGCATTCATCGCGGCGATGCGAACCGCTGCAGCATCGTCTTGTAAAGCGCGTCTCAGCGGCGCGGACTTGGCCGCCATTCCCGCCTTTCCAATGGCTTCAGCTGCGCGTGCGCGCACCATTACGGAGGAATCCAGCAACCCGTCCTCCAACACCGACCGAGTCTCCGGTAATCCCACTTCGGCAAGGGCAGCGTACGCGGCGATGCGGACGTGTTCTTTCGGATCGCGGACGCGACTCGTCAGCATGGAGACGGCCAGTTGGCGCAACAGGCCGTGATTCTCCGGTCGGCCCTCCGGCACGAGCCGCTGATAAATTTTGAAGGCCTCTTCAGGGCGCCCCAGCCGGAGGTAGCTCAGATAGCCGAGGCGAAGAAGGTCGTTCGAGGCCGGTTGATCGGAAGGTCTCTCCTGCAAGAGTTTGATGACGCGATCATACTCCGAGTTCTTGAAGGCCCGGGCCGCCTCCTTTTCGGTCGCCGCGGGAGTCTCGGCGGACCAAACGGTGTGCGGCATGCTGGCGAATGCGAGCAGTGCAAGCAGCGAACGAAGAACAAGCGCCCGGCCCTGAAAAGAACGACACATGGGGGCATCGGCCTTCACCATGCGGTGGGTGTCCGGGTCGCAGCCACCGCATACATGGTATTCATGTATTCCTTTACCATGCGCTTGGTGCAGAAGCGAGGCGCAATGGTGCGAACGCTTTCCTTCACGATTTGGATCCAACCGCGCGGCGTGCCGTCCAGGTCTCGCTGGTAGTAAAGCGGAACGATTTCTTGCTCCAGCATGCGGTAGAGCTGTTCCACATCGTGGTGGTCCTGTGCTTGTATGTCTTTGGTGTCGACGGGGGGCTGAATCGCCCAGCCGTTGCCGCCGTTGTATCCTTCCTCCCACCATCCGTCCAGGACGCTGAAGTGAAGCACGGCGTTCAAGGCGGCTTTCTGCCCGCTCGTCCCGCTCGCCTCCATCGGCGCCCGCGGCGTGTTCAGCCAGACGTCGACGCCTTGGACCAAATATTTGGCCATGTGCATGTCATAATCTTCAAGGAACGCGATGTGACCGCCGAGCTTGTGATCATGGCAGAAGGTCAAGACCTCGTGGATAAAGTAGCGGCCGGGTTCGTCCGCCGGATGAGCTTTCCCGGCAAATACCAACTGCACGGGCCGCCAACGGTTTTGGAGGAGATGCTTGAGGCGCTCCAGGTCCCGAAACAGCAGCGTGGCACGCTTGTATGTCGCAAAACGCCGGGCGAAGCCGATCGTAAGCGCTTCCGGGTCGAGCAAGGTGCCGCTCGCGATCACTTGCGAAGCCTGCAAATGACCCTGTACCCATCCGGCCCTGGCGCGCTCTCTGATGAAGCTCATGAGTTTGCGTTTCATTGCTTGCCGCACGGCCCAGAGCTCGCTGTCCGGAATATCGGCCGCCCTCTGCCAAATCGCCGGATCGTCGCATTTATCTGCCCAGTCGGGGCCGAGATGTTTGCCGTACAGCTGGTTGAGTTCCGGAGATACCCATGTCGGCGCATGAATGCCGTTCGTCACGTGACGAATCGGCACGAGATCGGTCGCGAGTCCCGGCCAAAGGTGTTGCCACATTTCCCGGGAGACCCGGCCATGCTCTCTGCTGACGCCGTTGACGTGCGCGGACATCCGCATCGCCAGTGCCGTCATGTTGAAACCCGGCGTATGAGAGTTCGGTGCTTCGCCAAGCTGGAGAAACTGATCGCGCGAGAGCCCCAAGTGTTCCCAGTACCCTTGGAAATAACGGTCCATGAGATGATGCGGAAACACATCATGCCCCGCGGGCACCGGGGTGTGGGTCGTGAAGACCGAGCTTTGCCGCACCAACTCGCTCGCTTCCGCGTGCGTGCGTCCAACCTCGACGAATTCCCGAATCCGCTCCAGCGTCAGAAATGCGGAATGGCCCTCGTTGGCATGCCATACCGTCGGGGCCAACCCCAAGGCCCGCAAGGCGCGCACACCTCCGATTCCGAGGAGGATTTCCTGGCAGAGCCGGGTTTCCTGGTCACCGCCGTACAGCCGAGCGGAGAGGGCTCGATTCTCAGGACTGTTTTCGGGAACATCCGTGTCGATCAAGTAGAGTGTGACACGGCCGACGAGCACCTTCCATACAATGGCAGCGACGACGCGGTCGCCCATCTGCACTGTGATTGTGCAGGGAGTCCCGGACTCCGTCATGGCCTGCTGGATTGGTGATTCCTGACGGTTAAACGGGGCATAAGCCGCTTCCTGCCAGCCCTCCGGAGTGATGCGTTGTCGGAAATACCCTTGGGGATACATGAAGCCAAGGCCGACCATGGGAACGCCCAAATCGCTCGCCTCTTTGCAATGGTCGCCGGCCAGAATCCCAAGTCCGCCGCTGTAAATCGGTATGGAATTATGGAGGCCGAATTCCGCGGAAAAGTACGCGATGAGGGTGTCGCCCGTAGCCCGGGGGTGAGCCGCAAACCAAGTATGCTTGTTCAGCCGGTATTCATCGAAGGCCCGCAGCACCGCTGCATAGTGCCGCACAAACATGGGATCGTCCGCCAGTTCCGCCAAACGATCGGGCTTCACGTCGGACAGCAGCTTCACCGGGTTGTGGTGCGAGTGGTACCACAGGGTTGGATCGATAGATTCGAACAATCTGCGGGCTTCCGGCCTCCAACTCCACCAGAGGTTTCCCGCCAACTCCGACAGTCGCATCAATCCCTGCGGCAAGCTATCGAC
Organism: Nitrospiraceae bacterium; assembly: GCA_040255165.1. Classification (GTDB taxonomy): domain Bacteria; phylum Nitrospirota; class Nitrospiria; order Nitrospirales; family Nitrospiraceae; genus JBDZUK01. Next base: position 4,981 of record JBDZUK010000061.1, on the reverse strand, counting down.
AGAGCCGTTCGAATCGTGCGGTGTATCCACTGGACCTCCCTACATGTGTGTGCGGTTGATGAGGCAATCGGCGGGGGCGTCCGATCGGGGATCGCGAGCGGCACTTAGGCGTGCCCGGCTCTGTGCCAGGATGTCCACTCGTCGGAGAATGCCACGTTGGCGTAACGTTCGCCAAGGATTTTTGACACTCGGTTCATCAATTTCGTCAACTGTTGGACCTCGTCAGGCTTCAGATCCTGCCGGAATCGCGGATGCAGACCCCATCGTGTTTCCACCTCTTCTCCTCTGACGCTCGACATGACGCTGACCAACTTGATCTCATTGCCGGTTGTGCCTTTGGGCGGACCGTCGTCGCCGGGCGCCAGGCTCTCCTTCGACCGCTCTGGTTCGCCCGCAGATCCCTCGGGGCGGTTGCCCTGTAGGACGGATGCAATAGCCGGAACGACGGCGCTCGCGCACAGAGTGGCGGCGGACGCGATTTGCGCATTGCCCGGCGCTCCGATGAGAGCGGCCACACGTTCTCCGAACTCGTGGAACATTTCGTTCTTCGCACGGCTGTCTTCGGTGATCAGAAACTTGTATTGCTCGTACACGCGCCGACTCTCGGCGACGGCGCCTCCGATGGTAAGGACGATTTCCATCCGGTCGGCTCCAGGCCCGAAGGCTGGTTCTAAGACGTTCTTCATCTGCGCCGTCACCGCATCCTCCAAACCGTCCATGAACTGAGGTTGCTCCTTGACAGGGACATGCAGCGCGGAAAGACGGTCCGTCAGATTGAACATGATTTTGAGGAATTCCAAGTAGAGCCCCCATTCATCCTGTCGTTTGAGTTTCAGGGCATGTTCGGGGGCGTTTCGCTTGATCATGCCGACCGATTCGCCGGACACGGCAAGCATGAGTTCAGCAAGGCTTTTAAGTTGTGCGCTATAGGGACTCTTGCCTGCCGTCACGATGACCTCCCTCAAAAAGCGGTATTATATACAGGTTTTCTTTCAGGCTCCAAGTGCTGTCAGAGGATGCCGCCCGCTTGCCGGGCAGACGAACCTTGTCGTCTCCGTCGTTGAAAGACCGGGATCAGTATGTTATACAGCGCGACTACTTCCTGCCGCGACTCCGCGCCACTGTACCAGTATGGCTCGTGACATCAAACCCTACGTTTTAAAGCGTGCGCCTGAGAACGCACAGACGCGGAAGCTTACCATCGACTATTCGGCGGCGCTGAATCCGCAGCAATTGGCGGCCGTCACAGCCGGAGACGGGCCGTCATTGGTGATCGCGGGCGCCGGAAGCGGCAAGACCAGAACGTTGGTCTATCGGGTCGCCTATCTCATTGATTCCGGAGTCAATCCGTCGAACATTCTGTTGCTCACGTTCACCAGGAAGTCGGCGCAGGAGATGATCGAGCGGGCCAGCGCTCTGATCGGAGCGCGCAGTGAGCGGGTGTGCGGAGGGACGTTCCATTCGGTCGCGAATACGCTCTTGCGTCGCTACGGAAGGGCGATCGGGATTGAACCGGGCTTTACGATCTTAGACCGCGGCGATGCCGAAGACTTGATCGCGCTGGTGCGTTCGCAATTGGGGCTGAACGAAAAGGACAAGCGATTTCCGCGCAAGGGCACGGTCGCGGAGATGTTCAGCAAGTGCGACAACACGATGCGCAGCCTGGAGGAAATCGTACTGGAGGAATTCAGTCACTTTGCGGATCATTTGAACGACCTGGGTCGCCTCCAGCAAGCCTATCGGGTAGCCAAGCGGCAGCGGCAGTTATTGGACTACGACGATCTCCTCGTCATGCTCCGAGAGTTGTTGCGAGACGAGTCGACGCGTCTCTCGATTTCGCGTTTGTACCGGTACATCCTGGTGGACGAATATCAGGATACGAACCGGTTGCAGGCAGATGTGATCCGCCAATTGGCGGCCACCCATCACAATGTGATGGTCGTCGGGGACGATTCGCAATCCATCTATGCTTTTCGCGGGGCGACGTTCCGCAACATCATCGAGTTCCCCTCGCTGTTTCCCGGGACGACGGTCTACAAGCTGGAGGAGAACTATCGCAGTACACAACCGATCCTGAATCTCGCGAACCGTATCATCGACGAAGCGGCGGAAAAATACACCAAGCACCTGTTTACAAGGAAGCTCGATGGTCCTTTGCCGTCGCTGGTGGAGGCGGCGGGCGAAAACGCTCAGTCGCGATTTATTGCGCAAAAGATTCTGGAGCTGAGGGAGGAAGGCGTTCCACTCGGTGAGGTCGCGGTGCTGTTTCGTTCCAGCTTTCATTCGTTCGACCTGGAAATCGAGCTGTCAAGGCACGGGATTCCGTTTCTTAAGCGGGGCGGGGTGAAATTCATCGAGACGGCGCACGTGAAGGATCTCCTCGCGCATCTGCGCGTGGTGTCCAACCCGCTTGATGCGGTCAGCTGGCATCGAGCGTTGATGCTGGTCGAGGGAGTCGGACCTAAAAAGGCGAAGGATCTCATGGCCGCGCTGTTGGGCTCCGACACTCCCTGCCGGAGTCTCCGGGATGTGGGCGGAAAATCCGGCAAAGGGCTCAAAGACCTCGCCCATGCGCTGGAAGGATTGTCGAGCGCCAATGACCTGCGCCCGGCCGAACAGGTCGCTCACATTTACGAGTACTATCTCCCGATTCTTAAAGATCAGTACGACGACTATCCGAAACGGATGCGGGATTTGGACCATCTCCACACCATCGCGGAAGGCTATTCGTCCTTGGGCGAGTTTCTATCCGACCTTGCGTTGGAACCGCCCGACGGCAGCACGGTGGATGTCGAAGCTTCGGACCGTGACGACGAGCGACTTGTTCTGTCCACCATCCATTCGGCCAAAGGCTTGGAGTGGCAGTGCGTCTTCGTGATTTGGATCGTGGATGGCAAGTTTCCCTCCGTGTACTCTTTCATCACCGACGAGGAACTTGAAGAGGAGCGGCGATTGTTTTACGTGGCCGTCACAAGAGCCAAACGCTACCTTTTTTTGACTTACCCCATTAATGTGTTCGACAAAAGCAGCGGGATGCTGCTGTCAAAACCATCGCGATTCCTCGACAAGGTGTCTCCCTCGTTGGTTGAATCTCTCGCCCTAGTAGAGGAAGGGGCAGAATCCGACTGGGGCGCGCAGGACCGGCACTATTGACGGCAGTCGATCGCGAACGCGGCCTTGCAGATCGTCCTCGCTCCTGCGACCATTTCCTTTGGCCATGAGTGATCATGCTTCAATCATTCGGACCGCCGTGGTGGCAGTTTGGATGCTGCTCGCTTCGCTTGCCGCCGGATCAGAGGGTAAAGCTGCGGACTCCGATCGCTTGTGGCGACATCTGGTGGATCAGGCCTCGAGCCTTGGTCTGCCCGTTAAATTCCTTACGACCATGCCGGCCGATTTTATCCGCTTCGAGTTTGGCGATTTGCGGGCGTATGCGGCCGAATATCATCTAGCCGAGCATCGCATGGTGCTGAACCGATCCCTGTCCTTCAATGCCGCGGGAGGGACGCTACGGCCGCTCACCCGCATGACGCACAAGGAACTGGAAACTCTCTATCACGAGCTCTTCCATGCGTACATCGATTATCTCGCCACCATGCATATGCGAGGTGACAATGTACCTCCGCTTTTGGAGTTTGCGAAAGAATTGCAGCAATGCCGGTATCAGGCAGTGCTCATTACGCCCCTGGTGCAGCGGAAACAAGACACAGAAGAGCGATTCCTGACCGAGCAGGAGTCCTGGGAGGCTTTGAATGAAACATGGGCTGTCTTTATTGGATGGGCGGTGTGGACTCAACTGGAGATCGGCCAGGGGAAGGGGGCGAGTCTGAACGGGAAAAAAGGACAAGAAGCATGGCTGGCACGCCTGAAACAAGCCGATCTTAACGGAGACTTGCGCGGTTATTATGAGCCGGAAGATCCAGCTGAGCGGGAGATCACCCGAAAACGGTTCCTAGCCCCAGTCTACCGTCTCTCGGCAGTCGAAACAGAGAAACTGATGGAGGGAGTGCTTGGATTTCCGCCCGTGCTCGTCCAGCGCTCTCTTGAAGTTCTGCGCTCGCCCCAAAGTCCCTCTCGCGAACGGGACCAGTGCGCCTAGCGACACTCAAGAAAATTCTCACTCCGGCCATTTTGGTACTTGACATGGATAGAGTTCGTCAATAGAATCGAGCGTTTCCTGAACAAGCCTTTTCCGTCTATCAGCGCTCTTTCCTCGCGTAAGGAGGGAGAACTGTGCGCGGAGGGGCTTACTTTTCTTTTTGCGCAAGAGTTGTTTTGAAACGAAGCGGATTTCTGATTATTCGGGCGAAATCGCGACGGTGGCACATTTCGGGCAGGTACCCAAGTGGCCAAAGGGGGCAGACTGTAAATCTGTTGCCATCGGCTTCCAAGGTTCGAATCCTTGCCTGCCCACCAAGCAGAGCTTGCTCGACCGGAAGCCCTTCCGCATTGATCTTGGCGACCGCGTAGGCTCAACAAAAAAAGAAACTTAAGCCCCACTGGGGGAAGTGAACGCGTCAACGCGTCATGGTGACGAGCATCTGGGTTTGGGACAGAACCTGCGGCTCGGCATTAGTTATCGGCATTAGTTATCTGGTACCGGATATGGCGGGCGTAGCTCAGTGGTAGAGTCCCAGCCTTCCAAGCTGGCTGTCACGGGTTCAAATCCCGTCGCCCGCTCCAAACCGAGCCCTACTCGACCCGGGTCCGCGTATGCGTGAGGGGAGGGGGCGTGACGTGATCGCCCACGTAGCTCAGTTGGTAGAGCACGTCCTTGGTAAGGACGAGGTCACGCGTTCGATCCGCGTCGTGGGCTCCACCCCGCACGTCACCAGACTCAGGGTCAAAAGGTGGCTATCGGTGTCTGGATAATCGCCGTAATTGAGGCAACGTCTCCAGCGTTTTTGAGACAAAAGGAGAGTGATTTATGGCGAAGGCGAAATTCGAGCGGCGCAAGCCGCACGTGAACATCGGGACGATC
>JBDZUK010000011.1:41614-76145 GCA_040255165.1 Nitrospiraceae bacterium | reverse complement strand
TTGAAGCGACGGTCGTCAGTTACGGCTTACTTGCCATCGGAGGCGTCGTCTCCATGGTGATGGGATCATTGATGCTGATAAAGTCGGACGCTGACTTTTTGCAGATTTCCTGGGCGGTCATTGTCCCGGTGATTGCGCTGACCGCGGCCGTGTCTTTATTCCTCGTCGGCATGGGCGTGAGAGCCATGCGCGGGCGTCCGGAGACTGGGAGCGAAGGCATGGTCGGTGCGATCGGTGTGGCAAAGACCCCCCTAACCCCCCAAGGACAATTAGCCATTCATGGTGAGCTCTGGGAAGCCATCAGCGACCAGCCGTTACAGCCGGGCGATCAGGCCCGCGTCATTCGCGTAGATGGACTGAAGCTCTACGTCACCCCGGTCCTTCACAAGAAAGAGGCATAAAAATGATGCTCAGCCCACTCGGTCTGCTCGTCCTCCTCGTCATATTCGTGTTCATGGGCTTCAAGGTTCTTCCGGAATATGAACGGGCGGTGATTTTTCGATGGGGACGGTTGTCCCGAGGCTTGGTCGGAGGGAATGGACCGGGTGTCGTGATTATTCTGCCGCTCATCGATCGGATGGTACGCGTCAGTCTCCGAACCGTTGCCATGGACGTACCGCCTCAAGATGTCATCACGCGAGACAATGTGACGGTCAAAGTCAATGCCGTCATTTACTTCCGCGTCGTCGATGCGCCCCGGGCCATAATCCAAGTCGAAGATTACCTGTACGCGACGTCCATGATGGCCCAAACGACCTTACGCAGTGTGTTAGGGCAAAGCCAGCTGGACGATCTGCTCGCCAAGCGGGAGGAGATCAACGCAGAACTTCAGCGCATTATCGATCAACAAACCGAACCTTGGGGGGTCAAAGTCACCGCCGTCGAGGTGAAGAATGTTGACCTGCCCCAAGAGATGCAGCGGGCCATTGCGCGGCAGGCTGAAGCGGAAAGAGAACGACGGGCTAAGGTCATCCACGCCCAGGGGGAATTCGAGGCAGCCCAACGGCTGGCGGATGCAGCCAACGTGATCAGTCAGAACCCAGCCGCTCTGCAGCTCCGCTACTTGCAAACGCTGGTGGAAATCTCGGCCGAGAAAAACTCGACGACGATCTTTCCGATCCCTATCGATACCCTGGCGCCCTTCATCAAAGGGTTCGGGTCTAAGTCCTCGGGACAATAAGCTCCCGTCCTCCAAATTTTCCCCACGCCTGATGCATTCCTGCCGCAGGCGGCACGGCCCTGTCTCATTAATTCCCTCTAATTTTCACGCTTTTCCAGAAGGATGATTATCTGCATTTCTAATGATCGATCCAGCACAGGATTTGCTCCGTAAATGGACTAGGACAACGGAGGGTGCGTACCGAAGCAGTGAATCCTTTCCGTGGGTTTCCGGCTCTGAAATGGAAGGAGTAATCAAGACCGTCTCCGGAAGAGCTTCCCGGAAGAAGGACACATATAAGGAGATTCGATGAAAGACGAAGTGTTTCCGACAACCGAGCAAGAGGACAAAGTGGCCTTGGCTCCGGATGTGGACGCAGACGATCCTGAGGCCAGCGGACTGCTTGACGCGATCGGCCGTGATTCGGTCGCGGAGGAACCTGTGGCCGAGCGCCCCAGGGCCGCGGTGCGGTCGGGCGTAGCGGAAGGCCCTTTTTTGCTTGAGTCGCTGTACTTTCGCTCCTTCGGTGAGCGCCCGCTGCTGACCCGCGATGAGGAAGTCGCGTTAGCCAAGCGCATCGACATCGGGACGCGGAACATCCGGACGGGGTTGCGTCAGGCGATGAAGGCGCTAGCGCGGGTAAAGCGAGCGGAGGGGGTCTCGGATGCAGCCCAGGCTCTACAAATGATCCGTAAGCTGAGCGGTCTGTCCGCTACCGCGCTGGACAGGGCCGAGGAAAATTTGACCCGTCTCATCAAACAGGGACCGCGCCACAAATTCCCCGTGTCGGTGATCAAGTCGTTGAAGGAATCCTTGGCAACGCTCCGTAGTGCTCGCCAGGTGCTCGAGAAAGGCAAAGACGAGTTGGTTCGCTGTAATCTCCGGTTAGTGGTCGATGTGGCCAAGCACTACACCGGGCGAGGCCTCACGCTGTTGGACCTCGTGCAGGAGGGCAACATAGGTCTTATGAAAGCGGCCGAGCGGTATCAGTACCGCAAGGGGTTCAAATTCAGCACCTACGCCACTTGGTGGATTCGCCAAGGAATCACTCGTGCGCTGGCGGATCAATCACGCACGATCCGTATTCCCGTCCATCAGACAGAGGCCTCCAATCGTATTCTGCGGGTAACCAGGCGATTGGGGCAGCAATTGGGTCGTCCGGCCCGGCTCGAAGAGGTCGCCCAAGCGTTGCGGATGAGACCGGAGCGGCTGCACGAGACGATTCAGGCATTCCAGGAGCCGGTGGCGCTTGAAAACCCCGTCGGTGACGGAGATACGGAATTCGGCGAGCTCCTGCCGGACCCGCAAGCCGTGCCCCCGGACGCACACGTCCACCGGACGGAAATGACGCAGCAACTGGACCGGATCCTGGGGACACTGACGCCGCGCGAGCAGACCGTCATCCGGCTGCGCTTCGGCATCGGCCATGACCAGCCGCGAACTCTGGAGCAGGTCGGCCAGAGTCTGTCCGTGACCCGCGAACGCATTCGGCAGATCGAAGCCAAGGCGCTCAAGAAGCTGAAGACACCCGAGATAAAAGAAATGTTCGCGGCGATCAAGTAAGGACTCAGCAGTTCACGCGAGAACGACGGGCGGGGCGAAGGCCTCGCCCGTTTTATTTGGTCCTGTTTCGGTCCGGCGCCAGTTATGCGACAATAGCCTTCGTCGAGGGACACCTAGGAATGACAGCCACGGTGACTTACTGCGCTTCGCTCTTGATTGCCCGTACATGCATGCTGGTGCTGCCTGGATTTCTTTTTGTTTCTTTGTTCTTCGTGACTCCGACCCGTGCACAGTCACCACTCGAACAGACCCAGAATAAGCAGTTGTCGGTCCCTGAGGTCGTGGCAAAGGTGCGTCCTTCCGTCGTGACGATTCTCACGCGGGGCATGCAGGGCACGCCCTCTCAACACGGCGTGTCGCCAGGCTCCGGGTCAGGAGTCATCATCGACCCATCCGGGTATATCCTCACCAACAACCATCTGGTGGAGGGGGTAAAAAGTCTGGTCGTCGGTCTCCCCACCGGGCGTCTCACACCGGGCCGCGTGGTGGCGCGTGATTTTCTGCTCGACCTGGCCCTCGTGAAAATCACCGCGCAGGACTTGGTTCCAGCGTCGTTGCGTCCTTCGTTGTCCCTGGACATCGGTGAGACAGTCGTCGCGATCGGAAATCCTCTGGCGCTGAAGGGGGGGTCGACCGTGACCGTAGGCGTAGTGAGCGCGCTGGATCGTTCAGTGTTGACCCCGAATGGTGAAACGCTCTACGACCTCATTCAGACGGATGCGGCAATCAATCCCGGCAACAGCGGCGGCCCTTTGGTGGACCTGTCCGGCGCCGTCGTGGGGATCAACGTCGCCATCGCTCCGTCGGCTCAAGCCATCAGTTATGCCATCTCCATGGAGGCGATTTACCCTCACATCCAGTCGATGATTGTGCGGGGATCGGTGCACCGGCCAGACTTGGGATTTATTCCGTTGACGATTACTCCGAGCGTCGTCGCTGCTTTCAATCTAGAGGCAGACCGGGGGATTCTGGCGCTGAGCGTGGACCCCTCGAAACCCGCCGGATTCGCGGGAGTCCGCCCGTACGACGTCATTACCGCCGTGGACAACCACCAGATTTACAACATGGGCGACTTTTGGCACGCCGTGCTCCAGCCCGGAGACCAGACGGTTCAGTTCACCGTCCAAGGCAGGGACGGACAATATACGGCGACGGTGAAGCGCCCTCTTGCCGTGAAGGCAGCCCCCTGATGCCCCTGTATCTTGCGCCGCATGTGATCACACCGCTGGAAAATCATGCGCGCCGAGGCGATCTCTGGATCGTCCCGGAGCCGGTTTCATATGTTGACTCATGGCACCTTCAACATCGTCTGGCTTCCGAGCGTGCGCGCAATGCTCGCTCCGATTGTCTTCTGCTTCTTGAGCATCGACCGGTCTATACCATGGGACGTACCACCAAGCCGTGGCATTTGGGTGAGGATGAAACCCGCCTGCGCGCCACCGGTGCGGAGGTGCATCACGTCAATCGAGGCGGCTCCATCACGTACCATGGTCCTGGGCAGCTCGTAGGCTATCCGATCCTCCGCCTCGCCGACCATTGCTCGGGACCACGGGAGTACGTCAGTCTGCTGGAGGACGTCCTGATTCGGACGCTCCGACGATGGGACATTGCAGCGCAGCGTCGCGACGGAAAACGTGGTGTTTGGGTCCGCACGAAGGAGGATAGAAAAATTGCCTCCATCGGCGTCCGAGTGGATCGGGGCATAACTCTGCACGGATTAGCGCTCAACGTCACGGTTGAGCTGTCGCCGTTCCTGCGCATCATCCCGTGCGGGATACCGGACTGCCGTGTCACTTCCATGGTTGAAATACTTGGGGCGCCGATCGACGTTTCCTCCGTGGCCGCCACGTTGATCGAAAGTTGGTCGTCGGTCTTTGCCATGGACTGGGCCAGAATCGTCACCGATCCGATCACTGAAGCGAATCCGTGTCCGGACGTCACGTGCCTCTCATAGACATGAGCGGGGACCCTATGAACGAGCTTGACACGCATACCTTCAGGCTGGCCGTGGCGCAGTTCGACGAGGCGGCTGAAGCCATGCATCTTGACGAGAATTTGCGCGAACGGCTGAAACTCCCGCAGCGCTCCTTGATAGTCAGTATTCCCATCCGTCGGGACGACGGTCACGTGGAGATCTTTACCGGCTATCGCGTGCAGCACGATTCATCCCGTGGGCCATCGAAGGGCGGAATCCGATTCCACCCCGAAGTCAACCTGGGGGAAGTCGCGGCGCTCGCCATGTGGATGACATGGAAATGCGCGCTGGCCGATCTGCCGTACGGCGGGGCCAAAGGCGGCGTGAAGGTGAACCCGAAGAAATTGTCGCGCGGAGAATTGCAGCGCCTCACGCGCCGGTACGCAACGGAAATTTTCCCGTTGATCGGACCGGAGAAGGATATTCCGGCCCCGGACGTCGGCACCGACTCACAAGTCATGGCTTGGATTATGGATACTTACAGCCAGCAGGTGGGTTACGCGGTACAAGGGGTCGTCACGGGGAAACCCCTTTCGATCGGGGGAAGCCTGGGGCGGGAGGAAGCCACGGGTCGAGGCGTCGTGTACGTCACGCTGGAAGCTCTGCAGCATCTGGGTTTGGACATCGGCCAGACCACCGTTGCCATTCAGGGCTTCGGCAACGTAGGTTCCAATACCGCGCTCATCATGCAGGAGTGCGGCGCCCGTGTGGTCGCCGTGAGCGATGTGACAGGGGGCTTATACAACGCCAAGGGGCTGGACATCCCCGAATTACTGAGACGCTACCGGCACGGCGGCCAAAACCTGCGCGACACCAAGTTGGGTGAGTGGATCACCAATCAAGAATTGCTCGAGCTCGACTGTACGGTCCTAGTGCCGGCGGCTCTTTCTGAACAGATCACCGGCCGGAATGCCGCCAAGCTACGGTGCAGAGTGCTCGCAGAGGGGGCGAACGGACCGACGACGCTGGAGGCCGACCGCATCCTGCAAGACAAGGGCGTTTTTATCATCCCCGACATCCTCGCCAATTCCGGGGGTGTGATCGTCTCCTATTTCGAATGGGTGCAAGACGTCCAACGCTTTTTTTGGAAGGCCAAGGATATCCAGGAGCGGCTGCAGGAGATCATCACCCAGGCCTTCCAGCGGACTCTTCATTTTTCGAAGACCAGGCACACCTCCATGCGGATGGCCGCGCTGATGAGCGGCATTGACAAGGTGGCGCAAGCCCATCTTCAACGTGGCCTGTACCCCTGAGTGCTGTTCGCTCCGATGGCCTGCGCTTTTCCGATGGGCTCTGTCGTTACCGGTAGAATAGGGTCGACGCAGGACACGTTTCCATGAACCCTCTTCCTGATCGCGACGCAATCGCCTCTCTATGGCAGGCACACTGCAGTGCCTTGTGGCCGCGACTGCCCGGCAGTCATGAGGGAGAATTAATGACCCTTGATACGGTCATCAGCGGCTGTGTCGTGTACTTCCTCGACAGTCCGGAGGGACTCGACGCACAACGGATCAGCATCCTGCAGGATTGCCTCGCCGACCTAGAAAGGTTGAGCGGAGAGTTGGAGGAGGAAGGCCAGGACTATTTCATCCGCCTTCACCATCTCGGCAGCCTCCTCGTACAAAGCTTTCGGCCCCGCTAGCCACCACACACATTCCTTCTGTAGTCCGCGAACGTGCCGAACCGGGGCAGTTGACAGTTCTGGTTCGACGCAGCTAGTATCGATTAGCAATACGAATTGATCGGATCAGTTCCATAACTATTACTTATAGCCGGACTGGGGGAGGGGAGGTGCATGGAGCTCCGACAGCTTCGCTACTTTTTAGCCGTCGTCAATGCGCAGAATTTCACGCGCGCTTCCGAAGCCGTACATGTATCGCAACCGTCGCTCTCCGTTCAGATCGGAGCGCTTGAAGATGAACTCGGGACGCGGCTCTTCGACCGACTGGGGAAGAAGGTGGTTTTAACGCAAGCCGGCGAAGTGTTGCGTGACCACGCGGAGCGGGCCCTTAGGGAGCTTGAGCAGGCGGCTCAGGCCGTGCAAGAGCTTCATGGAGCAAGCCGAGGACGTTTGATAGTTGGGACGATTTCCACGGTGAATTCTTATCTGATCCCACCTTTGGTGTCGCGGTTTAAACAGCGGTTCCCCGCTATTCACTTGCAGGTCCACGCTCAGCCCTCCGCCGACATAGTCAGTGGGCTGCTCGCCAATCGCCTGGATGTCGGCATCTGCCTGCTTCCGGTTCCGACGGACCGATTGACCGTAGTCCCTCTGTTCGAGGAACGCCTGGTCCTCGTTGCTCCTCCGAAATCTGAACGGAGAATGCGGCTGCGCATGCAGGATTTGGTCGGTCTGCCGCTGGTTCTTATGCCGGCCGATTATTGTCTGCGGAAAATGATCGAAGAGGAATGTGCCGAAGCCGGAATCCAACCTGAGGTTGTGCTTGAGATGACCTCTCCCGAAGGTATCCTGCAGGCGGTGGCCGGCGGAGCGGGGTTCACGATTCTCCCCGAGCTGTATGTGCGGCTGAGGCTCCCCGGAAAAGATTTGCAGGTGATTGACCTGTATGGTCCGACACCGCGTCACTCGGTGGGTCTTGCCTTTTTGACGAACCGATATCAAAACCTCGCGGCGAAAGAGTTCGGGAACCTCTGTCTGTCGACGATGGCGACTCTCCGCACGACTTTCAAGGGCTCGAATGGCAAGAAAGCCGTGGCGGACATCTCCGTGTGAAAGCCGCCGGGCTGGGACGGACAAGTGGCAAGTTTCCCCTTCCTTTCTTGCAAGTTCAATTGACCCTCCGTTAGAATGACGCGCGTATCGGGGAAACAATCGAGATTTCCACATCAGTCGATCCGAGGGAGGAATCAATGAAGGAGAAGTGGTCGATGCGGGCGAGTGTGTGTTTGCTTGTGGCCGTTCTCCTGAGCTACGGGTCCAACGCTTGGTCCGAGCCTTATGAATTAAGCAAGAACGACGTGATGGACCCGAAAGCTGTGAACAGCAACGATATCTCCCTCTTTGGGGTCAAACTGGGTGATTCGGAGGGCAAGGCCTTGGACGTGCTGGTCAACGAGAAAATTTCCGGGATTAAAGCGGAGCAGGAGGCGACTTTTATTTTCCTGCTGGATCAGCGAAAACCGACCGGTCCGATGGCAGGTGTTCGGGTTCAGGACGGCAAGGTGGATCTCATTTTTATCAACAATCGGTTCGCCTATAAGACCCGGGGGATTTTTCGCAACGTCCTGAACAGCGAAAGTCCGGACGACGTGCGCAAGCTGCTTGGCAAGGAAGACTACGGAGACGAGAATGTGATGGGGGCTGTCCTTGCTTACGACAAACAGGGTTTCCAGGTAAACTACTTGGGAAAGGACGTGAACGTCGAGTTTTCACCGCCTCGCTGATCTTCGATTTCTTCTTCTAGTACGATTCGTTCGATCAAACGGACGAACACAGCTTCTCCCGCTTCCCAGGATCAATAAACAGTTATGGAATACGAAGATGTGGACTGCTCCGGAGGGTGGATCAGTGAAGTTGTTTGGAACTCTGAAGACCGTAACTGATCAAACTCATCGCAGTGTTCCAACGGCGGTTCGAGTTCAGAATAACCAACAAAAGATCCTTGCCGTCCTGTGAAACTTTCGCAATGAGGCAGCGTCCCGCCTTGGAAGTGAACCCCGTTTTCACGCCTTCCACACCGGGAATTCTTCCCAGTAGCCGGTTGGTGTTCCGCAAGACATAGGTCCGCCGATCGCTCACCGGCGCGATAATCTCGCGTTCTTCCCGCACCAACTGACGAAAGATGGTGTTTTGCAGCGCAATTTCGCTGAGTGTGGCCAAATCCTCCGCAGTGGAATAGTGGTCGGGGCCGTCGAACCCGCAGGCATTGCTGAAGTGGGTGTCGGCCAAACCAAGCGCGACCGCCTTGGCATTCATGAGAAGTACAAACTGATCCTCGTCTCCGCCCACATGCTCGACCGCGGCCAGACATGCGTCGTTCGCCGAGACGATCAGCATGGCCTTCAGCAAATCCTCAAGTCGAAACACCTGTCCAATCTTCAAGCGCAGGTGAGTCTTATGAGCCCGCGCAGCGTTGCGGCTGACCGTCGCCAAATCATCCAGCCGGCCCTTTTCCAGAATAACCAGCGCAGACATGATCTTCGTCAGACTTGCGGGAGAAAGGCGTTTGCCGGCTTCGTGTTCGTACAGAATCCGGCCCGTATTAAGCTCCTTCAAGAGAACGCTATGAGCGGGTACACGGCGCCACGGCAACGTCCGATCCGGAGCGATGAGGTCCGGCATGCGCGAAGCCGCCACGCTCATAGGCGCGCTGACGGATTCTGCGGAAACCATCTGAGGAACAGACAAGGAAGCGAGCCAGAAACCTACTAGAGCCGCACACCTCAGTATCCTTAGCATCCTTCTGAATCTATCCAATCGCGGCTCCGTTGCAACCGAGTCAGAGCGTGAAGGATTCTCGAACCTTGGCACCGCGGATGCCGCTTTCGAGAATTTTATGGAAGAAGCGCAGGAGGTCCGCCAAATCGATCCAAAACCCGCAATTCAAGCATCGGGCGTAGAGCCGGCGGTTGACGAGCGTATAGTGCCGCTCGACCATCATGAAGCCTTTACACCTCAGGCAATCCATTTTTCGTTGCCATCTCGTGGCTGTGTCAGCGAATGCGATTCATCACGAGCGCCAGGCAACCGGCCAGGAGGCCGCCTCCGAGAATCGTCGTGGCGAATGAAAGATACGGATTTGCGCCCTCGGCAGGATGGGTCCCGTACAGAAGATCACGCACCCCGCCTTGCACCATGAGAACCGAGAGAGTCATGAGGGATCCCATGCAGAACCACCAGACAAACGTTCTGATCATGCCTCACGCGCAACCCGTCAACACATGCGCCCCGTGACTGATGGCCACTGTAGCGGAGGGTCGGAAGGCTGTCAAGCAGCGCTTCGATGATCGGTCTCGGTGGCTTGGAATGCCTTACCCGTTCGGACGAGCCGTCGTGACCGATTTGAGCCCGCGGTGTAGAAACACGGAAATGCTCCCGGCACCATTGTCGGCGACGACCAATCCCGGCTCCTCCATCTCCTTGGTGGTCACGCGAAAGGTAGCCAGTGCGAACGGCCCGGACTTGGTTCGGTAGTTCATCGGTGGATACTCGAACGTGCCGTCTCCGCGGCCGAACAAAATTGAGAGGTTGTTGGATTGAAGATTGACGATGGCGACATCCGGGACATGATCGCCGTTGAAATCACGCGCCAGCCCGAAGTTGGGACCCGCGTCGGCACCCGAGTCTCTGCCCGGCTGGAAGACGCCGTTTCCGCTTCCTAGAAAAGTTGTGAAGCTGTCTCGCTCGCCGTTGATCACCAACAGATCAGTGATTCGGTCATTGTTAAAGTCAGCAAAACTGACTCCTAAAGGACGCTTCCCGGTCGGATAGTCTTTCGGATCGAAAAAACTCCCGTCTCCTTTGCCGACCCAGATCGACACTGCGTTCGACATGGGCCCGCCGTTGGTCACGGCCAAATCCATTTTCCCGTCCCCGTTCAAGTCCGTTAGTGCGACCGAGGTCGGCGTATCACCGTACTCATACTGGGCTCCATGCCGAAACTGGCCGCCGCCTGTTCCCAGGAAAACTTTGATCTTGTCGTTGCGAAGAGCGACGATGAGATCCGCCTTATGATCGCCGTTGAGGTCTTCGCTCGCGATCGCCACCGGCGTGCGATGAACCGGGTACTGCGGTCCTTCTTCAAACTTGCCGTCGGGATGGCCGAATAGCAGAGCGATCTGATCGCTGCCGGAACAGGCGAGTGCAATGTCGGGATGGCTGTCTTGGTTGAAGTCATTGATCGCCAACGCGCGGGGTTCCCTGCATACGTTGAGCTGCAGTTGATCTTTGAACGTTCCATCACCGTTGCCGAACAGCAACGACAGAGTATTGCTGCCCATATTGGTCGTGATTAAGTCGGTCAAGCCGTCGCTATTGAGATCGGTCGTCGTGACCGTCGTGGGATTTCTGCCGACCTTGTAGCTGGCAAAATAATAGAAGACGTCCGGCGGGGCGTAAGTATCCTGCTTGGAGCAGGCCAGGAGCGCAATCGCCGCCGTAATAGCGCCCAGCCATACCCATGAACGCTGCGCGGACCGCCGGAACGGCCACTCCGGGCCTTTTGGAAAAGTGTCGGCCGGTATAGCGAAATCAGAGTGCATTGCCGATTTTAGGAAATCCGATAAGAGGCGAGTATACCGATCGAGCCCTCGACATGGCAACGAACCGGCGGTCGTGGCCGTTCTCCGGATGGTGCGCCGGGATGGGATATGGGCTCGGCGCCCTTTGAAAATTCTCCGGCACCTGGGCTACAATGGCCTTTCTATGAGGAGGACTCCATGAGCGACACTGTCAAGATTGAACTCACCATGTATGGCATTGCGGAAGTGTTGAAGTGGTGCCACGACCGGAACAAAGGCCGCATTCCGGGAGTGGACACGGCCGGATTCAAGAAGATGCAAGCATTGTTG
The DNA here is from genome assembly GCA_040255165.1 of Nitrospiraceae bacterium. GTDB lineage: Bacteria > Nitrospirota > Nitrospiria > Nitrospirales > Nitrospiraceae > JBDZUK01. The sequence goes on along the minus strand of JBDZUK010000011.1, from coordinate 64,917 downwards.
GCTGAGAAGCCTCAAACAGGAGACTATTTTACTCTGGATCAGTTCTGGAAAAAAAGCGTCGCCCTCGAGTTGACTGAGGAGGAAGTGGCCACCATCGATCGATGTCTCTACGATATCCCAAATTTGGACAACGTCCCGCTTCCGCAGATCCGCCATAAATTCTGGCCGAAGCAAACCATCGCCCATTAACGATCTTGGTTTTTCCCGCGAGATGGGATGAACTTCGCGCCGGTCTGATCCTCAGGGAAGGGACCGGCTCGGGAGGGAACCGCGCGGAAAACAGGCCATGCCTGTCTAGAGCGTGCCTTCTCCTTTGAGGTACTTCCGGAACCGATCCATCAATTCCGCGCCCAGGGTGCCGCCTTCCGGCTTCTTGGTATTGGGGTCGGCGAAGTGTCCCCGTATTTCCTGCAGTCGCTTTTCGGCCTGCTCGTTTCCTTGCAGTCGTTTGGTCTTATGCAACGCGGTCTCAAACGCGTCGAACGTCAATTCTTGGTAACCGAAAGACCGAATGCGTTTGACCGCTTTCATCATCGCCTGGTTGCGGAACATCGTGAGATGCTCTGAATCGATTTCCTTCAAGCCGAGTTTTCTCGCCCTCCGCTCCGCCGCTTTCCTGATTCCGCTGCGGACGAAGTCCGGTGAAGTCTGCAATCGCTTCCACGCTTCATCAGTCCAGGCCACTCGTTCTTGCGGCGCGTCCCACAGTTGAACCACCGTGTCGGCATCGATGCGAGTCAACCCCTTCTCGCGCGCCAGATCTTCCGTATCCCGCTTCAGCATGTCCGTTACGAATTCGAGCGCGATGGGAGGTGACTCCTTCAGCTTCTCCTGCAACCGAGCCAGCGCACCATCGGTCCATTCCAGCCCTGGCAACTCCGCGTCCTTCGCGTCGCCCAGCGCTTCGACTTTCTCGAACAGCTCGACATTGACTTCGAGATGGCCCCGTTCCCGTGCGATTTCCTCGGCGATTTGTTGAATCATGCCTCGCATAAACTCCGGGACCAACGCCAGGCGATCCTTTGCGGCCGCCGTCCAAGGCAGCAGGCCCTGCGCCATCTGCTCCGCCGCGGTGGCCATGCCGGACTCACCCCCCATCCGGCCCATCATCTGACTCTTGAATTGATCGAGCGTGGCTTCGTCGATCTCCGCGTAACCAAGTTCCTTGGCTTTCTTTTCGGCCAGCCTCCGAACCATCCCCCGGAGAAAAACTGGAGCCCTTTCCATCCGTTTCAAGGCGCCGTCGGTCCAGCGAATCTCGGCCGTGGCTGCCGGCTCGTGTGATTCTGGCGAAGCCATGGTGTACTCCTTACTGCCGTGCAGGTGTTTATTGATTCAGCAACTCTTTCAGCTCTTTGCCGGCTTTAAAAAACGGCACCTTCTTGGCCGGAACGGCCACCGTCGCACCGGTCTTTGGATTACGGCCTTCCTTCATGCGACGGGCGCGAAGCCGAAAGCTCCCGAACCCGCGAATCTCCGTTTTGTCGCCGTTCTTCAGCGAGTCCCGGATGCAGTCGAAGATCGTATTGACCACGACTTCGGCTTGCCGCTTGGTCAAAGTCGTGACCTGCTCGGACACCCGTTCAATGATCTGCGCTTTCGTCATGTCGCGCTCCCCCTTCGCTGAGGTGTGCCCACTAAAACGCCATCAAATACTTCAGGCTGACTCCCTGGTGCCAATCAAATTTGGGAACCAGTGCCATGAGCCGCGACTCCAACAGCTCTCTGATGGAAAATCTGCGACGCGGTTCGACGACTTTCGGCTCCCCTTCGATGCCGGCCAAGTCGGCGGCCAGTTGGATCGCGTCCTCCAAATCTCCAAGCTCATCGACCAGTTTCGCGTCCTTTGCCTGACGACCGGTAAAGATGCGCCCGTCCGCCAACGCCTGCACATCCGACACTTCCAGAGCTCGCCCTTCCGCGACCGCTTCAATGAACTGGCGGTGCACGTCGTCCATGACCGACTGGAGGAGCCGCCGCTCATCGTCGCCCATCTTACGCAGCGGCGAGCCGACATCCTTGAAGCGACCGCTTTTCACCACCACGCCTTCCACGCCGATCTTTTTCAGGAGCCCTTCCACGTTCGCCAGCTCCATGATGACGCCGATGCTACCGGTTAACGTGCCCGGATTGGCGATGATTCGGTCGGTCGCCGCGGCAATATAGTACCCGCCCGAGGCGGCGACGGTGCCCATGGACGCCACGACAGCCTTATTGCTCTTGTTCCGCACCCGACGGACCGCGTCGTAGATCTCCTGCGAAGGCACGACGCCGCCGCCGGGGCTGTCAATGCGAAGCACAATCGCCTTGATGGACGGGTTTTCCCCGAAGCGTTTCAGCTCGCCGACGGTGGCCTGGCTGTCGAGGATCACCCCCTCCACCCGCACCAACGCAACCCGATCTTCCGTCGACAAGTCCAAGTCCGGAAACAAGACGTTGACGACCACGATGATCAGGAAACCAGCTCCCAGCACCCAAAGTATTCTGCGGAACCAGCTTTTCGGTCGGGTTTCTGTTGCGTCTTCCGCCATCGATCGCCAGCCCTTTTGTTGCCTTCGCTCTCTTACCGCTCGTCGTCCGCGTGTCCGCGCTTACGGCTCTGCTTCGCCGCGCGCCCCAAGCTTTGATCCAACGCACCCTGTGATGCATGGTATTCGTCTACCTGTCTGCGCTCCGTATCCAACTGGTGGTCGCGCAGGCTGAGCGCGATCTTCCGCTCATCGCGATCCACTTTGATGATTTTGGCCGTCACATCATCCTGCAGCTTGAATTTCTCTTCCAGCTTTGTCTGCTGGTCGAGGCCCGCTTCGCTGATATGAATGAGACCCTCCACTCCGCCTTCCAATTCGACGAAGATGCCAAAGTCGGCAACCTTGCTGACCTTCCCCGTTGCCGTATCGCCCACGCGGTAGCGGCTCGGGATTTCGTCGTCCCACGGATCCCGGCTCAATTGTTTGTAGCCCAGGGAGAGGCGTTCCTTCTCTTTGTCGATCCGCAACACGACGGCTTCGACCTTCTGTCCCTTCTTAAACAGTTCCGACGGGTGCTTGATGTGCTTGGTCCAAGACATGTCGGAAATGTGAATCAGGCCGTCGATACCCTCTTCGAGACCGATGAACGCGCCGAAATCGGTCAGGCTCTTCACTTTGCCCTCGATCCGCGTGCCGATCGGGTACTTGCTCTCCACCATGTCCCAAGGGTTCGGCGCGGTCTGCTTCATGCCGAGGGAGATCTTGCGGCTCGAGGGATCCACGTTCAGCACGGCCGCTTCCACCTGGTCACCGACGGAGACGACGCGTGACGGATGCCGTACTTCATGAGTCCAGGACATTTCCGATACGTGGACCAGCCCTTCAACCCCCGGCTCCAATTCGACAAAGGCGCCGTAATCGGTCAAGCTCACGACCCGCCCGCGCACCCGTGTGCCGATGGGGTACTTGCCCGCGACGTTGGTCCAGGGATCGGCGGTTTTTTGCTTGAGGCCGAGTGAAATCCGGCCGGTCTCCCGGTCGTATTTGAGCACGGTCACTTCCACCTTGTCTCCGACGGTGAACAGCTCCGAAGGATGGCCCACTCGTCCCCATGACATATCAGTGATGTGAAGCAGGCCGTCGATGCCTCCGAGGTCGATAAAGGCCCCGTAGTCGGTAATGTTCTTCACTGTACCTTGAATCAGCTGCCCCTCTTTGAGGGTGGCCAGCGTGGTCTGCCGTTTCTTGTCGCGGGTTTCCTCCAGGAGCACGCGTCGCGACACGACCACGTTGCCGCGGCGGTGGTTGATTTTGATGATCTTCAGAGGGAACGTCTTGCCGACCAGGCCGTCGAGATCTCGAACAGGATGGAGATCGATCTGGGAACCGGGCAGGAAGGCCTTGACCCCGATGTCCACCATCATGCCGCCCTTGATGCGGGACACGATCTTGCCATCAATGCTTTTTTCTTCTTTGTAAAGCTTTTCAAGTTCTTCCCATATTTTCATCTTATCGGCTTTTTCTTTGGAAAGAACCAAATTGCCGTCAGCATCCTCGCATTCCTCGATGTAGACCTGCAGCCGGTCACCCACCTTCAAATTCTGCAGCTCCTCGCTGGAGAACTGATCGGCGGGGATCATGCCTTCCGATTTGTAGCCGATGTCGACGACGACCTTGTCTTTCGTCATCGCGACGACGCGCCCTTCGGTGATGGTCCCTTCTTCCAGGTTGCGGAAGGTTTCCTCGTACAACGCGGCCAGCGCGTTGCGATCCAACTGCTGATCACTCGACTTCGACACCGTGCTCATGTCCTAATCCTAATCCTCCGACAAACGTCGGGTGCTGATAGTTTGATTGACGCCACCGCTCACTCAGCGTTGCAAGCTGCGGCGATTCTCCTGAGAGCCGACCATATCCCCAGTCAACCGGGTCATTGGAGCGGCCACGTTCCCTAACTGTGCAATGCGCTCCATGACCGTGTGGCTGACCCGGCGATACAACTCTTTGCCTTCCGACGAGTTCAGGTCCGTAGAGAAGTCTATCGGAGCTCCATACGTCACCGTCACCGGGCGAAACCGCGGGAACCAGGATCCCGGCGGCAATGCCTCGTACGTTCCTTTAATATAGGCAGGGACGACGGGGCATCCGGTCTGAGAGACGATCATGCCGATGCCGGGCTTGGGAAACCGCAAATTTCCGTCCAATGATCGGCTTCCTTCTGGAAATATGACCACGACTCGTCCTTCTTTGATGAGACTGATCGCTTTTGCAAAGGCCTCTCGGTCCACCCGTCCCAGCCGCAACGGGATCCATCCCAACGCCTGCAAAATTCCATTCACAACCGGGAGCGGAAACAGGTCACTGCGACCGAGAAACCAGGCCCGTCGCCTCATCCCGCATCCCAAGAACGGAATATCGAGGTAACTGGTATGATTGGCGGCCACGAGCAGGCCGCCGGATTCCGGGATCGCCCCTTCCGTTCGATACCGGAAGCACAGCCACCCGATGGCCCGTGCGAGCCTCCAGAGCAGCCCGTAGACGAGCGCCGTCACAGCTTGGCCGCGATCGCCGCCATCATCAGATTCACGACTTCCTCGACGCGCAACGCAGAGGTGTCGATATGGCGGGCATCCGGGGCCGGCGCGAGGGGAGCGACCGCCCTGGTTCGATCCCGCGTGTCGCGTCCGCTCAAATCGTCGCGAGTTTGTTCCAGCGCGCCCGAATGCCCCGCCGCCACGAGCTCGTGATGGCGCCGTTGGGCCCGCACGTTGGGATCCGCTTCCAAAAAAAACTTTACGTCGGCGTCCGGGAAGACCTTGGTCCCGATGTCACGGCCCTCCGCCACCACGGCTCCACCCTGTCCAATCCGTCGCTGGACGGGTAAGAGCCATTCACGGACGGCAGGAATTGCCGAAACCACCGACGCCGTCTCGCTGACGTCGGGCCTGCGGAGTTCTCCGGTCACATCCTGTCCGTCGATCAGCACCCGCACGCTATCGGGATCGAATTCCATTGTGAGAGACATACCGGGTAGCAGTGCGGCAACCGCTTCCCGGTCTGCAGGAGGCACCTTCGCTCGCAGCACTTTCCACGCGACGGCCCGATAGAGAGCACCCGTATCCAAATAGAGATAACGCAGTCGGGAGGCGAGCAGTTTCGCGACGGTGCTTTTCCCTACTCCGGCGGGACCATCGATCGCAATCGTCAGTTTCCGCTGCGTCTCTTTTCCGTCCACTCAAGGACTCCCCGTATTATAGTCTTCCACGCAATAATTCCAAGAGCTTGTGTTCGAAGCCCGGAAACGAGGTGTCGATGCATTGCCCCTCGTCGATAACCGTGGAGGAATCGGCGGTGAGGCCGGCGATCGCCAATGACATGGCCACCCGGTGGTCTCCATGGCTGGCGAAGACACCGCTGCGCAACCGACCGTTTTCCGACCCCGTGCCGAGGCCATGGATGATCATCCCGTCCGGCTTTTCCTCGATCTTCGCTCCCATCATGCGCAATTGCGCGGCCATCGTGGCGATGCGATCGCTCTCCTTCACGCGCAGTTCCTCCGCCCCGGAAATGACCGTTTGGCCTTCGGCCACGGCGGCCGCCACACACAGGATCGGAAATTCGTCGATCGTTTGCGGAATGAGGTCCGGGCCGATCTGGATGCCACGCAGGACGGACGATTTCAGCCTCAGGTCGGCCACCGGTTCCCCCGCTGCTTCTCTTCGGTTTAGGATGTGGAGATCCGCCCCCATACGAGTCAACGCGTCGAGCAACCCGGTTCGCGTGGGATTGACGCCGACGTTCAACACGGTCACATCCGACTCCGGGACGATCGCCGCGCCCACGAGAAAGAATGCGGCGGCCGAAAGATCCCCGGGTACCACCAACTGCGCTACTCCGCTCCACCCGACCGTCGGCCGCCCCTCCAGAACCACGGTCGTGCCTTCCCGGCGCAACGGGACGCCGAAGTGATGAAACAGGCGCTCCGTATGGTCCCGCGACAGCCGCGGCTCCGTAATACTCGTGGTGCCTTCCGCGAAAAGCGCCGCGAGGAGCAGCGAGGACTTCACTTGCGCGCTGGGAACCGGGGACGTATGGCTGATGCCCCGGAGCTTGCTTCCGGTCACCGCGAGAGGAGCCAGTTCGCCACCTTTGCGGCCGGCGATGGCGGCCCCCATTTCGCGAAGCGGCTTGACGATGCGTCCCATCGGACGGCGGCGGATCGATTCGTCGCCCGTCAGCACGGTGAAGAAGTCCTGTCCGGCCAGCAATCCCGTCAACAGACGAATACCCGTCCCGCTGTTCCCACAGTCGATGGGTCCGGCCGGTTCCGTGAGACCCCACAGTCCTTTGCCGTGAACCCGAAGCTCATTCACCGTCTCGTCGATCCGCACGCCGAGGGACTGAACCGCGCGCATGGTGTTGAGGCAATCTTCCCCCCGGCAATAGCTCTGTATAGAGCTGACTCCGTCGGCCAACGCCGTAAGGATGATGGCCCGGTGGGTGATGGACTTATCCCCCGAAACAGTCAACGTGCCCCTCAACGGCCGGCCGGGCGTGACGGTCAGCGATCCCATCGTTCACACGGAGAGGGACGAAGGCGGGTTCAATTTGTCCCTTTCCGTCCTCGCCTGTTCTAATTGTTGTTCGATGCCGGGACCGTCGCCGGCCCGGATCAACCCTTTCATGCGGGTCAGAGCTCGTTCGTAGGCCTCGATCGCCTCGACGACGTTGTCGCGGTTCCAGAGAAAAATGTCTCGCCACATTTCGGGTGAACTGGCCGCGATCCTGGTCGTATCCCGCAAGCCTCCTCCGGAATGAGCGGCCAGGTCGAGCGCCGGCAAGCGTTGATCCCGGAGCTCCGACAGCGCATTCATCAGCGCGAAGGCCGCGACGTGAGGCAAATGGCTGACGGCGCCCAGGATTTGATCGTGCACGTAGGGATCCATCGTGAGCACCATGGCACCCGTCGCTTGCCACAGCTGACGGACCCGGTCGAGCGCGTGAGGATCAGTTCTGTCCGTCGGTGTGAGGATGCAGCGGGCGCCCTTGAAGAGGGTTTCAGAAGCGGCCGCCACGCCTGTTTTCTCCTTCCCCGCAATCGGATGGGCCCCGACGAAATGCACGCTCGCCGGCATCGCTCGCTCGGCCTGTTCAACCAAGGGTCCCTTCACGCTACCCACGTCGCTCACGATCGTACCGGGTTTCAGGCAGCCGGCCCAGTTTTTTAAATGACGCTCGTACGTGTCGACCGGTGTAGCCAAGATGACCAGGTCAGCATCCGCCACCCCCTCCTTGGCCTCGGCGACGTAGCGGTCGATCGCTCCCAGCTCCACGGCCGTCTTGAGGTTCTCGATACGACGCCCGACCCCGACGACTTGGCCCGCGAGCCGGTGCTGTCTGAGGATCAGTCCAAGCGAGCCCCCGATCAGTCCGACCCCGATGATCGCGACCTGCTGAAAGTGAATGCCCATCGTCTGCCGCTCACGACCGGACAGCTAAGCGAAATGGCACCGACCGAGTCACTACAATTCCCGCCCGATCGCCAGTGCGATCTTCTTCATGTCTTGCATCAATTCTTTGAACTTCGTCGGCTTGATTGACTCTTCTCCATCGCAGAGCGCGCATTCCGGGTTGGAGTGCACCTCGATGAGCAGCCCATCCGCGCCCGCTGCGACGGCCGCCTTTGACATCGGCGCCACGAGGTTCCATCTGCCGGTGGCATGGCTTGGATCGACGATGACCGGAAGATGAGACAACTCTTTCAACGTCGGGATCGCAGCGAGGTCCAACGTATTGCGGTACTGCGTTTCAAAGGTCCGAATCCCCCGCTCGCAGAGCATTACGTTCCGGTTGCCGCGGGACATGATATATTCCGCCGAAAGGAGAAATTCTTTAATTGTAGCGGAGAGGCCGCGCTTGAGCAGGACGGGCTTGTCATAGGCGCCGACCTCCTTCAGCAACTCGAAATTCTGCATGTTCCGGGCGCCGATTTGAATGATGTCGGCCTTTTCCAAAAACAGCTCGATGTCACGCGTGTCCAGGATTTCACTGACGACAGGCAAGCCGGTTTGCTTCTTCGCTTCGACCAAATAATCCAGACCCTCGCGTCCCAACCCCTGAAACGAATAGGGGGAGGTCCGAGGCTTGTACGCGCCGCCGCGGAGGATGCTGGCGCCCGCCGCTTTCACTTCGTGCGCAATGCCGACCGTCAATTCCAACCGCTCGACGGCGCAGGGCCCGGCCATAATAGCCAACCGCTTGCCGCCGATCTTGACTCCGCCCACATCGATGATCGTCCCTTCCCGCTTGAACTCTCGACTAACGAGTTTCCACGGAGCGAGAATCGGCAGCACGCTTTCGACGCCCGGCAAAGCCGTCAGCGGTTGATTCTGCAAAATGCGATCGTCGCCGATCACGCCGATGATCGTCCGTTCCTGCCCGGTAGAGATCTGCGACTTCAGTCCGAGCTCGCGCAGCCGGTCGATGATGTGATCCACTTCCCGTTCGCTCGCGTCAGGCCTTAGCACGATGATCATGATACCCTCATAGTCTGCTCATCGCTGAGTCAGCACTTTTTTCAAGGCGGTCAAGAACGCTTGGTTTTCCTCGGGACGACCGATCGTCACGCGAAGCATCCGTCCTTCAATGTGCCGGACGATGATCCCTTCACGCAGCAAGGCCTCGAACACGGCACGGCCGTCACGCCCGACGTCGAAATACAGGAAATTGGTCTCGCTGGAGACCGGGGAAAATCCTAAGCACACCAACCCGGCCCGCACCACCTCGAGTTCCGTCCCGTTGAGCGCGCGGCTGGCCGCCACATGATCGTCGTCTTCCAAGGCGGCCAGCGCGGCTCGTTGCGCCAGGCTGTTCGCATTAAACGGAGGCCGCACACGGTTCAAATAGCCGGCAATCTCCGGCGTGGTCATTCCGTAGCCGATCCGCAGCCCCGCGAGCCCATAGATTTTCGAAAACGTTCTGAGCACGATCACGTTACGATGCTGCTTCACATAGGCCAGGGAGTCGGGAACGTGCGGGCTCCTCACGTATTCAAAATACGCTTCGTCGAATACCACCACCACATGATCCGGGACGCGGGCCATCAACGTTTCGACCTCGGTCTTCGAGACCATCGTCCCGGTGGGGTTGTTCGGATTGCACACAAACAGGAGCCGTGTTCGATCGGTCACGGCCTCGGCCATAGACGGTAGGTCATGACGCCAATCTTTGAGGGGAACGACCACCGGTCGTCCATGCGCGGCGGTGACCTCCATTTTGTAGATGACGAAGGTCTGGTCCGCCATGACTGCCTCATCGCCGGGAGCCAGAAAAGTGCGGGCCAATAATCCGAGAATCTCGTCGGAGCCGTTCCCCAATATGATGTGATCGGGCGTGAGTTTCCAGCGGTCGGCAAGTGCGCCGCGCAGGCGGTACGCCCCTCCGTCCGGATAGCGGTGCAGCGTTGAAACGCCCTCGGTCAGCGCCGCTAGCGCTTTAGGGGAAGGGCCGAGCGCGTTCTCGTTCGAAGCCAGCTTGACCACCCGGGCTAGGCCTAATTCACGCTGCAATTCATCGATGGGTTTGCCCGGCACGTAAGGGCTGAGAGAGGCGATATCGGGGTGGACCTTTAATGTCATGGGAGTCAATTATGAGCCGGATAGGAGCCGAGGATCTTCAAGAACAGGCAGCGGCCTTTGATTTCTTCCACGGCCTTCTTCACGCGCTCTTCTTCGATGTGGCCTTCCACGTCGACGAAGAAAATATACTCCCAGGCCTTCCGACGGCTGGGGCGGGATTCGATCTTTGTCATATTTAAGCCGTGCGAGGCGAAGGGACGGAGGAGGTCATAGAGCGCGCCGACCTTGTCCTTTACCGACAGCATTAGGGACGTCTTATCTTTCCCGGTCCGCTCCGGAGGCTTCTGACTGAGCACCAAAAATCGAGTGAAGTTGTTGATATTGTCCTCGATTCTGGCCTTGAGCACTTTCAACCCGTAGAGCTGCGCCGCCAATTCCGAGGCAATGGCGGCGGCTGTCGGGTCATCGATGCAGATCTCGGCCGCCTTGGCCGTGCTCGCCACTTCGGACACGGGAACGTGCGGCAGGTTGGTTTCCAGCCAGCTCCGGCACTGGGCGATCGCATGGGGGTGGGAATAAATCTTCTTCACTTCCTCCATCACCCCGGTCTTGGACATGAGGTGGTGCGAGACCTCCTGTAATACTTCGCCATAGATCAACAGATTGGAATCGATGAACATGTCCAAGGTATGATTCACGACCCCTTCCGTCGTATTCTCGATCGGCACGACGCCGAAATGGGCGCGTCCCCGCTCCACTTCGCTGAACACGTCCTTGATACTGTTCACAGGCACGTACTGGGCGGAGGACCCGAACTTTTGCATGCAAGCCATGTGGGTGAACGTGGCGCGAGGTCCCAAATAGGCAACCTTTTGAGGGCCTTCCAACGACAGCGAGGCCGACATTATTTCCCGATAGACCGGCCGAATCGCCTCGCTGGGAAACGGCCCCTGATTCCGACGCATCAGCCGCTCGATAATGGCCGCTTCCCTGGCCGGAGTATGAAGATTGGCTTCCGCATCCTGTTGTTTTTTCAGCTTTCCGATTTCAATGACACTCTTCGAGCGTTCGTTGAGCAGACGCAGAATTTCATCGTCGATCCGATCGATTTCCTGCCGATAATGGGAGAGGTCTTTTGACATGCTGAGGCGGCCTCGACCCGCCCGATGCCGACCGTATTGGGCGAAGCCCGGTCGGAATCGAAAATTCCGGAGGCCAAGTGGAGTATGATACAGGAAGCTCGAACGCCAAAGCAAGGTAATGCATTGTGTTTTAGGACCTTTGGTGCGGCGATCTATCTACTTGGCTTTTGCGCCGCCTAGTCTAGAAGAGCACCGAGGAAGGCGTCTTGAAGTGATCGTGGGCGAGCTTCGTGGCTTGGCGACCACGGCCGGTGCGCTCTATATATCCGGCCTGGATCAGATAGGGTTCGTAGACATCCTCAAGGGTCCCCTTATCCTCCTGCACCGCAGCCGCGAGCGACTCCACGCCGACCGGTCCGCCCGCGAATTTTTCAATGATGGTCAGAAGGATTTTTCGATCCATCTCGTCGAAGCCGGCGGCATCGATGCCGAGCCAGGCAAGCGCCGCCTGTGCAACGGATTTCGTAATCCGGCCCTCCGCTTTGATCTGAGCATAGTCGCGCACCCGCTTAATTAAGCGGTTCACGATGCGCGGCGTGCCGCGGGCCCGGCAGGCAATTTCCAAAGCCCCTTCCGGGTCGATCGGAATGCCGAGAAGCCCCGCCGATCTCGCCACGATGGCCTGCAGTTCTCCCGGCGAATAAAAATCTAGCCGGTACACCAACCCGAATCGATCGCGCAACGGCGACGTCAGCGCGCCCGCCCTCGTCGTGGCCCCGATCAGCGTAAACCTCGGAAGATCCAGTTTGATCGTCCTCGTAGCCGGCCCCTGGCCGATGACGAGATCCAGCTGATAATCCTCCATCGCCGGGTACAACGCCTCCTCGACGGACGCGGGCAGGCGATGAATTTCGTCGATGAAGAGGACATCGTGCTCTTGAAGGTTCGTGAGGATTGCGGCCAGATCACCCGCATGGCTGAGGACGAGCCCGGAGGTCGACCGGATGGATGCGCCCATTTCACGGGCAATGACATGGGCGATGGTGGTCTTGCCCAGGCCCGGCGGGCCATAAAAGATCGCGTGGTCCAGAGCCTCGCCCCGTCGCGTGGCCGCCTCGATGCAAATCCGCAGGGACTCCTTCATTCGCTCTTGGCCGACGTACTCGTCCAGTCGCTGCGGGCGAAGCGCGGCTTCGAGGTTGCGTTCGTCATCCGCCACTTGGTCGCCGACAATGCGGTCAGTCATGCATCGTCACTTGCCGTCCGGGGCCGGACGAAATTTTGGAGGAGGTGGCAGCGCTCCTTGCCCCGGCTCCGCCGGCGTGCCGCAATCCGGCGGACAGGTCTTGAGTCCCTGGGTCGGATCGGGCAAGTTCGATTCCATGTTCTGCAGCTGGCACTGGGACAGCCGGCCGCCCTCCTTGTTTCCACATCGGGACGGCACCGAAGATCCCCCGACTTCCAGATACCCTTCCGGGCACGATCCGCAAACAGGGAGGAGATTGGCTCCCAAGGGCACACACTGGACCAAAATGGGATCGTCGCCCTTGCAGATTTCAGAAGCCTCGGTCACGCCGGTAGTCGCGTATCCTTCGGGACACGTCCCGCAGGTCTTGCGGATGCTCTTCGGCGCCTCCTCGCCGAGCGCGGCCACGGCGACAACCTGTACGGTCAGCAGCGCCGCCGCTAAAATTCCCGAGCCTCGGACGATTTTCCGACTCTGCATCGACTACCTCCCGGCTAATTCCTTCAACGCCTCTCGAATCAGGTCTTTCAACATCCAAGCTTCGCTGTCTCTTTGCCGTACGCGCTTCAGCGTTTCCTTGGCATCCGACGACCGATAACCCAGGTTGATGAGGGCGGAGAGGGCGTCCTCTAGAATGCCGTCGGCTGCCTCGGGCGCAGATGCAACGGCTGAGCCGCCCCCGGGATGCAATTTCACCAATTTGTCCTTGAGCTCCAGCACGATGCGGCCGGCCGACTTTTTCCCGATTCCCGGCACGGTGGCGAGCTTGTCGATGTCCGAAGCCTGAATAGCGGAAACCAGGTCGGGAACGGAAAGACCGGACAGCACGCTCAATCCGAGCTTGGGGCCGACCCCGGACACGCTCGTCAGGAGCAGGAAGGCTTCCTTTTCCTGCTGAGTCAAAAAGCCGAAGAGCTGAATCGCATCTTCCCGGAGATGCGTATAAATGCTCAGCGTCGCGACTTCGTCGAGATTAGGTAGGCCGTAGTAGGTGCTGAGAGGAATAAAGACTTCGTATCCGACCCCTTGAACGTCCAAGGTCAGTTGGGTCGGCGCCTTGAAGGCCAATCGGCCCGTCAGTAAGGCGATCATCTCATCCGTGAAGGCGTTGGCATAGAGGCGGCGTACGGCGGACTGGTTATCCGGTTGCCGCGGCGACCTTCTCCATGACCTCGTCCGGAATGTCGAAGTTCGCATGAATTTTCTGGACGTCGTCGTGTTCGTCCAGGATTTCCATGAGCTTCAACATCTGCTCGGCGGATTTTTCTTCGAGACGAATCGTGTTTTGAGGAATAAACGTGATCTCCGCCAGCGCTGTCTCCACCTTAGTCTCGGCCAGCGCTTTCTTGACTGCTTCAAAATCGTGCGGGTCACAGATGACCTCGAAGACCTTCTCGCCCACTTTCACGTCTTCCGCGCCGGCCTCCAGCGCGAGGGAAAGGAGCCGATCTTCATCGATTTTCCCCTGTTCGATCGTAATGAGCCCTTTCTTTTGGAATTGCCAGGAGACGGCGCCTGCTTCGGCCATGTTGCCGTTGTTCTTGGTCAAGAGGCTACGGACTTCCGCCACCGTCCGGTTTCTATTGTCGCTGGTGATTTCGAGCAATAGGGCGGTTCCACCGGGCCCGTATCCCTCGAGAGAAAATTCTTCGTACGTCACTCCCGGCAGCTCGCCGGTACCGCGCTGGATCGCTTTCTTCATGGTGTCGCCGGGCATATTGGCCTCTTTGGCCTTGGCGATGGCCAACCGCAGCCGGGGGTTCCCGTCCGGGTCCCCGCCTTGCCGCGCCGCGATGGTTAATTCGCGGATGATCCTCGTGAAGATTTTGCCCCGCTTGGCATCCTGAGCCGACTTATGGCGTTTGATCGTGGCCCAATGACTATGCCCGCCCATGGAATCCTCCCCTGAATCGATCACCGATTCAGCGTGTGCGCTTGTTTTGATTTGGAATTCGTACTGGTATCACAGGGTCGCCGAGGGTGTCAATTACGGGACCCGCGGGAGAGGCTGCCTATTCTGAGTAGATCAAGAGCTCAATCCCGATCAACAGAATGAGCCCCGTCCAGAGAAAGTCCCAAGTTGCCTTCTCCGAGCCGATCCAGCCTGATACGAGTTTTGAAGAGCCCGCCGTGATCGCGAGGATGCCCATCAGGGCGTGATGCCAGGCAATCTTCTGGGCGGAAGGATGGATTCCGTGGGAATGCCCGAACAACATCAACCCTCCTACGATGGCAAGCAAGGGAAGCGGGGCGGACCAGGCTGCGTGGCTCACCCAATGTAGCCTGCGTGCCAACTCGATGGCCCCCACGGCCAGGAGTAACAATCCGTAAGCTTTGTGCTGCAGGACCTCCAGGTCGTCCCCGAAAAAGGTCTGCACCAAAGTCATGGAGCCGATGGGCCAGGCATCATGATCGCTCCAGATTAAGAGCAGCGGACCGGCCAGCAGCATTGCGCCGGGGAGGAGGAATCTCGTCCATGCGAACGAACTGACCCCAAGCGCCTGCCGAAGGTCCGCGAGCGCAATCAGAACAACGAATGCCCCGGCCACATGGTGGTTCAATTCAGAATACGCGATTCCCTGGTTCGACCCTTCCCACTGTCCTCCCGGGCTTCCTGCACCGTGGACGCGGCCAGCACCGTCGTGATGTTCCGACTGGTGACCAGGCTGAGCCAGCACGGAAGGCCCATCCAGGGCGACGGCAAGAACAAGAAGGACCACGGCGAGGAATGAATGGAACGTTCCGGAGAGGAGAAGAGGTCGGGATGGAAGCCGGTCGGTCGGCCTGAATGGAAAAGCCCATCCGATCGCCCGGATGGGCCTTGTTCGCACAGATCTCATTGAAAGCGAGGTCACATGAATTTCATAAACTTTTCCTTGGCCTCGTCCATGACTTGGGCGGTGATGGTTGCAACGCCTCGTTCCTTGGCCAGGCGTTCGATTTCTTTCCGTGCCATCGGGCGAATGAAATCCGGGATATTGTCCAGCCGCTGCTCGGCTTCCTTCGTCCAGGCAATGCCGTTCGACTGATCGTTCTTCGCATCGTCCATGACTTGAAGCGTGATCGTCTTGTACCCGTGTTTCCTGGCAAAGGCCTCGACGCTGCTTTGCACCATCGGCTTCACGAAGACGGGGAGCCGGTCCAACTTTTCTGTGGCGTCGGCTGACCAGGTGAATTCCGATGAACCGGTATTCCCCGGTTTTCCGCCTGTGGTCAGCCCCATCTCGGCAACCATGGCAGAGAACGGGCAGCCGCCGGCCTTTTCACCTTCCTTGGCGGGAGCCGTGGAGGCAGTGGCCGGCTGCCCGCCCTGAATCTTTTCGTTTAAATAGGCGGCCATTTGCCCCGATCCGGCCAACGCTTCGTCTTTCAGCGTGCCGCGGGTCATCTCAAACGGTTCCGCTGCCGTCTTGCGTCCGCCAAGCTGCACGCCCAGCGAACTGACCATCTGAGTTTCCCCTGGATTGGTTACCATCGAAAATTTTGCCCCGCAAGAGGGACAGCCGAAGAACACGCCGAGCGAGCCTTCGGCCGGCTTCTCGACCTTCTCGAAGTTCATGTAGGTTTCACAGTTCAGGCAAACGAACTTCATGGCGGCTCCCCTTTACCCGTAAAAGGATGACATCACAGTTTCTCGGCCAGCACCTTGCGGTAATCCAGCAGCGACTTGATCCGACCGGCGATTTCCTGATAGCGGCGAATGGTCGGATACTGGTCGTCGAGCAGCGGCTCGCCCTTGTCGAACGTCTTGGCCAGCGTGCGATCGAACGGGATGCGTCCGAGCAACGGGACATCCAACACGTCGCACAACGTCTGCGTATTGCCCTCGAACAGCTCATGCTCCGCTCCGCAGGTCGGACACCGGTACTGGCTCATGTTTTCAACGATACCCAGCACCTTAATGCCCATGTCGCGGGCATAAGTGACGGATTTCTGGACCACGTCAGACGCCACTTCCGACGGCGTTGTGACCACGATCGCCCCGGCCAGATCGGGGATGAATCCTGCAATGACCGGCGGCTTGTCGGCGGCTGCACCGGGGGGCAAATCCGCGAGCAGCAGATCAAGCTCGCCCCAGACGACATCGGCGAGAAACTCCCGAATGACGTTCATCTCCATCAGACCGAGCCAGACCGGGCTGAGGTCCATGGGACCTTTCCAGCGGACGGGCGAAGCGGCGTCGAGGAAAAAATCCATCGAGGCGACCTTGATTCCGAGCGGACCCGTCGGCGGAATCGCCCCTTCCGGGGTGATCGTGAGGCTCTGTCCGTGCAATCCCAGCATGCGCGGCACGCAGGGACCGTTAAGATCCACATCCAAAAGGCCGACTTTGGCACCTTGGCGCGCGAAGGCCAGCGCCAGGTTAACGGTTGTCATGCTCTTTCCGACCCCGCCCTTGCCGCTCATCACGACCAGTTTCTGTTTGACACCCGCCATGCGGGCCTGGACCTGCTTGGTTTGCTCGGTGACCTGCTGAATCACCTTCGCATCGTCGGTGTACTGCAGTTTCCCGAGAATGGCCTTCAGGTCCTTTTCAGTCGCCATCAGGGATGTCCTTCCTCAAATTCAAAAGGCCAAAAATCAGAGGTGTTACGGTAACATAGCGCTTTCCGGAGAGTCAAACCGAGTGTTGCCTTATCGAATACCCTGAGATCTGAATGTCACGTCAATTGACAGTTGAAAAGGCTTTCCAGCCAGTTCCGGATTGCACATTCTTGCTACACCCAGCTAAGTCTCAAGCAAGGATGCTCAATGAGGCCATCCAACGAGGCCGCGAGCCCTCAGGGGCGCGTTGAGGATTCGTGCAAGCCGGGAAGGAAGTTGGGGGCCTTTTTCAGCGTCGTGTGGAAATTTCATATTGAGTACTGAAACGTCGGCTTCGCCCCGATGGCCTGCGCCAAAACTCCGCGCCGTTTCAATTCCTCAAGGATCCGCTTCGTCGCATCATCGAAGTCCGTTGGGCCGGCCAGCGCGATATCGGTGTTGGGCGGGGGATCTTCCGGCGCCTTGCTCATGTGCACGGCGATGACCGGCGCGGGATGGACCAGCGTGCGGATCACCTGAGCCGCTTCGCGGTATCCCAAACCGAACGGGTTCGTCGTGGACACGACGATCAGTCCCGTATCGATGAGCAGCCTCGCGACCTCCCCGTAGCGGCGCGCCATTTCCGTCGTTTGACTTGCATCCTCCCGAGAAAGGTCCGCATCCAAACCACGCCGGAGGTTCTCACCGTCGAGCAGGTAGGCATGGCGCCCGTCCGCGACCAAGCGGGATTCAAGCTGACGCGCGAGAAACGATTTTCCCGTGTGCCGGCCGCCGGTAAAGAGCACGACCGCCGCGCGATGCCCGTATTGTTGCGCCCGCTCCTCCGCGCCGACTTCTCCCTTGACCCAAGCGAAATCCCGCTGCCTGGCCTCTTCACGGAGAACGTCTTGTTCGTCGCGGACGAGTTCGGCGACGATCCCTCCGCCGGCGATGTCGTACTCGTCCACGAGCACGAAGCGGCCGGTCGCTTCGAATGAAGATGACAGATCGAATCCCACCGGCGATTTCGTCCGAATGGTCAGCTCCGCCACCTGATTCTTTGCGACCGACGTGCCGCCCTGCTGTTGGTTCAAATCCATCGTATCGACAATCCGGTGAATTGCCGCGACTTCACACTCGACTTCCTTCGTCGCGATGCGGAGCTGATATTTTCGTCCCCGGTCCAACGGCCGCTTGCCGAGCCAGAACAGGTTCGCGCGGAAGGCCGTGGAAACATGGGGCAGCGCCTCTTGGTGCGTTGCCATCTCGCCGCGCTCCACGAAGATCTGCTCGTCCAGCGTGATCCCGATCGACTGCCCGGCCCGCGCTTCCAACGGCGGCGGCTCGATATTGAACGCCTCCACGGACTTGACGACCGCCCGTTTGTTGGAAGGAGAAAAGACCAGCTGATCCCCCACTTTCAGGCGGCCGGCCGTGATGCGGCCCGCAATGATCCGCCGCGCGTCGAACTTGTAGACGTCTTGAACGGGAAACCGTAATGACTGCTCCGAACGAGACGTCTCTTTCTTGAACAAGCTCAACGTGTCCAGCACCGTCGGCCCGCCGTACCACGGCATCTTGGCGCTGCGGGACACGATGTTGTCGCCTAATTTAGCGCTGACCGGAATGATGCGCTCCGGCACGGCTTTGAACTGCCCGAGGAACTCACGATACTCTTTTTCGATTCCTTCGAACACGTCCTGCCGGTAACCGACCAAATCCATTTTGTTCACGACGACGGCGAATTGTCGGACCCCGAGGAGCGACAGCAAGTAGCCGTGTTTTTTAGACTGCTCTTTCACGCCTTCCAGCGCGTCGATCAGAAGCAACGCCGCCTCGGCGCGCGCCGCTCCCGAAATCATGTTCTTCAGGAATTCCTTGTGCCCGGGCGCATCGATGATGATGTACTGGCGGCCCTTCCACATGAAGAACGTGCGCGCCGTGTCGATGGTGATGCCCTGTTCCTGTTCTTCCAGGAAGGCGTCGAACAGAAAGGCATATTCGAACTCCTTCCCTTGCTGGCGGCAAATCATCTGCACTTTCTCCAGTTTCCCGTCCGGCAATGAGCCGGTGTCCGCATACAGCCGCCCCAGCAACGTGGATTTCCCGTGGTCCACGTGACCCACGATGACGATGTTCAGATTCTCGGATGGTTTTTGTGATTCAGCGCTCATGTCTTCTCTTTGCCTGATTCAGGACGATCAAAAAGCCCATCCAACGAGGCCCGAAAAGAATCGAAACCGGAGGCGTACCTTCTGGGGTACGTGGAGGATTTCGATGAGCCGAGAACGAAGCTGGAGGCCTTTTTCATCATCCTGATTACATGTAGCCGTCTTTGCGCAACAACTCCATCCCACGCCCCTCGTCCTGCGCTCGCCCGGACCGTTCCGCAACCGTCGTATGGCGCAACTCGTCGATGATGTCGTCGACCGTCTTGGCGGAGCTCTTGATCGGAAACGTGCAGGGCGCGCACCCGAGACTGCGATAGCGGGTTCCGTCGCCTTTGTCGAGATAGAGATCGATGAAGGGAATGTTCTCCAGCTTGATGTACTCCCAAATATTGATCTCGGTCCAATCCAGCAACGGATGGATGCGGATGTGCGTGCCGGGCGGGAAGGTGGTCTTGTATTGATCCCACAATTCGGGCGGCTGATCGCGGAAATCCCAGTCACCATGCTTGTCGCGCGGCGAGAAATACCGCTCCTTCGCCCTGGTCCCCTCCTCGTCGGCCCGCACGCCCAGAATCACCCCGGTGTACCCCTTCTGCTCGAGCAACTGCTTGAGTCCATTCGTCTTCAGCGCGGTGCAACAGGTCACCCGGCCCATCGTATGATTCATGCCGGCCGCGAGAGCTTCCTTGTTCTGTCCCACCACGAGGTTCAACCGCCACTCGCGGGCAAGCCGGTCGCGGTACTCGATCATGGCGGGGATCTTATAGCTCGTGTCTACGTGCAGCAGCGGAAACGGCACATGCCCGAAAAACGCCTTGCGCGCGAGCCATAAGAGGACGGTCGAATCCTTTCCCATCGACCACAACATAGCGAGATTGTCGAAGTGCTTGTACGCTTCCCGGAGAATATAGACGCTTTGGTCTTCCAGTTGCCGCAGGTGTTTCACGATTCCTATCCCTATTGGACTGCTTCCTTCAAGACGCCTGTCTCACCGTGGACGGCGCCTGCGTCAATTCATCCAATTTCCGGCCCGCCGCGCCGGTCTCCAAGGCCCGACGAGCGAGCGGCACGCAGCCGGCGAGCGTAGGGCCCTTGCCCGCGGCATACAACAACACCGCCGCGTTGAGGAGGATCCACTCACGCGGTCCGCCAGGCACCTGATTGTGGAGAATTCGCCTGAGGAGATCGGCTTCCTTGTCGCGTTGATCCGGCGGAAAGCCGGCCATATCGCGTTGCGGCGCCTGAGTCAGCCCGAAGTCTTTGGGGCCCATCGTGAGCGGTGTGATCCGCTCATCGCGCAATTCGAGCACTTTCGTGACGGAAGCGATCGAGAGCTCGGGATCGCCCTCCACGCCGCGAATCACCAGCGCCCGCGGAGTTCCCAACATTCTAAGCGCTTCGGCCGTCTTGTCGAAATACGGGGGATGCGAGAGACCGACCACCTGCGATGCCGCACGGGCCGGATTGAGCAACCGCGCGACCGGATGAAAAAAATTGCGCAGCCCGAGCTCTTGACGCATCTCCAGAAAACGATACACGGGCGGGTGATAAAGCGCGATATCGAGGTAAGCGAATCCTTTGTGAATCACCTGCCGTGCCACCTGCTTCGGGTCCTCGTCGACCGGTACGCCCAATGCCCTCAATACTGCCGCGCTTCCCGGCCGCCCCGGGATGCCGTCGTACCCGTGCATGAGGACGGACGCTCCCCCGGCTGCGGCGACGACCGCCGCGCCAACCAACGCGTGAAAGGTGTCCTGCTTGCCGGCGTAAGTCGGCACGTCGACGAGCGGCAACTCGCGGGGAATCGCCAATGGAGGCACATATTGACGGGCCGCCGCCGTGAAGGCCGCCAGCTCCGTCACCGACTCAACCTTGATGCGCATGGCGATGAGGAATGCGCCGACCTGCCCGGGCGTCGCACCTCCCTCAATGAGCGCCTTCATGGCCTGCTTCGCCTCCTCCCACGTGAGGTCCTTGGAGGTCTTTTGGCCTTTGGCAATCTTGGCAATGAATTGCTGCATCGGGTCGGGATCCTTCTACGACGACTTATGTAACCCGCACTCGGTCTTGCCGAAATTTTTCCATCGGCCGGCCCGCTGATCTTCTCCCGGCATGACAGGCGCGGTGCAATGCGTGCACCCGATGCTCGGATAGTTTTGATCGTGGAGTCGGTTGTACGGCACCTCGTAGACACGGATATAGGTCCAGACGTCCGACCAACCCCACGCCGCCAAGGGGTTCACCTTCACCAACTGGAACTTGCCGTCCCATTCGATCAATCCCGCACCGGCCCGCGTCGGCGATTGGTCGCGCCGGATACCCGTAATCCACGCATCATAGTTTTTCAGAACCCGCGTCAACGGCTCCACCTTTCGAAGCTGGCAGCAGAGATCGGGGTCGCGGGACCATACGGCGGGCCCGTGTGACGCCTCTTGCTGATCCGGCGTCAGCAACGACTTCACCTGGATGACCTGCTCGGGCTTCAGTCCATACCGTCGAATCACGCGATCCCGGACCTCGTAGGTCTCTGGAAAAAGGAACTCCGTGTCCAAGTAGAACAGCGGGACGGATGGATTGATGCGCTGGATCATATCGACCAGCACCACATCTTCGGCCCCGAAGCTGCAGGCCAGGACGATCTTCGGAGCGAAGCGCTCAATGGCCGCCGCCAATACGTCCTGCGGCTGCTTCGACTCCAGGGAATCGCCCCAGGCCTTCCAATCGTGAGAAGACAGCGGCGACGTCATCACTCGACTTTTTCCACGAGGATTCGGTAGTGCGCGGCGCCGGGGTCCAACGCCTCCTGCAACAGCAGCTTGTGGCCGTCGTTCTTCAGGCTCACCGGAACGTTCTTAATAGGTTCGCCCGCATCCAGCCAGACTTCCAACCGCTCGCCGGCGTCCATCATCTCGAGCTTCAGTTTGGTTTTCACGTAATTCAAGGGGCAGGCCACGCCGCGCAGGTCGTAGACCGGGGCCTCTGTCGGCGCGCCGTGTGAAGACTGAGCTGCTGACTGCGCTTCCGAAGCCGGTTTCGTCGCGGCCGGCGCTTCGGCCCCTGCTGTCAACTTGAGATCCTTGTCTATCCGCTCGGTCGCCGCCCTGCAGGCCTCGATGAACCCTTTGGCGAAGGCGATCCTGGCCTGAGCGGACTCGGCCGCCGTATCCTTCGTCCCCAGGTCCCCGACCCGCTTGCCCAACCCCAGGTATTGCTCCGGTACGACGCCTTTCTGGGCCAGGCGCCGTTCGAATTCTTCAAATGTCTCCGCGTCCGTGGCCGGATCCAGCCCCTCGGTCACCAACAGAGCCTTGGCCGCCGCCAGCACCGCGCGGTAGGACTTGTTCACCGAGACGGCGTATTGATGTTTTTCGCCAAGGAGTCTCGCCTGATACAGTTCCTGGTCCGCTTCGAGAATCCGGTTGTCGATCATTTCCAACGCCCCGCCGGCGCACTCGCCAGGCCCGAGATCCTCCAGCACGAACTCCTCTTCGCCCTCCCAGTCATAATAAAACGTGGGGTCTTCCTGGAACGCCGGCACGATCGTATACGGGATCAGCTCTTCTTTCAGCTTGAGTTTGCCCACCCGATCGATGAAGGCCGGCAGATTCTCGCCCGCCTGCCGGTCCCTGCGATAGACCTCGATCAAATGCGAGATCGCGGCCGGGACGCTCTTGGCCGGGAGCTTGACCGTCATCTGGCCGATCTTCGCCGCGCCGTTGACGCGCCCTCCCAAGTGGAGTTCGTAGTGCGGGGCCACGTGGTCGCCGATCCGCTTGCCCACTCCGTGAAGCCCGATCGTCGCAATGTGATGCTGCGCGCAGGAGTTGTGACAGCCGCTGATCTTGACGCTGACGCCTTCAAGATCAGAGGGCACCCTCCCGGCAGGAAAAACTTCGGCCAGAGCCCTGGCCAATCCTTTGGACGAGGTAATCCCGAGTCCGCACGTATCCGTTCCGGGGCAGGCGATGATGTCTTCCACCAACTCGGCGCCGGGATCCCCCAACCCATGCGCGGCCAATTCGTCATAGAGGTCGCTCACCGCCGCGTCCGGAACCCAGCGAAGGACCACGTTTTGGTTGATTGTCGTCCGGATGTTGCCATTCGAATAGCGCTCAGCCAGATCGGCCACCAGAAGCATTTGGTCCGAGGTCATGTCACCCATGAACAACTTCATGGCGGCCACGACGTATCCCGGTTGCTTCTGGTGAAGGACGTTGGTTCGCTTCCACATC
>JBDZUK010000011.1:0-41514 GCA_040255165.1 Nitrospiraceae bacterium | reverse complement strand
CCGGCCGCGATGGAGGTGGGCATAATGAGACGAATCGGCGCATCGTCGTGGGAGAGCAGTTGGATCGTCTCATGGGACGGTCGCCCATGACCCATCGCGACGAAGGCTGCTTCCCACCGACGTTTGAATTCCTCGAATCCCAGCTTTTCGATGACGAACTTCATCCGAGCCTTGTTCCGATTCTTCCGGTTGCCCAACTGGTCGAAGACTTTGATGACGGCTTCGATGCTCGGAATGAGCTCGTTCATCGGCGTGAATTCACGAAGCACTTGGGCGACACGGGGCGCGGAGCCCAATCCGCCGCCGGCCACCATTCGGAACCCGATGGCGCCGTCTGCCTGCTTTGCGGCCAGCAGGCCGATATCGTGAATCGGTGTCAGAGCGCAGTCGTGCTTGCAGCCGGAGAAGGCGATTTTGAATTTGCGCGGCAGACTTTGATTGAGGGGGTTCCGAAGCAGATGATATGCGACGGTCTTCGCATAGGGCGTCACGTCAAAGACCTCGGCTTGGCAGACCCCTGCCAGATGGCACGCAGTGACGTTGCGGACGGTATTGGCGCAGGCCTCCCGGGTCGTCAGGCCGACTTCCGCCAGCCCTCGCATGATGGTCGGGACGTCTTTCAGCTCGACGAAATGCAGCTGAATGTCCTGTCTCGTTGTCACGTGGCCCACCCCGGTCGCGTACCGATCCGCCAGTTCAGCAACCCGCCGGAGTTGATTGGCAGTCAGACCGCCGAACGGAATCTTGATGCGCACCATCTGCACGCCCGACTGGCGCTGACCGTAAATGCCGTATTGCAGCCGAAACGGCTTGAAGAGATCATTGACGAGCTCGCCGGCGATTAGCCGGTTTGCTTCGGTCTCAAAGGTTTCAATCTCCTCTTGAATCGCGGGTGGAATCGGAGCGGTCTTGACGCCGGGAAAGCTGGTCAGTCGGCTGCTGTTCATAGGCACCTCTCTCGACATTGCGGGTTCCGGTCCGCTTCCGTGTCCGGAATGGACCGTCGTCCGCCGCTTAGACGTTGCTAAATGTGATACATGAGCGTTCGCTCTTGTTCGATCGCGCGTTGACGGTCGGCGAGCTCTTCGACCGTGATGGCTTCCAGCACGGTGCGCTCCGCCTGATGGAGCTGAGCCCAAACCTGGCTCAGGAGAGCCTCAGGCTTTGCACGACGTCGTTGCGCGCGCTCCCGCATCCCGTCCGTCGCGGTGAGCGGACCGTCCAGCGCTTCCAGAATATCGGCCACGGATATGCCAGAGGGCTTTTTCGCGAGAAGATAACCGCCCTGGGCTCCTCGCAAGCTTTCGACAATTCCAGCCTTTTTCATGGCGTGTAGCACTTGTTCAAGAAACCTGGCCGGGATGGATTGGCGATGCGCGATGCCGCGCGCCTGAACCGGATGATCGCCGCTGTGCAGTGCCAAATCCACAGCTGCCAAGATTCCATAGGTCGCACGGAGTGATACTTTCATTCCCTACTATTCCGATAAAGATTAGTCTATCACGATGCCATGTATACCTCGTACATCCAAAGGCTGTCAAGAAGCTTCGAGTGCCCGTGGGTTCGCTACGACGATCTTCCATGGCAAAATTATTCTCGCCTGATTGATTCAATGTAATGTGATCATGGGTCGAAGATCGCAACCATTTCGAAGAACGGCCGGAATCGCTTATCAGCAGCCGATTGTGCCACGAGGCCCTACGGCACAACAGGACGCCACGTGCCATTTTCGTGATTGACATCCCTTCAGCCCTGGGTAATAATCCCGCCCTCTTCTTCGCGTGGTGCCTTCATGTCCGTCCCTTCATCCGCCTTTAGCATTCTCTTGTTCAGCGCCGATCCAGATCTTCAGGCCCACTTCAAGCGCGTGTTCAAAGAGGGCTCCGTGACGGTGGTCAAGGATATCCCGGCGCTCTCAAAGGAAACAGCAAGGCGGTCGTTCGACGCGGTGATTGTGGAATCCAAATCAACCGGCACCGGCCTGGGGCCCGCTCAGGCCCATGTGGATCCATCGTCCACCTTGGTCGTGAGCGGCTCTCGCACCGTGCTGAAGCGGGCATCTCGGTTCATGCAAATGGTGGGCAAGAAAAAGGCGGCGGGATCCAACGGCGCTTTGGCGCTGTCACTCGAAGATTATCTCGAGTGGAAGATGGGGGACTTCGTCAAAGGAATGCGTAATGGCTCGGGCCGCGACCTGCATCCCATGTTGATCTCGGCCGTGGAACGACCCCTGATTACCTTGGCGTTGGAAGAAATGCGCGGGAATCAGATACAGGCTGCGGAATTGTTGGGGTTGAACCGAAACACGCTCAGGAAAAAGATTGCCGAGTTGCACATTCAGGTGAAACGTAGAAAAAACACGCGGTCCAAGACTGCGTAAGCCGACGGCGGGCTGGACTCCCGCTTTAGCCTGAACCAGGATTCAGCTGGACAGCGAAACCGGGCGCCTCATCAACCACAAGGAGGGAAAACAATGACGAAGGAAGAGTTGATCGCGAAAATGGCGGCTTCAGCAGGGATCACCAAGGTCGCCGCAGGCAATGCCCTGCAGGCCTTCACGGGAGCGGTCACCACCTCTCTCAAAAAAGGCCAACGCGTGTCCCTGGTGAATTTCGGCACTTTCACGGTCGCCAAGCGCAAAGCCCGACTTGGGCGGAACCCGAGGACCGGAGAGACGTTGCGGATCCCCGCCGCACGGGTGCCAAAGTTCTCGGCCGGGAAAATCCTGAAATCCGCCGTCAAGTAACCGACACATTTTCAGTGATACTCAAAAGAGAAGGCGGTGCCCCGTTGTTGGGCGCCCCCTTCTCTTTTTGCGTTTCTTGACACTGTAGGCGGGGCTATATTAGCATGCCGGACCGGACGTTAGGCGCGTAGCTCAGGGGGAGAGCGCTACCTTGACACGGTAGAGGTCGACGGTTCAAGACCGTCCGCGCCTACCATTCTGCCGACGGCATCTGGCCGCCTTTGGCGGTTGGGGTGCCTTTCGTGTTTCTAGGGAACCAGCTTGTCTTCGCAACTCGTCAAAATTACATTCAAAGATGGCAGCACGCGCGACGTGCCTATGGGGATCACGGTCGCGGAAGTGCTCGCTCCCGTGACCCGCGATGTGTTGGCCGCGCGTGTAAATGGCCGCACCGTAGACCTCTCCATGCCGTTGACCACGGACGCCATGGTGGAACCGTTGCGGTTCGATTCCGCGGAAGGGCGCGAGGTTTATCGACACAGCAGCACCCACATCATGGCGCAGGCCGTCAAGGAAGTGTTCCCGAGCGCCCAGCTCACGATCGGCCCGGCTCTTGAGGACGGGTTCTACTATGATTTCGCCTTCGAGCGCTCTTTCACCCCGGAAGATCTCGAGAAGATCGAAGGACGGGCGCGCGAGATCATCAAGCGCGACCTCGCGATCACTCGGACCGAGCTCTCGAAGCAGCAGGCCATCGAGTTTTTCAGGTTGCGGGGGGAGCAGTATAAGGTCGAATTGATCCAAAGCTTTCCCGATCACGAACCGGTGTCTACCTACAGCCAGGGTGAGTTCATCGATCTCTGCCGGGGGCCGCATCTGCCTTCCACCGGTCGCGTGGGAGCGTTGAAGCTCTTGACGACCGCCGGCGCCTACTGGCGCGGAGACGAGCGCAACCCGATGTTGCAGCGGATTTACGGCACCTCATTCCCGACTCAGACCGAACTGGACGCCCATCTGGCGAGGCTCGAAGAAATCAAACGCCGGGACCATCGCAAGGTCGGCAAGGAGCTGGATTTGATCTCGGTTCAGGATGAAATCGGACCGGGGCTGGTGCTGTGGCACCCCAAAGGCGCCTTGGTCAGGCTGCTGCTCGAAAACTTCTGGCGCGAGCAGCATCTTCGGCACGGATACGAACTGGTCTACTCGCCCCATGTGGCCCGGCTGGACCTCTGGAAGACGAGCGGACACGTGGATTACTACCGGGATAACATGTTTCCCCCGATGAAGGTGGAAGGCAGCGAGTACCAATTGAAGCCGATGAACTGTCCGTTCCACATCATGATCTATCAATCGCACTTGCGGAGTTATCGCGATTTGCCGATCCGGTACGGGGAATTGGGCACGGTCTATCGCTACGAGCGCACCGGCGTGCTGCACGGTCTTTTGCGGGTCCGTGGCTTCACGCAGGACGACGCCCATTTGTTTTGCCGGCCCGATCAAATCGAAGCTGAAGTCAGCCGGGTTCTGGACTTCAC
Organism: Nitrospiraceae bacterium; assembly: GCA_040255165.1. Lineage (GTDB taxonomy): Bacteria > Nitrospirota > Nitrospiria > Nitrospirales > Nitrospiraceae > JBDZUK01. Next base: position 37,293 of record JBDZUK010000011.1, on the reverse strand, counting down.
CTTTTTCATCCTGCGGCCCTTCGGCTTTTCGGAGTTCGAGGTGTACCTGTCCACCAAGCCCGAAAAATCGGTGGGCTCGGAGGAGCGTTGGGCGCAAGCGACCGCGGCGTTGGAGGCGGCGCTCAAAGGGCGGAACATCGCCTATCAGATCGATCCCGGCGAGGGGGTGTTCTACGGTCCCAAGATCGACATCAAGATCAAAGACGCTCTCGGGCGGTCATGGCAATGCTCCACGATCCAGGTCGATTTCAACAATCCTGAACGGTTTCAGCTGACCTACATCGGCGAAGACGGGAAGACACACCAGCCCATCATGATCCACCGGGCATTGATGGGTTCGATCGAGCGGTTCTTCGGGATTCTGGTCGAACACTTCGGTGGCGCGTTCCCGACCTGGCTCGCGCCCGTACAGGCCGTGGTCATGTCCATCACGGACAATCAGCGAGAGTACGTCGGTTCGGTAGTGAGCCAGTTGAAGACGGCCGGGATTAGAGCCGAAGCGGACCTGCGTAATGAAAAGATAGGCTACAAGATACGCGAAGCTGAAAAGTCGAAAGTGCCGTACATGTTCGTCGCCGGCGAGCGGGAAGTGCAGGGTGGCACGGTTTCGGTCCGGGGCCGCAGCGGCGCAAACTTGGGCAGCATGACGGTGCAGGGCGCGATCGATTTGCTCCGCACGGAGATTGTGCGCCCGATGCAGGAACTTCAACCGACGCATTGAGAGGTGGCTTATCGTTCCCAAATTGCGGGTGAATCGTGAGATCAGAGTCCGTGAAGTCCGCGTGATCGGTCCGGAAGGCGAGCAGCTCGGGATTTTGCCGACCCCCGACGCGTTCAGGCAGGCCCAGGAAATGGGGTACGACCTGGTGGAGGTGGCCCCGACGTCCCAGCCCCCTGTTTGCCGGATAATGGACTATGGAAAATACAAATACGAGCTCAGCAAGAAGGAACATCAAAGCCGCCGGCACCAGAAGTCGACTCAGGTCAAGGAGATCAAGCTCCGGCCCCGTACGGACAAGCATGATTTGGAGATCAAAATCCGCCAGATCAAGGGCTTCCTTGCGGAGGGAAACAAGACGAAAGTAACGTTGACGTATCGCGGGCGCGAGATGGCCAACCAAGAGATGGGACGAACGCTCATGACTTCCGTGATCGAGCAATTGTCCGATGCCGGGACGGTAGAATATGCGCCCCGCATGGAAGGCAGAAGCTTGATCATGATCGTCGCGCCTAAAGGATAGCGAGCAGCCAGTTCAATCACAACCAAAGGAATCGGAACCTATGAAAGTGAAGACTCACAAAGGAGCGAGCAAGCGGTTTTCCCGAACCGGGACGGGCAGACTGGTCCGACGAAAGGCCGGGAAGCGGCATCTGCTCAGCAGCAAGGGTCGGGACCGCAAGCGCAGGCTGAGCGGGACCGTGACGGTGGACAAGACGGCGACCCTGTCACTCAACCGCCTGTTGCCTTACAGTTGATGATTCGAATCGTACTCGGAAAGGAGTCGTGACCCATGCCTCGCGTAAAAGGTGGACCGAAGACACGGCAGCGGCGAAAGAAACGGCTGAAACTGGCGAAAGGCCAGTACGGTGCAAAGAGCCGGCTCTTCCGATCGGCAACGGAATCGGTTGATAAAGGACAAGCTTACGCCTACACCGGTCGGAAGCAGCGGAAGCGGAATTTCCGGCAATTGTGGGTGGCGCGGATCAGCGCCGCGGCCAGACAGCACGGCCTGACCTACAGCCGGTTCATGAATGCGCTCAAGAAAGCGAACGTGCTCCTCGATCGGAAAGTGTTGTCCGAGATGGCGATCAAAGATATGGCGGGCTTCGAGCAGCTCATCGGACTCGCCAGACAACATCAGGCCTCCACGAAGGCCTGATTCAGATTCGTTTGCGGCGCCGGACAGGAGAGGCGGGCGCCTCTCCTGTCATCTCTCCTCTGCCAGCCGGCTCACATCGACATCCAAGACCACAACCGGCGCGCCGATCTGCCAACGCTCCAATACCTCCGGATGAAGCTCTCCGATCAAGCCGAGCGTCCGGCCTTCCACGACAATCCGTCCGGCTCGTCCATCTAAAAACGAGGGATGCTGGAGCGGGTCCAATGAATACGAACGATCGAGGTAGTAGAGCAACAAGTCCAGACAGGAATGGATTTCGGAAAAGTTCGCCCCCGCGTGGGCGATCAGAGCCCCCAGCGAGAGCACCGTCCGGGATCCGAGCTCCTGCGACACGTCGGGCACGGCGACCTCTCCGGCCTCGAAAACGCGGTGGGGATAGAACGCGCGGCTCGATGCGGCCTCCACGCGCAGGAGCGATGGAACCATCCACTGACGTAGACAGGAGAAGGTCTGCGACATCATGTTGTCGACTTCCACCATGCGGCCCCAATCCGTTCCGTCCAAGCGCATCGCGCTGCGATAATCCTGCGGCGACCCCAAGATGTTCGAGATGATCTCCTGAAACCCCATGCCGATCATCAGATCGCGCACCCGGTCTGAAGTCTGTTCTTGCCGGGACAAGCCCCCGACGGTGAACTGAGACGGCATGACGGGCACGAATTGCTCGTACCCGCGGCTGATGGCGACGTCTTCCACGACGTCCATCGGGTGCATCAAGTCATTCCGGTAGATCGGGAGCGTCACCGTTACTTTGTCCTTCCCCGCGGCTATGTCATAGCCGTAGCTTGTCAATGCCTGCCCGACCTCCTGCGCCCCGAGGCCCTGCCCCAGCGCCAGCTCGATCGTCTTCACAGCAATCACCCGGCTCTTGCCGAGATCCTGCGGCGTGACGACAGACCGGCCCAGTTCCGTCTTGTAGGGGTACGCGACTTCGATGGGTTCGATGGCCGCGCCCCGGTCCGCCAAATTGGCCGCGAGAATGTTGAGGGTCAGCACCACCATGGGTAGATCCGTCCCCGTGACTTCCACGAACAGCGCTTCGTCCCCCGCGCGGACTTCGCCGATTTCCCGGCTATTGATCACGGGTGGGAACGAGAGGACCTGCCCCTTGGCGTCGCGCAGCAGAGGAAGCCGGTCCTGCCCGGCAAGAATCGGCCCGTACTCGATGCCTTTCGGATGGACCAGGAGGATCTCGCCGATCGTCATGACCGTGTCCATGCCCAGCGGTGTGAATCTCGCCTCGTCGGGCTTGACCAGATCGTAGGACACAGGAAACTGAATGCGCGGCAACTGATACAGGCCGATGGACACGGTCCGGCGTTTACGCCCAAAAATATCGGCGAGCTTCTCTTGCGTTTGAATCAACTGCTGCAAGCCTTCGTCGGTCACGCGATACCCGGTGGCGGTGCACGCAGCGACATACGGTCGGACTTGCTCCAAGCCGGCGGACACGGTCAGTTTCTTGAGCGAACGGCCCGCCGGTTTCTTCGCAAAAGGATACGGCGGCAGGTGACCCTGTCGTTTGACCCGGATCTGGCGCGCGATGCCTTCGCAGCACCAGAGATCGGGTCTGTTGCTGTCCTGTAGCTCGACCCGCAGTTCTCCGGTCTCCTGGTTTTGCCCCTTGAGCTCGCCCTTCACCAACGGCAGCCACTGTTCCAGTTGCTCCGTGGAAACCGGTTCCCTGACCTTCCCTTGTGCGAGAAGCGTTTCGAGATCATGTCGAAAAATGGAGATGGTCGGCATGGCGCTACGCGTTCCTCAGGCCCTGCTTCTCGTCGTTCGAATCATGTCCAAATCTGCGGTGAACAAGTCGCGAATGTCATGAATGCCGAGGGCCACCATCGCCATGCGATCGAGGCCGAGGCCCCAGGCGATGACGGGCACGGTCACGCCGAGCGGCAAGGTGACTTCCGGCCGGAACAGGCCGGCCCCGCCCAGTTCCATCCAGCCGAGCTTGGGATGGCGTACGTGCAACTCCACGGATGGTTCCGTGAAAGGGAAATAGGCCGGGAGAAACTTCACTTCCTTCGCCTGCGCTACTTCCCGTGCGAACAGATTCAACAGGCCCAGCAACGTGCGGAAGTTGATCTCCTGCCCGAGCACGATGCCTTCCACTTGGAAAAAATCAGTGGCGTGCGTGGCATCCACCTGATCGTAGCGGAAGCAGCGCGCGATGGAGAAATATTTCCCCGGCACCTCGGGCGCCGAAGCCAACGTGCGCGCCGAGACGGCCGTCCCCTGACTCCGCAGCACGAGCCGTCGCGCCCGATCCGCATTGAAATGATAGCCCCAGCCTGCCGAGCCGGTCTCGTCTCCGTTCTCATGCGCCTGCTTCACGCGGGACAGAAAGGGCTCGGCGATGCCCGTCGCATGCGTCGGCTCTTTGACGAAATAGACGTCATGGATGTCCCGCGCCGGATGGAATTGCGGCATGAACAAGGCGTCCATGTTCCAGAATTCGGTTTCCACCAGTGAGCCCCGCATTTCTTGAAAACCCATGCTCACCAGCTTGGTTTTGACTTGATCGAGAAATTCCCGGTATGGATGCCGCTTGCCGCACGCAATACGGGGAGCGCGAAGGCTGATCGTGTATTTCCGGAACCGCTTCCCGCGCCAGCTGCCGTCCTTCAACATTTCAGGGGTAAGCTGCGACACTTCTTCCGCAACGGCCTGACGAGCGATCTGTCGGACCGCCTCGGCCCCCACCGGGGAAAGGATGAAGGCTCTTGCGACTCGCTCGTCGATGCGGAAGGGTTCGCGGGCATTGCCCCGTTTCACGGCATAATCCTGGATGACCCTGCGCGCCGCTTCCGGAAACGCGTTCAGCTCGCGCGGGGCACCGTGGAGTTGCTGCAGCAGCGACCGCATCGTCTCCGCGGTGGGACTCGGCCTTCCGGTCGATTCAAGACAGCCGCCTTGAACGATCAGCAAGGCTCCTTCTTTCTTAAGCCGGCCGACTGCGCCGCTCACGTCGGACGGCTCCAGCCCTTCCCGCGACTGGATGTCCTGAATCGTAACCCGCTTCCCCGTTGTCGCCGCGTCGCGCGCGGCGGACAGGACTCGCTCGATCGGAGAATACTTTTCGAAGTAGTGCTCGCCGATGTTCGTCAGCGAGACGATCGGCGTGACGGTTTCAGATTCGACGGTCAGGAGCGACTTGGCCAGAAGCCATTCGACCGCCATGCTGAGCTGCGACGCTTCCAAACCCGTCATCTGGGCGAGCTGTTCGGTCTTCAGCACCGGGCCGGCCCCGGGCGATCCGAACGAAGTCAACACTTTGATTTCCAGGGGATGGAGGCTGTCGATCAGGGAGGAGATGTTCACTCTGCCTCTTCTACCGATGAGTGGCGGCAGATGACGCCGGGGTCGCCGAGGCCTTCAAGGCCGCGATCGTGCCGGCATAATCCTGGTTGCAGAAGATCGCGGACCCGGCGACGAGCACATCGGCGCCGGCGGCGACGATCTGCGCGGCGTTGTCCACCTTCACGCCGCCGTCCACCTCGAGCAACGCCCGGCTGCCGGCTTCATCGATCAGGCGACGAGCGGAGCCGATTTTCTTCAGCACCGAAGGGATGAACGTTTGTCCTCCAAAGCCGGGATTGACCGACATGATGAGCACCAGATCGGCGTCTCCCACGATTTCTTCCAGAGACTTGAGGGAGGTGGCGGGGTTCAACGTCACGCCCGCTTTCACGCCCCGCTCCTTGATCGACTGCACCGTCCGATGAAGATGCGGGCACGCTTCCACGTGGACGGTAAGATAATCGGCGCCGGCGTCCGCGAACTCGGCGATGAACGAGTCGGCGTTCGTCATCATCAAATGGACGTCAAGAGGCAGCTTGGTGACTTTCCGCAAGGCTTCCACGATCGGCGGCCCCACGGTCAAGTTCGGCACAAAATGTCCGTCCATCACGTCCACGTGCAGAAAATCCGCTCCCGCCCGTTCGACTGCGGCCACTTCGTCGGCCAACCGGGCGAAATCCGCGGAGAGAATGGATGGCGCGATGCGGACGGGACGGGACATCAGGCCAGCCTCCGCAAGCGGGCGGCATAGAAAGCGTCCATGGAAACGGCATTGCCCATGGTAGACAGGTCTCCTCTAGCGGTCAGCAAAGGAAGCGCGGCGGGAGGGAGCCACGGAGCGAGGGACTCGCGCCGGAACTCCGCGTGGGCGCGGCAAAATCGATCGACCACCTCCTCGTTCTCTTCCGGTTCCGTCGAACAAGTACTATAGACCAGCACCCCGCCGGGCCGCAAGCATGGCGCGGCAGAGGCGAGGATCTCCGATTGATGTTCATGGTGACGGGCCAGGGAGGCTGCGTCCTTTTTCCATTTCGCCTCCGGATGCCGGCGCAGAACGCCTAACCCACTGCAAGGGGCGTCGACGAGAATACGATCGAATAGTTCACCCGCTCCCGTGGTCCCAAGTGTTTCGGCCACCCGGCGAGCATCGCCCACCACAGGCGCCACGATCGTCGCGCCCAGACGGCGGCAATTGTCTTCGAGGACGGCCAGGCGTGCCGGCTTTCGATCCATCGCCCAAATCCGTCCTTCGTTATGCATCAACTCGGCAAGATGAGTCGTCTTCCCACCGGGAGCCGCACAGGCATCCAGCACCGACTCTCCGGGATGGGGGTCCAACGCCAACGGAACCAGTTGCGCCGCTTCGTCTTCTACATACAACCAGCCTTCCGCGTACCCGGGCAACTCCCTCACGGGGCCTCCCTGCTGAATCCTGATTCCGACAGAACTCACCATGGTGGGGACCGCATTAATTCCGTGGCGCTGCAGCCGAGCCAGCAGGTCCTCCCTGGATGTTTTTAGCCGGTTAACCCTCAACGTCACAGGAGGAGTCTCACTGGCCGTCCGACAGAGCTCCTCCGCCCGGGCAAAACCCAGCCGCTCGTGCCAGCGGCGGCTCAGCCATTCGGGCATACTGTAGCGGATCGACAGAAACCTCACGGGATCCGTCCGAGGATCGGGCCAGGGTGGAGCGGAAGTCCGGGACATGGACCGCAAGACCGCGTTCACCAACCCGCTCCAGTCCCGCCCCAATTTCGCCGCGTGGCTTTTCGCCGTCCGCACGGATTCATTGACGGCGGCGGACTGCGGAATGCGGTCCAAGTACAGCAACTGATAGGCCCCCAGCCGCAGCAACGCCTGTACGAGGAGGGGCAATCGTCCGAGCGGCTTGTCCAGAACCAGGGACAGCCGCCAATCGATCGTACCTTGACGCCGCAACACGCCGTAAGTCAGCTCCATCGCCAGCGCACGATCCCGGTCATCCAACCGCGCGCGCTCGCAGGCCCTATTCAGCAGCTCATCCGCGCCCTGCTCCGACCTGGGAAGCGCCAGTAAGACGGAAAGGGCTGCGGACCTCGCTGATTCAGGAAGCAGACGGGCAGGATGGACCGGAGATGACGGCATGGGCAAAGGCCGGGCAGAGTGGATCGATTACGTTGTTCCGGGTGACGAATCGGGCGACGGAGTCAGTCGAGCCCCGACCGAGACCGGATGGCCGGCAAGATACTGAGGAACCGCCATCCGCCGGCTGTTGGCGGTCTGAATTTCCTTCAATTCCAACAATCCCTCGCCGGTTGCGACGTACAATCCGCTCTTTGTCACCTTGACGATGCACCCGGGAACCTCGGCAGGCTGGTCCTGCGGATGAGGAGCGGCCTGCCAGATCATCCAGCGTTCCGGCCCTAGAAAGGCGTAGGCTCCGGGCCAAGGGGACAGGCCTCTCACGCGGTTGACGATGGCCGTCGCGCTCATCGACCAGTCGATCGCGCCGTCTTCCTTCTTCAGCAATGGAGCGAGCGTCGCCCGGGCATGATCCTGCGCTTGTGGGACGACCGTGCCGGCTTTGAGTCGGCGAATCGTTTCCACCAGCAAGCGGCCGCCCAGCTCGGCGAGCCGCCGTGAGAGCGTCCCGGCCGTATCGTCCGGCCGAATGGCGAGACGCTCCTGCAGCAGAATAGCCCCCGTGTCCATGCCCTCGTCCATCAGCATCGTGGTGACGCCCGTCTCCGTTTCGCCCTTGATGATCGCCCATTGAATCGGTCCGGCGCCGCGATACTTGGGCAACAGGGAACCATGCACGTTGACGCAGCCCTTGGGCGGCAGGTCCAGAATCACGGAGGGAAGAATGCGCCCGAAGGCGGCCACGGCAATGAGATCCGGTTTCCAGGCTTGTAGGCTATCCAGAAAGAGCGGGTCTTTCATCTTGAGCGGCTGCAAGAGCGGCAAGCCTTCTCGCTGAGCGATCATCTTGACCGGGGAAGGAGTCAACGCCTGTCCGCGCCCCTTGGGGCGGTCGGGCTGGGTGACGACGCCGACGACCTCATCCTCGGAGTGCAATAGCGCGTCGAGTGACGGAACGGCGAACTCGGGCGTGCCCATGAATATTATCCGCATGGTACCGCTTTAACATCACGCCCGGGTGAAAGCAACTCAGCCGGCCCTGCAACAGCCGCATGAACCTTGATACCATTACCTTGACACCTCAGAACGCGGTTTCTAGAATGAGCCCTTCTTTTTCCCATTGAAACGACATGCACATGCGCGATGACATCGTCATCATCGGCGGAGGTCTGGCCGGATCCGAAGCGGCCTGGCAAGCCGCCAATCAGGGGGCCAGGGTGACGCTCTACGAGATGCGTCCCAAGGAAATGACCAAGGCGCACAAGACCGGCTCGCTCGCCGAGTTGGTGTGCTCCAATTCGTTGGGCTCCGTCGATCTCGCCAATGCGCCGGGCATCCTAAAAGAGGAGATGCGCCGGCTGAACTCGCTGACCATTCAGGCCGGCGAGCAGGCCCGTGTGCCGGCCGGCTCGGCGCTGGCCGTCGACCGTGAGCAATTTTCGCTACACATCACGCGGGCGTTGGAAAGCCATCCCCACATCCGGATCCTCCGCGAAGAGATCACGGAGGTTCCCGGCGATTGCGTCTGCATCGTCGCGACCGGGCCGCTGACCAGCGACAGGCTCTCCCAATCGATCGCGCGTCTGACGCAGTCGAGCCACCTGTACTTCTTCGATGCGATCTCCCCGATCGTCGACGCCGATTCGATCGACATGAACGTGGTGTTCCGCGCCTCCCGCTACGACAAGGGCGGCGACGACTACCTGAACTGTCCGATGGACGAAGCGGCCTACAATGCGTTCCACGACGCCCTGATCACGGCGGAAAAAGTCCAGCCGAAGGAGTTCGAGAAAACGCCGTACTTCGAAGGCTGTATTCCGATCGAAGTCATGGCCGAACGCGGGCGGCAGACGATGCAGTTCGGTCCTCTGAAACCGGTGGGACTGGAAGATCCGAACACCGGGCGGCGTCCTTACGCCGTGGTGCAGCTGCGGACCGAGAACGCGCACCGTACCTGTTACAACCTCGTGGGGTTCCAAACAAAATTGACGTACCCGGAACAAAAACGCGTCTTCCGGATGATCCCCGGGTTGGAAAAGGCGGAGTTTCTCCGCTACGGGAGTCTCCACCGCAACACCTTCATCAATTCGCCTCAACTGCTGAAGAACACCCTTCAGTTCAAGGCCCGCGGGAGCTTGTTTTTCGCCGGGCAGTTGGTCGGCGTGGAGGGCTACACTGAATCGGCCGCGATCGGCGGTCTGGCGGGGATCAATGCCGCGCGGGGCCTCGCGGGACGGCCTCTCGTCACCCCTCCTGCTACGACCGCGCACGGCTGTCTCGTGTCCTACATCACCACGACGGACCCGCGGCACTTCCAGCCGATGAACACCAACTTCGGGCTGTTTCCTCCCATCATCTCCGCCAAACGCGACAAGGAGGAGAAACGCCGTCTCATCGGCCGGCGGGCTCTCCAGGACTTCGATACATGGAAGACGCAATTCGGGGTTTCGTGACGTTTCTTCACGTCGAACGGAACGCCTCTCCACACACCATTGCCGGCTACGAATCCGACCTGCGTCAATTTTCCGTCTTTGTGAAACAACTCCAGCCAGACGGGCTCGCGCCCGGGGAGATCCCAACGGACGCGATCCGAGACTTTCTGGCGTGGCTTGACCGAAAAGGAGAGAAAAAGACGTCGCTTGCGCGCAAGCTGGCCGCGCTGCGCAGCTTCTATCGCTATCTGGTTCGGCGCGGGACGGTGATCCGCAATCCGACGGAAACGATACGGACGCCGAAACTCCCCAGGCATCTCCCGCGCGTCTTGACCAAAGAGGACGCGCAGTCTCTGATGGAGTTTCCGAAGGATGGGAAGCCACTGTCGCTCCGCGATCGCGCGTTGCTCGAGACTCTGTATTCTACCGGCGCCCGGGTCAGCGAGTTGGTAGGGATCAATGTAGAGGACTTGAACGAATCCCAAGGACTCGTCCGCCTACGCGGCAAAGGCAGGAAGGAACGCATTGTCCCGGTCGGCGATGTGGCGTTGCAAGCGATCCGGTCCTATCGCGCCGGTCTTCCCCCTCACGTGGCACGCCCCAAGCCTCATCCCCTGTTTCGCAACAGTCGGGGCGGCCGGCTGACGACACGCAGCGTCGCCAGGATCGTCTTCCGCTATTCCAAGGCATTGCGCGGCGGACCGGTCAGCCCCCATGCCCTGCGCCACTCCTTCGCGACGCATCTGCTGGATGAAGGGGCCGATCTACGATCGATCCAAGAAATGCTGGGGCACGCCTCGCTGAACACGACGCAGAGGTACACGCACCTGGCCACCGACCAGCTCATGGCAGTCTACGACCGGGCGCATCCCCGCGCCGGAAAGCACGCGTCACGGAGAGTCTTGGCACAGAAGGAGGACCGGTGATCATCCGGTCCACCACCATCCTCTGCGTCCGCCGGGAAGGCCGCGTGGCGATGGGATGCGACGGCCAAGTGACCGTGGGCACGACGGTCATGAAGCACAACGCCAAGAAGCTCAGACGGCTTCACCATGATCAGGTACTCGCGGGATTCGCCGGGGCCACAGCCGACGCCTTCACACTGTTCGAAAAATTTGAGAGTAAACTGGAGGAATACCGCGGCAATCTCACGCGAGCGGCGGTTGAACTGGCCAAAGACTGGCGGACGGACCGGGTGCTCCGGCGCCTGGAAGCCTTGCTCGCGGTCGCAGGCCATGAGCAATCGTTCATCATTTCCGGAACCGGCGACGTGGTCGAGCCGGAAGACGGGATCCTCGCGATCGGCTCCGGAGGGCCGTACGCCCTTGCGGCGGCGCGGGCTCTGCTCGGCCATTCCGGACTGGCCGCGCGCCCGATCGTCGAGGAGGCGATGAAAATCGCGGGACACATCGACATTTATACGAACCAACAGATTCAAATCGAAGAACTGAGTGGATAAGGATTCCCCCATGGCTCTCCAAACTGACCGTCCTCGGTTGGACGTCAACAGCCTGACCCCCCGGCAAATCGTCGCCGAGCTCGACCGCTATGTCATCGGCCAGAAAGACGCCAAGCGCATGGTCGCCATCGCGTTGCGCAACCGCTGGAGGCGGCAGCAGCTCGCACCCGATCTCCGCGACGAGGTCATGCCGAAGAACATCATCATGATCGGGCCGACCGGCGTGGGCAAGACCGAGATCGCGCGGCGGCTCGCCAAGCTGGCGCAGGCGCCGTTCATCAAAGTGGAGGCATCCAAGTTCACCGAGGTCGGCTACGTCGGCCGCGACGTGGAGTCCATCATCCGGGACCTGACGGAGCTGGCGATCAACATGGTGAAAGCCCAGCATCTGGAGGACGTGGCGCAGAAGGCCGAGCAACTGGGGGAGGAGCGGCTGTTGGACCTCTTGCTGCCCCTGCCGGCGCCTCCTCCGCGGACCGGCTTCTATGGAGACCAAGAGCGGCCCCACCCGGAAGGACAGGCCGGTGATTCGCACGAGGCCACGAGATCGAAGCTCCGGCTGCAACTGCGGGAAGGCAAGCTCGACCATCGGACCGTGGAGTTGGAGGTCAAGGAGCGTTCCGCTCTGCCCATCGGCGTCGTGTCCAACGCCGGCGGACTCGAAGAACTCGAAAGCAATCTGCGCGACATGCTGGGCGGGATGTTCCAGGGCAAGAAGAAGAAACGGACGATGAAAGTGCCCGAGGCGTTGAAGCACCTGACCCAGGAAGAAGCGCAAAAACTCATCGACATGGACGAAGTCGTCCGCGAAGCGATCGCAAAAGTGGAGCAGACGGGCATCGTATTTCTGGATGAAATCGACAAGATCGCCGGACGGGAGCGGACGATGGGGCCGGATGTTTCCCGAGAGGGCGTTCAACGGGATTTGCTGCCCATCGTCGAGGGATCGACCGTCACGACGAAGCACGGCCCCGTCCATACGGACCACATCCTCTTTATCGCAGCCGGCGCGTTCCACGTGGCGAAGCCCTCCGACTTGATTCCCGAATTGCAGGGGCGCTTTCCCATCCGGGTGGAGCTCAGCCCGTTGACGAAGGAAGATTTCGTGCGCATCCTGACCGAGCCCAAGGGCGCCCTCGTTCGGCAGTACCGGGCGCTGATGGCGACCGAGGGGCTGACGATCGATTTCTCCGAGGACGGGATCGAAGAAATCGCGGCCACCGCCGTGCAGGTCAATGAGCGCACGGAGAACATCGGCGCCCGCAGGCTCTTCACGATCATGGAACGGCTGTTGGAGCAGGTGTCCTTCGAGGGGCCCGATCTGCCGAACAAAACCCTGACGGTGGATGCGAATTACGTCCGGGACCGATTGCGGGACATCATCAAAGATCAGGACTTGAGCCGGTATATTTTGTAGGCGAGACTTGAGAGACGACCCTGACGCGCGCGAACTCAGACTATCTCGCGAGCAGTGCCCTTCGCGCGTTGCTCGCATCGGGAGCGAAGACATGAACAAGCTGATCAAGAAGGCCAATGTCCTGATCGAGGCCCTTCCGTACATCCGCACGTTCAGGGGCAAGACAATCGTCATCAAATACGGCGGACACGCCATGACGGACGGCTCGCTCAAGGAGCGGTTCGCCCAGGACGTGGTCCTGCTCAAGTACGTGGGGCTCAATCCCGTCATCGTGCACGGCGGCGGACCTCAGATCGACAAGATGCTGGATCGTCTGGGCATCGAGGCCAGATTCCGCCACGGCGTGCGGGTCACGGACGAGGCCACGATGGAAATCGTCGAGATGGTGCTCGCGGGACAGATCAACATGGAGATCGTGGATTTGCTGAACCGTCACGGAGGCCGCGCGGTCGGTCTCAGCGGGAAGGACGGCGGTCTCATGCTGTCCCGCGCGCTCACGGCCAAGGCCTGGGCTGCGAGCCTGCAGAAAGACATCGCGGACGGAGATAGCGAAGGAGACTTCGGGCTGGTGGGCGAGGTGCAGTCCATCGACCCCAGCCTCATTCTGAAGCTCCAGCAAGATCATTACATTCCCGTCATCGCCCCTATCGGCACCGACCGGGAAGGCAGCACGTACAACATCAACGCCGATCTGGTGGCCGGCGCGATCGCGGGCGCGCTGCGGGCGGAAAAGCTCGTTATGCTGACCGACGTGAAAGGCATCCGCGACGCGAAAGGGCGCCACCTGTCCACCGTCTCCCGCAAGGACGTGCAGCGGATGGTGAAGCGAGGCATCATCGGAGAGGGCATGCTGCCGAAAGTCCACGCCTGTCTGGACGCAGTCGCCGCCGGTGTGGGGAAAGCGCACATCGTGGACGGCCGGGTGCCCCATGCGATCCTATTGGAAATTTTCACCCGCAAAGGCATCGGGACGGAGATCGTCGCATAGGAACGGCGCCGCTCGTCATTCGTGGGCCATCAACAACGATCCGCACAGACCCGGCTGATGGCGCATCTTCGCGCCTTGGTCGGCGAACGGCATCCCGTCGGGTCACTTCCGAATTTGCTGCGGGCCCGCCGATATTTGGAATCGCAGTTCGCAGTCGCCGGCTGGACGAGCGAGTTGCATCCGTTCCAGGCTCTCGGCGGAACCTACCACAACGTCGTCGCGCGGCGCGCAGCTCCGGCAGCAAGCCCCGGGAAAGAGCAGCCCCCCCTGCTGGTCGGAGCCCACTATGATACGGTGCAGGGCTCTCCCGGCGCGGACGACAACGCCAGCGCCCTGGTCGTCCTGCTCGAGCTCGCCTCCCGTGTGTGTCGCCAATGCCTGACCCGCCCGGTCTGGCTGGTCGCGTTTTGCCTGGAGGAAGAAGACCTGCTCGGGAGCCTCGCCCTCGCAGCCGAGATGAGAGAGCACAATCAGCCACTCGCCGGGGCAATTATCTTGGAATGCGTGGGGTTCGCCCGGCAGGAAGAGGGCTCGCAGGAGAAGCCGCCCGGTGTGCCGATCCCGGTTCCCACGGTGGCGAATTTCCTCGCGGTGATCGGGAACCAGCGGTCGGCCGAATTGACCTCCATCGTCGAACGTGCGTGCCAACGGCATCTTCCGACGATCGGCCTCGTCGTACCGGGCAACGGAGAGAAACTGCCGGACACGAGGCGTAGCGACCATGCCGCCTTCTGGCATTACGGATACCCCGCCGTCATGCTGACCGATACCGCGAACTTCCGCAACCCGCACTATCACCGATCGTCCGATACGATCGAGACCTTGGATCTCACATTTCTAGGTCACGTCGTAGATGCTGTGACACACACGGTTGAAAGCCTTGCAGTGACGGGAGGCGAAGCAGCCATACCGTGAAGCGCACTGTAACCCGCCATACGCGGGATCGCATCGAAGCCGTGTTCCGCCAACTCGACTACGAGGTGCTCGGCCCGATCTATTGCCATGAAGGCGGCGAGGAGTTTTGGCGGGCTAAGCGAATATCTTCTCAGCGTCTAGGACTGAAGATCGCGACGGCTCTCCTGCGCCGGTTGAAATCGGGCGGTCGCAGCCTCTATGTCGGCGCAGGCGTCGCGGAGCTTCCCGCACTGCTCGCCGAGACCCTGGAGCTAGATCGGAGCGTTGAAGCCTACACACTGAGAAGACGCGAAGTGAGGATTTTGAATCGCGCCTGCCGGTCGATGCCGGTCCGATTCGTCGCCAAGGATGCGCTCACAGCACTGGGCTCCTTCGATCATCTTTGGATGGTCAGCGTGCTGAACGATCCGGAAACCTATCCAAACCTGTCGCCCCTCTCCTACGGCCGCGCCGATCCGCTCAGCTTCGATCCCGGTCGGTTTACGGTGGAGCGAGGGAGCGTGCGCCGGCTGGTCGACCGCTGTATGAAGAACCTGACCAGACCCGGACTGATCACCACATCCACGGAAGAAGTGCAATGGATCGCCGAGTGGTGCCACCGGCATCGCATTCCCTATCGTGTCGAGCGCCGGTCCTATCCTACGGCGTTGGTGGGGGATCCCCTGTGTTTCATTCGGATTGAAGAAAGGGGTAAGAGTAGAGGGTAAAGCGGTAGCGTAGCGGACCCTAGACTTGAAACCCGGTTTTCATCTTGGCCGGATCGCTCATGTATTGATCCGCATACCGAATGTAATTCGCGGCCGATTCTTTGATCCACGCCAATTCCTGATCCGTCACCGGCCGTTTGATCCGAGCGGGCGAGCCGAGCACCAGGCTTTTCGGGGGCACGATAGTGTCCTCGGTCACCAGCGCCCCGGCCCCCACGACGGAATCCTCTCCGATTTCCGCGCCGTCCATGATGATGGCTCCCATGCCGACGAGCACGCGGTCTTTGATCGTGCATCCGTGGAGCACTACATTGTGTCCGACCGTCACGTCGTTGCCGATGATCAGCGGGTGCGTGTCGTGTGTGACATGCAGCATGCAAAGATCCTGAATATTGGTCCGACTGCCGATACGGATATAGTGCACGTCGCCCCGGACGACGGCATGGAACCAGACACTCGACTCCTCGCCGAGCACCACGTCGCCGATGATGACGGCGGTCTCTTCGACGAAGCACGACTTCGGAATGGTGGGTGTGATGCCTTGGAACGTCCGGAGCATGGGGCCCACAATAGGCGAATCGTCTCATCCCCGCAAGAGCCTGATTGACAGGGTTTTTGACCGTCCCGTAGACTGACCTGCCCATGAGTCGATCTCTCATCAACATTGATCGCCCCAAACGCTTGAAAGCGGCCTCTGCGGAGGTCGCAAGAGCCACGATCGGATTCGTCAATCTCGGCTGCTCGAAGAACCAAGTCGATGCCGAGGTCATGCTGGGGACCCTTGTTTCCGACGGATTCCGGCTGACCGCGAATCCGAAGGAAGCCGACGTGGTGATCGTCAACACCTGCGGCTTCATCGAAGAAGCCAAGCAGGAGTCCATCAACACGATCATTGAACATGGAGCGCTCAAGAAGGCGGGTGCATGCCGCGTCTTGATCGCCGCCGGCTGTCTCGCGCAGCGGTACCAAGGCGAGCTTCTCAAGGAGCTGCCGGAGTTGGATGGGGTGGTCGGGACCGGCGAATTCGGCAAGATCGCCGATATTTGCCGCGATTTGCTTACGTCCAGGAAGCGCCGCCAGCGGGTCTGGATCAGCCAGCCGCCCTATCTTTACGACGAACTGGCGCCGCGTGTGCGCTTGGGGCGGGCCCACAGCGCCTACGTCAAAATCGCCGAGGGCTGCAACCGCAATTGCGCCTTCTGTGCCATCCCCCTCATGCGTGGCAAGCAGCGAAGTCGGCCCATCGAATCGATCGTGGCTGAAGTCCGTCGTCTGGCGGGCGAGGGAGTCAAGGAAATCAACCTGATCTCCCAGGACACGATCAACTACGGGGTGGATTTAGGCCTGCGCCAGGGATTGACCGCGCTCCTGAAAAAACTGGTGCAGGTGGAGGGCATTCGGTGGATCCGGCCCTTCTATTTGTATCCGCGACAAGTCACGGATGAGTTGTTGGACCTTTACGCGGGTGAGGAAAAGATTACGAAGTACATCGATATGCCGTTGCAGCATATCAACGACCGGATGCTGAAACGGATGCATCGCCTGGGCGATCGAGCCTCGATCACCGCGCTGGTCGACCGGATCCGCAGGAAAATTCCCGGAGTCAGCTTCCGAACCGCGTTCATCGTGGGGTTCCCGGGCGAGACCGAGGAAGCCTTTGCCGAGTTGCTGGCCTACGTCGAGAATGCGGAATTCGATCGTGTAGCGGCGTTTCTGTACTCCGATGAAGAGGATACGCCCGCGGTCGGCATGGAGGACAAGGTCGAGCGCTCGCTCATGGAAGAGCGGCGCACGCGGTTGCTGTCGATTCAGGAGACCCTTGCGAACGCGAAGGGGCGCGCCCACGTCGGCTCCGTCAAGGAAGTCATGGTGGACGGCTTGTCGGAAGAAACCGAGCTCCTCCTCGAAGGGCGGCACGAGGGCCTCGCCCCGGACATCGACGGGGTGATCTACATCAACGACGTGCCCGACGATCTCGCAGCACCCCGGGCCGGCCAAGATCTTCCCTTTCCGCGCCCGGGCGACTTGGTCAAAGTGGAAATCACTGATGCGATGGGGTACGACCTCGTCGGTCATATCGTGTCCTGATCGAATCGACCTGTCGCGGGCCTCTCAGCCATGACGCACAAGAAAGATTCGGCCGTTCTCTTGATTCACTGCAAGGACCGCAAGGGCATCGTGGCCCGGGTGGCCGGATTCATCCATGATTTCGGCGGAAACATTCTCGACTCGGACCATCACACGGACGAGGAGAGCGGCGACTTTCTCATGCGCATGGAGTTCGCGACCGAAGGGTTGCAGATTCCCGTCGCCGATCTCCGCGCGGCCTTCGCTCCGGTCGCAAAGGTGTTCGCGATGCGCTATGAACTGCGGCTCTCGACGCATCGCACGCGGGTTGCGTTACTGGTGTCCAAACAGGACCACTGTCTCGCGGATTTGCTGCAGCGGCACAAGCGTGACGAGTTGCAGATCGACATTCCGGTCATCGTCTCGAACCACGAGACGTGCGCCGGTTGGGCCCAGTTGTTCAAGATTCCATTTCTCGTGTATCCCGTGACAAAAGAGACGAAGCCCGAGCAGGAGCGGCAGGTCCTCGCGACGCTCGGACAGCATCAGGTCGAGCTGGTCGTGATGGCCCGCTACATGCAGATCCTCAGCAGGGACTTCCTCGAGCGCGTTGGCTGTCCCGTCGTCAACATCCATCATTCGTTTTTGCCCGCCTTTGTCGGCGCGAATCCCTACCGGCAGGCCTACGAGCGGGGCGTGAAGATCATCGGGGCGACGGCCCATTACGCGACCGACGATCTCGACGAAGGGCCGATCATCGAACAGGACGTGATTCGAGTGGGCCATCGGGATACGGTGGAAGATTTAGTGCGGAAAGGCCGGGATCTCGAGGAAATCGTGCTGGCGCGCGCCGTGCGGCGCCACATCGAGCACCGGGTCTTGGTGTACGGCCGCAAGACCGTCGTCTTCGATTAGCAGCTCGACGGCGGCTGAACGACCTCTTGGCGCATCTGCTGGAGAAGGAGACCAGGACGGGGCCGCAGCCCCGTCCTGTATCGTGTGGCAGGGCTTACACCTTCGCGGAGAGGAACAGCGCGGTCCCTTTCCGGTTGATGAGGATCAACACGTTCTCCCCCTTCTTCGCCGAGGAGGAGGCCTTTTCAAAATCCTTCACGGATTTGATCGGCTGGCGATTGATCTCCTTGATCACGTCGCCCGGCATCAACCCGGCCTTGTCGGCTCCGCTGTCGGGCTCGACGCTCGTAACCATCACGCCCTGCGCCTTGCCCTTCAACCCGAGTTCCTTGGCGGTCTCCCGATCCAGTTCCTGAACCGCGACTCCGGCCAAGCCGTGCTCTCCTTCAGCCGATTCGACTTTCGCAATCTGCTTCTCTTCCGGTTGCTCGCCGATCGTGACGGTCAATTCCTTCTCGCGACCGTCCCGGACGACGGTCAGCTTGGCCGTTGACCCCACCTCTGTGCGTGTCACCAGTCGCTGAAGCGCCACGGCGTCTTCCACGGGAGATCCCTGGAACCCCGTGACGATGTCGCCCTGCTGAAGGCCGGCTTTCTCAGCGGGACTGTCCTCGCGCACGTCGCTCACGAGTGCGCCCTTGGGCTTCTTCAGGCCGAACGACTTCGCCAGATCCTTGTTCATGTCCTGAATGCCGATCCCGAGAAAGCCACGGACGACCTTCCCCGTTTTCACCAGGCTGTCATATATCGGCCGGCTCATGCTGGTCGGCACTGCGAACCCGACACCCTGATACCCGCCGGTCTGGGAAAAAATCGCCGTGTTGATACCGACCAATTCACCTTTGGTGTTGACCAACGCGCCTCCGGAGTTACCCGGGTTGATCGCCGCGTCCGTCTGAATAAAGTCTTCGTACTGGGTGATGCCCATGTGTCCGCGCCCCAGCGCGCTCACGATCCCGAGCGTGACGGTGGAGTTCAAGCCGAACGGATTCCCGACGGCCAGGACATACTCCCCAACCTGCAACTTCGACGCGTCGCCCCACGGGATATGAGGGAGATCCTCCCCTTCGATCTTCACGACAGCGAGATCCGTCTTTGGATCCGTTCCCACGATCTTACCCGTGAAGTCCCGCTTGTCGGGAAGCGTGACGTTGACTTCCTTGGCTCCGTCGATGACGTGGTTGTTGGTCAGGATGTACCCATCGGGCGAAACGATCACCCCGGAGCCCATGCCGCCTCCTCGTCGGGGCGGTTCCATCGGCCCTCGCCGTCCCCTGGGCCCGAAAGGTCCGAAAAATTCCTCCATCCGTTCCCGCGTATCATCCTTGCCCGACACCTTCTCGGGCATGGTGGTGGTGATGTTCACGACCGCCGGCGTCACCGCCTTGGCGATCTCCGTAAAGCCGGAGGCCGCTTGATTGACGATCGCCGTGCTGGAAGATGGAACGGGTGGGGTCGGCGTGCTCGATGCGTGCGACAGATTCCACGGTTGACCGCCCCACACCAGGGCGGCGCCCAGGACCGCCACGCCGATGACGGTTCCGACCGTACGACGAACTAGGCGCTTCATACAGATCCTCCTTCTTGTGATGCTGATGCAGTGTCCGGCCAGAAGATACTATCCGGTTACCGGCTATAAGACCCTAACAACCGAGGATGAGAACGACATTAGGCTGGAATTAAAAGTCTTTAAGAGGTCGCCGCAGCGAGCGGAAGGATGATCGTGAACGTCGACCCGTGCCCGACCTGACTCTTCACTTCGATCCGGCCTTTATGCGCCTCGGCGATCCAGGCGCAAATGGCCAGCCCCAGCCCGGTGCCTTTCTTGGTATGGGCCCGCGCTTCGTCGGTCCGGTAAAACCGGTCGAAGATCCTCGGCTGGACCACTTCCGGGATCCCGATGCCTTGATCGGTCACGGACAAGCGGGCCTGAGTCGCATCGGTCAGCAGCGCGATCTCGACCTTGCCCCCTTGGTGGGAATACTTGACGGCATTATCGACCAAATTGAGGAGCAGTTCGCGGAGCCGCAATTCGTCTCCTTGAACGGTGGCCGGCTGGACGGTTCCCAAAACCACCTGGACGTCTCGGTCTTGCCCGAGCAAACAGGCCTGCTGTTGGATGTCTTCCACGAGCGACTCCAGCCGGACCGGCAAGAACTCCATCTTGACCTCGCCCATGTCGGCCCGCGAGAGGAAGAGCAGCTCGTCCACGATTCGAGTCATGCGGTCGATTTCTTCCAACGTGCTTTCGAGCACGGCTTGGTAATCCTCCACAGGACGCGGACGGCGCAGCACCAACTCCGTCTCTCCTTTCATCACCGTCAACGGCGTACGCAATTCGTGTGAGGCGTCGCTGCTGAATTGCCGGATCTGCCGGAAAGAAGCGTCCAGCCGGGCGATCATCTCGTTGAACGTACCCGCCAGCCTGCCGATTTCGTCCGCGGAGGTCGGCATCGTGATCCGCTGGGTCAAGTCGCCGGCGGCGATCCTCCGGGCCGCATCCGTCATCGCGTCGACGGGCCGGAGCGCCCGTCCGGCGAGAAACCATCCTCCGGCCAGCGACACGGCGAGCGCGACCGGCATCGTCACCATAAGAATCAGGAGCAGGCGCTGAAGCGTTTCCTCCACCGATTCCATCGACGTGCCGACCTGTACGATGTAGAGCAACGTGCCCCGAAACATGATCGGCACGGAGATGAGCCGGAGCGGCGGCTCATGGGGATACTTGGCCGATTCAAAGATGCTGCGCCCGGTGAAGGCCACTTCGAGCGCCCGGCGGCTTAGCGGCACTTCATGCTGCCTGATGTTCGGGGAGCGGATCGTGATCGTGCCCGAGGGGCTGAAAATCTGGAAAAACTTATCGATCCTGGCGAGCTCGGGAAACTGCGAGAGCAGTTCATCTTCGCTGATCAAGGGAAGGAAGCCGCGGCTTTCCAGGGAACGAACCGCCGTCGTGGCGGTCTCCTCCAGGGACTGATCGACTTGATCGCGCAGGCTTCGGGCGGTGACGGTGTAGAGCACCGCCGAGAAGATGACGAGAATGAGCGCCAGGGCGCTCCCGTACCAGAGGGTCAGCCGGACGCGCAGCGGCATCATTCGGCCTTCAGCATGTACCCACTGCCGCGGACGGTATGGATGAGTTTCTTGGCCCGGCCCCGATCGATCTTGTTCCGCAGATAGTTGACGTACACGTCGATGACGTTCGTAAAGGTGTCAAAATCCTGGTTCCATACGTGCTCGGAAATCATCGGTCTGGTCAGGACGCGGCCGGCGTGGCGCATCAGATATTCCAGTAAGGCATACTCTTTCAGCGTCAATTCGATTCGCTGGCCTCCCCGCGTGACTTCCCTGTTCGCTGGATTCAGCACAAGGTCGTCCACCTGCAGCACCCCGGGAGTCTCGACGGAGCCTCGCCGAAGCAATGCACGGACCCGCGCCAGGAGCTCGTCGATGGCGAACGGCTTCGTCAAGTAATCGTCCGCTCCGGCATCCAGGCCCTTCACTTTCTGGTCGATTTGCGACTGGGCGGTCAAGATCAGCACCGGAGTCGTGATTTTGTCGCCCCTGATCGTCTTCAGAATTTCCAATCCAGGGAGCGAAGGCAACATGAGATCGATCACGATCAAATCATAGCTACCGCTGCGGCCCATTTCGAGACCTTGTGCGCCATCGGAACAGAGGTCGACGGCATAGCTTTCCTCTTCCAGCGCCCGCTTGATGAAGCAGCCGACTTTCGTCTCGTCTTCAATGACCAGGATTCGCATAGCAATGTGGTGGATGGGCGATTATACCAGAACCTCGGTGCTCGCATGGCGATGAATGGGAGAGGGCTAGCGGGCGGGGATACTCGGTGCGGCCGGCGACCGATGGCGGCAGAGAGTACGGATGTCGGTCCATTGTTTGTCCGGCAAGAGTTTCACCGGATAGGCGTGACGAGGCCCGATCAGGGTGGTCAGGTGTGCGATTCGCTCGCCCATTCGTGGGTGAGACGAGAGATAGGACGAGGCGGAAGACTCCGCCGGATGCTCGGCGCCGAGGATTCGGAAGAACTGAATCATGTCCGTCGGATCGATACCGATGGATTGAAGAACGCGCAACCCTTCCCGGTCCGCTTCTTCTTCGTGGCTGCGGCTGTAGCGCAGCATACCCAGGACACGGGCGCCTTCGATGCCGTAGGTCAAGGCACCTGTAAAATCGCCGGAAATCGCCGTAATCAGAAGGCTGGTAGAGGCTTGCTCCAACATGAGTTTGGTTGAATGCTGTTTCGCCACATGCTGAAGCTCGTGCGCGAGCACCCCGGCCAATTGCTCTGCGCTTTCGGTCTTTTCCAATAGGCCTCGGAATACGACGATCGCACCGCCTGGAGCGGCAAAAGCATTGACCTGAGGTCGGTCTACGACCGCCACCCGAACGCGATAGGGAAACGCCGGCATCCCGGACGTCAAGACGCCGACGACCCGGTTCAACGCAGTCAAACGATCGGAATCGGTACAGCGGCCGGCCGGCGGCGCAAGCTGCTCCATGACCGCCTCACCCAGCCGCTCCTCCCATGCCACGGGTACGAGTGGCGCGACCACGGAGGCGACTGCGGGGATACCCCAGGCATAGAGGCAAGCGGTGAGTCCGACAACGGCCAGCGCCGCCAACATCGTGAGTGTGAGCCGCAACGATCTTTTGGTCGGGTCGTGAAGACGGGATGTGTAATCGGGAGCAACTCGACGGAGTGCGACAAGGAATTCCGCATCGTCGACAATGAGAGCCTGCGGGGCAGGACCGCCGTACTCCAGTCGGACTTGCTCACCCTGGTACGCTCCCTGACTCTGCCTGATGCGTCCGTATGGCCAGCGAATGGTTCGACCTCCGGACTCCGACATCTTCAATTCGCTGGAGGTCAGTTCGATGGTCACCGGGCGGCGCGCGGCGCTGCGGCCGTCGAAGAAGAACCCATGCCAGATGCGAGGCATCGCGGTCAGGCGAGATCGAACCCGGTGTCCAGGAATCCGTCCAGGCCTTCACCGGTCGGCGGGGCGCCATCGTAGTCCTGCACCACATCGTCGAAATTTTGCGGACCGACTAGGGTGAGATGATTCACGACGAACCGAAGGTTCCGAATGGTGGTCCAGGGCCACGCGAGCCCGACGGTGGCCAGAAGCAACAGCACATTCAGCGCCTTCAGTTTCAGATAAGGCCAGAGAGTTGCCGAAAACCGAAATGAAGCATCGCCCAAGCCGGCCTGCTCCCAGAAATAGCGCTGTTCCTTCAACCCATACGACAGCCACAGTAGACGCAGCAGCAAGAAGGCGGCGGCCAGCCCGGCGACAGTCGTCGCGCCGATGGATGGAATCGCCGAGATGTCCCCGGGGTTCTTCATCAGAGACGAAACCATGGACAGGAAACCCGCTACCGGTACGCTCATGACGACCGGTGTCAAGCAATAGGGAAGCAGAAAGCTTTTTACCAACGCTTTCCCCTCGCCCTGGAAGGAGAAGCTCCGGCTGCCGAAATAACTGTGCGTGGTCAGGAAGGCGTGTTTCTTCGCAGAAAAATAGGGATAGTACAGCCCGAGCGTAAGGCCCGTCAGGAGATAGCCCTTGACCCACAGATTGATGAAGTCCCGAGTCTTCCCCCTGAAGGAAAGCGTGATGCCGCGCCAGGAAGTCCGGCTCAGTCGGTACCGCCGGGCGCTCACGATGGCCACCGGAATGAAGATAAGAAGAAGCAGGCCCGCCGCCCATCCTGACAGCGTCCTGGCATAGATATCCATTCCCGCCAGTTGGGGGCCGAAGGAGAGCCCGAGATAAGGAACTCCAAACACAAAAGCGGCCTTGACAGTTCCTCTCAACACCTCTGCACCTGTGCCGTGATACGAAAAACGGTCTCCGGCGAATTCTGTCTGGCCGAACAGATACCGCCTGACGCGCACCTTCGCCCAGAAGTAATAGATTCCGAGGGTGACCAGCGTGAGCAGAACGTTCACGATATGGATCCCGAGTAGGGTCCCACCCTCTCCGTACGTTGTGAAGGATTGAACAAATCCCTTTGATTCGGCGGAGCCTCGCCTATCCGCCATAGCGTTCGACAATGGACCTTCACCCGGAGGGCGTCCTTCCACCAACCGAGCCGGCCCGACAGGCATCTCGACGATCACGAAACTGGTTCCACAGTGACGGCAGGCCGTTCTGGATCGCGGCTTCAATGCGAACAGATTCTTGACCCGATACTGCGCGCGACAGCGATGGCAGGCCAGCCACACAGTGCTATCAGCAGGGGCCACGACAGACACGATACCCTCCGTTTCAGGAATGGCTTTGCACGACAATTTCAAGCGATGAGATCAGAGGCTCATCGTCGTATAGCTGAAAAACAACCGTGGCGTCCGCTTCTACGCGAAGCTCTCTCCCCAGGTTGCGCATGATTTCGATGGAGCGGAACTGGGCCCGCGCACCTTGCCCGTCTGAGGGAACCGTAATGGCGCTTCCCTTTCGGACAACGTCGTATGAACCCGGTACAGCGAAGGATCGTTGGAGCATCGCTCGATATTGCTGTCGATCCATCGTGACGGGGTCATTCCCGCTGGCCCGGAGTACCACCTGGGCATCCGGCCCGAACCACCGCATGATGCCGTCGACGTCCTTCCTTCGGGCCGCGTTATCGATGAAATCCAGGAGAAGTTCGATTTCCTGCTGAGTGACCCGGCCGGGATCGTCCGGTAAGCCTTTAGCCGATGCCTCAATTTTCGCATTCGACCCCCGTGTCACGGTCTCCGCGCCCGTCAAATCGAACAATGACCCACTATCCGACCGCACCCACCAGTATCCGACACCGCAGAGAAACACGATGACTGCCAGAATGAAGATCACAGCGCGGCGCAACATGGCTGCAGCCGCCGAGGACCTGATCCGTGGGGTTGCCCCGGACGGTGCCGCCGACCGAATCGGAGGGGCTCGCACGACGACCAGATTTGCGTCGCATAAACGGCACGCGCCCGTGATCCAGGCCGGCGGAGGCGATTCAACGCTAACGATGTTCGGAGCCTGACAGAGGGGGCAGGTAATCGTCATCCGTTCGGAAACTCCATTCGTCTCTAACGTAGGGGCGAACGCCTAAAAAGATAGCCGATATATACAAAAATGCAACTTATCCTGCGAAGCGGCGCCTGTCGCGCAGCTAAACGTCGGCTTACTTGGGTTGAAATCTGGTGATGGTGACGGGGAGATGGGACAGGACCGGACCGTCCGGCGTGCGCTTGGCGATGGAATGTTTCAACCAATTCACATCATCGCGCTTGGGAAAGTCCGATCGGTAATGGGCCCCCCGGCTTTCTTCACGGGCCAGTGCCCCGACGGCGACGGTTTCCGCGACCTCGACAAGACACTGCAGCTCAAGGGCTTGGATCAAGTCCGTATTGAAGACCCTGCCTTTGTCCTGCAGGGTGACGCAAGCCGCCCGCTCCTTCAACTTCCGGACGGCCTCGATCGCCGACGTCATGGATTCTCTGGTGCGAAAGATTCCGAGGTTGAGACTCATGACTTTGCCGAGTTCCTCACGGATTTGCCAGGCGCGCTCCGTGCCTTCGTTGGAGAGCAGGGAGCGAAGACGCGCTTCCTCGGCCCGAAACACGGATTCCGGAACGGCGCGCGGCGCTGCCTCGCCGGCATACTGGCCCGCGCGCACCCCGGCGCGGCGCCCAAAGACGATCGTTTCCAGCAAGGAGTTCCCTCCGAGCCGGTTGGCGCCGTGCACGCTGACGCAGGCGCATTCGCCCGCCGCCAACAGTCCGGGAATTTCGGTCTCCCCCCATTGATTCGTCCGTACGCCGCCCATCTGATAGTGCGCGCCGGGCCGCACCGGAATCGGCGTCTCGATCGGATCTAGGCCGGCGAACTCCACGGAGAGCTCGCGGATCTGCGGAAGCCGCTCCAGGATCCGTTTGCGGCCGAGATGCCGCAGGTCCAGCAGCACGCACCCGTCGACGCCGCGCCCTTCCAAGATTTCCTGTCCGATCGCGAGCGAGACCGTCGACCTGGTCGCAAGCTCCATCTGTTCCGGCGCATACCGTTTCATGAAGCGCTCGCCCAGCGTGTTTAGAAGGTACCCGCCTTCGCCGCGGGCCCCTTCCGTGATGAGGATGCCGGTGTCTTTCAGCGTGGTGGGATGGAACTGCACGAATTCCATGTCTTCCAGTGGGGCGCCGGCGCGGTACCCGAGCGCCATGCCGTCGCCCGTATTGATCACCGCGTTGGTGCTGGTGAGGAACACGCGGCCGCTGCCTCCGGTGGCCAGGATGACGGCCCTCGCGCCGATCGGGCGCAGCCCGCCGCGGATGAGGTCCCAGGCCACCACGCCCCGACAGACGCCGTCCTCGACGATGAGGGAGGTCACGTACCACTCCTCGTACACGAAGAGACGCCGCTTCAGCAGTTGCTCGTACATCGCGTGGAGGATGGCGTGTCCCGTGCGGTCCGCGGCGTAACAGGTCCGCGGGAACCCGGCTCCGCCGAACGGGCGCTGAGCGATCCGGCCTCGGGCGTCACGGCTGAAAATCACGCCCATGCGTTCCAGTTCCAGAATATCCCCGGGCGCTTCGCGGCACATGGCTTCGATGGCGTCCTGGTCGCCCAAGTACAGCCCGCCTTTGGTCGTATCAAACGCATGCGCTTCCCATGAATCGTTCTCCCCAAGCGCGGCGTTGATGCCCCCTTGGGCTGCAACGGAATGGCTGCGGACCGGGTGAACCTTCGACACGACGGCGACGTCGAGGTTCGCGGGCGCAGCGATGGCTGCCCGCATGCCGGCCAATCCGGCTCCGACGATCAGGATGTCATGCAGTTTCATACCGATTAGGATGGTGGCTGATGAGGCGGCCCCGAGTCGGTCGTCCGGCGAAGAGCCGGCGGCTGACTTCAGCCCTTTTACGCGACAACTTTCTGGAAGGCAAGCGTCGCCCGCGTGGGATGCTTGGAAAAAGATTGCGCAGCATGATAATCTTCGGAGAACCTCACTCGGATAGCTCGTGACCGGGATATCCCACACCCATCGTTCCCACAAACAGCAAGAGGTGGTCTTTCATGGCGGCGCCTGAATTCCTCAACCCAACCGATACGTTCATCCACCGGCACGTAGGACCCACGGACGCGGACGTGAAGGAGATGCTCGCGACGTTGGGGCTCCAGTCGCTGGACGCGCTGGTCGACGTGGCCGTTCCCGGCGATATTCGGTTTCGCCGCCCCTTGGATCTCACACCGCATCGCAGCGAGCAAGCAGTCCTGGGCGAGCTTCGGGACATCGCGGGCCGCAACAAAGTGTTCCGATCGCTGATCGGCATGGGCTATTACGACTGCATCACCCCAGGCGTGATTCAACGGAACATCCTGGAGAATCCCGGCTGGTATACCCAATATACACCCTACCAAGCCGAAATCTCCCAAGGCCGACTGGAAGCGTTGATCAATTTCCAAACCATGGTGGCCGACCTGACCGGGCTTCCCTTGTCCAATGCCTCTCTGCTGGACGAAGCGACGGCCGCGGCGGAGGCGATGGCAATGTGCCTGTCGATCTCGCGCGCGGCCGGCGCCGAGCGCAAAGAGTTTTTTATCGCGGACCATTGCCATCCTCAAACAATCGCCGTCATGCAAACGAGAGCGGAACCGCTCGGCATCACGTTGCAGATCGGCCGAACAGATTCGATCGACTTTGCAAACGGCCGGCTCGCCGGCATTCTGCTTCAATATCCAGCCACGGACGGATACGTCGGCGATCACGGCAGTCTTGTGGCCCAGGCTCATGAAGCGGGCGTGCTCGTGGTGGTGGCGACCGACTTGCTCGCGCTGACCCTCCTTCGCTCCCCTGGCGAATTCGGCGCGGACATCGCGGTGGGGTCCAGCCAACGGTTCGGCGTCCCGCTGGGCTTCGGGGGTCCGCATGCGGCGTTTTTGTCGACCAAAGAGGAGTACAAACGTCAGATTCCCGGTCGCATCGTAGGCGTGTCGAAAGACGCCACGGGCAAGCGGGCCTGTCGATTGGCGCTTCAAACACGGGAGCAGCACATCCGTCGGGAAAAGGCGACGAGCAACATCTGCACCGCCCAAGTGCTGTTGGCCGTGATGGCCGGCATGTACGCCGTCTATCACGGACCGGAGGGCTTGCGGCGCATCGCAAAGCGCGTGCATGGTCTGACCGTCGTCCTGGCGGAGGGCTTGCGCCGGCTGGGGTTCGACGTCGTGACCGAGCCGTTCTTCGACACCATCCGTGTTCAGCTCGGTCCCGTCCAAGCGACCCATGTCCTCACGCGCGCGTACGAGCGCGGCATCAACCTCCGCCGCATTGAAAACCATACGATCGGCATCTCGCTGGACGAGCGGTCGACTCCCGAGGAAGTCCGCACGCTGATCGAAATTTTCGTCGGACATCGGGACATCATCTTCACAGTGGAGGAACTGTCCCGCTCCATCGACACCGGGTATCCCGGCAATCTGGCTCGCACGAGCAAGTACCTGACGCATGAGGTTTTCACCCGATACCATTCCGAACACGAAATGCTGCGTTACCTGTACCGGCTTCAAGCCCGGGATCTTTCGCTTGTCCATTCGATGATTCCGCTCGGGTCCTGCACGATGAAGCTGAACGCGACAGCGGAGATGCTGCCCGTCAGCTGGCCCGAATTCGCCCGGCTGCATCCGTACGTCCCGGCGGGACAGGCCCAAGGCTACCAGGAATTATCTCACCAGCTTGAGGGTTGGCTGGCGGAGCTCACCGGCTTCGCTGCGGTGTCGCTCCAGCCGAATGCCGGTTCGCAGGGAGAATACGCGGGGCTGATGGTCATCCGAGCCTATCATCGCAGCCAGGGAGAATTTCAACGCGACGTCTGCCTCATTCCCGTTTCGGCGCACGGCACGAATCCGGCCAGTGCGGCCATGGCCGGATTTTCGGTGGTGCCGGTGGCCTGCGACCGCGAGGGAAACGTGGACTTGGCGGACTTGGAGGCCAAGGCGGCGCAACATCGAGATCGGCTCGCGGCGCTGATGATCACGTATCCCTCGACGCACGGCGTCTTCGAGACGGACGTGCGTCGCATCTGCCAGATCGTCCATACCCACGGCGGGCAAGTCTACATGGACGGCGCCAACATGAACGCGCAGGTCGGCCTGTGCCGTCCCGGGGATATCGGTGCGGACGTGTGCCATTTGAATCTCCACAAAACCTTCTGCATCCCGCACGGCGGAGGCGGACCGGGCGTGGGACCGATCGGGGTGGCTCGACACCTGACGCCGTTTCTTCCCGGGCATCCGATGACACAACCGGGGAGCTCCAAGGCGATCGGTCCGGTGTCCGCGGCTCCATACGGCAGCGCCGGCATCCTCCCGGTTTCGTGGGTCTACATCGCGCTCATGGGCCGCGACGGATTGACCAAGGCGACCCAGGTAGCCATTTTGAACGCCAATTACATGGCGAAGCGATTGGATAAGCACTTTTCGATCTTGTATGCCGGCAAAGCCGGCTTCGTGGCCCATGAGTTCATCGTCGATTTGCGGCCGTTCAAAGAGAGCGCCGGAATCGAATCGATGGACGTCGCCAAGCGCCTGATGGACTACGGGTTCCACGCCCCGACGGTCTCGTTCCCGGTCGCCGGGACTCTCATGATCGAACCGACGGAAAGTGAATCGAAAGAAGAACTGGACCGTTTCTGCGAGGCAATGATCGCCATACGCGGCGAAATTCAGGACATCGTCGATGGACGCCAGCCCCGCACGAATAATGTCCTGAAAAACGCCCCGCACACAGCAGAAGTCGTGACGGCGTCCGATTGGAACCGGCCCTACAGCCGCGAACAGGCGGCCTTTCCTGTGTTGTGGGTAAAGGAAAACAAGTTTTGGCCGAGCGTGAGCCGAATCGACGAAGCCTACGGGGATCGGAATCTCGTCTGCACGTGCCCTCCCGTTGATTCCTACTAGGCGGGCTCGTGACACCCTCAGGCCAACTTCGTGTTCGGCCGTCAGTCGATGATCCTTGATGAGCCTGAAGTGATCCATGTCGAAGGCGATCTCCACTGCAGTCCGGATAGGGGCGCTCCGTTACTTTCCCCTCTGTTTCCTTCTCGGCGCAACGAGTGTCCATCCTTCTTTCGCTTCTTCGGTTGACGGATCGGCGATCGTTGCGGAAGCCGGGAAGAGTTACCCGGCCGGGACACGGATTGCCTTCCCTGCTTCGGCCGTCTCGTTCGTGATCCCGACCGGCTGGAGCGGAGGTTTGGCGGAGGACGCCGAAGTCATCGTGCTCGGTTCTGAGAGGCTGGGTTTCGCCATGATCTTCCGGACGGTCAATATGACCGAACAGGACCTGGTGGCGGAGTTGAGCGAAGCCCAGGCGATCGCGCACGAGCTCATCTTTGAGCCCGTGGGACCGGTGAGGAAGACCGGGGACTATTTGACGGCATCATACCAAGCAGGCAGCCTGATCGGACGCGCTCTCGCACTGTTGGGACCGGGGCAACAGGGCGTAGTATATTTTTTCGGCGGTCCCTCTGATGAGGCTGTGGTCTTCGAGCACACGCTCGCGGACATAGCCGCCTCTACGTCATTTGACCGACCCTGATGCCGCTCCCGATGCGTCCGTGCTCGACCGACGAAAAAAGTCTATGAACAGTCGCCGGCAATTTCTCGTTCGTACCGGATTGGCCCTCGGAAGCGCCTTTTTCGCGAACCATGCGACTTTCGGCGTGGCTCCCGCCGAACCGTCCTCATCTCCCGATCTCAATGATTGGGAAGAAGTGCGAGCGCTGTTTCCCCTCTCGCGGGACCTGATCCACATGGCCGGATTCTTCCTGGCCTCCCATCCGACGCCGGTCCGCGAGGCGATTGAACGCCATCGCCGGGGCCTGGATGCCGACCCCGTCGGCTATTGGCATGAACAGGAAGCCAAGCAGGAAGCGTCGGTGTTGCAGGGAGCGGCCGAATATCTCGGCGTGCAGCCAAGCGAGATCGCTCTCACCGACAGCACGACCATGGGCCTGGGATTGCTCTACGGCGGACTGACACTCAAGCCCGGACAAGAAATCCTGAGCACGGTTCACGACCATTATTCCACGGAGGTATCGCTCAAGTTGAGAGCGGAAAGGACCGGCACGACACTGAAGCAAATCGCTCTCTACGAGACTCTCAACGCGGTATCGTCTGCCGAACTCGTCGACCGGCTCATGCGAGGGATTACTCCGCGCACGAGGATCGTCGCCGTCACCTGGGTCCATTCGAGCACCGGCCTTAAGCTCCCGGTTCGCGACATGGCCTCCGCCTTGGCCAAGATAAACGCCGACCGCGACGACTCCAATCGCGTCATGTTCTGCGTGGACGGCGTACACGCCCTCGGGGTGGAACAGTTCAATCTGGCCGAGGTCGGCTGCGACTTTTTCATCGCCGGCACACATAAATGGATGTTCGGTCCGCGCGGGACGGGATTGGTCTGGGGCCGGTCCGACGCCTGGCCGGTGGCCGACGCCATTATCCCGACGTTCAGCGGCGAGGCCTATGACATATGGATGAAGGCATCCCCGCCCCGTCCGCTGCCGCAAGCCGTCTATATGACACCCGGAGGGTTCCACTCGTTCGAGCACCGGTGGGCGCTCGACGAAGCCTTCAAGCTCCATCGTGCGATCGGCAAGGCGCGTGTCACGCAGCGAATCCATGCATTGAACCAGCAATTGAAGCAAGGGCTCGCGGCAATGGGGCACGTGACCCTGCACACGCCGCTGTCCCAGGATATGTCGGCCGGTATCGTCTGTTTCGAAGTCGCCGGGCAGAAACCGGAAGAAACGGTCGCCAGGCTTCGCGACAGGGGTGTTGTCGGCAGCGTCACGCCCTATGCGACCCGATACGCAAGGCTCGCGCCGAGCCTTTTAAACTCCGAGAAAGAGGTCGACAAGACCCTCGAGGTAGTCCGCGGTCTGAGATGACTCCATCGCGACCCCTCCTTCACTAGAGGCTTGGCGGCTCGAGTCGGTATCATGAGAGGACCAGTGCATCGCGCCGGATCACAGGCCGTTTCATCATGATGACCGCCCGCTCGACTCGACGGTTCGCGACTCAGGTCCTTTTTACTCCCGCCGATCTCCTTCCCGGACGAAAGCTGTTGCTCCGCATCAGCCTCGTGGCGGCGTTGGTTTTCATGGTTGTGGTTGTGTTGTGGGTCGATCGCGACGGTTTGACGGACCATATCGACGGAGAGGTGTCGTTCATCGACGTGCTGTACTTCGCCATGGTGACGATCACCACCGTCGGGTACGGAGACATCGTGCCCGTGACTCCCCGCCTGAGGCTCATCGATGCCGTTTTCCTGACTCCTGTTCGGATTGTCATCTGGTTTCTCTTTCTTGGCACGGCGTATCAGCTCGTGGTTCGGCAATATGTGGAGGGGTATCGTATGGCCACGTTGCAGGCGAAGCTTCAGGACCACATCATCATATGCGGGTTCGGCTATACCGGTTGGTCGGCAGCGAAAGAGCTGCTCGCCAAAGGGACCGAACCGGATCAGATCGTCGCCATCGACCCCATCGAGGATCGGGTTCGGGCGGCCATCGAGCTGGGTTTGGTCGCCTTCCGGGGCGATGCGACGCAGGAAGCCGTGCTTCAGGATGCGGTTATCCAGCGGGCGCGGGCGGTCATCGTCGCGGCGGGTCGTGACGATACGAACGCCTTGATCCTTCTGACCGCCCGCCATTTGATGCCGAAATTGGAAATCATCGTGAGCGCTCAAGAGGAGGAGAATGTGAAGCTGTTCCGCCAGGGCGGGGCCACCGGGATTATTTCACCGTCCACCTTCGGCGGGTACATTCTGGCCGCCGCCGTCGGGCACCCGCATTTCGTCGATTACGTGCAAGACTTGTTGACCGCCGGGGGGCGGGTGAACCTCATTGAACGACATGTCCAACCGGAAGAGGTCGGACTGCCGGCCTCAGCCCTCAAGCCGCACATCGTTCTGCGCGTCTATCGTCGAGAGGCTGTTCTGAGCTTTTGGGACCTTCAAGACGGGCAAAAGCTCGAGGCCGGTGATACGCTGGTGGTGTTGCGCTCAACCGGCCAACAGAATGCGTCTCAAAGCTCGCCATAAGACCGAAGGATTCTTCTGCACTGGTGTCTCGCAGGGCGGGTTCGTGCGCCGGCTGAGATTCCTTCTCACGATCGGGGCCGTATTCCTCGCCACCACGGGGAGCGGGATCCCGGCCCAGGGTGGAACCGATCATACGCCGGACCCCAAAGCGCCCGTGGTGAAGGATCTTCGTGTAGGAGAACGGTATAGCGGCGGCATCCGGGTGCGGTCTCCGTTTCTCGGCGTCTCGTTTCTTGTCCCGACGGACTGGCGGGCATCGCTGCCAGCCGGCACCGTGGTCTTTCTCGATTCTTCTCTGCACCCAGGCCTCGGTTTCGTTCATCTCCTGAGCGATATCAGTCGGGACGATCTTCTCGCCAAGCTCAGCGAGCCGCAGGCGATCGAAGCGGGATTCGTTCTGCACCCGGTCGGCTCGGTCCGAGAACAGGGAAACCAGTTCCACGCGACCTACGCAACCGAGCACGATGTCGCGGTCACGGTCGCCCAGCTGGACCGGAGCCGCAACTCGGTCGTCTATCAATTCGTCGGCCGGAAGTCGGATGAAAACCTGTATCGGCGGGTGGTCGAAGAGCTGGCCGCCTCCACCGAGTTCATGCCTCCGGATCAGCTGCTCGCGTTGCGAGCCTGGTACGAACGGTTGTCGGGGATGATGCTGACTCCCGATGTTCCGGATCACGGCGGTGAGAGGCAGA
Organism: Nitrospiraceae bacterium; assembly: GCA_040255165.1. Taxonomy (GTDB): domain Bacteria; phylum Nitrospirota; class Nitrospiria; order Nitrospirales; family Nitrospiraceae; genus JBDZUK01. Next base: position 3,274 of record JBDZUK010000011.1, on the reverse strand, counting down.
CCGCTCCGACAATTCATCTATGCAGCGACGGCCGCTTCATCTCGATTATGAAGCTGGCGCCGGTTCCCGGGCGTACGACAGAATCGGATGGCGAGGACTATCACGAAACAGGGACCTGGCTCATCCAGCAGGAAAGAGAAGACGCAAGGCTTGTCTTAACCCGCGGCGAGGGGCGGAGTCGCATCCATGGATTGCGGCTGGAACAGGATCATCTGCTCCTCGACGACCAGCAGAGGGAAAGCAGCCCAAGCGATCAGTGTTTTTAGTTTCCACTGTAACGATAGGGGTTCGTATCAGCCGAGCGCAGACCGTGCGGCCGGGCTGACGGAGGACGAAGAATGCTGCGCATCTCTCCACAGATCGCGATCCCGGACTCGGAAATCGACGTCCATGCCGTGCGCGCCCAAGGCGCCGGCGGACAGCACGTCAATAAGGTATCGACCGCGGTGCATCTGCGGTTCGATATCGCGGCATCCTCCTTGCCGCAGCTCTACAAAGATGAGCTCCTGAAGTTACGAGATCGCCGCATCTCGCAGGAGGGGGTGGTGACGATCAAAGCGCAACAGTATCGCAGCCAGGAACAGAATCGGGAAGATGCGCTCGAGCGGCTCAGGGCGCTGATCCAGAGCGTGGCCGTCTCACGGAAGAAAAGGAAGGCCACGAAGCCGACGAAGCGTTCACAACAGCGGCGATTGGAAAGTAAGGTGAAGCGCGCGCGCTTGAAAGCCCTCCGAGGGAGAGTCGATTAGTTCTCCTTCAGGCTATTCACAAATCCCCTCCAGCCGCCCGCAGCGAAGCGCAGGCGTAACTTTTCTCACCCGGCTCCGAACTTCTCACGCACCTCTTCCCCAGAGCGGTGCGTTAAGGGTGTGAGCGATGCGAGAATGCGGCGGGCGGGTTTTTTCAACAGCCTGCTAGTCGAGGGACGCCAACGTGCCGAGGATGTGATATCCGCCGTCCACGTAGATCACTTCTCCGGTAATGCCCCTTCCGAGCGGGCTTAGTAAGAAGAGCGCGGTGTCGCCGACCTCGCTTTGCTCCGTCGGACGGCGGAGCGGAGCGAATTCTTTGTGGTGTTCGACCATCTTGCTGATGCCTGAGACACCCCTGGCGGCGAGGGTTTTAATCGGGCCTGCGGAGATGGCGTTCACCCGGACGCTTTTCGGGCCGAGATCGTGGGCCAAATAACGAACCGTGGACTCCAGCGCCGCTTTGGCCACGCCCATCACGTTGTAATGCGGAACGACCCGTTCGCTGCCCAAATAGGTGAGGGTCACGATCGAGCCCCCCGCGGCCATCAACGGTAACGCGGCTCTCGTGACCGCAACGAGCGAGTATGCGCTGATGTCGAGCGCGGTCGCGAAGCCTTGCCGCGAGGTGTTGACGAATTCGCCGGTGAGCTCTTCTCGAGGAGCGAACGCCACGGAATGGACGAGGAAGTCAAGCCGGCCGCATTCTTTTTCGACGTGTCTCATCAATGCGTCGATCTGCCCGTCGTCTCCCACGTCGCAGGGGAAGGCCTTGGCGCCGGGCATCGTGGCGACCAGTTCTTCCACGTTTTCCCGCAACCGTTCGTTTTGATAATTGAACGCCAATGTGGCGCCTTCTCGGGACGCCGCCTGGGCGATAGCCCAGGCGATGCTGTGCTTGTTCGCCACGCCGATGATCAACCCCTGCTTTCCGTTCAATAGCGCCATTGCGAAGCTCCCCTTTTGCGGCAGACTGTGATGAGAGGCGAAGATAGCATAGATGGCGGCGAGGAGTGAATGGGAGAGCCGAGACCTGTGCTCAGAGGTCCTCGTCTGCCAACTGTTTCAATGTGCGAAAGGCCTCCACCATTTCCTCGAAGGAATAATGCGCGTTGCGCCCGCTGGGGTTCGGGAGCAGGCACACCGGCACCCCCGCCAATCGCACGGGCTGGAGACCCAGACGAGTGGAGGACGCAGGCAACGCGAGCCCGAGCATGCGATAGATCGTCACGCCAAGGAGTGCGACCATGCGCGGGCGGTGCCGGCGGATTTTTGCGACCAGTCTCGCGCGTCCGGCTCGGTACTCCTCGGATTTCAGAACGTCGATTCCCGGGCTGGCCCGGCTGATGATGTTCGTCAATCCGAGCCCCCATTCAGGAAGCCGCCAATCGTCATGGCACGTGATGGGGTTCTGTACCAAACCCGATCGATACAGCAGCTTCCAGAAGCGATTGGAATGGCCGGCGAAATGATGACCGAGCTGGGCCGATCTTATTCCCGGATTGATGCCGACGAAGATAATTCGAAGGCCGGGTCCTAGATAATCGGGGAGCGATACGGTGTGTTTCATGCGAGTCGCGTTTCCGGGAGGCAGTTTGCTACAGCGTGTAGGTCAAAACAGACAAGGGCATGAGGATGTCGCCGTGTAACCATCTGGCATTATTGATTATTCGTTTTGCTCTATACCGGCATCGACTTTGCTGCCTCACTCGGCAGACTACGGGAAGAGCTGCTCCTCTGAGATGGTGCGATGTGCCCATCGCTGTAAGTCGAGTCTCTTCAGGAGAAGACGTCTCTTCCCTGGTCAATGCGGGACAGGTCGCTTGTATTTTGCATCCCTTGGAGTAATCAGGGATACCTGACTCAGTATTCTCCGGGGGCTGGGAAAACAACCGGGCCTGTCCCTTTTTTATTCTGTCTCGATGTCGTTTCTTTCAGACGAATGACGTTGAGGCAGTTTAGCCCGACTCCAGCCATTTCGCCACAGATCTGCTCGACGCAAATCGAGTGCTTGTTCCTCTTCCTCTCCACGTAACTCTGTGATCTTCCAGATCTTTGACTTGGCGGGCCCGTTCGGCACCAAGCTTGCTGAACTCCTGTCCCGTGCCGCGGAGGCATAATCCAGAAACCGAAAGGAGGTGACTACTTATGAAGCGTATGCTCATGGCCATTATGGCGGTGGCGGTAGCGGTAGCGTTCAGCGCTCCTGCGTTCGCGGGCGAGGAGAAGAAGAAGGACGAGAAGAAAGGCGGCAAGCTCGTTCAGATGCTCAATGCCGACGAGAAGAAGAAAGACGAGAAGAAGGGCGGCAAGTAATCTCGTTATTCTTAGCGAGGCACGTTAGTCTGGGAGGTCTCCCGCCTGTTTGCGGGAGGCCTCTTGGCATGGAGTCTCTCGATCGCCGTTCCTTCTGATATACACTGCCTGTAACCCCACGATCGTCTTTGCATCCCGGATCGTCCCGTCCCCAATTCTGGCGATCGCTTCCTCCAGCGGCATTTCCACCACGTCGAGCACCTCGTCCC
>JBDZUK010000010.1:52692-76550 GCA_040255165.1 Nitrospiraceae bacterium | reverse complement strand
GCTGGTCGGTGTGGAGGGGGTTGTGGATGGAGTTTCTCCGTACGCGACCCTCCGTCCGGTAGTCAGCGAGGCACCGGGTTAGACCGGCGTACGTGGTAGGGATTCCGCGATCTGCGGCGCGGTCTTTCCTTGTCGGTGCGCGTACTGGGCGGCCATCTCCGCCGGCCGGCAGCCGTCGCGGACGGCAACCCACAGGACGCGCTCCGACTGCTTCAATAGTCCATAATTTCATGATGTCCTTCAGGGGGATGCGACGTGGTGTGGTCCAGCGCCGAAGCCGCTCGTGTACCGTCGGCCAGGCAGGCGGCCAAAAAGGCCGCCGGGACGATGGACCCCAAGGCCCTTCGTATGCCGCGATACTGAGCGTCCTTGGTTGGCCGAAACTCGTCGGCATTCAGGACCAAGTTCGCGATCGCCATACATTCCAAGCCGAAGGGCAGGTACCCCGCATAGCCCAACACCGGCATGGCAAAGAGCTGAAATCGGTGGACATAGGGAATGGCATATTCCCAATGGGCCAAGCTGCCCCAATTCCACAGTTCCCAGAAGAACCCGCAGACGAGCGCGGCAAGAGCGGCCGTCCATAATCCGCGCCAGTCGCCCAGTTCCAGAGGAGCCAGGATCGTCGGGCGGCCGACCAGACCCTGAAGCGACAGGAGAATCAGCAGCGGCGCAATCCATACCAGTGGGAACAGCGCATTCGGCCAGATGCCTAGACCGAAGAGTCCGGCGGCTGACACTGCAAGCCATGCCAGGTGCGTCTTGTGGCGGATCCGCACGGGACGGAAGCGATCGAGCCCGGCCGACAGATGAGGGAACGTGGCCAAAAGCTCCTGGGTGCTGACCACGGCGGGAAGGACCGTCGAGAATGGAATGGTCGCCTCGATCAGGTATTCCCAAGCCGCAAGCTCGCCCACTCCCACGTAGACCCAGTTTTGCGTGAAGCGATTCAGATATTCAAAGAACCACCAAAAGCCGGCGCTGAGCGGAAACAGCGCCGCGAAGGCCCTCGGACGATGGAGCAGGAGGCAGCACCCCGACCGTTTTACGGTCCAGGCATTGACTGAGACAATGTATCCGATCCACAGGGGTGCGAAGGTATGTTGCTGCAGCGATGACATCCAATCAAATCGGTTCCAGGCGACGATCCACATCACGCCTGTCCATCCGAGGCCCGCCCAACCCCACCAGGGAAAGGCCGGTGACGGCTCGGGGGCCCGAGCCGAGTGGCGACGATGCGAAGAACGCAGGCGGGACAAAAACGGCCAGATGACCACGACCACGAAGATCAGGAGCGTGAAAAAGACGGGCCAGGAAAACGGTGCGTGTTCCACGTGGCCGGTGCGCGGCGGGAAATCCATATAAAGATGCACCGGTTTGCCGCCGAGCCAGACGCCCAATACCGGCAGGCCGATCAGCAGAGCTAAGACCATCAACAACTGAACGGGACCGCTCTTCACCTTATGCCCCGTTCGGCAATCAAGCCCCGCAGCGTGCGCGCATTGTTCACCGCATATCCTTCCGCGTCATTGTTGAAGTACACGTATACGTCCAACCCGTCTTGCCAGAAACGCGCGATCGTCCCCGCTTCCACAGCCAATTCCTCCTCGGTATAGTTGGAAGCGAACATCCGGCTGCGGCCGTGAAAACGGAGATAGACCCAATCTGTCGTCACCACGTCGTATCGCGGATATCGCGCGCCGTCCGCGATGCAGAACGCCGCCCCGTGTTGGCTGAGCAAGCGGTAGAGGTCTTCCTTAAACCAGGATGGGTGCCGGAACTCGCAAGCCAGCCGCGTGCGCCCCGTGAACGAGCCGGCGTCGGAGACAAATTGGAGAAACGCCGAGAGCCTGGGCAGGTCGCAGCGAAACGACGGGGGGAACTGCAACAGAATAGGGCCGAGGTGCTCTCCTAAAAACCGTGCATTTCCGACGAACGTTCGCCACGCGTCCTTCACGTCCAGAAGGCGCTTCACGTGCGTGATAAAGCGGCTGGCCTTCAGCGCGAACGTGAATCGATCGGGTACCTGAGTCACCCACTTCCGGTAGGTCGCGATTTGAGGGAGGTGATAGAAAGAATAGTTGATTTCCGTGGTCTCGAACTCGCGGGCGTAATATTCGAGATACCGACGGCTCGGCCAATCCTCAGGGTAGAAACGCCCCTTCCAGCTGGAATAGGTCCAGCCGGAGGTGCCGATAAGCACCCGCGCCATGATGGACTTCGGTCTCCGTATCTGCTCGTCGGCATTATAAACCAGGATGGAAAGCAGCAGGCTTCCGGACTGGAGTCATCGCCGCCGCGAATAGGGGAAGAACGGAGCGGACTACCACCGTCGGCCGGATGCGAGCAGTTCGTCGGCTTCCTCGGATGGCAGCGGCTTGGCAAAGAAAAAGCCCTGGCCGTATTCGCAGCCCAACGAACGCAGGATGCTGAGTTGTTCGGCGGTTTCGACGCCCTCCGCGATGACTTTCCTTCCAAGCTGATGCGCCAGGCCGACGATCGTCTTCACGATGGCGAGCGCATCGTCGTCACATCCGAGCCTGCGCACGAAGGACTGATCCACCTTCAAATACGTGATGGGCAGCCGCTGCAGATAGCTGAGAGAGGAATAGCCGGTCCCGAAATCATCCAGGCAGGTCTCCACGTGTTGCTCGGCCAACTGCCGCAAGACTTCAGTCACGGCCTCGGGATTTTCCATCATTTCCGATTCAGTGATCTCGATCTTCAGTCCTGCAGGCTCCAACGCGCTGCTCGTCACGATGTCTTTCACCATATCGGCCAGCTCTTTCTGATTCAACTGCGTGATCGAAAGGTTCACGCTCACGGCCAAAGGACGGTCGGCCGGGAACCGGCTGTGCCAATGCTTCGCCTGTCCGCAGGCTTCCCGCAGACACCACTCCCCGATTTTCGGCATCAGCCCCAGTTCCGTCGCAATGGGGACAAAATCTTGGGGACTGGTGATGCCGTACCCGGGATGGTGCCAGCGTAAGAGCGCTTCGAACCCGGCGATCCGTCCCGAGACGAGAGCGACGATGGGTTGGTAGTCCAGCCGAAATTCTCCTCGCTCCACTGCGCGGCGCAGGTCCGCCTCGAGCTTCAACCTCGCCATGGCTTGGTCATGCATGGCCTTGTCAAAAATTACAAATCCCGACCGACCGAGGACCTTCGCCCGGTGCATCGCCGTCGTCGCATCGCGCACCAGATGCTCGCCGCTCTCGTAAGCCGCGTCGCCCGAGACGATCCCCAAGCTGCAGGTTAAGAATACCTGCTGCCCCTCAACGGTGAAGGGCTGGCCGAATTCTTCCTGGAGACGATGGGCGACGCGCGTCGCGTTCCCGACCGCCTTCAGACTATCCAACAGAATCATGAATTCGTCGCCCTCGACCCGGGCCACCGTGTCGGCCGACCGCACTCGACGCAGGACCCGCTGGCTGCATTCAATCAGCAGACGGTCCGCCGCGCTCGGCCCCAAGCCGTCGTGCACGACTCGAAAGCCGTCCACGTTGAGATAGAGCACGGCGAACAGGTGCGTCGTGTCGCGCCGGCTCCTGAGCAAGACCCGCTCCAAGCGATCCATGAACAACGCGCGGTTCGGCAGGCCGGTCAACTGATCATGGAACGTTTCCAGGAAGAGCTTCTGCTCGGCCTGGCGTTTCTCCTCGATCAGGCGCGTGCGCTCCAACGCTTGCGAGACCGAATGACCGAGCCGGGCCAAGCGATCCTTCAGCAAATAGTCTGCGGCCCCGGCTTTCATACAGTCCACCGCCACATCTTCGCCGATGCACCCGGAGACGATGATGAACGGTACATTCAATCCCCGCTCCCGCATCAGCTGCAAGGCTTCCTTGGCATTGAACTGGGGCAGCGAGAAATCGGCCAAAATGAGGTCGGGCGGATGTTGGAGTTCCTTCAAGTAGGCGGTCTTGGTATCGACACGGCGGCAAGCGGGATGAAACCCGGCCTCGCGGAGGGCTTCGATCACCAGTTCGGCATCCGCGGCACAATCTTCCAGCAACAGCAGGTCGAGGCCGGTCGCCATACGCGTAGGATACCCGGGATTGAGGTGAGACGAATCTGCCGTGAGTATAAGGCGTTGCGCTTCGGGTGGGAACAAATCGTTGGAAATCTGAAACAGGATAGTCGGATCTATTGAAACTACCGAGTGGAAGCGGCTACCGTTACGCGATCTGGGCTCAGGGTACGCGGCAGTCGGAATGGCAGGGAGCTTACGAGACGGCCTTTTTTGCCGATCGCCCGGCTTGCAGATACCTGTCCACACCCGCCGCCATTTTGCGGCCTTCGGCAATCGCCCACACGATAAGGGAGGCTCCGCGCTTGGTGTCACCACCGGCGAAGACTCCGTCGACACTCGTCATGAACGCCTCGTCGACGGCCACCGCGCCGCGGGTGTCGTAGGCCACGCCGAGGCTGTCCAGCAGGCCGTTCCTGACCGGACCGGTGAACCCCATCGCGAGCAGGACAAGGTCGACGTCCATCTCAAAGTCGCTGTTCGGGACTGGAGCGAACTTGCCGTTCTCGAACCGGACACGTTGCGCGTGCAGCTTTGTCACATGGCCGTTATGGCCCGTGAACTTGGTGGTCGAAACGCTCCATTGACGATCGCACCCTTCTTCATGCGCGTGCGACGTACGCAACTGCATCGGCCAGAGCGGCCACGGCGTGGACGACGCCCGCTGGGGGGGCGGTTCTGGCAGCAGCTCAAATTGGTGCACTTCCGTGCAGCCCTGCCGATGCGCCGTGCCCAAACAGTCGGACCCTGTATCACCTCCGCCGATGATGACCACCCGCTTCCCCTTCGCGGTGATCGGGTCGGCGGAGATCTTGTCCCCGGCATTGCGCTTGTTCTGTTGAGGCAAAAACTCCATGGCAAAATGGACGCCTTTGAGATCGCGGCCCGGCACCGCAAGATCCCGCGGCTGCTCCGCGCCCATCGCGAGGCACACGGCATCGAACTGCCGGCGCAGTTGCTCGCATGTCAGGTCCTTCCCGACATGCACGTTGGTCCTGAACTCCACGCCTTCGGCCTTCATCTGTACCAGGCGCCGATCAATGACCCACTTTTCCATCTTGAAGTCGGGAATCCCGTATCGCAGCAAGCCCCCGATGCGGTCGGCTTTTTCGAATACGGTGACGCTGTGTCCGGCCCGCGCCAACTGCTGCGCCGCCGCGAGTCCGGCCGGGCCCGAGCCGACGACCGCCACCGTTTTTCCGCTCTTCACGACCGGTAACACCGGCTCGACCAGCCCCTCGCTGAAGCCGCGGTCGATGATGTTCCACTCAATGATGCGGATGGACACCGGATCGCTGTTGATGCCCAGTACGCACGCCGATTCGCAGGGGGCTGGGCACAGACGGCCGGTGAATTCCGGAAAATTGTTGGTCGTGTGTAGGGCCTTCAAGGCATCGCGCCAGCGCCCCCGATACACGAGGTCGTTCCACTCCGGAATGAGGTTCACCACGGGACACCCGTTGATGCTCTGGCAGAAAGGCACGCCGCAATCCATGCAGCGGGCGCCCTGAGCCTGGAGCCTGTCCTCGGCGATCGGCTCGTACAACTCCTTCCAGTCGAGCACACGCAGCTCGACCGGCCGGCGCTTCGGACCCTCACGGGGATATTTCAGAAAACCCTTCGGATCTCCCATTTTTTACTCGTCGCTCGTCGTTCGTCTTTCATCGCTCGTCGCTCACAAGCGCTTCACGAACGACGCTTCACACGTCGCTTTTAGTGGCTCACGCTGCCGGCCTTGCGCTTGCGCTCTTCGAGCACGCGTTTGTAATCGACCGGCATCACTTTGACGAATTTCGACAGCATCCCGTCCCAAGCATCCAGAATGTTCTTGGCTTTGCGGCTGCCGGTGGACATAAAGTGCGCGGTAATCATCTCATGAAGAGCCTTCTTGTCTTCGGCGAGCACCACCTTCTCCAGCTCCACCATGCCCAGGTTGCAGCGCGACTCGAACTTGTTGTCCTCGTTGAGGACGAACGCCACGCCGCCGGACATGCCCGCGGCGAAGTTCCGGCCTGTCCTGCCCAGCACGACCACGACGCCTCCCGTCATGTACTCGCAGCCGTGGTCGCCTGTTCCTTCGACGACCGCTCGCACGCCGCTGTTGCGGACCGCGAACCGTTCGCCGGCCATGCCGTAAAAATACGCCTCGCCTTGGGTCGCGCCGTACAACGAAGTGTTGCCGATCAGGATCGTCTCTTCGGGAGTGAACAACGCCTCCTTCGGAGGGAACACGACGATCTTTCCGCCGGACAAACCTTTGCCGAGATAGTCGTTGGACTCGCCTTCCAGAATGAGGGTGATCCCGCGGGCCAGGAAGGCGCCGAACGACTGTCCCGCCGAGCCGGTGAACTTCATGGTGATCGTATCCGGAGGCAGACCATCCAAGCCGTACTTCTTCGCGATTTGGCTCGAGAGCATGGTGCCGACCGTGCGGTTGACGTTCCGGATCGGTAGCTCGGCCGCGACTCGCTCGCCCCGATCGATGGCCGGCCGACACAGCTCGATCAATTTGTTGTCCAGGACGTCGGCCAAACCGTGGTCCTGTTTCTGTACGCAATAGCGGGCGACATCGTGTCCCACATCCGGCACGGCGAGCAGCGGAGAAAGGTCCAGTCCTTTGGCCTTCCAATGGTCGATCGCCTTCTGCACTTTCAACTTGTCCACGCGTCCGATCATCTCGTTGACGGTCCGGAACCCGAGCCGGGCCATGAGCTGCCGCGCCTCCTCGGCGACGAAAAAGAAGTAATTCACGATGTGATCAGGCTGGCCGGTGAACTTTTTGCGCAGCACCGGATCCTGGGTCGCGATGCCGACGGGACAGGTGTTGAGGTGGCATTTCCGCATCATGATGCAGCCTTCGACGATCAGCGGGGCGGTGGCAAACCCATATTCCTCCGCGCCCAGCAAGGCCGCGATGACCACGTCGCGTCCCGTCTTCATCTGCCCGTCCGTCTCGACGCGAATGCGGCCGCGCAAATCATTGAGGACGAGCGTCTGATGTGTTTCCGCCAACCCCAGTTCCCAGGGGATGCCGGCGTACTTGATGGAGGACAGCGGCGACGCGCCGGTGCCTCCGGAATCACCGCTGATCAGCACCTTGTCCGCATGAGCCTTGGCCACGCCGGCGGCGACGGTGCCCACACCCACCTCTGCCACCAGCTTGACCGACACATCGGCCTCGGGGTTGGAATTCTTCAGATCGAAGATCAATTGCGCGAGATCCTCGATCGAATAGATGTCATGGTGCGGGGGCGGGGAAATCAGCTGAACACCCGGCGTGGAATAGCGCAGCCGCGCGATGGTTTCGTCGACTTTATGGCCCGGCAGTTGGCCGCCTTCACCCGGCTTTGCTCCCTGCGCCATTTTAATCTGCAGCTCTCGCGCATTGGCCAAATAATGGGTTGTGACGCCGAAACGAGCCGACGCGACCTGTTTGATGTACGAGTTTTTGGAATCGCCGCCCGGGAGCGGCGTGAAGCGCTCGGAATCCTCACCGCCTTCGCCCGTATTGCTCTTGGCACCCATGCGGTTCATCGCGATCGCCAGTGTCTCATGAGCCTCCTTGCTGATGGCTCCGAAGGACATGGCGCCGGTGGTGAACCGCTTCACGATCTCCTTCGCCGGCTCCACTTCCTCCAACGGAACCGGCTCCGCCAGGAACTTGAAATCCAACAACCCGCGCAGGTTCGAACGCCGCTTGCTTTCGTCGTTCACGAGGGCGGAAAACTCCGCGTACGTCTTGGGGTCGTTGCATTTCGCGGCGTGCTGCAGCTTGTAAATCGTCTCCGGATTCCAGTTGTGGTGCTCACCCTGGACGCGATAGTGAATTTCTCCGCCGAAATCGAGTTGTCGGATCGCCGCCGGCTCATATGCAATTCGATGCCGGCGCAGCGTTTCCTCTCCGATCTCGCGGATCCCGATCCCGTCCACACGGGACGGCGTGCCGGTGAAGTACCGGTCGATCAGTTCATGGTTGAGGCCGATCGCCTCGAAGATCTGCGCCCCGCAGTAGGACTGCACTGTCGAAATCCCCATCTTCGAGAAGATCTTGAGCAGCCCCTTGTTGATGGCCTTGATGAACTTGGTTTCGGCCGTAACAGCGTCGAGCCCTTCGGGCAGGTAGCCGTCGCGCTCCATGTCCACCAACGACTCAAACACGAGATAGGGATTGATCGTCCCGGCCCCGTAGCCGATCAGGCAGGCGAACTGGTGCACGTCCCGCGGCTCGCCGGTCTCCAGAATGAGGCCGACTTCCGTTCTGGTGCATTCTCGCACTAGGTGATGGTGCAGAGCCGAAATGCCGAGCAGGCTCGGAATCGGCGCCCACTCTTCGTTCACGCCCCGGTCGCTCAAAATAAGAAACTTGTAGTCGTCCTTGATGGCCTGCGACGCCTGCCGGCACAGCTCGTCGACCGCATTGCCCAGCCCATCGGGCCCCTCCGCCACGCGGAACAACATCGGCAGCGTTTTGCTCTTGAAGTGCGGGTCCGCCAACTCGCGGATCTTTTGCAGATCGGCATTGGTCAGGATCGGCTGCTGGACCTTGATCCGGCGGCAGGATTCCGGCGCCTCGTCCATGAGGTTGGGCTTGGGCCCGATGTTCGTGACGAGCGACATGACCAGTTGCTCGCGGATGGGGTCAATCGGCGGATTCGTGACCTGCGCGAATAACTGCTTGAAGTACTTGAACAGCAACTGCGGCCGTTCGGACAGCACGGCCAGCGGCGTGTCGGTCCCCATTGAAGACACGGCTTCTTCGCCGGTCACCACCATCGGCGTGATGACCATCTTCAGCTCTTCGACCGTATAGCCGAACGCCTGCTGGCGCTGGCGGATGGTCGGATGATCCGGTTGCGGCACGTTCAGGGGCTCGGGTAGCTCGTCGAGCGAGATGCCGTACTGGGTCACCCAGCTGCGATACGGCTTGCGGCCGACGATGTCGGCCTTGATCTCTTCGTCGTCGATGATCCGGCCTTGGACGGTGTCGACCAGGAACATTCGGCCCGGCTGCAGCCGGCCTTTCATCCGGATATCCTTCGGGTCGGCCGGCAATACGCCGGCTTCAGAAGCCAGCACGACCAGTCCGTCTGCCGTAACCTGGTACCGGCAGGGACGAAGCCCGTTTCGATCCAACGTAGCACCGATCAGCTTGCCGTCGGTGAAGCAGACGGCCGCAGGACCGTCCCAGGGCTCCATCATGGCGGCGTGATACTGATAAAACCCCCGGCGGTCCAGGTCCATCTGCGGGTTCGCGACCCAGGGCTCAGGAATCAGCATCATCATCGCGTGCGGCAAGGACCGGCCTCCCATGACCAAAAATTCAAGGGCATTATCGAGGCAGGCGGAGTCGCTCTGATTTTCATAGACGATCGGAAAGAGCTTCTCCATGTCTTTGCCGAAGAGCTCGGAATTCAGGCGTCCCTGCCGGGCCCGCATCCAGTTCACGTTGCCCTTGAGCGTGTTAATCTCGCCGTTGTGACAGATGTACCGGTAGGGATGCGCCAGCGGCCACGAGGGGAAGGTATTGGTGCTGAACCGCGAGTGGACCAGGGCCAGTGCGCTGACCATGCTGCCGTCCGTAAGATCCTGGTAATAGGCCGCCATCTGGTGGGGCAGCAGCAGCCCTTTGTACACGACGGTGTTGGCGGACAGGCTGGAAATGTAGAAATGCTCCCGTCCTTCGATGGCGGACTCGCGCACGGCGCGCTCCACGCGCTTGCGGATCACATACAGTTTCCGTTCGAATTGTGCTTCGTTCAGGATGTCGCGTGCGATGAAGACCTGCCGCATGAACGGTTCGGTCTTGCGTGCCTGGGTCCCGATCGTGTCGCTCTTGACGGGCACGTCGCGCCAACCCAACAGTCGCGTTGCTTCCTCCGTGATAATCCTGCCGAACAGCCGCTCGCATTGTTGGCGGGCATCCGGGTGCGGCGGCAGGAAGACCATGCCGACTCCGTACTCTCCGGCGCCAGGCAACTTGACCCCGGCGTCCCCGGCGGCGCGCTTCAAAAACTCATGCGGGACTTGGAGCAGAATGCCGGCTCCATCGCCCGTGCAGGGATCGCAGCCCTGCGCACCCCGATGAGTCAAGTTCTCCAGGATTTGGAGGCCTTGGCGGACGATGGTATGGGACTTCTGGCCCTTGATATTGACGACGAAACCGATGCCGCAGGCGTCTTTTTCGTGCCGCGGGTCATACAGGCCTTGCTTGGGAGGCAGCCCGGGAATAGTCATCGTACGGTCTCGTTCTACCAGCAGATAAGGTCAGGAATTACTTCGTGGACGGACGAAGTTTGCGTGAGGAGGCTGGGACGCGACATGTGGCTGTGTTCGCGACGTTCTCCTTTGCCGTTTTTTCGGTGCCGCCACCATACTGGAAGCCCAGCCGTGCTGTCAAGAATGGCGGGCTTCGTTGGGGGGCTTCTCAGCTTGACTTTAATCTTCCCTCTGCCCTACCATCCGCCGCATGCCAGACGGGCCAATTACCTCGGCAATCAATACCATGGCGGACGTCTGGGATGCGTACCGCGATGAGTTGGAGGGCGTCGAGGATCAAGTCCGGAAGAACCTGGATTCCAGCGTCACCCTGGTCAATACCGTCGCCGCTCACATCCTGAGCAGCGGCGGCAAGCGCATCCGCCCCTTGCTCCTGCTCCTCTGTGCCCGCCTCTGCGGCTATGCCGATCGCGACCACCATGCGCTCGGCAGCTTGGTTGAGTTCATCCATACCGCCACGCTGCTGCACGACGACGTAGTGGACGACGCCGAGCTCCGGCGCGGCCGCCGCACTGCCCGCAAGGTATGGGGCAATCAGATCAGCATCCTGGTGGGCGATTATCTCTATAGCAAAGCCATCTGCCAGATCGTCGAGTTCCGCAGCCAGGGCATCAATGAAGTGCTGGCGGAAGCCTGCAAGAAAATGGCGGAAGGCGAAGTGCTCCAGCTCTATTACAATGGAAACCCGGCGATGCCGGAGGCCGACTATCTCCGCATCGTGGAGCACAAAACGGCGGGCCTGATCGCCGCCGCCTGCCGCATGGGGTCCTTGATCGCCGACGCGCCGGAAGACAAGCAGCATGCCCTCTTCCGGTTCGGACAACACCTCGGTATCGCTTTTCAGGTCGCCGACGATACGCTGGATTACACCGCCAACGGCGAGCGGCTCGGCAAGACGCTGGGGCAAGACCTCCGCCAAGGCAAGGCGACCCTGCCCCTGCTGCACCTGCTGCAGCACTGCTCCGAGCAGGATCGGCAAATGATCAAAGATCGCATGGAAACTCGCACCCTGACCGAGCAGGACCTCGATCGGATCCTCCGCTTGATGCGGGACTACGGCTCGATCACCTATTCCATGGACCGCGCGCGCACCTTTATTACCGCGGCGAAACGAGACCTCGATCGGTTCGAGGACTGCACGGCTAAACGCGCGCTCTCGGTCACCGCAGATTATATGGTGAACCGCGACCGGTAGTCTTCGACCCACCCCACCGGCTCAGTCCCCGGATGCACGAGCCGGCCGTACGCACGAGGCTCTTCCGGCCCTGTTCACATCCATCGTCACCACAAAAGGAACCTTATGGCCCAGATCACTCCGTTTCACGGCACGTATTTTGATCAATCTACGGTGGGCGACATCCGGAACGTGGTCGCGCCCCCCTACGACGTCATCAGCGCCGCGGAACAGCAGGCGCTCTACGACCGCCACCCACAGAATATTATCCGGCTGGAGTTGGGACTCGACCAGCCGGGCGACGGTCCCGCAAACAATCGCTACACCCGCGCGGCCTCGACGTTAAGGGAATGGCTCCGAACCGGCGCGCTGCAGCGCGAGCAGCAGCCCGCGCTCTACTACCACACCATCGATTACGTGGCGCCGGGCGGCGCCTCGGAGGGTCCGAAAAAAACCTTGAAGGGCTTCTTGGCGACCGTTCAGTTGGAAGACTTCGGCTCCGGCCATATTTATCCCCACGAAGACACTCGGGCCGCCGCCAAGTCCGATCGGCTCAACCTGCTGGAATCTTGCGGGGCGAATTTCAGCCCGATCTGGTCGCTGTATTCGGATCCTCAAGGGGAAATCATCAGTCGGCTCGACCAGGCCGTCAAAGGGGTCGCTCCACGGATCGACTTCCCGGACGACGCGGGCTTCCGGCAACGGCTGTGGGCCGTCACCGATGAAGCCATCGTTCGACACATCGTCGAGGGGATGACGAGCAAGCCGCTGTTCATCGCCGACGGGCACCATCGTTATGAAACCGCTTTGAATTACCGGCGCCTCCGCCGAGAGCAAGCCGGCGGACATGGACCGCAGCCGCACGATCGTGTCCTGATGTTGTTGGGAGCATTGGAAGACCCCGGATTGACCGTGTTGCCGACTCATCGGGTGCTCACCACGCCGACACCGACTCTCGCGCAGGTAAAGACCGCGTTGAAAGCGGCGTTCGATTTTCACGACTTTCCATACGGTACCGCCACGGAAACGGACACCAGACGCCGATTCATCGAGAGGCTGCGGAGGCAAGGCGCAACGACCACGATGTACGGACTCGCCGTCCGCGGGACCGATTCCTACGTCGTGTTGGAACTCAAAGGCGAACAGCGGCCCGCCGATGGCTCGGCGCGGGAACGACTCGACGTCTCTATTCTCCAGCAACAGGTCATCACCAAGTTGTGCCCGACACAGCAGGAGCTGGAGGCAATGCTCTATACGAAGGACGACGACGAAGCGCTGAACTGGGTCCGCCAGGGGAAAGGCACCGCCGCGCTGCTCTTGAATCCGACGAAAGTCAGTGAAGTCCAGGCCGTCGCCGCGGCCGGAGACCGCATGCCGCACAAATCGACCTATTTTTTCCCGAAGCCGCTGACCGGATTGGTCATTAACGTGATGGAGGAGTAAGCCGTCGGCCATCAGCCTGGAGCAGAGAATCCTTTCTCTTAAAACGCTGACAGCCGACGGCTTCTTTGCTTGGTTCGGAAATGAAAGCCAAGATTCTGATCGTCGACGACGATCCCGACATCGTCACGATGTTGGAAGACCGGCTTCATGCGCTGGGGTACGGCACGGTGACGGCCGGCGACGGGCAGAAGGCGCTCGAGCAAATCGAGCAGGAATCTCCAAATCTCATGCTTTTGGATTTGGACCTGCCCCGCCTGTCCGGCATGCAAGTCCTCAAGAAGCTGGCGCAAGGCAAAACAGCAGAGGATGTTCCGGTCGTCGTCATGACCGCCCACGGGTCCATCGACGCAGCGGTCGAGGCGATGAAGGAGGGTGCCTACGATTTTCTGACGAAGCCGCTGGACAAGGATCATCTGATGATCGTGATCCGGAAGGCGCTCGACCGCCTCTCGGACAAACGTCACATCGCGGTGCTCAAGTCCGATCTCGAAAGCCGGTATGCCTCCATCATCGGCACGAGCCCGAGGATCAAAGCAGTCATCGAATCCGCGCAGCGAGCGGCGAAGTCCGACGCCGGCGTCCTGTTGCTCGGCGAGAGCGGAACCGGCAAGGAGCTGTTCGCCCGGTCTATCCACGAGTGGAGCCCGCGCGCCGCGATGCCCCTGGTCGTCATCAACTGCGTCGCGTTGACCGAAACGCTCCTCGAAAACGAGCTGTTCGGGCACGAGCGCGGGGCCTTTACCGGAGCGGACCGGCTCCAGAAAGGCAAACTGGAAATGGCCGACGGCGGGACGGTCTTTCTCGATGAGATCGGAGATATGTCCCTGCCGCTTCAAGCCAAGCTGCTGCGGGTGCTGCAGGATCGGGAGTTCCATCGCGTCGGCGGGACGAGGACCGTGTCCGTCAACATTCGGATCATTGCCGCGACCAACAAAGATTTGAAGCAGGCGGTCAAATCCGGCCGGTTCCGAGAAGATCTCTTCTTCCGGCTCAACGTCATCACGCTCACCCTCCCCCCTTTGCGGGAGCGGGTGGACGATATTCCGGCGCTGGCGTCCTTCTTCCTTGCGCGTCATGCCCGCGAGGCCAAGCGCTCAGGCATGAGATTCAGCGACGGCGCCCTGAAGGCCCTCTGCCGCTATCCCTGGCCGGGCAACATCCGTGAATTGGACAATGCGATCGCGCGGGCGGTCGTCCTCAGCCCCGATGAAACGATCCACGCCGAGCAATTCGGGGGGCTGGAGGAGGAGCGGAAAGAGCAGGAAGACAGCGGGGCAAGCTATCTCGGGCTTCCGTACCACGATTCCATCAAAGAGCACACGCGGGCCATTATTGTCAGGGCCCTCCGGATGGAACGGGGAAATCAGACCCGCGCCGCCGCCCGGCTTGGCCTGCAGCGCACCTATCTGGCGCGGCTGATCCGGCAGTACGACATCGCCACCCATCCCGAGGACGAGCGCTCGGAAGATGCCGACGAAGAATCGGGGCCGGCGCAGGCGTGAAGCGTCTGATCAGGCGGACGTCGGTCCGACCTGCCTGGCTGCGAGATCGATGAGGCCTCGTTCCGCATCGTGTTCGGCCTGGGCGTACCGCTCGGGCGTCCCCACATCCGACCAATACCCTTTGAAGTCGTAGCCCAGAATCAACTCGCCTTGCTGGATGGCCCGGACATAGGCATCGATGATCGATGACACGCCCCCCTTCGGCACGTCTCGAAGCAGCCTCGGGTGCAAAATGTGGATGCCGGCGAACATCCTGGGCGCTCCCGGAGCAGCGCCTTCTTCCCCTCGTCCGGTGATCCGCAGGATTCGATCGTCGGGTCCAATCTCCACGAGGCCCCATCGCGCTGCCTCTGGATCCTGGCGCAGTACAAGCGTCGCGGCTGCCCGGCGTTGCCGGTGAAACGAACTGAGCCGTTCCAGGTCCAGCTCGAAGAGCGTGTCGCCGTTCACGACCAGCACGGGCTCCCCGGAGAAATGCGGCTCCGCCTGCTTCAGTCCGCCGCCGGTCCCCAGGATGATGGGTTCATGCGAGTAGATAATCCGCAACCCGAACCGCGACCCGTTTCCCAACGCCTGCTCGATCATCGGGCCGAGGTGATGGAGATTGATCACGACGTCGTAAAACCCGTAGCGCTTCAGCAGCAAGAGGTTCCACACGATGAGGGGCGTACCCGCGACGGGAAGCAGCGGCTTCGGAATGGTGTTCGTCAACGGTCTCAGGCGATTGCCAAGGCCTGCGGCGAGGATCATGGCCTTCATAGCAGATACGTGTCGTATGAATGAGAGGTCAACTCAGCGCTCAGGGCGGAATGCGCAGCATTATTGAAGTTCCGGCACGTACGGCGTCAGGTGCCGGCGCAGTGTGCCCAACTCGGGATATTTGGAAAGATTCCCCCGGACGTAGCTGAGCACGCGCGGGATGTCGGCCAAGAATTTTGAATTGCCTTTGATGCGATCGATGTACACGAACCGGCCCGCGGCCTTCAAATTTCGTTGGATGCTCGTGAAGTCGAACAGCCGTCGAAACGCGTGCCGGTTGGTCCAGATCTGCCGCTGCGCGGCGAGGCGATCCAAATAATAATTGAGCAGGTCGTCGACGAGCGGCTCGTCCAGTTCAATGTAGGCATCGCGCAGCAACGAGGCCAGATCATACGTCGCCGGCCCCATGAGGGCATCCTGGAAATCGATGATGCCGAGACGGGCCCCGTCGACCATAAGATTCCGCGAATGATAGTCGCGATGCGTGAAGACCCTGGGCTGAGCCGCCAACAGTGCGGCGATTTTTTGGAATTCCTCACGAACGGCCAGATAGTCGTCGGAGCACATGGGCTTGCCGCGCCGGGCGACGATCCCATATTCCAGAAAGTGATCGAATTCCCACATCAACAGCCCGACGTCGAAGCTGCGGTGAAACGCGAGACACTGCGGATCGGCCGGCGAGGTGGCTTTGGACTGGAGCTGAAGCAACACGTCGAGCGCCTGCTTGTAACGAGATTCCAAGTCCGCCAGGGAGGCGGAAGCACAGGCTTCGGACAGCGTCACATCGCCGAAGTCCTCGAGGTACAGCAAACCCGCCTCCCGATCGTAGTGATACAGGGTGGGCACGGAGAGCCCGGCCTTCGCGAGATGCGAATGAATATTCAGGAAGGGCAATTCGGTACCGTGATGTGTGGCGCCGCTGACCGCCTCTTCCG
This sequence comes from Nitrospiraceae bacterium, assembly GCA_040255165.1. Classification (GTDB taxonomy): domain Bacteria; phylum Nitrospirota; class Nitrospiria; order Nitrospirales; family Nitrospiraceae; genus JBDZUK01. The sequence goes on along the minus strand of JBDZUK010000010.1, from coordinate 60,431 downwards.
ATTTCTTGAAGGCCTCGGGCTCGGCCAACTGCATCAAAATCAACGACCGCGGCTGACTGCCGCTCAGCGCGAGGCGAAAATACCGGCGGTTCGACGCATCGCCCGCCAACGGCGACAGATTGGACAGCCCGCTGCCGAACGGAAGGATCGACCGGACCGTCTCGGCCACCAGCGCACGGTCAGGCGGGGCCGGCGCAGTCTTCGGTGCAGCGGGATTCACGGTCGTCATACGCGGCGCATTATACCGGCGGTGTCACTGCTTGTCACCAAGCGATCCGACTCGGTATGCTTGCAGATCCAACGCGAATGAGAACGGGGCCAGCATGCAGTACGTTCATCTCGGCCGCTCGGGCGTGAAGGTCAGCCGGCTGTGTCTCGGCACGATGAACTTCGGGCCCGAGACGACCGAAGCGAACAGTTTTGCGATCATGGATCGCGCGCTGGAGCTGGGAATCAATTTTTTCGATACGGCCAACGTCTACGGGTGGAAGCTCGGCGAAGGAGTCACGGAACGGATCATCGGCCGCTGGTTCGCGCAGGGAGGCGGGCGACGGGAACAGGTCGTCCTGGCGACCAAAGTGTTCGGCCGCATGGGAGACTGGCCCAATCAGTCCCGGCTCTCGGCGCTGCACATCAAGCGGGCCTGCGAAGGCAGTCTGCGGAGGCTGAAGACCGACCACATCGATCTGTACCAGATGCACCACGTGGACCGGGAGACCCCGTGGGATGAAATCTGGCAGGCGATGGAGCAGTTGGTCCGGGAAGGCAAGGTGATCTACGTCGGCAGCAGCAATTTCGCCGGCTGGCATCTGGCCCGGGCTCAGGAGACGGCACAGAGCCGGCACTTTCTCGGGCTCGTTTCGGAACAGAGCTTGTACAACCTGAAGGAGCGGATGATCGAGCTTGAAGTCATTCCCGCGTGCGAAGCCTATGGCCTCGGCCTCATCCCGTGGAGCCCGCTTGCGCGCGGATTCTTGGCCGGCGCCCTGGAGCCGGCGAAAATCGGCCGTCGAGCGGATGAAGATCTAAAAAAAGACGTCGAGAAGCATCGGCCGCGGCTGGAAGCCTATGAAGCGTTCTGCAAGGAGCTCGGCGAGCGGCCGGCCGACGTGGCGCTCGCCTGGCTGCTGCACCAAAAAGCCGTCACGTCGCCGATCATCGGACCCCGCACAATGGAGCAACTGAACGGCTCGATGCGGGTGCTGAATCTGACGTTACGCCAGGAATCGTTGAAACGGCTTGACGACATCTTCCCCGGACCCGGCGGAGCGGCGCCTGAAGCATACGCCTGGTAGGTCAACCCTCGCCAAGTTGCCGTTTGGAGTGGAGGGATCCGCCGACCCCTTTCAACTGGTTTCCACTTCCTCTGCTCTCGACGGCTCCGTACACCGTTGCGCCGACCAGCGCGCCGGCCGTGTCGGCAATCCAATCCTGCCAACTGGACTCTCGGAGAGGCACGAAGGCTTGATGAATTTCGTCGGTGAGGCCGTAGGACGACGAGGCGACGATCGCGAGCAGAGCGGCGAAGCGGGCTGCAGCGGGGCCGGCGGACCACCGGAAGGCGCGATAACACAACGCCGCGAGCAGGCCATACTCCACCATATGCAAAACCTTGTCGCTTACCTCCTCCAACAGCGAAGCGAGCGCTTCATGCGGCAGGCTCAACGACGACAAATAAAAGATGACTCCGGCGTAGACACACACTGGTCCCCAATACCATCCCCATCGCAAAAGCGCCGGCCATCGGTCGATCACGAATCCCATGCCTGCTTCGCTCCGTTTATTGCATGCCCTCCATCCCTATGACATACTGCAGATAACTCCGCAACTTTTCTTCGCATGAAGACCGTCCGCCTTTCTTTCTTGTGGCACATGCATCAACCCTATTACACAGACCCGGTGACCGGGTCCGCCAGCATGCCGTGGGTTCGTTTGCACGCGGCAAAAGCCTATTTCGACATGGCTTATCTCCTGGATCGGTTTCCCTCCGTGAGCGCCACGTTCAATTTCACGCCGTCGCTGCTGCTGCAGCTCGAAGAAGTCAGCGCCGGAACCGCGAGGGATCTGTTTCTGGACCATGCACAGCGCCCGGCCGAAGAATTGCTGCCTGAGGAAAAGGCGTTCCTCATCCGTCATTTTTTCTCGGCGAATTGGGCCACGATGGTCCGCCCGTACCCACGCTATCACGAACTGCTCGTCAAGCGGGGCATGGACGTGTACGGACGGGATCTGGATCGGCTGGCTCGGCAATTTACGACGCAGGAACTGCGGGACCTCCAAGTGTGGCACAACCTGGCTTGGTTCGGGTACGGCGCGGTTCATCGCTATCCACGCTTGGCTTCGCTGCGTGCCAAGAGCCGTGGCTTCACCGAAGAAGACAAACAGGAAGTGTTGACGCTCCAGCGCGCCGTCATCCAAGAGATCGTCCCCCTGTACCGCGCCCTCACGGACCGCGGGCAAATCGAGTTGACGACGACGCCATTTTTCCATCCGATTCTTCCGCTCGTCATCGACACGGAAATCAATCGGCGCGCCAGGCCCGACTTGCCGCTGCCGGCCCGATTCCATGCACCCGAGGATGCGACGGCGCAACTGCACCGCGCGGTGGAGTTCCATGCCAACACGTTCGGACGTGCACCGGTCGGCCTATGGCCATCGGAAGGTTCCGTGTGTCCGGAATTGGTTGCCATGCTTCCTTCGATGGGCTTCCGTTGGCTGGCGACGGATGAGGGAATCCTTGCCCGGTCGCTCGAAGCAAGCCATCAGCCCTGGCATCGCCCCGGCGATTTGTACCAACCCTATCGGTTCGGCTCAGACACTGAGCAGATGACGCTGGTGTTCCGCGACCGTGATATCTCCGATGCCTTCGGGTTCGTCTACCATAAGACCACGCCCGAGTCGGCGGCGGAAGACGTCTTGCGTCGCCTCGACGGCATCGTCCGCGACGCGCCGCAGCGGGAGCTGCTGATCGCGGTCGTGCTCGACGGAGAGAATCCCTGGGAGCATTACCACGACGGCGGCGAGCGTTTTCTTTCCTTGCTCTATACCCATTTCGCCAAGGACACCGTCGTTGCCGACGGCTCTGCGCAGGTTCAAACCGCCACGGTGTCCCAGGCGTTGGAGGCGGTGCCGCCTTCGCGGCGCCTGTCTCATCTCCATTCCGGCTCCTGGATCAACCAAGATTACAAGATTTGGATCGGCCATCAAGAGGACAACCGAGCCTGGGATTTACTCAGCCACACACGATCATGCTTGGTGGAGCTGACCCCGGGCCTCCCCCCCGATCGAGCCCGCGTCGCCTGGGACGAGCTGTATGCGGCCGAAGGAAGCGACTGGTTCTGGTGGTACGGGGACGATTTTGATACGGATTACAAGCAGGAATTCGACCGCCTGTTCCGGACGCATCTCCGCAACGTCTGGATCCTCACGGGGGCCGCGCCGCCGGCGATCCTGAATGAACCTATCGCCGCGGCGGCGCGACCGATCGATCTGGACCGGGTCTCGCTTCCGGTGGCGTTGATCGACCCGACGGTCGACGGGCTGGTCACCAACTTCTTCGAATGGCGCGGCGCGGGAACGATCGACCCACGGCCGCCGTTGGGCGCCATGTGGAAAGCCGAGCGCATCCTATCCGCCTTGTACTTCGGCTGGAGCTTGGATCGGTTCTTCATCCGCCTCGATCCTGATGAACCGTCCCGTGCGAAGCAAGAGGAGGTGTCGGTCGAAATCCATCTTCAGCGCGCCAACGAACGTTATCGGCTGGCGTTTCCGTTCGCTTCGCCGGATCGATACGACCTGTGTCCGGTCGACAGCGCTTCTCGACAGGAGTGCCGATCCATCGCACGTCAAAAAATCATCGAGCTCGCCGTAGCGTTTAAAGACGTTCACGCCGAGCCCGGACAGGAACTGCGCTTCTGCATCGTGATGATGGCACATGGGCTTGAAATCGCGCGCTATCCGCAACACCACCCGGTGGCAATCACGGTTCCCGGCCCGGAGTTCGAAGCGACGATGTGGAGAGTGTAACTCTGTGCCTTTCAGGGAGGAGCCATGCCTGACTTACGCCGTGATCCGATCGTGGGCCGCTGGGTGATCATTTCGACCGACCGCAGCGGCAGACCGCATGAGTTTTCCCGGTTGCAGACGGCGCGCCCGCTGTCCACCGCACTCTGTCCGTTTTGCCCAGGCCAGGAACGGCTCACGCCGAACGAAATCATGGCGTACCGCCCGCAACCATCCGAGCCGAACGCCCCCAACTGGACCGTGCGGGTCGTTCCGAACAAGTTTCCCGCCCTGCAGGTCGAAGGCGAGCTGGGCCGCGAAGGGGTGGGGCTCTACGACCGGATGAATGGAGTCGGCGCGCACGAGGTGATCATCGAGACGCCGATCCACAAAGAGAGTCTTGCCGACCTTCCGGCCAAGAGAATCGAAGACGTGCTCTGGGCCTATCGCGACCGCATCATCGACCTCAAGAAAGACCTGCGCCTCCGCTACATCCTGATTTTTAAGAACCACGGCGCCACCGCCGGGGCCACCCTGGAACACAGTCATTCTCAGCTTATTGCCCTGCCCATCGTCCCGACGAGCGTGACGGCGGAGATCGAAGGTTGTCGCGCGCATTTTCAACAAAAGGAACGCTGCATCTACTGCGACATTCTGCGGCAGGACGTGAACGACGGCGAGCGGGTGGTGGCGGAGAACCCGGAATTTCTGTGCGTGACGCCCTTTGCGCCGCGCTTTCCGTTTGAAATGTGGGTCCTTCCCAAGCGACACGCCGGCTACTTCGAGGAAAGCCAGAAGGCTCAGTTTGAATTCCTGGCCCCGATCCTGTCGGACGCGCTCAGGCGCATGGACAAGGTCTTGGCGCGGCCGGCCTACAACTTCATCCTCCACAGCTCGCCGCTTCACGAGAAGACGGGAGAGTTCTACCATTGGCATGTGGAAATCATCCCGAAACTGACGCAAGTGGCCGGCTTCGAATGGGGCACCGGATTTTACATCAACCCGGTATCGCCGGAAGAAGCGGCGAAGTTCTTGCGCGAATCGGAATTGTAACGCACTCGCGGTTCCACGCCATGCAACTCCCCGTCCGGTTTGACGATCCTTCGCTTCGAGAGGCGCTCGACCGTCTGCACGCTCTTGTGCACCGGGAGGGCGCCAAAGCGTACCTCGTCGGCGGCTGCGTCCGGGACGCCGTCCTGGCGGCCGCTCCGACCGATCTCGACGTCGAAGTCCACGGCCTGCCGCTCGATCGCCTGCAGACGCTGCTCGCCGAATCCTTTTCGGTGCAACTCGTTGGCCGGGCGTTCGCAGTGTTCAAGCTCCGGGGCCTGCCGATCGACGTCTCGCTCCCCGCCCGCCGAACCGGTGAAGGTCCGTCCGTTGAACCGGACCCAGGCATGTCGATCGAGGAGGCACTGTCCCGGCGGGACTTCACGATGAATGCCATGGCAATCGATCTCGACTCGCAGATGGTCGTCGACCCCTTCGGCGGCCGGCGCGATCTCCGGACAGGCATCCTGCGCCACGCATCGGACAAGTTCGTGGAGGACCCGCTGCGCGTTTTGCGCGCGATGCAGTTCGGGGCTCGATTCGAGCTGACCGTGGCCCCGGAAACCGTTGCGCTCTGCCGGTCCCTGACGCAGGACGGCTTGCCCAAAGAACGGCTGTTCGACGAATGGAGGAAATTGCTGCTTCTCGGCCGGCGGCCCTCCCTGGGGTTGCGGTTTCTCGGCGACTGCGGCTGGCTGCGGTTCTACCCCGAGCTTGCAGCACTGCAAGGTTGCGAGCAGGACCCGATCTGGCATCCCGAAGGAGACGTCTGGGTCCACACGCTGCACTGTCTCGACGTCTTCGCGGCCGAACGAGTCGGCCACGAGGAAGACGATCTCGTGGTGGGATTCGCCGTACTTTGCCACGATCTCGGCAAACCGGTCACCACCAAGCACGAGAAAGGACGGATCACCTCCAAGGGTCATGAGCCGGAGGGGATCGCTCCCACGAAATCGTTCCTCGGACGATTGACGGACCGGCCGGCCCTCATCGATGCCGTTGTGCCTTTGGTCCTCGCGCATCTGCGCCCTCGCGCGTTGTACGAAGCCCGCGCGTCAGACAGCGCCATCCGGCGTCTGGCGCGGGATGTCGGCCGCATCGATCAATTGGTGCGGGTGGCTCGGGCGGACCACCTCGGCCGCCCCCCGAAACCATCCGATGGGTTTCCCGCAGGATCATGGCTGCTGGAGCGGGCGGCATCGCTCCGTGTCGCATCGGGCAAACCGGACCCCATCCTGCTGGGCCGCCATCTCCTCGAATTGGGGGTTGAACCGGGCCCCCGCATGGGAGAGGTGCTCGCCGCCTGCTACGAGGCGCAACTGGACGGTCGCTTTTCGACTGTGGAAGAAGGAATGGAATACGCAAAGCAAGTTCTCCGTTCGGAGTTCTGAGTTCAATGAATGGAGGTCGGACACCTCTTGCTCCCTCCCGTCCCGGCGGCTTATGATCCGCTCATGCACGTACAACTCAGCCATCCCGCCAGAGCCGTCGAAGTGAAGGGCCCCAAGCGGGTCAAGGACCTGCTGCGGGACTTGAACTTGGTCGTGGAAGCCCATCTCGTCATCCGCGGCGACGACCTCGTGACGGAAGACGAGCTGCTGAGAGATGAAGATCGCATAGAAATTCGTCCGGTGATCTCCGGGGGATAGCATTCAGCCGTCGGCGATCAGCTCTCGGCTCAGAATTGTTGGCTGATCTCGGAGCGCTGACAGCTGACGGCGTATTCAGCATGCATTGCATCAAATGCAAAATCAGAGCGGTTATCGGGTTGCCGCGGCACAATGCCGCCTTCTGCAAGCCGCATTTCGTCCAGTACGTACACGATCAGGTCGGCAAGGCGATCAAATCCGAGAAAATGTTTTCCAAGGACGATCGGATCCTCGTGGCCGTGTCCGGCGGGAAGGACAGTTTGGCGCTCTGGGATATTCTCCTGAAGCTCGGCTATCGCGCCGACGCCCTGTACGTAGATCTCGGCATCGGAGAGTACTCCGAACAATCACACCAAAAAGTCGTCCGCTTTGCCGAAACGGTCGCTGCGCCGCTCGGCGGACAATTGCACGTGCATCGCGTGGAGCAGGAGGAAGGGGCCGGCATCAAGGAATTGGCGAATCTGATTCATCGCCCGACGTGCTCGACCTGCGGGACGATTAAACGCTATCAGTTCAATCGCGTCGCGATCGAGCAGGAGTATGACGTGATGGCCACCGGCCATAATCTGGACGACGAGGCCGCGCGGCTGTTGGGCAACGTGTTGCATTGGCAGGAGGAGTACCTCGACAAGCAGGGGCCCAGCCTCCCCGCTTCGGTGGAAGGCTTTGCCAAGAAAGTGAAACCGCTCTACCGGCTGTCGGAGCGCGAGATCGCCGCCTACGCCGTGTTGGGCAAGATCGACTACATCGTCGAAGAATGCCCGATGGCGAAGGGCAGCAAGATGCTCCTCTACAAGGAGGTGTTGAATCGGCTGGAGACCGAGTCCCCCGGCACGAAACAGACCTTCTACTGGAAATTTCTGGAGAAACAAGCCCAGGCGCAGCCGGCTTCCACCACCATGACGGAGAAAGATCAGGCTGCGCTCCACCCCTGCACGTCCTGCGGCCAACCCACCACGGCAGAGGTATGCTCCTACTGTAAGATGATGCAGCGCGCAAGCACGAGGACGACAAGCTGACGTTTAGCAGGCGGCACGG
>JBDZUK010000010.1:48766-52592 GCA_040255165.1 Nitrospiraceae bacterium | reverse complement strand
ACTCTTTGGCCATATTATTACGCCGTAGGAGGCTGGCGTAGCCGGGGATCAGTTTCGCCTCCAGCATCGCGCCTTTCGGCGTCCCGGGCCGTCGCTCAGGCGGGGATGGCGTCCCCGTCTTGGGTGCTGGCTTGAGTACGGGCGCTTCTATTGTGGGATCGATCGGCGGCGCAGAGGGGGACCCGCCTATCTATAGAAGACTCCGATTGATTGGGCGGCACCGGACCGTGTCAGCCTCCACGAGAGCCCGCCCAGCCTCTCAGGCCTCTTATCCCCTGGCATGTCAAAATCCTAGCCCATCTCACGTAGCGGAAAAAGGCTCATGTGTTTGGCGGAGTGAGTTCTTGCCGAACTCACCGCGGTGACTCACGCCGACGGCACCGGCTTTTTCTATGCGGTCTGCCCGTCCTGTTGCTAGACGATCATCGCCGATCTGTGCGCCCACTGCACAAAGATGGCGGTTGGGCACTTGCAAACTCACGATACGCCCCGTAAGCTGCCAATAGAAATAACCCATCAGGAGTGATTGTTCGCTCATGGCTACGACAGAACGCGATTACTATCAAATTCTCGGCGTCCCGCGCAGTGCATCCGCCGACGACATTAAAAAGGCCTTCCGCCGCCTGGCCCGCCAATACCATCCGGACCTTCATTCAGGCGCGAAAAAGGCCGAGATGGAGAAAAAGTTCAAAGAACTGAACGAAGCGCATGAAATCCTCTCCGATCCCGACAAGCGCAAAAAGTACGACCAGTACGGCGCGCAATGGGAGCAGGCTGAAGCCTACGAGCGAGCCCGCCAGGAGGCCCGGCAGCGCACAGGCGGGCGGGGACCCGAGTTCTCGTTCGGTACCGAGGATTTCTCGGACATCTTCGAGAACTTCTTCGGCGGTCGGGCTCGGGCCGGCGGCACGCGAGGCTTCGCCATGCCGGGGGAAGATTTGGAGACGGAGGTTGAGCTGACACTACGGGAAGTCTTGCACGGGGTCACGAAGCGGGTCAGCTTGATGGAGCCGACACCTTGCACAACGTGTCATGGAACCGGGCTGGTTCGCGGCCGGACCTGCCAAGCCTGCCTGGGGTCGGGGTCCAGATTGGAATCCCGCACGATCGAGGTCAGGATCCCCGCTGGCGTGCAGGACGGCACGCGGGTCCGCGTGGCAGGGAAAGGGCAGGCCGGCATGAACGGAGGGCGCCGGGGCGATCTGTATCTCCATGTCACCATCCACCCCGATCGCGTCTTCCGGCGGCAAGGCAGCGACATTCACGTCAATCTTCCGGTCTGGCCTTGGGAAGCCGCGCTGGGGGCTGAAGTCATGGCGCCGACGTTGACCGAGCCTGTGCGGGTCAAGGTGCCGCCCGGGAGCCGGGCCGAAGGCAAGCTGCGACTGAAGGGGAAGGGGCTTCCGACCGCCGCGGGCGGGCATGGAGATTTGTTCCTCACGCTGCAGATCGTCATGCCGCCGACCCTTTCCGACGAAGAGCGGAAATTGTACGAACAGTTGGGGCAGATGCGCCATCCGGATCCCCGAGCCGAGTTGCTGGCCGCCGCCCGGCGCGGGTAGTGTGGTCACGGGGCGAGCGCATGTGCCTGCCTGAGTGTTCCTCGTCTTCAGTTCGCTCTTCGTCATCGCCGATCCTATCGCCGCCGTCATTCTCCTGGAGGATCAGGCGACCACGTGGGGGACCCCGCGTGTCTTCCGGCTTGCCTTGCGCTAGTAGGTCTGGCAAGCTACGCCACACCGGCCGTCGGCGCGACCGGAACGAAATAGTTGAACCCTAAGCACACGGCAGACGGGTATGGTGCATGCCGCGCCGGTAGTGCAGTTTTGTTCAACGTTCAGGGGAGAAAGACGGTTGGCTACGGCAAGGTATCTTAGGGAACGCCCATTGCTGCACTGTCGGCTAAATTAAGGAGGAACGGATGACGAATCTCGGAACGAAACTCTGTACGCTCAGTGTCTCTTCGGTATTGAGCCTTGCCATTGGTGTGGCGGGCGCGTGGGCTGATCCCGACAAACAGTACGGCCACGGGAAAGACAGCTACGGGAAAGACGGGCACGCATCCGGGCACGGCATGATGGGCATGGGGATGATGCACAGCAGCACCGGGCATCTGATTCGCCATCTGTTGAAACACGAAAAGGACATTGGGCTGTCGGCCGAGCAGGTCGCCAAGCTGAAAGACATGCAGCTCAATCTCGACAAAACCAGGATCAAGAGCGAAGCGGACATCCAGGTGGCCGAACGAGAGCTGCGGGCGCTCATCGAGGATGAGAAGTCGGATTTGGGCGCGATCGAAGCCAAGCTGAAGCAGAGCGAGGATCTCCAGGTCGGGTTGCGCATGGCGTCCATCAAGGCCCGGCGGGATGTGCTGGCCCTGCTCACGCCGGAGCAGCGAGCCAAAGAAAAGGCCGAGCACGATAAGATGATGCAACAGCATAAGGGCACGGGCGGCGGCCATGGCGACCCGCATGGACGCAGCCCCCATTCAGGCAAGAAAAACTAGGAGGGCATCATGAAGTACTTGGGACTCGCGGCTTTTGCCGCCATCGGCATCGTGTTGGTTCTCGGATCGCCGGCTTGGAGCGACAAGAAAAGGGATAAGCAAGACGACCACGTGTCCGAACTGGTGAAGGACGCAAAGATCACGATCGACCAAGCCATCAAGACCGCGACGGAAAAGGTGCAAGGGACCGTCGTCGAGGCCGAGTTGGAAAAGAAGCACGGCAAGACCGTGTGGGAAGTCGAAGTCTTGGGCGCGGACGGTAACGTTACGGAAGTGCACATCGACGCGGGGACAGGCTCTGTAATCGATACCGAGGAGAAAAAGGCGAAAGGCAAGGGGAACAAATCACATCACGAATGATTCGACGGCTCGGCGGCACTTCACGGCGTCTTTCCAGATGACCCCGCCGAGCCGACCCACCATCACTGATGCGCCGCAATTGAAACGCAGTCCTCGGATTCAAGTTTCGGGAGGCATAGTAATGGGCCATGCTAAACTGATCAGCCAAGACCTTCTCCAGGGACCGAGCCGAGCGCCGGCGCGAGCAATGCTGAAAGCCGTCGGGTTCACGGACGAGGACTTGACGCGTCCTCTCGTCGGTGTCGCGAACACCTGGATTGAAGTCATGCCGTGCAATTTCCACCTGCGCCGTTTGTCGGAGCGTGTGAAGGCTGGGATCCGAGCCGCGGGGGGGACGCCGATCGAGTTCAACACGATCGCCGTTTCGGACGGCATTTCGATGGGCACGGAAGGCATGAAAGCGTCGCTGATCAGCCGCGAGGTCATCGCCGATTCGATCGAACTCGTCGTGCGCGGCCATCTGTTCGATGCCGTCGTGGCGCTCTCCGGGTGCGACAAGACGATTCCCGGCACCGTCATGGCCTTGGCCCGGCTCAATGTGCCGTCGTTGATGCTCTACGGCGGCTCCATCATGCCAGGACGGTTCCAGGGGCATGACGTGACGATTCAAGACGTCTTCGAAGCCGTAGGGAAACATGCCTCCGGTCACATGTCGAACGAAGAGTTGAAACATCTGGAAGATCATGCCTGTCCGGGACCGGGAGCCTGCGGCGGGCAGTTCACCGCGAACACGATGGCGATCGCCTTCGAGTTTCTCGGCATGTCGCCGATGGGCCGCAACGGCGTGCCGGCCATGGACAACCAAAAGGACGAGGTGGCGTTCGACTGCGGCCGGATGGTGATGCAGCTGCTGAAGAACGATCTGCGGCCTCGGCAGATCATCACGCGCAAATCCATCGAGAACGCGATTGCGGCGGTCGCCACCACCCTGTTCGGCGCCCCGGTCGACCCTGAGGACAT
>JBDZUK010000010.1:27038-48756 GCA_040255165.1 Nitrospiraceae bacterium | reverse complement strand
CCACCACCGGAGGGTCTACCAACGCCGTGTTGCACTTGCTGGCCGTCGCCCGGGAAGCAGGCGTCCGCTTGTCCATCGACGACTTCGACAAAATCAATCGCAAAGTTCCGCTGCTCGCCGACCTCAAGCCCGGCGGGCGGTTCACCGCAGCGGACCTCTTTGCGGCGGGCGGCACGACATTGGTCGCCAAACGGCTGGCAGACGCGGGATTGCTCCACGCAGCCCAGCCGACGGTCACGGGGCGCACGATCGGGGACGAGGCCAAAGAAGCGAAAGAAGTGCCCGGCCAACAGGTGCTGCGCCCGCTGTCGAACCCGATCAAGCCCACCGGAGGGCTCGTCATTCTGAGAGGAAACCTCGCACCCGACGGCTGCGTCGTAAAAGTGGCCGGTCATGCGCGCCTGGGATTTCGGGGACCGGCTAAAGTCTTCGACCGCGAAGAAGACGCCTTTGCCGCGGTGAAGGCCGGACAAATCAAGGCGGGCGACGTCGTGGTGATCCGCTACGAGGGCCCATCCGGCGGTCCTGGCATGCGCGAAATGCTGGGCGTCACGGCCGCGCTCGTGGGCGCCGGCTTGGGAGATTCCGTCGCCCTGCTGACCGATGGACGGTTCTCCGGCGCTACGCACGGGCTGATGGCCGGCCATGTCGCTCCGGAAGCGGTGCGCGGCGGGCCCATCGCCGCGGTGAGGAACGGTGACATCGTTATCTTCGACATCCCAAAACGCCGGCTGGACGTGAACCTATCGCTCAAAGAGATCAAGGCCCGCTTGAAAAAGGTCAAAGTCCCCGTTCCCCGCTACGCCTCCGGCGTATTCGCCAAGTACGCGAGGCATGTGTCGTCGGCTTCGGAAGGCGCGGTGACCAGCTAAAAAAGACTCACCTTTCTACGGCTCGCCGTCAGGAGACGCCAGGGGCGTCTTATTGTTCTCTCTCAGGTGCGCGGCTCTGCGCTCCAACGCCTCTGCTTCGGCATCCCGCTGCGTTTGGTGCAGCATTCGCGCATATCCCTCGAGGGTCTGAACCAGATTGGAGTGTTCAGGCCCCCACCGACGTTCTTCCAATAAAAGCGCCCGCTTGTACGTCTCCTCGGCTTCGGAATACCTGCGTTCAGCCTCGTAGCCCTTCGCCAGATCCCGCAGTACCGCGATCAGGGCAACGTTCTCTGTTCCCCAGAAGTGCTCGCGGGTCCTTAACGCCTGCTGCAAAAAGGGCTCAGCCCTCCGCCATTCCTTTCTGGCCTGATAAAGCTGGGCCAGATGGAGACTAGTGGACGCCACGGCGAGATGATCTTTTCCCAATGCTTGCACTTGGATAGCAAGCGCTCTATAGAACAGCGGCTCCGGCAGATTGGTCTCTCCGAGCCTGACGTACAGCATAGCCAGATGATCCAGATAGAGCGCGATTGTCGGATGTCCCGGGTCCAACACTTGCTCGGAAATCTCCACCGCTCTTCTCGCCAAGGGCAGTGCCTCGGCATGGTGCCCCGCCTGTTCCAGCACGATCATCTTCTTGGCGATTTCGCGAATATCTTCTTCTGGAAGTTCGGCATGCAGGTTTGCGACCGGGGGGCAGAATAAGACCGCGATCAAAATCAGCCGCGCGCGAACCGCCCTAACCATAACCCTGACGTTCCATTGAGATGGGCCGCATTCGTGTCGCCATAAACGGAGTATAGATTCTCTATGCCTGTCTCATATGCGTCCTGCATTGTCAAAGGATTCATGTGAATGATGTTTCGGTTCCGAGGGGAAGCACCTCGCCATGCACTCGGGGCACAGTCCTCCATTGAACGTCAGGTCCGAATGCTCGCTGATGTAGGTTTCCAAGTCGTACCAATGGCCCGATGAGTCGGGCACACGCTTGCACCACGCGCAGAGGTTGATGATGCCGGCCGGTCGCGCGAGTCGGCGGTCTTCAGGCCATCGGAAGCGAGGCACACCGGCGCGCCCACTCGGGAACGCCGGCGCATGGCGGCGAAACACAAGGACGGCGCCGACCACGACGCCCGCGTCATCCACTACGGGCGCAGCACTGCCCTCGACGTGATGCGCGGCTCCATCCCTGGCCAGCAACAGCGCTTCTTCCATCCGAACCATCCGGCATTCAGTCATGGCCCGTCTCGCGGGGCTGTCGATCGTCCCTTGTGTTTCATTCAAGCTCAGTATCACGGCTAACTCCACCCCGGCCGCCTCCTGCTGACCCCATCCCGTCAACGTCTCGGCAGCCGGGCTCAGATAGGTGACGCGCCCGGCCCGGTTGGTGGTAATGACGGCGTCGCCGCTGCACTTCACGGCGGTGACCAACCAACGCAGGCTCTCCTTTAGATGCCGATCGATCTGCGAACGGTGAAGCGCCAGCTCGACCGTCGTCCGCAATTCGTTCGGCTGGTAGGGCTTCAACATGTACCCGGCCGGCGTCGTGGTCTTGGCCCGTTCGAGGGTCTGATGGTCGGCATATGCCGTCAGATACACGATAGGGACGTCGAATCGCTGTTTCAGGTATTGGGCGGTCTCCACGCCGTCCATTCCTCCTTTTAAGACGATGTCCATGATGACGAGGTCCGGCTTGGTTTCCCCGGCTTTCCGCAGCGCGTCCTCCCCCGATGTCGCGGTCGCGGGAACCTCATACCCTAGCCGGCGCAGGCTTTGCTGAATATCCTTGGCCACGATCGGTTCGTCTTCAACGACGAGAATTTTTGCCTGATCCATGTTCACATCCTTTCCTGATAGTGCAGTTGCCGAAACCGGATCCGCCATTCCGTTCCACGGCCGCTTTGCAATTCGATGGCGCCTTCGAGCTTCTCCGCCATGAGGCTGACCAATTCGAGGCCCAACGAGTCGGGATTGTTCAGGACACCGTCCCGGGGGATTCCGACACCGTCGTCGCCCACGTGGAGCGTAAAGGTATGGTCGCCGTTCTCGTGAAGGTCGATGGTGATCTGTCCGCGCTGTCCGGAAGGAAATGCATGCTTCAGGCAATTCGATACCAGTTCGTCGATGATCAATCCGCACGTCAGTCCGGTATCGATGTCCAACTCCACATCGTCCACTTGCAGCCGCAGACCGATCAGGGTGTTGTCCACCCCGTAAGAACGAAATAGGTGTCCGGTGAGGGTGCGCATGTAGTCGTCCATTCTGATACGGGAGAGATCGCTGGACCGATGTAGAGTTTCGTGCAGCAAGGCGATGGAGGTGATCCGCACCTGACATTCGCGGAACAACTGCACGATCTGTGAATCCTTGACGGAAGCGCACTGCAAATTGAGGAGACTGGATATGACTTGTAAGTTGTTTTTCACACGATGGTGGACTTCGCGCAGGAGGCTTTCCTTCTCCTTGACCGCTTTGCGAAGTTGATCTTCCATTTCCTTCCGCTCGGTGAGATCCATGCACGTGCCGATATAGCCCGCGAAACGGCCGTTGGACTCGAATAACGGCACACCCGTGTCCAACACCCATCGATACTCGCCGTCGGCCCTGCGCAGCCGATATTCCATGGTGAAGGGCTGTTCCGACTTGAACGAGTTGTGATAGCTCTCGTGACAGCGCGCCAGATCATGGGGATGAACCCCCGTAATCCAGGCGTCGCCGATCTCCTCTTCCAGCGTTCGCCCGGTGAACTCCAACCATCGTTTGTTGACGAACGTGCAATGAGTGTCAGCCCCCGCCATCCAGACCATCACCGGGGCCGTGTCCGCCATCATGCGGAACCGGGCCTCGCTCTCCCGCAGGGCGGACTCGATGCGTTTCCGCTGCGTGATGTCCCTGGAGATGGCGGATGCGCCCACCACCCCGCCGTCCGCGTCCTTCACGGGCGAGATGGTGAGCGACACGTCGATCAATTCCCCGCGCTTCCGCCGTTGGACCGTCTCGAGGTTCCTGACGTGCTCACCCCGCGCAATCCGGTCCAACATCGTCGGCACTTCGTCGAGGCGGTCCGGCGAGCAGAGCAGCGAAATGGAGCGTCCGATGACGTCTTCAGCCGTGTATCCATAAATCCGTTCCGCCCCGGCATTCCAGCTGAGGACGATGCCGTTCAACGTCATGCCCACGATCGCATCGTCAGAGGATTTTACGATCGCGGCCAATTGGGACAGGGCTTCGGCATGAAACACCTCCAGCTGCCGGTTTGCATGTTCGAGGTCGGCCGTTCGTTCTTCCACCTGCCGTTCTATTTCTTCGTAGACTCGACGGAGTTCCGCTTCGTCGCGGTGCCGCCGAATACACAGCAGCGTCGTGATCCAGATCACCAGAAGCGTGAAGGCGCGGTTGCAGAGTTCCACCCACGTAAGCGCGCTGAGAGAGGTGCGAAACACTTCAAGGATCGTCAGAGCGGACGTGACTCCGGCGACAGCCGGCATGAATTTCACAATGGGGACGCGGGAAGCGATGAGCACCGGCGCGACATACAGCACCGTGATGACCAAACCGACCGGCAGCCACCAATCGACGATGGCAATCCCGCCGATTAGGGCGGCTGTGAGTGCGATGGAAGAATATGTCCTCTGGGCCAGCTTCATCGAACCACCGGACACACTACAGGAGAGCAATCGATGTGCCCGGTCCTCTCATTCGGTTCTAATCACGGCCCGTCGCGTTCGACCTGCTTATTGTGGACCGTTTCTGTGCAGGCATGGTCGGGATATCGCCCAGCGATAGGCTCACGGTGGTGCAAATGGATCAAGGCGCCGTCGCGGCGCCTCTCGCGGAGGTCACGAGATGACAGAGTTGAACAGTGGAGAGTGAAACCCGATGGGTAGAAGAGCAAGAGAGAGTGTCTTCAGAGAGGCGTGCGT
Source organism: Nitrospiraceae bacterium (assembly GCA_040255165.1). GTDB lineage: Bacteria > Nitrospirota > Nitrospiria > Nitrospirales > Nitrospiraceae > JBDZUK01. Next base: position 43,958 of record JBDZUK010000010.1, on the reverse strand, counting down.
CTGTTTCGCCCAGCAGCGCTGTTCAAGCTTGAACGGGATAGCGCTGCTACCGCCCCTTCATTCTGCGGCGCATCTCGCTCATCATGCTTTCCAAGTCGGCTTCCGCCTTGCTTCGCTCGGTGACCAGTTCATCCAGGTCGTACGGTTGGGCGGGCGTGGGCGGCTCGGCCGGCATGGGCTTGGGCGGCAACGCTGCTTTCGGCTGTATGGGCCGCGGGGATGCGGGCTGAGTCGTGACCGCTGCCGGGCGCTCTGTTTCCGCTGCCGATGGACTAGGACGCGCGACTTCCGGTCGACCTTGAGATGATGACACGCCGTGCTCGTGCAGCCACTGCCTGGCAACGCTCGACTTCAGCGAAAAACTGATACTGGTGATCGGGAGACCATCGGGCGCCACGCGTGCGATGGCCGTGTTGACACCTACCATCCGCCCTTCACCGTTCAGCAGAGGCCCGCCCGAGTTTCCGCGGTTCAGGCCCGTTTCCGTCTGGAAGACGTGCTTTCCTTTCACCCCATTGAAATTTTCCAGTTCCGCGCTGATGACGCCGGTCGTCAGCGCCCAGAGTCCTCCCTGCTCCGGGTGCCCGATTGCGACGACGCGATCGCCGATGCGGATGTCTTCCGACACACCGAGATCCACGACGGGCAGCGGCTCGGTCACCCTCTCCAACCGAAGCAGTGCGAGATCCAGCGGCGAGGAGTACGCTACCACATTGGCCCTGAACCCCCGCGCGAGATCCACTTTCGTATCGCCCGTCACGCGAGGCGGCCGCAAAAATACGGAGAGCCGCGGAAACGGTTTCGCCGTCCCTTCCTCAATCACGACGTGCGCATTGGTCAGCACGAGACCGTCCGCCCGAACGATCGATCCCGTCCCGCCGCTGCCTTTGCGTCCGCCGTCCGCGTGCCCGATGACCATCACGACGGCCGGAGAGGCCTTGTCATAGATTTCGCGCGGCGTCAATTCCTTCGCATCGACGCCCGCGAATGAGACGGTCGCCAGAGCCACCGTCCCGACCACGGTTTTCACTGGAATCATTGTTGTCGGTCCTTTCGCTCCATCGCGTCCGCCGCCCCGAACTTCACACGAAACCCCTGTCGGCGGACGGCGTCGTGCATGGCGCCCCGGCCGTCAGTTCTGGGCGAAGAACGCGGCGACCGTGTCCGCCACATACCCAAGTTGCGCCTCGGTCAGCTCCGCATAAATGGGGAGGGAAAGCACTTCTTCGGCCGCGCGTTCGGACTCGGGGAAGGCGCCTTTCCGGTAGCCGAGATCCCGGTAACAATTCTGGAGATGCAACGGCAAAGGATAATACACCTCCGTCCCGATGCCCTTGTCCTTCAAATAGGTCCGAAGTTCATCTCGTTTCGGTACTCGGACGGTGTACTGATTGTAGACATGGAAGTTCTCCTGGTCCGCAACCGGAAGCGAAACGCGGTCGGTCAACTTCGCTGCCAGGAACAGCTGTTCGTACCGGGCTGCATTCCGCCTCCGCCCCTCCGCCCACGCGTCCAGCCGTTTCAGCTTCACCGAGAGAATCGCCGCCTGGATCGCATCCAGCCGGCTGTTGATGCCGACAGCTTGGTGCACGTAACGGACTTGGCTGCCATGCACGCGGAGCATGGCCATGGAGTCGGCCAACGACTGGTCATCGGTGGTAACCATGCCGCCGTCTCCGAATCCGCCGAGATTTTTTGAGGGGAAAAAGCTGAAGCAGGCCGTGTCTCCGAGCACGCCGGCCCGCTTGCCGCCTTGTGCCGAACCGATGGCCTGGCAGGCGTCCTCGATCACGGGTATCTTCCGAGACCGGGCGATGTCCATAATGGCCCTCATATCGGCGCACTGGCCGAACAGGTGGACCGGAATGATGGCCTTTGTCCGAGGCGTGATCGCCCGCTCGATGTGCCGGGGATCCATATTAAACGTATCGGCCCTGATGTCGACGAAGACCGGCTTGGCCCCCAACCGCGAGATGGCGCCCGCCGTGGCAAAAAACGTAAAGGGGACCGTGAGGACCTCATCGCCGGCCTTGACGCCCATGGCCATTAAGGAAAGCAGGAGCGCGTCGCTGCCAGAAGCGCATCCGACGGCGTGGCGGCTGCCCACATACCTGGCCAGGGCCTGCTCAAACTCGGCGACCCGAGGACCAAGGATGAATCCTTGATCGTCACAGGTCGCCTGGATTGCGGCCATCACCTCGTTGCGGATCGCTTGATACTGAACTTTTAAATCCAGCAGTGGCACGTTCATGTGTCCTCCTGATCGCATGATGGCCCACCCGTGACCTAGGCCGCTTGTTCAACCGCCTCGCAGTCCGGGGAAAGCAGGGAGGCATAGAGCTGTTCATGCTGCTCCACCATCCGGGAGATGTCGAATTCCTTGGGCAGCTCGGTCGAACCGGCGCTGAGCACCCGGCGCCAGTGATGCTTCTCGGCCAATACCTGCTGTAACCGGCCGGCCATGTCGTAAACGTCGCCCGGCTCGCACAGCCACCCATGCTTCCCAGCGGCAATCGCCTCGGCGGCCCCTCCAACTTTGGTCGCCACAATCGGCAGGCCCGCAGCGCGCGCCTCCAACAGCACACGGGGCAACCCTTCCCAATGTGAGGTGAGAAGGAAGGCATCAAAGCCTTGGAGCAGCCGAGGGATGTCACGCCGCCACCCCAGCAGTTTCACGCTCTGCTCAAGCTTGAGGGATCCGATTATGTCCTGCAGCTTATCCCGCTCCTCGCCGTCCCCGATCAGCACGAATTTCGCATTGGGCACCGATCGAATCACGCGAGCCGCGACCGCAATGAAATCCGCCGGCGCCTTCTGCGGCTTCAGGCAGGCAACACTTCCAACCACGTGGGCATCGGGCCCCCAGCCCCATTCCTTACGGACGGCGTCCCGGTCGACATCCCGCGCCGCCTTCATAAACGGAGCCGGATCGATTCCCGGCCGAATGAGCCTCACCTTGTCCCGACTAAACAAACCCCATTCGACACCGCGATGTATGTCTTCGTTCGAGACGGCGATCCAGTGCGTCGTGATCTTTCCCGTGACACGCTCTACTGCAATGAGCGCCGCTCGTAACCATCGGGGTTGCGCCGGCGTGATGCCGTATCCATGAATCGTATGCACGATTTTGGGAACTCTTGCAACCCAGGCAGCCCACCGACCCAAGATCCCGGCCTTGGAACTGTGCGTATGGACGATGGCCGGGCGGAAACGGCGAAACGTCCGCACGAGTTGAAGGAATGCGCGCAGATCAGCGACGGGCCGTATGTCCCGCTGCAGCGCGGGGACTTCGATCAGTTCGACTCCGGGCAGGGCTTTCGCCTCCTCCGTCAGCCACGCACGCGGACCGGTGACGAGGACGGGACGGAACCGTTCGCGGGATACGTGCCCCACGATGTGCAGCGCCACTTCTTGCGCACCTCCCAGCTCCAGCTTGGTAATGACATGACAGAGGGTATGCATGAGCAATCAGAACCGGCGGGTCAGGCGCACGCGATGAGCTGAGAGCGAAGACGCTCTGCCAGTTGCTTGCCTTGCGCGATCGCATCTTCCATAGAGGTATGTTCCCAGCGGCCGTATCGCCCGATGGAATAGATGCCTCGCTGTTCCAATTCCTGCAGCAACATCGGGACCGCCTTGGCACGATGCCGATCGAAAAGGACGTAGGCATAGTAGATATCCTTGACGTCAGCCACCACAAGCTCTTCCCGCGGGCCGAAAATTCCGGCTCGCTCCAGCCCGCACCGGACCATGCCGAGCAGTTCGTCGGGAGTCTTGCGCTCGGTCGGTCGATGCGACACCTCCACGTACAAGGAGCTACACCCATGACGGCCCAGCGAAGGAGAAAAGTTCATCGGAAACCCGGCTCGATAGAAGGGATATTCGTGTTCGGGGAAATAAATCCAATGCTTATCGCAAATTCGTTCCCGCGCCACTCCGAGATTGATGTTGTAAACCGAAACCCATCGGAGCCCGGCCGCCGCCTCCTGCATATGGACCGGCAAATCGACACATCGACGGACGAGTTCAGGGATCGGAATCGTAGAAACCAGCGACTCATACTCTTCGACGCGGTGGCCGATTCCCTTTTGGTGGAATACGGCCCGTTGACGGCCCGTATCGATTTCCACGAGTTCCGTTTCAAGGTCGAGAGGCCCCACCCCGGGCACGAACGCCTGGGGCAGCACTTGGATACCGCCGCTCGCCGGATACAAGAAAGACGGGTTATACCCGAACGCCTTATCTTTGATTCCAAGCGCGCCGTTCACCACGTCTGTCAACTCCGGCTTGGGGACGAGCCAGGAGACCCAGTCCGAGGTCAGTTCCTCGAGCGGCACTTGCCAGAGCTTTTCGTTGAACGGCACCATGAAATGCCGCGCCATGCCTTCGCCGAGATTGTCCAATATCCATTCTTTGAAGGAACGCTCACAGGCCGGTTTGGAGGCCGGGGGAGCCGTGAGGGTTGCGATGAATCCGAGCAAACACTCACGCACCACTTCAGGGGGCAGGCCGTGCGTATTGACCTGGAACGGGTACTCCGTGTAGGTGCCGTGCGAATAGATGTAGGACCGCCGGTTATGTTGCGCCAGCCTGCCCTCCAATAAACGTTCCACCAGCGCTTTGATCTCAGCCCGGCGGAAATGGAGAAGATGGCCCGTCATGTCGAACGTGAACCCGTGTGTCTGGTATGAGCGACATAATCCTCCCACCTCCGCTTCCTTCTCGAATACTCGAAACGGCAGCCCGTTGAGATGGTAGGCAGCGCTGAGCCCGGCCAGTCCGGCGCCGACAATCAAGATCATGACGGCCGCCCTTCTCTCATGCCGGACGCAGCAGAGGTCGCCATGGCCGGCACCGGACGGGAGACGTCGACTTTCGTCAAGACGACTGCGGCGGCAATCGCCGCCACCGCCGTGAGTCCGCACAGGAAGCTCGCAATTTCCTGGCTCGCGAACAGGATCACAACTCCGACTCCGCCGACGACAGCCGTGGCCGCATAGCTCACGACCACCACCTGCCGGACAGTAAGTCCCCAATGTCTCAACCGAATCGCGATATGATCCGGACTCCCCAAAAAGATGGGCAGCCCCCGGAGGTAGCGGATATACATCACGAACAGCGTGTCGAAGATGGGCACGCCGAGGATGAACACCGGTGTGAGGAGCGACAACGCATGGGTTCCGGGATACCTGCCGATCATGGAAAGGGCACCGAGCATCAGGCCGATGAACATCGCCCCCGTGTCCCCCATATAAATTTTCGCCGGTTGCCAATTGTATCGGAGAAAGCCGATCAGACTGCCCGCCAACGCCAGCAGCATGACGGCAATGGCTTGATCGCCGTCCACAATCGCCAACATGGCAAGAAATCCCGCGGCAATCGCTCCAATCCCTGCCGCCAATCCATCCATGATATCGAGAAGATTGAACGCGTTGATCAGACCCACCATCCATAACACCGTAAGAGCCAAATCCATCCACTCGGGCAATATCGCGATCTGAATGTGAATCCCGCTCTTGATGAGAACGAAGACGGCCAATAGCTGCCCGGCCAACTTCGTCCACGGCGTCAAGACGCCGAAGTCATCGATAAGGCCGAGCATGACGATGATGGTGCCGCCCAGAACGACCCCGAGCACTTCATGTCGAAATTCAAAGGTCAGGGCCAGGCTCATGAGAAAGGCCACATAGATCGCGAGCCCGCCCAAATATGGCACGGGCTCACCTTGGCGCTTCAAGCGGCCATCGGGACGGTCGACAATGCCGAAGTTCAGCGCAGCACGCCGAGCCAGAGGCACGCCGTACAGCGACAACACCCATGCCAGCACACCGGTGAGAAATAGAATCACCATGGATTCCTCCATGGCATTTTTTCATATAACCCGGCTCCCTGCACGCAATGTCTCGTATTATGCAATCGCCCTTTGATGCAATTCCTGTAAGTACCGGTAATAGCGTCTCTCAGAATGGTGCTCCTGTACGCGCTCGCGTGCTTTCCTTCCCGCCTTGCGACGACGAGTAGGATCTTCCAACAAGGAGATCACCGCTTTTGCGACCTCCGACGCTTCCGGCTTGACCCGAATTCCAGTATCAGCATCCACGAGCTTCCATGTCAGGCCGACATCTGTCGCCACAATGGCAGCTTCACAAGCCATGGCTTCGAGCAGGCTTTGCGAGGGGTAGTTGTCATTGATTTGGAGTGATACAAACACCTGGGCGCGGGCGAGTACAGGCGCGATATTCGCGTGAAATGCGACGGTCACCACTTCGCTTATTCTCAACCGGTTGATTTCGTCCAGGATCTGCTGACGTAACGGTCCATGCCCCAGCAAAAGAAAACGTGCCGCCGGATACGCGGCCTTGATAAGCGGGAGTGCACGCACGAAAAGCATTGGATTTTTCTCCTCGATAAAACGTCCGGCAAACACGACCCACGGCAGTTTGTCCTCCACAGAGACGAATTGGTCTGCGTCGATGATGCTGCCCGGTGATACCGCAATTTTGCGAGGACTAATCCCGCGGTTCACCAAATCTTCGAGAATCCTTTCCGTGAGGGCATCGACCAGCGTGCACCGTTTCAACGCGCTGTAATAGATCGGCATTCCCAAAGGAGAACCCACCAGATGCGCCAAATTGGGGTCGGTAATCGAAACCACGGTCGCGTGCGAGCGACGGATCAGCATCAACGGGGTTCCGACATAGACGCCGCCGAGTGCGAGGTGGAACAGACAACGGGGCGCCGTCGCATAACGAAGGGCCAGGAATGCCGCGTACCATAGGTAATCACATTTACGGCACCAAAACGCGGCTGCTGTACTGACCCGCTCCAGCCATGCCGCCATCCGGCCCCACGGCTCTGGAAATATACGGAGATTCGGAGAATGGGGCCCCAGAATGCCGGCGTCGGCCAGTTTGACGGCGAGACTCGCGTTGAGATACAGACGAGCGGACGGATCGTCGGTGATCATGCGCAGAAACAATCGACCCAAGCGCCGCTCGGTACCCCCGATGCTAGTGTTGTTGAACAAAACAAAGATGCGTCGCATCACGATCGAGAAACTGTCGGCACCAGAGTTCAAGATTCAACCAGCGCCACAAGACGAAGCCGAGGCTTTTTCGACCCGCTACATGGTGTCCGAACTCGCGCTTCGCCGCGTCCACATTCAGGTAACCACGCTCTCGAGTGCGCGCATCCGACAGGATATCTGAGGCAAACTCCTTCAGGTCGGTCCGGAACCAATGATCTTCCGGAGTCACAAAGCCGAGCTTGTCGATTCGCCACTGGATTTGTCGCGGCACGACCCCCTCCAAGGCGGTCCGAAGAGCGAACTTCGTCCAGCCGTCACGGAGTTTTTCTTCGTCACTGAGTCTGTAGAGAAACTCCACCATACGATAGTCGAGGAATGGCAGCCGGGCTTCAATGCCGAACGCCATCGAATTGCGATCTTCACAATGCAGGAGCGCGCGTAGTCCGTTGCTGAACAGCAACCGGCGTTGCATGGATCGCACATGAGTCGAGGCCGAGGTGGCATGTGCTTCGTTCTCCGACTGCACGCGCAGAAAATTCTTATCGATCCAGGCTGCCCCGCCGACAATCCGACTGCGCAACCGCCGTACCAGCGGCGCCGGCACAAAGGCCCGCACAAAATTTGCGGCGATCTGAGGGGGCATGGCCCCATGCAGACGGCGGTATGCCAGCCATTCTCGGACAAGTGTCTTCCACCGGCAGCCGGCGATGAGATCGGCGAATCGAGCCCCGAAAAATCCATGGTAACCGGCCAGCAACTCATCGGCACCTTGACCATCAAGCAGCACTTTGACTCCGTGTTGGGCCGCATCCTGCATCACCATCCATTGAGCGAAAATGCTTGTAGAGCCGAACGGTTCATCTTGGTGCCAAACAAGACGAGGCAAGGCAGCGGCCAGTTCCTTTGGGTCCGGAAATGCGTAATGGGGTTCTACTCCTGTGGCATCGACAACGAGGTTAATGAACTGCCGTTCATCGTAGCGGGGATCTTGGAAACAAGAAGAAAAGGTCTCTTGCCGTACGCGGACCGGATGATCGGCCAGGGAGGTGTCCTCTCGCAGCAATTGATCGGCCAAGCAGACGAGGGCGGATGAATCGAGCCCGCCGCTGAGGCAACTGCCGACCGGCACGTCGCTCCGCAGCCGGATGCGGACCGCATCCCGCAAGAGCGCACCCAATTCCTCAGACGCCTTCTGCGGCGAGCCAATGCGCCCACTCCCCTCGTCAGGCAAGTCCCAGTACCGCTCGATGTGAAGCTTGCCATCCTCCAGGACTAAGAGATGCCCTGGTAAGAGTTGCTGAACGTCTTGAAAGAAAGTTTCCGCGCCGTCATCCAGGCATCCCTCGTCGAGATATCGAAAGATCGCTTTCTGATTCGCCGTCCGTTCCGGCTGCCCCACCAGCAAAGCCTTGATCTCCGATGCGAAGACGAACAGACTGCCATCCCAGAGATAGTAAAACGGTTTAACGCCGAGTCGGTCCCGGGCACAGAGCAGTCGACGTCGCTCGGCGTCCCAGATGGCAAATGAAAACATGCCATTGAATCGACTCAGCGAAGACAAGCCCCACTCTCGGTAGGCCGCTAGTAGTACGGCAGTATCGGACTGCGACTGGAAGACGTGGCCTAAACCCGCCAATTCCGCACGCAATTCGAGATAGTTGTAAATCTCGCCATTGTAGGTCACCCAGTAGCGTTGGTCCGCCGTCGACATGGGCTGATGTCCGGCAGCCGAGGTGTCCACTATGGCCAATCGCCGATGTCCCAACCCAAGACAATACCGATGCCCTGCCAACCCGTGAGCACCAGTTATTCGCCCCCTGACCGCAAATGGTCTCTCCCGCCCCGCAAGTGACAGGAGAACATACCCCTCGCCGTCTGGGCCTCGATGCGCCTGCACCTCGATCATGCGTTGCAGCATGCCCGGATCCACTGGTCTTCCATTCGGTGAAAGAATGCCTGCTATCGCACACATTGGAGAGCCTTTTCATGCAGCGAAGAGCCTGTCGTAAGCCTTCAGCAAGGTTCCTTCTTCTATTTCCCAGTTGTAGATGGTCTTAGCAGCATGCCGTGCATTGTCCTTCATCTGTTCCAGTCTGGCCTCATCATCGAGCACTTCGTTGATCACTCGTGCAATTTCTCGTGGATCATGAGGATCAAACACTGCGCCTACATGATGGCCCAGGATGACCTTTCGCATTTCCGGCAAGTCACTGCCGACTATCGCAAGCCCGGCCATCATATACTCAAACAGCTTGTTAGGAAGGCAAAACCGCGTATTCAAACACACCGGAATAAAAGGAGCCACCCCGACATCAGCCTCACCAGCAGCTTTCACCAGTTCCACCATCGGGACAGGCGGGGCGAACTCCACTTTGCGATGAAGTCCCTTCGCGTTGACCAACGCGCGCAACTCCTCTTCCCAGTCGCCGAACCCCCTGAGGATCAATCGACCTCTCTTGAAGTACTGGACACTTTCGATCAGCTGATCCAAGCCTCGATTACGGAAGTACAGGCCATGATACAGAATGACTCGCTCTCGACCGCGCTCGGGTGAAGAATGGCAATAATCTTGGTACACCGGCACGTTCTTTACCGTGACGACACCCTGCAGCCCGTATTCCCGTCCAAAATGTTGGCCGATGGAGTCGCACACCGTCATTCCGAGATCTGCTCGCCGAGCGAGTATGCGCTCCAGACCGGAGTAGAAACGGCGCCAGAGCTTGCTCTTGACTCCTTCCTGAAACTGCTCCGTATACAACTCATGAAAATCATAGATGAGTTTTTTCCCGGTCAATCGAGCGACGAGGTAGGCTGCGAGCAATGTATCGAGATCGTGCGCATGAAAGATATCAGCTTGAACCTTCCGCGCCCGCCGAAACAGAGCCGCGTTCAGCCAAATCAGATTCGCAATCGTCCGGCAATCATGCTGAAGCCTGGCGAGTTTGCCGCTCCCATTTTGAAACGGACTTCGCTCGGCGCTATCTTGCTTGATCGCTGTGTCCCCGCTGCGATTCAGTCGTGCGCGCCGATACAACTCTTTAAGGATTAGATAGAGACGAGGATATTTTCGTTTGATCCGAAGCAGCAACAACCGCGGGTGCGGCACACGCACGATGCGCGCTCCGTTGAGAGTCTCCTCGGCTGGTTCCTCGTCATTGAAATGGACGCCAACAATCTCAACACGGTACCCAAACCGAGTCAGACTCTCGGCTTCGCGGCGCACCCTCGGGTCGTGCGTCACGGGGTTCGTCACTAACATGCAGACCGATTTGTTCACACGAACTTCAGGTTGTCCCGATGACCACCATCAGGTCCCGTGTACCGAACCGCCTGATGATAGAGTCGGAGCAGTTTCTGCCCCTCCTGTTCCCAGTTGTAGGTTTCCTGGGCGGCCCGCAAGGCGTTGCGCCGACACTTTTCGAGAAGAGCAGGATCGGCTATGAGGTCATTCAGCGCATCGGATAACGCTCTCGGATTTTCGGGATCATATACCCGACCGAGCTGATTGCCCATGATGATCCGCCTGAGCTCAGGCAGATCACTACCAACAACCGCCAGACCAGCCATCATGTACTCAAAGATTTTGTTCGGCAAACAAAACCGGTTGTTCAGGCAGACCGGGAGATACGGAATCACGCCGATGTCGGCATCAGACGCAGCCTTCACCAGATCGGCCATCGGCACAGGCGGCGCAAAGGATACGACATGCTGCAGCCGCCGTTCCTGCGTCAATTTCCGCAATCGTTCTTCAAGCGGCCCGTAGCCGCGAAATACAACGCGTCCGCCCTTGAGATAGCGAGCGCTGTCAATGAGCACTTCAAGCCCGCGTTCAGGGAGAAACCCTCCGTGAAACAAAACCACGCGACGCTCGCTATCAGCGAGCTTGATTGAAGGAACACAGTGCGCGCTTGGCACGTTCATCACGGTCAACGGCTTCGGCAGTGAGTACTGATTTGCCAACCAGTCTCCGAGTGAATCGCAGACTGTTAATCGATAGTCAGACTTCTTCACCAAAGCCCGCTCCAGCAAGGAGTACCAGAGACGCCACAGAGGTCCCTTGATGCCCTTTGGAAACTGTTCCGTATACAATTCGTGAAAGTCGTAGATCAGCAGTTTGCCCGCGCGGCGCTTAGCCAGATATCCGGCCAGAAGGGTATCGAGATCATGGGCATGGAAAATGTCCGCCTGCTGTTGAACCGCAACTTTAGCCATATCGATGTTGATCCAGAAGATGCAGCGAATGGCTAGTTGCTCTATCTGGCACTTCTTCCAAAAGCTCTGCGACTGGGACTCGCTCGGTTGGGATCGCGGGGGGGGCTTCGTCTGGGTGTCGTAGACCGGCGGATGACCGCGATACCGCACGGCACGGTAGACCGCCCGCAGCCCGTCATGAACTGCGGGCGATAGCCGCCTGAGCGCGGCGAGCAGGGCTTGCCGAAAGGTGAATAATTCTGGCGTGCCCACGCGCACGATCCGATAGCCATCACACCATTCCTCGTCGCCGTCCTCCGGGCCGCGTAGTCCGATAACCACGACCTCGTGTCCGCCACGAATCAGAGTCGACGCCTCGCGCTTGACACGCGGATCGCTCACGACCGAGTTGGTCACGAACATACAAACTTTTGTTTTCATGCCACCGGCTGGTCGATAAAGGTTCTGAACCACAGCTCCGTCGTCAACCAACGATAGATCTCCCAGTTGGCATCGATTTCTCCACGGCAATGGCTTTCAACCTTGTACCGAATGCCATCGAGGTTGAAAATCTTTCGCTGCCGGCTTTCCTTCGAAAAGAGTATCTCTGTCATGGCTTTCCTGCCGCCCTCTCGAAACCAGCGACCCATCGGGGTGGGATACCCTTTCTTATCTTTTCGGTCCACGACGGCCAGCGGCAAGTCCTTGCGAAGCGCACGCCTCAACAGGTACTTTGTCGTGCCATCTCGCATTTTCAGATCGTAAGACAGGCCGAGGCAAAACTCGACCAGTCGGTAGTCCAGAAACGGCGTCCGTGCCTCCATCGAAAACGCCATGCTGTTCCGATCCTCATAGTGCAAGAGAGCCGGGATGCTTTGGCGGACGAGATGCCAATAGAGGATGTTATTTAGTTCGTTATCGAAAATGACGGGCTGCTCTCGACGAATTTCCCGATCTTTCACCTGCCCAACGAAATCGGGATGCAGCACTGACGGAGCCACTTCCAAACGCCTCGCGTCGAACCGCTGAACAACCTGCTGTATCCTCCACAAGAAACTTTTTGCAGGGCCCGGCAGATGGTGTCTCAGGTGCTTCCAGAGATACGGCTGACCCGTCAAGCGGCGGATTTCTCGGATGGATCTGAGAAACGACGAAAGATACACCGGACGCTTGCTCTCGGCGAAATCCTTCAGAAGCGAGGAAAGATACGCATCAAAGTAGGTGAAATAGCCGGCCAAAAGCTCATCTCCGCCTTGCCCGTCCAGAAGCACTTTCACTTTTCCTTGCGCGACAGACATGACATGCCATTGAGAATACAGGCCTGGCCCGGCAGTAGGCTCATCCTGATGCCAGACAAGTTTCGGGAGTACGTCAAAGAGGTCCTGACCGCTTGGAGACACGGGGTAGGCATCGGTTCCTGCGTGAGCGTTCATGAGGTCAACGTAGTGTCGTTCATTGCAGTCCGGGTCATCATAAAGACAGCTGAACGTTTTCACCGGATGACTAATCATTTGGCTCGCCAGCGCTACGATGGAGCTGGAATCCAATCCACCGCTCAGACAGGTCCCGATGGGCACATCGCTGCGCAGCCGCAACTTCACCGCATCTTCAAGAAGCCCATGCAGTGTTTCTTCTGGATGACTGTAATCATAGGTGCGTCTGGCCGCGTCTTTGTCGTATCCCCAATAATTAATCAGGCTGAGATTCCGTCCTTCCAGCACAAGGGAGTGCGCCGCCAAGAGCTGCTTCACCCCGACGAAACAAGTTTCCGCTCCATCATCCAACGCACCGGATGGCAGGAAATGATAGAGGTATGGATAATTCGGCTGCCGCGCCTCTGGTGCCACCGTCAATATGGCTTTGATTTCAGAGGCGAAATGGAATCCTCCGGAAGACGCATAATAATAGAGCGGCTTTACCCCGAACCGATCCCGCGAGAGAAACAGTCGGCTACGACGCTCGTCCCAGATGGCAAATGCCCACATGCCATTGAAACGAGTCACACACTCTTCTCCCCATTCCTCGTAGCTATGAAGAATGACCTCCGAGTCGGACAATGACCGGAAGCGATGTCCACGCTTCTGAAGAACCGGCATCAATTCCAAGTAGTTATAAATTTCACCATTGAACACTAGCCAAAGCGTGCCGTCTTCATTAGACATCGGCTGGTGGCCTGCGGGTGTTAAGTCAATAATCGACAAGCGGCGGTGACCCAATCCGACGTTCTTGTCGAGATACACTCCTGAATCATCAGGTCCGCGATAGGACATCACGTCCAACATGCGATGCAGATGAGATGCCTCAACCGCATCACCGATCCAATTCACAATGCCAGCAATTCCGCACATAGCTCTCCTAAAGCACTTATGTGAAGGTGGAGTATCCCATTGCGGTGAGCCCGTCACGCAATGGGTAACTGCTCGGCGCTGGGCCGTTTACAGTGCACCCAATGCAGCCGCCCTCACCCGGTATTCTTTTATCGACAAGTAAGAATACGGGCCACTGCAGAGAGAGTGTTCGAGATGGATGTTGACTTTATCGGATAACGCCGTGAAACGAATGCGCCATGGCATAAGCGTACGCGCCTGTGGGGAGTACTGGATCTCTTGTCCTTCAAGAAGGGTCCCGCCTGATCGCATCCTGGCCCGAAACCGCACGGGCTGTTGCCCACCGGCCTGCTCACGCCCGATGGATCCGGGCTCTATAAAAAATTCGTAGGTCTGCCCCGGCTGAAGTGCGGCAATTGTCCAGTTGTGAAACCGACACTCATGTCTCGCCCCGAGGTAATCAGCTCCCTGCACGTACGGGCCAAAGTCTTTATCTTCCAGCGCAGCATTTGTCTTTAAGTTTAACGAAAGAGAAAAGAGGAAAGGCCGATTGTCATCCAGGGGACCAGCGGGGTCGGCACGCTCGTAAATCGCCGGTCCCACAAACTCGTCGGATAATGGTCTCTGGTTTTCATACCGTTCTCGATTCTCAATGATACGCGTGACCTCCAGCTTACGGCCTCCACCGTTTCTCAGTTCCTCAAAGGATAGAACCCTTGGACGCATTGCATCGGCAGGCGTATCCGTGTAGTAGACGCCGTAGGTCGGGTCATACAGCCGCCATTTCCCGTCGATAAAGAACTCTGCAACCGTGTGGCCGTCTCCAGGGGGATAATTGTGTAAATTCACGTATCGTCCGCTGATACCTTGCGTCGCAGCCAGAGCCAATAGAAGATTGGTAAATTCTCCGCAAGCACCCGTCTTCCGTTTCAGAATATTAACTGGATCGCCACCATTCCCCGGCCCGACCCGGAACTCGCCGATCATTCTCATAAAACGGACGAGTTTCTGATGAGGCGTGAGCGACCGATCTCCTTCTAATATGGCGTCGGCGGCAGCCGCAACTTCCACTGAAATTGGAATTCTTAAGGGCTTCAGTGGGTTTCGACTGTCTGAAGCCGCAAATAGGACTTCCCCTGCGTTGGCCGCAGATGTGTGGGCTGCTGTGGTCTCTTGATACTGCACGGCAGCATCGGCAAGCTTCGGCTCAGCCGTCGCCTCTACGACCACCTGTTTGGACTTGCGATACGCCTCCAGGTAGTAACTCCATCGCTCACGCACCTGCCTTAGGTACCAGTCATCGAACTGCCCGACGAGCTTATCTAGCTCATCGACATGAAACCCATGATACTCGGGGCCTGAATACCATCCCAAATCCTGTGGCCTCACAGGAATGACAATTTCTTTCCACAATCCATCGCCTAGACAATGAATTAGCCCTTCCCGCAGCATCACAAAGTCGAATCCCCGCCCTGCGTTGATTTTCTGAATCTTTACGCTCAGGCGGCCGACGGCATCATCGCGGTATCGAATCACCAACCGATGTGCGGGAAGATCGAAGAAATCCGAAGGCGATCTTTTCGGCAGAACCAATTCGACATACACATTGTGGCGGGTAAATTCACCGTTCGGCGCGCTACGCAATTCGTAACCGTTCTTAAACTTCCTGGCGTTTCGCTTTTCTGAAGTGAAATTCTCGCTCCATTCGCTACCCCAGATGCGCGAGTTGCCTTCCACGTCGTTCGACAACCCCACGTCCACACCGCTAACGCTTCCAGTTTGCGGATTCTCCAAGCCAATAAGATCGATAGAAGGCCCATGAGCAGCGCCCTGCCAGTCCAACTGGAATATAAGATTCTTCTTGGGATTCAAATCATATCGGGACCAATAGCCGGTGTCGAAGAAATGGATTGCGTCGCGTAAAGTGTGGCGGAATCGTCGATTCAACATACGCCACTTTGGGTCTGAAAGAAGCTTCCATGCTTCGTCAAGCGCATTCGTAGCGGCCAGATGGCCAATTAAAATATGTGTCGCATTTGGAATTTCCTCGGCAAAGATGAGTCCCTCCTTGGAACGGGACACCACCCCTCCTTCTTTCAGGTCATATGTGAACGCGTTGAAGACCATCCCCGCATGCGCTTTCAGCCGTCGCGCATTTCCCAGCTTTTCTCGAAGACTGAAGAGGAGGGATTTTCCAATGTAGGCTTGGCTGAAGGCTGATTGCCATGGCGCCTTCGTCACGATATCGTTATACGTATTGTCAAAATTATATGTATACAGCGCTGACTTTTGGAGTATTTTGTAGTTCTTAGATTCCAACAACCATTCCAGCGCTGGCTCACGCCTGATAACTACGCCGTCAAAGGAGGCATGCGCCCATTCAGGGAAATCCGGGCCTTTTAGCAGCTGCTGAGCTACAACAAATGGCTGATACTGAGCGATACTTTCCGAATCATGTTGCCTGACAGGCGCGGTAGCACGATTGTTCGAATGAAGAGCCATGTATTGTCGAATTACCCCTCGACCATCTAAATCGTACTTTGGGAGCATCACAGTTTGAACCGGAATCTTAATGGAGTTGTGTTGGTGCACGCCGCTTTCTAAGCCGTCGAGAACCGGTGGTTTCCCCAGACGCGCATACCCTTTCGCTAATGCAACCCAAGGCTTGAGTTCCGGTGCCTTAACAGACAGTCTATCGAGGTACAGGGCATGCTTCTCGGCATAGATCTGCCCGACCCACCAGCCAAGATCGACAGGGCGCACAGGAATACCCCACGTTCTCCATTCTCCCGACCCCGTGAGTAATAGGTCTCCACTTCTCAGATCGCGAAACGCAGGCCCCGGCGCAATCGAACGCATTTGTACCGACAAATTCCCTGCAATCTCGTCCTTGTATGTTATGAAGAGTTCAAACCAGTCTGACCGGAGGTTATCCCGCCACTCGGATGGTAAAGTGAGATAAAAGTATGTTGATGGTGCATGCAGTTCTTCTTGTTTGTCCTGCGCAGTCGACGGTGTCACGGTTTTAAGCCGTCGCACCGTTCGGCCATCCAGAAGTTCCGGCTTTCCCCAGTCGCTGCCCCACATTTTGGTTAAGCGGTTCACATCTTGCGATTCTCCAGCGTCGATCGATGTTTCCCGCCCCGTGACCGGATCGCGGAGTGTGATCATGTTTACAGCAAGGGGCGCAAGCTCAAACCCATAAGGATTGGTGATCCTGAACCAGAGATCGATCTTTCGAGGGTTAAGATCATAGCGGAGCCAGTATCCAGCGTCGTAAAGAGGCAGCCATCGCTTTAGCGTGTCAACGCCTCGGGCGTACCACTTACGATATCGATCCTTGCCTGTCATCTCAGCTAATTGTTGCAACGCTAA
>JBDZUK010000010.1:15582-26938 GCA_040255165.1 Nitrospiraceae bacterium | reverse complement strand
ACCACTTACGATATCGATCCTTGCCTGTCATCTCAGCTAATTGTTGCAACGCTAATAATGCCCGCATGTGGCCGTTCAGGATATGCGGCGGATTAGCGGACCCGGCGGGTATTTCCTCGAACCACACATCCTCTCCCCTCCGAAACAATAGCCCTCCCTGGTCAATAGGCCGGAACAGAACTGAAGCTGCTTGTTCAGCAAGAGCGAGATGCTCCTTCCGGCCATCAATTTTATACGACGCTATTAGCGCTTCTATACCAACGGCTTGTCCGAAGGCGCTGGACCAAGGCGCCGTAATCGTAACATCGTTATACGTATTGTCGAAGGGGTATTCCCAGACCCAATCTCCTTTCGTGTTCCTTTTCAGTCTCTTTGCCAACTGCTCCACACAATTCCTAAATTTGGTCTTATCAGGCGCAACGGCCCTGGAATCATCGTAGGTCTCTATACCAGAGTACTGCAACGCATAGATCGCCGCCCACGCAGGATGCCAAACTTCGCCTACCCCCGTGATGCGCAGTAGCGGGACGCCGAGGTTGTCGAAGACATGTACGGCTCGCTGCACATCGGTCTGTTCCGGCAGCGACTGTGACACTGCGGCAGTACCGCTGGCCCCTTCGAAAACAAGCCCCCAGGTCAGCCACCAACAAAGGCCGGCGACCCATAACACGCAGAAACTCAGCAGAATTGCTCGACCTGCGTTTCTCAATAGGCCAATCATCAGATGTTCACGACAATTGTCGCATCACGTCTTCTCAAGACCAAGTGCTCTGCACTCGTGTGCGTACCCTTCTGAAGAGCCTGGATAACCGGCTAGTGAACGTCCGATCATACGCTTCTTGGAGACGTTGGCGATCTGCAAGGGTTTCTTGCAGGATGTTAGCCAGACGGTCGCACTCATCAACAATAGGATCGACGCAGGCATCCAGCAGATGTCTCAACTCAACCGGAACGCTGTCAGCCAGTAAAGATCGAGGCGTCCAATCCCACAGAAGGTTTACGTCGCGCATCCATTCGAGTTCGATGATATGACTCCCATAAAAAGGCAAACTGAGTAGAAGCGGGAATTCCCCTGGCAGCCGAAGAAATCGTGCGTTTCTTAGGCTGTTGTCATAAAGGACCCGCTCCTCCCCTTTGATATTGAGCAAGGAGACCGCTTGAAGACGTATCGTCGCATCTTCCGAATCCAGTTGGAATACAAGCCCGTATTGTGACATCTCAGCGCCTTCCACCGGGACACTAATCCGGAATTGCCCCTTCACATGCACCGATACGGGAGAGTGGTATCCTTTGTAGGTATCATATGCCCAGATACGTATTGCACCCCAAGATTCCACTTCACCGACAATTTCAAGTTGGACGGTTTCTCCCGCAGGCTTTCCAACGCAAAAAGCGATCCAAGCGGGCTTGTTGGGAGCTATGAATGGTAAGCCATATTCTGATTCGGCCTCTAGGAAATACGGGAGATGAGCAAAAGGACTAAAATGGCTTCGGCGATGCAGCGTGGGAGGAACTGCGCAGCATATGACCGACGATCGTCGCTCCTCCTGAAGTGCCATAGCGTTCCAAGCTGAATCGATGAAGTCTCTGCCATTGATATCTACACTTCGTGAAGTTCCTACGGGAGAATACAAGGCAATACATTCAGTCCGAAGGAACCTCAAATCGGCCGTTCCCTTGTCTCGCAGGCTTAGTTGGAGCGCCAACCGGTCCAAAATCCTGTTCAATGCCGCACGATCCTTTGCACTTCTCATCTTTGTGCTTTGACAGGAAGGACACACAGCTTGATCCCAATTCGCAAATGCAAGGCCGGATAACCGGCGCATAAGAACGATTGGGCTTGGCTCAGATTGCCATGTATCCCCGGACAATATCAGGAGTCTACAGTGCCATCCGAAGTCGCTCAGTAAATCGCGTAGGGATCCAAGCCCGAAAGATCTGACATGATGGTTCACATGAAAATACCGGTGGCACGCCTCACACTGTGCCGTTCCCTGGTTGAGATCCTCCATAAATGGAACAGTGACAACGACATATTTCGTGGCTACTCGAGTGATTTCCTGTAAAGCTCGTCGGAAGTCCCGCTCGTTGAGATGTTCGAGAACGTCGTTGGCCATTACAAGGTCAAACGCGCGGTCGGCAAATGGCATAGCAGCAATATCGCCTAATACTCTCCTGCCATACGCTTGCGAGAGACGCTCCCACGAACGGTCCAATCCGCTAATGCGACTTTGGCCCGACAATTGTCGAGCGACGTACCCCTGACCACACCCCGCATCCAGGAGTGACCGGGTGTCCTTTGGAAGGATTGCGGCGAGGTCCGCAAGGACCTGCTCTTGATAAGGATCGGGATCTTCTGATGCGCGACTCATGGCCGGCCGTGGATCCGCAATTCTGTCGCAACCGGCTGTCGACAAATGCCGTAATTCACCTGATCATTAAAGCTTTGCTCCACGACCTGAAAGTACACACACCGGTCGAGTACGTGGTACGGGGCCGCTTCAAGACCACGGTTCGGCATTTCGGCAAACACCCCTACGCTTGCGACATAATAGCCACTGCCGAGCAGCAGTCGATCTGATCGAAATGTCACGGTGCCTTGGCCGGAAACGATCTCGGTCCCCATCTCACGGCTCGATGCGATCCATTGACTCGCGCAGGCGCCCGATGGGAGATAGATACAGAATACGAACACGGGGTTGGTCACAGACCTACAGGCTTTCCATTCCACAACAACTTCGCACGGCTCAAGGCAATAGAGGCTTTTTACATCATGACAGTCTCCGGTGCTAAGACTGATGCCGGTAATGACAATCTCCTTGGATCCGTACTCGCTCGAACTGACATGTTCCTTTTCGCTATCCGTTCGGGGACTCTCTCGTGCGGCTCGGTCCCGAATTCTCAATCGAGCTTCTTCTTCCCGTCTGATGCTTCTACCATACTCCCGAAGCACCTCAAGAGGACTTCCCTCGTGCTTTACGATACCGTGTTCGATCCATAGAGCTCGGTGGCACAACGCCTGAACGGCGGTGAGGTCGTGGCTGGCCATCAAGACCGCCACAGCTTGCTGATCACTCAATCGTTGAAGTCGTTCGAAACACTTTCCGACAAAGTAAGCATCTCCTGTCGCCAGGATTTCATCGATAATCAGGAGATCGGGACTCACTGCCGTTGCAACAGAAAATGCCAGCCTGGTGAACATGCCGGACGAGAAGGTACGCAGTGGCTGCTCGATTGACTCACCTAATTCCGCAAAGTCGATGATTTCTCGTTCGAGTTCATGGTTCGAGTCCCTCACTCCCTCATATGCCAAAGCTGTCCGAATGTTTTCTCGACCTGTCAATTCGGGGTGGAAGCCGATACCGAGTTCCAGGAGCGCACGAACTCGACCTCGAACGATGGCATCGCCGGATGTGGGAGCGACCGTCCTAGCAACGATTTTCAACAGCGTGCTCTTCCCCGCGCCATTTCTTCCAACGATTCCGACCCTTTCCCCTTTCCTGACATTCAAAGTCACTCCATTGAGTGCCCATAGCTCCTTTACTGACCGGCGTCGCCAAAATACAATTTGGCTCAAGCCGAGCGCATGCAGAAGACGGTCTCCCGGGTTCTGGAAGATCTGATACCTCTTAGTTATCTGTCGAATGTCAACGATCGTCGAACCCACTTCAGACATGATCCACCAAAACGCTTCGCAACCTCGCAAACAACCAATAGCCGCCCACAAAAGCAACCAGGCTTTGGATCGCCAAAACGACCATCACCTCCGGTTTCGGCATCACGCCTTGCGCCAGCACGTTCTGCCAGGGCGTGATGACGTAGTAAATCGGGTTCAATGAGACTACGACCCTAAGAGACGCGGGCACCATTTCGCTGGTATATGCGATTGGGCTTACCATTAATAAGAACATGGTGATCAGGCCTGCAGCATTCTGAATATCCCGAACATAGGTATTCACGGATGAAAGAATCCATGCCATCCCTATCATCAACAGTACCTGACATATCCAGATCGGACCAAGTAGGAGTGCATGCCATCCCAGGTTTCCCGTAGTCGCCAGGAGAGCAACCAAGACTGCGACGCCCACCACTTGCTTCATTTGCCCAACGAAAACAGCTTTCACCGGAATCATTTCTACGGGATACAGACTATTCTTCACGAGATGGGCATTGTTGGTCAGCGATGGAATGCCAGCCTGAAGCGCTTCAGAAAACCCCAAGAATGGAACAAGTCCGCTGAAGATCAATACTAAATACTGGCTGGCACTTTCCCCCGAGGGCCGCACGTTAAATACCGCGATATAGATGAAAGCGTATGCCCCCAGCAATAACAGTGGATATAAGATCAGCCAGGACATCCCCATTAGAGAGCCGGCGCATCTCGTCTTCATATCAGCCAGAACGGTTTGAGCAAGAAGCACTCGGTATTTCCACAGAACCGTAAACGGAGGATAAAGAAAGGACAGCCCCCTAAATGTGTCTTGGCTTTCTGCACCCTGATACAATACGGCCATCCTTCTCCCTTTAGAAGAGGTTTCTGTTCGACTCATACATCACGTCCCCCAACAGCTTCCGCAGCAGAGATTGTTCTGAGCACGCACGGTGGGCAAAATAACAGGCAGGAAAGAAGGTCGGCGGCGACTCGAATATTTTTCCGGCATTGCTTGATTGAAGCTCTAGAGTCCTGCCTCAACGTTGGGCCACCGGAATGTGCAAATTAGCCGCCGCCAATGCACCGTCAAGCGCTATGTGCGTCGGCCGCAGCTTTTACAACCCGCAGCCGGCGCCCACGTCCACGACTGTGAGCATTCGCTTCATATCGGCCGCCGAGCAGGGAAAGCATGATGATGTCGCGTCACCTAAAAATCGCGGTGCCGGAATACAAGACAAGCAGCTACGACCAACATGCCGGCGTAGAGAATCCCATACAGGGTGGCTGTAAACTGATACATTAGAGGGGTCGTGAGCCCCCGCGCCGCCTGTCCTTTGATGTTCAACAGTTCGAGGTTAGGAAACAAATAGTAAAATATGCTTATTACACTCTTGATAATGAAGTTTTCGCTCTTCTCCGCGATCCCCCTCAAATCAGTCGTAAGGTGGCCGATAAAATAAAATGCGGCGGTCAGTGTGGCGCTCAACGTCGCAGAGCTAAATGTGGAAAAGAAGAGAGCCATAGCAGTCACCAGGTACACTTCGACCAAAATCAGACCTACGGCTTGAAATAGTCCGATATGAATCGCGGCTCGATCTATCCAGAGAGTGAACAGGTATACGCTGAGCATGATCAGCACATTTACAGAAACCGTGAACAGCAAACCGCAATATTTGCCCAAGATGAACTGAGATCGGCTAATCGGCCTTGCCATAATCGTATAGAGCGTCCTTCGCTCTATTTCCTTGTTCACGAGCCCAATGCCGACGAATATAGCCACGATCACACCGATGATGTTTATCGCTGCCAGTCCAAAATCGGTGACGACTTTCTTTGGCTCTGCAAAAGTCAATTCACCAAGCAAGACCGACGCACCGATTAAAAAGAAGGAGAATACTAATAGGTTGTACAGAATTTTGTCCCGCAAATTTTCTCGAAAGGTATTCCAGGTGATGACTCCGATTGGTCCCATGCTACCCTCTGGTCTCAGCAAAAGAGGCATGACGGGGCGCTGACTCCGGCGAAAAAAACAATTCTTCCAGCGATCCCTTTTGAGGAACGACAGAAATGATTTTCCCACCTTCCCGCAGGATGCAAGCAATCACTTCTTCAACATGTTCTGACCCAGGAAGCACGATGAGCAACTGGCGACCACGTTTTATGACCTTATTCGCCATGGAGGTGATAGATGGCACTTCTTGTGGTTCAACCCCCTCACAAACAACTTCAACAATCCGCGTAAGAGATGAACTCACAAGGTCGTCGACACGACCGCATGCCACCAGTCGACCTTTCATCACAATCCCCACTCGATCACAAATCATCTCAACGTCCGGGATAATATGTGTGCTGAAAAATATGGTTTTGCCACGGTCTCTCAGGCTTAAAATCAAATCCCTTACCTGCTTGCGCCCAATCGGGTCTAGCCCAGACATTGGTTCGTCAAGAATTACAAGCTCCGGATCGTGTATTAAGGCTTGTGCAAGACCAATCCGCTGCAACATGCCCTTCGAGAATTTCCGCAATTGTCGGGTTCTCGCCTCTGTCAATCCGACCATCTCGAGCATATTATTGACTCGAACGTTTAAATCTGTGCCGGATAACCCCGCGAGCCCCCCGTAAAAGGAGAGGAATTCTTCGGCCGTCAAATAGTCGTAGAAATATGGAGATTCCGGAAGGAAGCCGATACGGCCCCGCACAGGAACGTCTCCTACGGGATGCCCGAGAAGCGCTGCCTGCCCGCTAGTAGGAGCCATCAGACCCATCAGGATCTTTATAGTGGTTGTTTTTCCCGATCCATTTGGCCCCAGAAAACCAAAGATTTCGCCCTTCCGCACCGAAAGCGTGAGTTGGTCTAATCCCTTGACTGGAGGCATGCCGGGCCATCCTGAAGCGTAAACCTTTGTAAGCATTTCAGTTTGGATCACTTCCATAAAGACCTCGTCAGCCTCCATACAGCCAAGGAGCAATTTATTGTCGCCGATGAAGCCGCAATCGCTCTTTCATCGCGGTACTGCTGACTGTCCCGTTCTCTGGGTTGATAACGTATCGTCCGCCAAAAGGCTCCTCAGGAACAGCTGAAATGAAACCTTCAGATTGTAGTTGCTTCAGCGAAACCGGAAATCTTGCATGCCGCGCTTGGTATTCTCGGGTCGCTGCCTCAAGACTCTTGATGTCTCGCTCGATGATAACCTGTTTGATGCGAATCGTAAGCTGTTTTCGAATTTCTTCATTCGAGGTTTGCTCGTAAAGCTCGTTAAGAAACTCCAGAGCGAGGTCCGGATTCCCGGCTTCTACGGTGGCTCTTGCAGCAAGTTTGGCCAAATACTCAGGCGCGCCCTGAAGGGTTGAGGCGAGACGAAAGAACTGAGCACCCTGTATGGGGTCGCCCAGTTCATAGTGGTAGTTGTAACCAATATAGAAAGGAAATTGCCATACTTGAGGGTTGTTTCTCATTCCTTTTTTGAGGATTTCGATGCTTTCTTCAATCTGCCCTGCAACAACAGCCAGAACCACACCGCTTGCTTCGTAGGCAGCGACAAATTGGGGGTCAAGCTCGGTCAGGACATCAACGGCATGAAACGTCCAGCGAAATCCATTTCCCGTGGTCTTGGGATCACCCAAATATTGAATAACCTGCAACCAAATGAGGTCTGCAGCGAAATGCCGATAGCCGAATGAGGCAAGCCGCAGATACTGGCCTTTCGGCAGATACGACAATTGGGCGGCTCGACGGGAGGAGGGACGCTGATCTTCGATAAGACACAGTAACCAGATGCTCATGCCCAGAAAGGCTGCGAGCAACAACCAGCTGCTTGTGCCAAGATTCTTGGGTCTGGCCCACATGCCAATCATATCGCCAGTCGCTGCTGATCCAACGCAGTTTTTAGTCTCGTAACGTCGACAGCTAAATAGCTTTGATCAAACTGGTCTTGCCCTTGACTGCTATACCGTTGGCGACGCTCGATAATTTCCTGGTACTCGTGAAAGGCTTCCCGAAACATATTTTTCTTCAAGTAAAGATAGGCCAAGAATTCGCGGCCGGGAAGAAAATTGGGCTCTAATTTTACGGCCTCACTGACAACCGCTTCCGCCTCCTCGAGCTTACCCACCGCCAACCAAATCTGCGCGAGCTCCATCCGGTGCATGGGCACAAAAGGGCGCAATGCAATTGCCTGCTGAAACGCCTGCGCAGACGCGTCCAGCAGAGAGTGCCGTAAGCTCGGAATCGTGCCAGTTCGCGACGCCCAGCTTCTATAGACATGTCCCAGTAAACCAAAGAGACGGCCGTCGAGTGGGTTTAGCTCAATGGCTGTTTTTAGTTCTCGAAGGGACGCTTCGATGGCTTCAAGCTGATGAGTCGTTTGGAAAATTTTGAACTGCACCGAACCAAGGGCACTATGATAGAGAGCTTTGTCCTCATCCAGCGCAATAGCTGCTTCATAATATTCAATCGCGGCTCCATAGTCGGATCTAGCCTGTGCCTTGATCCCGGACTCATAGTGCATCCAAGCGATACCGAGTTTGATCGATAAGAGCGAAGCAAGAATCAGCGTAGCGACCCCACTCACTGCCCATAACACGCGTGCGCCGACTGGAATGGTAATGACCTTCGCGGCCGGACGATTTCCCAAGGACCGACCGGCCAAAATGGTCCCGACAAGCATGGTTAAAACGATCGCCAAGGCCGGTTCGTGTAGGTTCGAGTCCACGACTGCGTGAGCAAGCGTGACGACGATTCCTCCGACAACCCCTACCACGAGCCCCCGCTGCCATCGGCGAAGTCGTTGTCGGAGAAGTAATGCCGCTTCGCGAAGTGCGAAAGCGATCCCAACAAGAAAAACGCCGAGGCCTAACAGACCCAGCTCCAAAGCGATTTGAAGATATTCGTTGTGAGCGGTTTGTGCGACCCTGCCATATCGAGCAATGAGTCCCTCAATCGGAGTTGCGTATTGAGGATAGACGTACTGATAGAGGCCGGCTCCTACCCCCAACGGATTATTTTTTATCGCACGAATGGTGCTATCCCAGATCTGGAGCCTTCCATACGAAACTGGGTTCCACACATGCTCCGTGTAGAAGCGATCTCGTATCGGGTTAGGAATGGCGACGAAACAAACAGCCGCAAGCAGGATAACTAATCCAGCTGCGCGACCAAATCGAATGGTTAACACCACTGCTGCACCTAATGCGAGAGCGAACAGCACGCCTCTCGATGCACTTAAGGCTATGCCTCCGAGAAGCAATACTAATACTGCGGATGGGACTAACCACTCCAAAATTCCGCGCGTGCTAATTCGGCGATTACCACTGGGGCGAATGGAGTAACAGACGCGTCCAAGAACTACAGTTCCTATAACTGCGAGATAGCTCGCCAAGAAATTTGGATTAAAGAAGGACCCACTCGGCCGAGCCCTTCCTTCAGCGGCTTGAGCAACGGTTATCCCCGCTTCCACCACGCCCATTATGATAAGAACAGATGCCAACTTGCGAAGTTGTTCCCATTCAAAGATATAGAAAACAAACATATGCAGTAATAGCGCGTAACTTGCGAGCACGACTAGCCACTGGATGCTTTGATGTTTGTAGGGGGATAGCATCACCGAGTGTGCCGCTAAAGCCAGAAAGGACCACACCAGAAGATACGTGCTGTGGAATGGGATAGATGCCACACCGGAATGCACAGTTATCCAAAGCCACACGGCCAGAAGGGCAATGATTATGAGGCGGATGATCATGACTGCATGGTGAGTGGTTCCACCCTCAATGAGGGGAGAAAATACGATCAAAATCAGAAGTAGGAGCAGGCCGATAGAACGAGCCTGCTGGGAAGCCAGTGATGGCGTGGTTGTCTTATTGCAGGAAGGCGGATAATTCAATGTGGTAACGGCCTGAGCGAGCGAGGCAATTAGATTGCCAATGCTAGAGAAGTAAGGATGCCGGGCGCGGCTTCCCGCGCCCGGCCGGTGAGCTTAATTACTGCGTCACGTCGTCTGGATTGGCCAGAGCCAAACCAGCCTTGATGTCGTTCACATACCACCCGTCGAACGATGCGTCGTTATCCAGATTCGCCGCAGCAGTGGCAGTGAAGCCGGGGAGTGCACCAACAGCCGTGCTATCGAAGTTTGTCGCGATCCCTGCAGGACCAGTATACGCAACAATGTTTCCGACGGCGGCATTGATCGTGTCATAGTTATTCGTCGGGAAAATCACCCCAGCATTCGCACCGCCGGTGGCAAGCCCTGCGCCACTTCGATACGTGTACCGATTGGATCCCTGACCAGCCAACGCATAGCCGATCTCACCCAAGGATCCGTAGCGAGACTGCTCACCGTAGTAAGAGGTCTGAGCCACAAAGATCCCGCCCAGGTTCGTCCGAGCCTCCGACTGACGGGATTTCGCCTGATACCTGAGGAAATTGGGAATGGCAATCGCGGCCAGAATTCCGATGATTGCCACTACAATCATTAACTCGATGAGCGTGAAACCTTTTTGGTTCTGAAGCTTACTCATTTCCAAACCCTCCTCGTTAATGGTTTCCTACTGACTTCGCCTGGCCATAACCAGACTGCTCCAAAACTCGCTTTGCCAGCTGTCAAAGCATGATCTATACCAATGGCCCGAACAAACAGCGCTTTGCAAGCGGCTGAAAACACAAGCACTTCAGTGAAGCTTGACTGAATGATATGGTTTTTTGCTTCACGAAGTCCCAATTCTTGTCCCCTTCGGCCGATTATGGGCTCAGCCCAAGCTCTCGGTTTTTTCAGACCACCAAATACGTTTTGTAGCAGGATGCGGAAGGTGCGAAATCAGTCCTAAAAAACCTGGCTTCGTAGGAGAGCTAGTTCACAATGTCGTCCGGGTTAGGTGCGGTCAATCCGGCCTTGTCATTGTTGACATACCAGCCGTCGAAGGTCACATCGCTATCAAGATTGCTTGCCGCCGTCGCTGTAAACCCGGGAGTTGCACCAATGGCAGTGCTGTCGAAGTTCATGGCATTACCGGCAGGGCCGGTATACGCCACGACGCTTCCGATTGCCGCATTAATCGTATCGAAATTCGGCGCCGGGAAAATCACACCAGCATTCGCGCCGCCGGTGGCAAGTGCTGCACCACTTCGATACGTGTACCGATTGGATCCCTGGCCGGCTAAGACATAGCCGATCTCGCCCAAGGATCCGTAGCGAGACTGTTCACCGTAGAAAGACGTCTGAGCCACAAAGATCCCGCCCAGGTTCGTCCGAGCCTCCGACTGACGGGATTTCGCTTGATACCTGAGGAAATTGGGAATGGCAATCGCGGCGACAATACTGAGAACAGCCACGACGATCATCAATTCGATCAACGTGAATCCTTGTTGTGCTCGTGTCGAGATACGCATGATCACAGAGTGTCTTTCGTGAGGACGACAACCCTACCTACAGCAGGGAGCATGCCAGCCAACAACCATTGCCAAGCCTACACGCAATTGCATAAAAGAAAAGCAATTTTTACCAACCGCTCAATAAGCGTGTCGAGCCGTCAATCAACAGTTGGCACGAAAAGGACCAAAAATTGGCGGGATAAAATGGCAAGGAATAGAGGAGGCAAGGGAGTCATCTAACCGGTAATGATGCATGGTGGCTTCATGCGACATCCTCTCCGGGGTGCGGTGAAGGAGTATTCACGCGAAGCACAAGATTCTGCGCGATACGTGAGAGCACT
>JBDZUK010000010.1:0-15482 GCA_040255165.1 Nitrospiraceae bacterium | reverse complement strand
CGGTGAAGGAGTATTCACGCGAAGCACAAGATTCTGCGCGATACGTGAGAGCACTGCGGAACAGTGAGCCTTACGGCGTCGAGGACTGAATCGATTTGCTTTCCGACACCCTTCGTTGAGCCTGTCTGATACGTTCTTCTTGGGCGGGATCCCCCATTCCATATTGACGGAAGCGCTCGATCAATTTGATGTTCGAAGGATCGAGCTCCAGCGACCGAAGCCATGCTTCCCGAGCTTCCGAATGCATATCCTTCTTTAGATGAATCTCTCCAAGATGCTCGTAAATGACAGGGTCGTCTCCGGCCAGTTCAACGGCCCGTCGGATTTCGTGGAGTGCCTGGTCCAGTTGCCCTGACTTGAATAGAGCCCATCCGAGACTGTCGACGTAATATCCATTGTTCGGCTTTAACGCCACGGCTTGCCTTGTTAAAGAGATCGCTTCCTCGATCCTGATGCCCCGTTCGGCATAGCTGTATCCAAGGTAGTTCAGCGCGTCGGCGTGATGCGGATCGAGCTTCAAGGCCGTTTCCATTGCCCGAACCACCTCGTCGAAGCGATTGAGCTTGTCATAGGCCGTCCCAAGATTGAAGTGCAGATCGGCGTTTTTGGGATTATGCCGAATGCCTTCCTCGAAGGCCTGAGTGGCTTGTTCAAACTGTTCGCCCTGGAGGTAAGCCAGTCCCATGACAATATACGATTCCGGTTGCTTGGGATTGAGTTTGGCCGCCTCTGCCAGATGACTAATGGAATCTTGGAAGCGTTTGATTCGATACAACAACACGCCGAGATGAAGGTGCCCCTCAAAATACGAGGGATCCAACTGAAGATTGAAGCGGTAGGTATCCAGCGCCTTCGGATATTGCTTCGTTTCTTCGTAAAGATACCCTAAATAGTCTCGGATCTTTAGTTCGGCCGGCCGAAGGGCCAGAATCGGCGTCAGGCGCTCGATAGCCTTGTGATACTCTTTCAATTCGCCATACACGAGACTGATCCGAAGCTGGGCGTCAAGATCCGTGGGGTCCTCGGCCACCATGCGGTCCAATTCGGCCAACGCACCCTGATAATCTTTGGCGTTCATGTACAGACGGACTAAGTGATTCCGCACATCGCGGTTGCGCGGATTGACATTCTGAAGATACTTACGCAGGATGGCGATAGCCTTATCCTTTTCCTGTCGCGACTCGTAGATTGAGGCAAGGGCGATATACGACGGCTCGAATGCCGCGTTCACAGCCGCGGCTCGCTCGAAGCTCGCGATGGCGTCTTCGACATGAGACAACTCCATTTGTATCCGTCCCAAGTAATACGGACCAACCGGTGCGTCTGGCGAAAGAGCAATGCCCTGTTTGACGCTCTGCTCCGCTTCAGACAAACGCTTCTGATTCATGAGCAGCAGCCCCTTAGAGAAGTAGGCGTCTGCCTTGCCTGGTTCCTGCTCAATGGCTCGATCAAGCAGTTGAATTGCACGGTCCGGTTGTCCGGCGCCGGCAAAGATCCCGGCCATCTGGCTCAGAGTTTGAGCATTCTGGCCGGAGCCGGCAACCGCATCCTCCGCATACCGCACGGCGTTGCTCAGATCCCCGAGCGAGAAATATAAGCCCGCAAGACGCGCCTTAACGGCATGCGCATTGGGGTCAGATTTGAGCGCGCTTTGATACTCTTGAATGGCGCGATCGGTATCTTGTGCTAATTCAGCCTGATACCCCAGCATGAAATGGTAGGTCGCCGAGGGATCCGACGCCGAGGCGCCCGCCTTGGGCTTGGCGGTCGCTGTCTGGGCCATCGGAAGTGCACTTGTGGCATGAGGAGTGGCTGCGCAGGCCATCACGACGAGCGGAATCAACGCCAGGGCCACGCCGGGGCGGAGCGTGATGTGATCTTGAGTCATCGTGCGTGGTAAGAGGGACGCTCGCCGATTCGGTTACAGGGTTTCCGGGCGGAAGCGGATGCCGTGATGCAAGCTTGGATCCGATTATACCGAGTGAAAGAAAGAAGCGTCAAACCACTTCTCGATTCTCAAGGCTTTCGAATTTGGCGTAGCGATCGTGGAAGAACAGCTCTTTCTTCCCGATCGGCCCATTACGATGTTTGCTCACGAGAATATCGGCGATGCCTTTCCGCTCGGAGTTTTGGTCATAAACTTCCTCGCGATAAATGAACATCACCACATCGGCATCCTGTTCGATGGCTCCGCTTTCGCGAAGATCGGCCAACATCGGGATCGGAGGCTTGCGCGCCTCCACCGCTCGGCTCAACTGCGAAAGCGCCACAACCGGCACATTCAGCTCCTTTGCTAAGGCCTTCAGGGAACGGGAGATATCGGAAATTTCCTGCTGCCGGGATTCGGCGTCGCTGCGCCCTTGCATGAGCTGAAGATAATCCACGATGAGCAAGCCAAGCCCCCGCTCGGCCTTGAGACGGCGAGCTTTCCCCCGCATTTGCTGGACGGTGATGCCGCCCGTATCATCAATATAGATAGGGGCCTGCTCCAGCCGTCCGGCCGCTTCCGCCAGACGCCACCAATCTTCTTTCTGCAACTTGCCGGTGCGCAAAGCATGCGAATCTACGCGTGCCTCCGAGCTCAGCATCCGCAGGACGATTTGCGGCTTCGACATTTCAAGGCTGAATATCCCGACCACCGTCCCGGAATGGATTGCGGCGTGACTCGCGAATCCGAGCGCCAGACTGGTTTTTCCCATGCTCGGCCGGCCCGCGATGACGATCAAATCGGAATCCTGCAGACCGGCAGTGAGATCATCAAGGTCGTAATACCCGGTTGGCACCCCGGTAACGTGTTCCTTGCGCTTCGAAAGCTTGTCGACGAGATCCAGGCTTTCTTTAATGATTTGATTGATCGGGCTGAAAGACCGGTCAAGCTTCCCTTGCGCGATGCTGAATACCGATCGCTCGGCAAAATCCAGCAGTTCATCGACCGGTGCTGTGCCTTCATACCCTCTCGTCAAGACCTCGGTGGAGGTATGGATCAACTCTCGCAACGTCGCCTTGTCACGGACGATCTTGCAGTGATACCGAACGTTCGCCGCGCTCGGTACGAGCTGAACCAACTCCGCCAGATAGGCAGCGCCTCCCACGGGTTCCAGTTCCCCTTTCGCCTTCAGCCGTTCCGTCAAGGTGATTTGATCGATCACTTCACCGATCTCCGAAAGATCAAGCATCGCCCGATAGATCTTGCGATGGGAGGTTCGATAGAAATCTTCTTCTTGAAGGAGCTCCATGGCTTTGGCCATGGCGCCGTTATCCAGCAGAATCGCCCCGAGCACCGACTGCTCCGCCTCCAAATTTTGCGGAGGCAGCTTGGGCTGAGACAGGTCGACGGCCGGCATCGATTTCATGTTAACGATCGCGCGGTGTAGCCGGGCAAATCGGACACTTTAATTCTCTTGAAAGCAGGACGGTGACGCCTGCTGTGCGCGCTTCCATTTGCGGAAGACAGGTCCATCAGCAAAGCCTCGTTTGCGTCGAGCCCTGGCGCCCCCAAAAGAACCACCGTCCGAGCATGCTGCTCTAATGCTGTTTCAATGGCGCTTTGGACCATGCGGTGATCGGCGACGGCCAGCGTGCGCTGCACCGTCCGGCGGTCGGCCGACCGTAAGGCGGCGGAAACCTCTATGAGTTGTCCAGCGACACGGGATGGGCCAGTGACGAGAAAATCGATCCCGGTCGAACTCTGTTCAGCTTCGGCATTGGCAATCAGTCGAAACAGCCGGTCCACATCGACGGCGAATCCGGTGGAGGGCAATTCCCGCCCAAATCTTCCGATGAGATGATCGTAGCGCCCGCCACCCCCGAGTTCTGATCCCAAGCCTTCGGCGAAAACATCGAAGACAACGCCGTCGTAATAGTCGAACCCGCGGAATTCTCCCAAGTCGAGCAACAGCAGAGATTCATGACCGGCGGAAGCCAACAACTCGTATACTTGTTCCAGCCGGTCAAGCGTGGAAAGCAGCCGGCGGTCCTTCCCGGCCAATGCTCGTCCCCTGGCGAGTATTTCTCGCTGCCCATACAGTTCAGGAGCCTCCAATATCGCGCGAGCGGCCGCCCTCCCCACTTGTTCCTCCGCGAGGACCTCTTCAAGCCGAGGAAGATCTTTTCGGGCGGCCGCCTGCTCGGCACGCTTGCGGCCTTCCGGAGTGAGACCGGCACGAATCAAGAGTCCCTTGAAGAATCCGACGTGGCCGAGCGAGACTTTGAAGGAGGATAGACCGATGCGCCGGAGACAGGCGATCAACAGCGCGATGACTTCGCCATCTCCGCCGGCATCGGATACCCCGATGAGCTCTGCGCCGACCTGAAACACTTCTCGGTCTCGACCGGCATGTTCCGGTTCGTAGCGGAACACTGACGTGCGATACGAAAGGCGCAGCGGCACGCATCCGCCTGCAAGTCCCATCGCCACCGTTCTTGCAATCTGTGCCGTAGCGTCGGGACGAAGCAACAAAATCCGCCCGGTCGTTCGATCCGCAAACTGATAGCATTTCTCCAGGAGTTCGGCTTCCAACCCTGGTGCAAGCACATCCAAGTATTCGAAAGTCGGCAGGATAATTTCGCCGTAGCCCCAGCGAGTGACTTCCGTCAGTAATTGCTCTTCCAGGAAGCGAACCTGACGAGCGGCATGGGGAAGAATCGTCGCCATCCCCACGGGAACAAGGGATCGTTCACGCGACGAGTAGCTCGGCCCCGAAGGAGAAAGAGGCTTCGGAGAAGCAAAGGACATAGCAGGTCGGCAGTCGGTTCAAAGCCCTTTGGACAGGTCGGCCACTTTGACGGAGAGAATATTCGTACTTGATTTGATCTTGTCGAGAACCGCACTCGGAAGCGCTGCGTCTGTGCCGATGATCAGCAGCGCGTTGCCCCCTCGCTCTTCGAGCGCACATTGCATACGAACAATGTTAATGCTGTGGTCTCCCAGGACCTGACCCACCATCCCAATAACCCCGGGTCGGTCGATATTGTGGATCAGCAGCATGTGACCTTCGGGCACTACTTCCACCTTGAATCGATCAATCTCGATGATGCGCGGTTCTTTGCGGTGATACAGTGTTCCCGCAGCTTGATGCGAAGTTCTTCCTGCTTCCACCCGCACACGAATCACGCTCGTGAAGTCTCCCGCATCGGAGGTTTTTACTTCTTTCACTTCGATGCCGCGTTCCTTCGCGACGATCGGCGCGTTCACATAGTTCACCGCGTCTTCGAGAATCGGACTGAGAAGCCCCTTCAAGACCGCGATGGTCAGCGGCGCCACGGCAAGGGTGGAGACTTCTCCGCCGTACTCAACAATGATCCGCTCGATTCCACCCTGACACAATTGCGTCTGCAACGATCCGAGTTTCTCGGCCAGGGCCAGGTACGGCTGGAGTCGCGGCAACAGTTCCGGCGGGACGGACGGGATATTGACCGCCCCCCGCGCGATTCCTTTGGTAAAATAATCGACGATCTGTTCTGCTATCCCAACGGCGACGTTTTCCTGCGCCTCGGTCGTCGAAGCCCCGATGTGCGGCGTGCAGATGAAATTGTCCAGCGTCAGCAGAGGATGATCCGGCTTGAGCGGTTCCTCCTCAAACACGTCGAATGCCGCCGCCGCGACGCGCTTGGTCTTCAGCGCCTCACAAAGGTCGCCTTCCTGCACGATTCCGCCCCGCGCACAGTTCACAATCATGACACCGGGTTTCATCTTGGCGATGGCCTGTGCATTGATAAGAGACCGAGTTTCCGACGTGAGCGGAGTATGAACGGAAATGATGTCGGATCGTCGGAACAGCTCCTCCAGGTCAACCATTGTAATGCCCATCTTGTGAGCGCGTTCTTCCGCTAGGTACGGATCGTAGGCCAGTACGCTCATCCCGATGCCCTGCGCCAACTTGGCGAGATAGCCGCCAATCTGGCCGACGCCGACGATGCCCAGCATCTTGTTATAAAGTTCGACTCCCATGAACTTGTCTTTTTCCCACTTGCCGGCTCTCATGGACGCGGTCGCCTGCGGGATGCGTCTGGTCATGGCGCAGATCATCGACAGGGCATGTTCAGCCGTCGTGACGGTGTTTCCCCCCGGTGTATTCATTACGACGATTCCGCGACGCGTGGCCGCAGCGGTATCCACATTGTCCAAGCCGGATCCAGCCCGGCCGACGACCTTCAAGCGCTCGGCGGCAGCGATGACCTCGGCCGTCACTTTCGTGCCCGAACGTACGATGAGGCCATCCACATCTTTGATCTCCTTCAACAACTCTTCCTTCGAAAGCTTCGTCTTCACCGTCACGGCAAAGCCGGCTTTTTCGAGCAGTTCAACGCCTTGCTTGGACAGACTGTCGCTGACCAGGATTTTCATGACGCTCCCGTTATCGGTTGAAGAGACAGCGAGCCGGATGGAGCTAGGCTTTCGCCATCAACAGTTCTTGAGCCTTTGATACGCCGCTTCCCAGTTTGACCGGGTGACCCAGTCCTTTCAAGACCATTTCGATCGCCGCGACAGCGCCGATGACGTCGAAGGTATCCATATACCCCATGTGCGAAACGCGAAAGATTTTGCCCTTCAGGTGATCCTGCCCTCCGGCTGCGGTGATGCCATACTGCAGCCGCAAATTCTTATACACGGCTTGGCCGTCCACTCCTTCAGGGGCCGAGATGGCGGTCAACGCATCGCTGGGTGATTCCTTTGGAAAGAGTGACAAGCCGGCAGCCTTGACTCCTTCCCTCATCGCGCGCGCGAGGGTGCCTTGGCGGGCGAATACCGACTCGAGTCCTTCGGCCTTCAACATCTTTAGCACTTCCTGAAGTCCAATGATGAGGGAGACGGCCGGGGTATAGGCGGTCTGATTTTTTTGTTGGTTGTCCCGCTCACGCCTGAGGTTAAAATAGAAACTCATATTTTTGGCCTTCTCGGCCATCTGCCACGCCTTGTCGCTCACGCTGACGAAAGCCAAACCCGGGGGTAACATCAGCGCTTTCTGCGATCCCGTCACCACGACATCGATCTCCCATTCATCCGTCCTGAGGTCGAATACCCCGAGTGCCGTAATGGCGTCTACCACTAAAATCGTGCCTTCATACTCCTTCACGATCCGCGCGAGCGTCTTGACATCATGCGCCACACCGGTGGAAGTCTCGCTGGCTTGGACATACACGGCCTTGATGGACGGATCCTTCTTTAACGTGTCCGCTACCGCTTGCGGATCGACAGCTCTTCCCCATTCGACTTTAAGTTCCGTCACTTGAGCGCCGAACGTTTTGCAGAGCTTGGTCCAGCGCTCCCCGAATTTTCCGCCATTGATACACAGCGCCTTGTCTCCAGGGGAAAGAAAATTCGCGACCGCTCCCTCCATCCCGCCCGTGCCGGACGCCGCCAACATCAAGACGTCGTTACGCGTTTGGAACAGCCATTTGAGCCCCTCGCGGACTTCGGCAAACAATCTATCGAATTCCGGCGCCCGATGGTGAATCATGGGCCTCGCCATAGCCAGCAACACTTCGGGTGGCACAGGGGTCGGACCGGGCGCCAAGAGATACCGCTTCAACATCGACTGCTCCTCCTCAAGGTATATTTCGTATAAGTCGCTCGTGGGGGAAGTTGCTCTGAGAGGGGCTGTACGCTACCACAGCCCTAGGGAGGAGTCAAGGTAAGCGGACGCCGCAAGATGCCGTATTTGCAGCGAAAATATGAGCGTTATTGAGAACGGAAACGTCGCCCGCTTACAGTGCAAGGCTCCCGTTGACGTAAAGAAGAATAGCCCTCAGTTGGCCAAATTCTTGACAACGCTCGGGGTCCTGGCTAGTCTAGCCCCATCGTTCTCCTCTTTAATGGAGTCTTTGCATGCACTTTTTCCCATACCTGCTTTGGGTACATGCTGGATCGCTCTGCGGAGCGCTGCTTATCTTTTTCGGTACTCTCATCATGACTCCACCCGCCCTAGCAGTTACAACCGATAATGACGTCTCAATCGACGAATCTCCAGCGGCTCCAGAAGACCTGCCCGATGCCGACGCGGTCCCGGTGGAAATAGAGCAGGCGGCTGATACGTCAGAACCCCGCGTGGAAGTTGAAAGCGAGGTGCCTCGAGCCGAAGACCTGCTACAACCGGTCCCGGAGGCTAATACACCTGCAGCGCGATTTGTGGACCTTTTGACCCCCTTGGCTGAAACGGTAGAACCCTCTGAAAGAGCCCAGGCCGAGCTACCCGCGCCCTATTATAATGTTCCCGTGGTGCTGGATCCGGCGGTTCAGGGCCACATCCGCTACTTCAATACGTCAATCCGCAACCGCTTCGAGCAATGGCTGGTGAGGCTCAGCCGATACCGGCCGCTCATTGACAGCATCTTCTCCGAATTTGAGCTTCCGAGTGACCTGATCTTCCTCTCGCTGGTTGAAAGCGGGTTCAATCCATACGCCTATTCTCGGGCAAAGGCCACGGGACCGTGGCAGTTTATGAAGGGCACCGCCAAGCTTTACGGACTTCGCGTTGATCAGTACGTCGATGAACGTCGCGATCCGATTAAGTCCACCGTGGCCGCCGCCCGCTACCTACGCGACCTCTATGACCTTTTTGGAACCTGGCCTCTTGCGATGGCCGCCTATAACGCAGGCGAAGGCAAAGTCATGCGGGCGCTGTCTAAAGCTCAGGCAGAAAGTTTCACGGAGATTTCCAAGACGAGGCTCATCAGGCGAGAGACCAAGGAATACGTCCCGCGATTCATGGCGGCCACGATCATCGCCAAGAATCCGGTTCGATATGGATTCAGTCAGGAGGACGTCGCACCTCATCAGTTTGAGGAGGTGATCGTCAGCAGGCCAATCCATTTCCGCGCCATCTCCAATGTGACGGGTATTCCGTATAAGGAGTTGCGCCTTCTTAACCCAGAACTACGCCGGGATGCCACTCCGCCTGACGATCTCCACTACCGATTGAAAGTGCCGGTCGGCACGAAAGACAAGGTAGAGGAGCTTCTGGAACGGATTCCGACCTGGAAGTTCCCGAAGATGCGAACGGTGAAAAGCCAAGTGGTCAAGGCTGATGGATCACGTTGGTACAAGGTGCGCGTCGGCGACTCTCTGGCGAAAATCGCCAAGCGGTTCCGCA
Organism: Nitrospiraceae bacterium; assembly: GCA_040255165.1. GTDB lineage: Bacteria > Nitrospirota > Nitrospiria > Nitrospirales > Nitrospiraceae > JBDZUK01. The sequence goes on along the minus strand of JBDZUK010000010.1, from coordinate 6,390 downwards.
TACCCCTCAAAACCCTCAAAGCGCGGAACAATCTATCCAGTCCCATGATCAGGCCTGGCGACTTACTCATCATTGCCCATTAGCAGAGGCAAGAGCCTCGTCGCTTACTTATTCTTGGGACTGGTCGATGCGGGCGGGCTTTCCGCTGTGCCGGTTGGATTAGAGCCGCCCGGCGCAGGCGCACCGGGAGTCTTCTTTCCTTCGAGAATTTTGGTCCGAATGCCTGCCTCGCTGGCCAGCGGGGAGTTGGGATAGTTCTTAATCAAGTCCTGGTAATGAGCCAGGGCACCTTCCGGACGCGACAAGCTCTCCTCTAGTTTTGCCAATTCGAAGAGCACGTGGTCCCGGTTCAGAGCCCCTGGCACCTCCAGCACCGCGGAGAACGATTTGGCGCCCTGATCCCGATCACCTTTCAGCAAATATACATACCCAAGCCGCTGCTGAACGAGACCCAACATGGTGGGATTTGATCCGTACAGGAGGACAAAACGCTTGTACGCTTCGATTGCCCCATCCAGATCGTTGGCCTGAACCAGCGCATTCCCGAGATGGTAAAGCGCCAAGGGGGCAGCCGCGGTACGGGGATACTGGTCCACAACCTGTCTGTAGAGGGCAATGGCCTGTTTGAGATTCGCATCAGCTTTTTTCGGATCGTCGATCGGACGAGTGAAATAGTGCCTCGTCGCGTCGCGAAGCAGCTCATCGGCCTTCTGCGTGGTCTGATGATCGAACCAGAGCACCCCCGCCACGACGGCCACGGCCAAGACCAGCACGCCGAAGCCTACCAGCAGAGGAATCCGGTAGTCCTGGAGTCGTAATACAAACCGCTCCAGACCGCTCACTAAATGAGCTTCATCGACGGGCAGCGTGCGGGGAGGAATTTTTATTCGGTAGCTCATCCTTGTTGACGGCTCGCTAAGAATCCCGTTCCCACGCGATGCCTGCGGCCTTATACTAAGGATACGATCGGCTTGTCAAATAGCCCAAACACGCTCGCTTCACGTACAGACGAACGAAACATCTATGTTTGAAGAGCAGCTGAAAAACATTGCTGCGCAGCATCGTCTGCGCAAGATCACTTGCATCCACACCGCACCGGGCGCGACGATCGCCATCGAGGGACAGCGGCTTATTCAACTGGCTTCCAACGACTACCTCGGCCTTGCGCGCCATCCCGAGCTCATCCGCGCTGCCGTTGAGGCGACCAGAAGGTATGGCGTTGGGGCAACCGCGGCACGTTTGATCTGCGGCACCTTACCTCCACATCGCGATCTAGAGACAGCCCTCGCAAAGTTCAAAGGAGCCGAGGCCGCCTTGACATTCGGCTCGGGATATCTCGCGAACGCCGGGATCCTTCCTTCGCTGATCGGCCGGGGAGGTCTCATCCTGACCGATCGTTTATGCCACGCCAGCCTGCTGGACGGATGCCGACTGACCGGAGCAGATCTACGGCTCTATCGCCATGGAGATATGGAGCATTTGGAATCGCTCCTGAAGCGCCGCCCCTCGAGAAAAGTTCTCGTCGTGACCGACGGCCTGTTCAGCATGGACGGCGATCTCGCTCCGCTGCCGTCGCTCGTCGACGTCGCGGAGCGCTACGGAGCTGAGATCTATGTCGACGATGCGCACGGCACAGGCGTCATGGGACCCTCCGGGCGAGGCACACTGGAGCACTTCAAGCTCGAGAGCCGGATTGCTTTTCACATGGGAACGTTAAGTAAAGCGCTCGGCTGCAGCGGTGCATATGTGGTCGGACCGGCCACGATGATTCAGTACCTCATCAACACCAGCCGGACATTCATGTTCACGACGGCTCCTCCGCCCGCGGTCGCCGCGGCCGCGACGGCCGCACTGCGGATTCTAGAACAAGAGCCGGAGCGCCGTCGTCGCCTGTGGGCTAACCGCGACCGCCTGGAATCCGGTCTTCGGCGCCTCGGATTTCGGTTGACCGACAGTGCGAGTCCCATCCTGCCCGTTTTGATTGGAGACGCCCACCGGGCCACGCAGTTCGCCGAGCAATTGTTCCAGCGCGGCGTTTATGCTCCTGCCATCCGCCCACCCACCGTGCCGAAAACCACGAGTCGCATCCGAGTCACGATTACATCCGAGCATACCGCTGCCCACATCGACGAAGCGCTCGCGGCTTTCGAAGATGCAGGACAGGCCGCCAGAGTGATCTGAAGCCACAACGAATTTGATAATCGGCGCGGGCATCCCTTCGGATCGTCTTCCGGCTATTTTCTTGATTTACGACATCACTGTGGCATGATACTTCAAGGTTTCTGCGTTCGATGTTCTATCCCACGTTATTGCCTAGCCACATACATTATTGAGGAGTCTTGCTTATGGACATCTCGAAGCTGTTGACCTTCGCCGTAAAGGAGGGCGCATCCGATTGCCACATCAGCGCCGGCGAGCCACCGATGATCCGTCTTCACGGCGATTTGAAAAAGCTCGACCACCCCCCGCTCACGTCCGACGAGACCCACGCACTGATCTACGACATGATGAGCGACACGCAGCGGAAGAATTTCGAAGAGCATCGGGAATGCGACTTCTCGTTTGATCTGGGCGACATCGCCCGCTTCCGTGTCAACGTCTTCCTGCAGGGGCGCGGGCTCGGAGCAGTCTTTCGGACCATTCCGACAGAAATTCTGCCTCTCGAAAAGCTCGGAATGCCGCCGATCCTCCGGCAATTGTGCGACAGGGAGAAAGGGCTGATTTTGGTCACGGGCCCAACCGGTTCGGGGAAATCGACGACGCTGGCCGCGATGATCGATTATCTCAACAACACGTTTGAAGGCCACGTGTTAACGATCGAAGATCCCATCGAGTTCGTCCACGCCTCAAAAAAATGCCTCATCAATCAACGGGAACTCGGCGTACACACGCTGTCCTTCGCCAATGCTCTGCGCGCCGCGCTTCGTGAAGACCCGGACATCGTTCTCGTGGGCGAAATGCGGGATCTGGAGACGATTCAACTCGCATTGACCGCGGCCGAGACGGGCCACCTCGTGTTTGCCACCCTCCATACAAGCAGCGCGCCGAAAACGATCGATCGCATCATCGATGCCTTCCCGCCCAACCAACAGGCCCAGGTCCGGGCTCAATTGTCGGAAACCCTCGAAGCAGTCTTGACCCAAACGCTCCTCAAGCGCAAAGCGGGAGGCCGGGTGGCCGCGCTGGAAATCATGATCGGCACGACTGCGGTGCGTAACTTGATCCGAGAAAACAAGCTGCACCAGATTCCCGGAATGATGCAGGCCAGCCAAAAAGACGGCATGCAGACCATGGATATGGCATTACTCGATCTGGCAAGCCGTGGCGTTGTGACGCGCGCGGAAGCTCAGTCCCGGAGCATGAATCCGAATCTCTTCGGGCCGGCGGGAGCAGCCGGGGCAGCGTAATCGGCCATCGAAAACGGAGGCACGGCAGCATGGATATTCGCAGCTTGCTCAAAGTCATGGTGGATCGGGAATCTTCAGACCTCTATCTGACGGTCGATTCACCTCCCGTCTATCGTATCCACGGCTCGACCCAGCTGATGGACGCGCCTCCTTTTACCAACGAACAATTAGAAGCCTTAGCACTCGCGCTGATGCGCGGGCAGCAGCGCGGCGAATTCGAAGAGAAAATGGAGATGAACCTCGCGCTGTACTACAAGGAACTCGGCCGGTTCCGGGTCAACGTCTTCAGGCAAAAAGGCAACGTCGGCCTGGTCTTTCGCCACATCAAGGCGGAAATTCAGACGGTGGAAGAGCTCGGGCTCCCGCCCATCATCAAAGACATCGCCATGACGAAGCGCGGCCTCGTTCTGGTCGTGGGCGCCACGGGATCCGGAAAATCGACGACACTTGCCGCCATGGTGGACCACCGCAACAATGTCCACGCGGGCCACATCGTGAGCGTCGAAGACCCCATCGAGTTCGTCCACCACCACAAAAAATCCATTATTACGCAGCGGGAAGTCGGCTTCGATACGCTGTCATTCCAGAACGCCCTTAAGAATACGCTACGCCAGGCGCCCGACGTCATCCTCATCGGCGAAATCCGAGACACCGAAACGATGGAGGCCGCTATTACGTTCGCCGAAACCGGCCACCTGTGCCTGGGAACCTTGCACTCGAACAACGCCAACCAAGCCATCGAACGCGTCATGAACTTTTTCCCGGTCGAGCGGCACGCCCAGATCTACCTGCAGCTCTCCCTCAATCTCCGTGCGATTATTTCGCAGCGCTTGATTCCGTCCATCGACGGCAAACGGGTGCCCGCGCTGGAAATCTTGCTGGACACGCCCCGCATCAAGGATCTCGTCAAGAAAGCTGAAGTGGATACACTCAAGGAGGCGATGGAACAAGGAATCGATGAAGGGTGCCAGACCTTCGATCACGTGCTGTTTCAGCTCTACAAGAGCGGCAAGATCAGCCTTGAGCAAGCGTTGATCAATGCCGACAGCGCCAACAATTTGCGATTGAAGATCAAGCTCGAAGGGTTGAAGGGAGACGACGCAATCAACGCGTTGTTGGACAAAAAGTCATCCGACCCCAAAGACAAAGCATTCCAGATCCAGGGTTTGGGCGGGTCCGTCACACCCATCCGAAAAAAATAGGCCCATCGCGATACATTTCAGCGTTCCCCGCCCTTCTTTGCCTCGTCCGTTTGTTGCTCCAAGTAAGCGGCAATCTTCTCCAGCGCCGTCGCGCTGAGCTTGGTGCCATACCATGTCGGCATCGTACGATCGGGATAATTCGGCACCACGTACAATCCGGGCTCCATCACCGATTCGATCACATACTCATGCACGGTCTTGGCATGACCGCGATAGGCGGGATCCGCAAGTCGCTGGAGACCCGTCGTCCCCATGATCAAGGGCGGACCAACCCGGCCGTCGGCACCCGGGATGCCCGGGATAGAGTGACACACCGGGCAACCGGCCTTGGTGAAAATGACCGCAATCGGCTCATCTCCGCTCACCAGCGGGATCAGGTCAGGAGCCAGCACTGGCACACCGTTTGTGGGCGGCACACCTGACTCGGCTGGAGCGTTCGACTTGGAAGGATCCACATCCGGTGAGCGAGATGAGAACAAGGCAATGAGCAACACGATCCCCACGACCAGTGCCGTGACAAGATGCTCCGTGCGACGAGAAGTTGACTGAGGAGGCTCAGGGCTATCCGAATCAGCCATAAGAGGGAAGCACTTCCTCCACCGTCATTTGGAAACGCTCATCGCACAGCGGAACCCGATCGTTCGGTCTTGATATTCCGGCTCGGCTGAAAAGCGGGCCGTCACTCGTAGCGCACTCGGAAGATCGGCCCATGAGCCCCCTCGAAGCACTTTTTTTTCTCCAGTCGGCGGGCCCGGGGGGTTCTTCTCCGCACTTTGTTGGTAGTATTCGCGATCGTACCAGTCGTTGACCCATTCAGCCGCATTGCCGGCCATGTGAAAGAGGCCATAGGGACTCTTTCCCCCGGTCTTCAATCCATGCCGAACGCTCATGCCCTCTAACCCACTAGTCACTGGAACGAGCGTCACGCTTTCGCTCACCCAAAGGCCGCGATTGTAATTGGCAATGTCCACGAAAGGCTGCATGTGGCCCCAGGGATACCGCCGACCGTCGGTGCCTCGCGCGGCCTTTTCCCACTCAGCTTCCGTCGGTAAGCGCTTCCCCGCCCATTTACAATAGGCCTCGGCATCGGCCCACCCCATTCCTACCGCAGGCCGATCCCCGGCGCTTGACGCCGCTTCATCGTCCCACGTGGATGGAGGGTCATGCTTGGCCGTTTCCAAAAACTTCTGGTAGAGCGCCAACGTGACTTCGTACTGATCAATGTAATACCCGTCCAGCGTCACGCGATGCTCCGGCCGTTCGTTGGGAAGTCCCTCGTTGCTGCCCATGATGAACGATCCAGCGGGAATCAAGACCATCGGTGCGCCGTCTTGCCCCTTGATGGATTCGCCCGATGCCGTGCGCCCGTCTTTGCTGGCCTGCGGCTCCGCTGCCCGAAGGGAGGCACCGCTCAGGACGATTGCCGCCACACAGAGTATGATCAATCCTCCTCTCATCGCTCCCCTCCTCTATGTATGTATGAATACACCAATAGAGAATGAATGTGACGGCCAGTGTAGCCAGCCGCTCCGGTAAACTCAATGGTGAAGGAGAAGCGACACCACCGTGCGAACGGCACGACCCGTCTGCAACCCCAAACACAAGCGCCGGTGCCAAACAGTCATGGAGTTGAATCGAGTTAAAGAATAGTTGCCGGTCAAAGTGCGAATGGCCATTCCTGAAGACAGGAGCCGAAGAGGGTGGATAAACCGGAAAGAAATTGTGTGTGGCGTCCCCAACGGGATTCGAACCCGTGTTGCCGGCTTGAAAGGCCGGCGTCC
>JBDZUK010000060.1:0-18044 GCA_040255165.1 Nitrospiraceae bacterium | reverse complement strand
TGAGCAAAGATCGCCACGAGTCCCGCCACGCCGATGCTGAGGACGAGCAAGAACAGCCCGTGATTGCGAAGCAGGGCCAAACCTGCGCGGGCGTCCCGCCCGAACGTTTCGACCATGGATGGAAAGGTGACGGTCACGAGCGGCATCACGATGAGCGAAAGCGGCACCGACACGATCGCGCTGGCGTAGAAGAATCCCGAGATCGCCCCGGCAGGAAGCCACGAGGCGAAGCTTCGCTCCACGAGCGTGACCGCTGCGTACACCAGTTCCCCGATCAGGATCATCGCGGCCGCACACCAGAGGGTAAACCACCCGGATCTCCGTATGACGGTCTTCTCCGTCTCGAAGCCACCGAGCTGCGCCAGCCGCCAAACGTACAGGCTGAGGACGCACAGGTTGCCGACCGCCACGCCGAGCGCGAGCGCATCGATCCCGAGCGTGGAGGAGAACGCCGCGAGCGAGACGATCGTGCAGACCGACACGATCGCCCCGGAGAGGAATCCCGGAGCGAACGAACCCAGGACGGCAAGCGCACCGCGTAGCAGCCCTGCCGTGCTGGCGAAAACCATCGGCAACAGAAGGGCGTGCAGGGTATGGATCGCCAAGGCCTGCTGCGTGTCGTCGAACCGTGAGAAGATCATCCGCAAAAGCGGCTCGGCGCCGATCCATAAAAGACAAACCACAGCGGCATTGACGCTCAGCAGCCCGTAGAGCGCGGGCTTCAGGGAAGAGACCGCTGCGGCGGAGGTACGTTCCTTGGCTGCACCGGCGATGAACGCGGTCTCCAGCGCGTTGCCGATCTGTGCGCCGAACAACAGCTGCAGACTCATCACGGCGACGAAGACGTCCAGTTGAGGGCTCAACCCGAACGTCGACGCGACCATGAGCTCCCGAGCGAATCCCAGCAGCAGCCCGATGGCGGTGATCAGCGAATATCCCGATAGGGACCGAGACGACTCCACCGCGGCGGCGACAGTCCCCCGCGTCTCCGTACCGAGAAAACTCAGAAGCATCCTTCCCGGCCAGACCATCGAAGGCGACCTCGGGATCATACGGGGCTCTCAACTCCGCTGAGCCGACGGCTCCCGATGGCCTCAAGCGTTCGCTCGATGCAATCGGAGAGGGTCCAGGCCCATGTCTCGGGTGTGAACAGATTGACGATACGCCGGGAGGCATCTCCCATCCTTTTCACCTCCATGCTCTCCGACGACAGCTGCCCCATCAACCGCGCCAGGTTGCCGACGTCGAGAGGGTCGAACAGGTAGCCGTTTTCTCCTTGGCTCACCAGCTCGGGTACGCATCCGCAGCGCTGGGAGACCAGCACCGGCAGCCCTGCCGCCATCGCCTCGTTGACGACGAGACCCCACGTCTCGCGCACGCTCGGCAACACCAGGCAGGAAGCCGTGCCGTAGTAGGCGGCCACGGCATCCGCCTTCTGGAAGCCGGCAAAGACGACGTCGTCGAGGCCCGCGGCCAGAGTCCGCAATTCCGACTCCAGCGGACCGCTCCCGACCAAGACGAGTCCCCATGCGTTCCGTCCCGTAATGGATCGATACCGACGGTATGCCGCCAGTAGACGCGCGACGTTCTTTTCCGGAGCAAGTCGGCCCACAAAGAGAAAATGTCGGTCCGGCACGCCGAGTCGCCGACGAAGCGAATCTCCCTGTGAGCGGGCTGCTTGGGCCGCAGCCGCGAACGCCTCATTGTCCACCACGTCGTAGCCGGTCCAGATCCGTTGCCGTGGAATGCCCAGACCCATCAAATACGTCGCAGTCCGCACCCCGGCCGCAAACGCCGAGTCGTAATGCCGCCGCACCCACCAGCCTTTGACCCATTCCTTCACGAAGAGCCGCCTCCGGTCCGCTCGGTGGGAATCTCCCAGAAACACGCTCCCCTTGCCGTGTCGCTTGGCCCACCGGGTGGCGGCTCTCATGGCCGCGTAGTAATAACCGGTGACGAGCACGATGTCCGGCCTGTATTCGTCGAGCAGAGAGGTGACGCGCTCGGCCAGAGCGCGGGATGCGAGCTCTCCGATGGTCTTTCCGGGAAACAGCTCCGCGTAGCCGAACCCGAGCTGCGCTTTCTCCACATGCCATTCCCGGATCCGTTCGGTCGCCCCGAGCGCCACCGCGTGCACGGCATCATTTCGCCTCAGCCCTTGGAGGGCTCTCAAGCGAGGGATGCTGTACGGCGCCAGCACCGGTTCCAGACAAACAATTGTTAAACGTGTCTGCCGTGCGGGAGATGACCGCCGGATGGGTGGCTCAACGACGTGAGCAGAGGTTTGGTCGCCGAGCGCGTTCATTCGCCTGCTCCGGTGATGCCGATGATCCGTTCCGTCTCTGATGGCGTGACGGATAATTAGGCGGGGTCAGTTTACTGCGGGGCTGCGGAGTCGTAGGTACGGAGCGCTCAAATTTCTGTTAACAAATTGTTAATCTGCAAGAGCGCTTTTCATGCACGATAAGGGCACACTGTTCTGCGAGAGAGTTGTTCTCTATACGTGTGGACCCGCCGGACGAGCCTTACGGCGCATCCCGTTCATACGGAGCCAACCTATCAGCGCAGTCAAGCCTGTCCCGAAGAGTATGGGGGTCGCGACAATGGGCACCGCAGCCAGCTGAGCTTCTCCTTGAAGAGAAAACTGTACAGGTCCCAGTCGTGGCCGATCGCTGAAGATGTGCTCCCAGGTGATGAAAAACTCCGCGGTTTCCGGGTTGAAGATGCCTGTCGCCACACCGCCGATGTTCCACGCCTGCAGGTGATCGCCGCGGCTGATGCCGAAGAATAAGGACGACAAATCGACCGTGATGGAGGAACCGGTCACGCTGGCGGACGGTGGAGCGGCTCCTTGCAGGCCGCTCGTAAACAACGAGAACATGCGAGGGCCTTTGGTGATGGGCGTAACGATGTCAGGGAGAGGCTGATAGTCTCCGATGGTAAGAATCCCGCCCTGGTCGAAGAGCCGTTCCAGTTTCTGCCCGAACTGTCCTCTCCATTCTACATCGCCGCCGGTCAATTCGAGCTGAGAGACGGTCATCGCGCGGGTCGGCGCGACATCACATAGCAAGAATGTGCCGAGCAAAAGCGCGAATGGGCTCAATATGGATTTCATGGTGACCTCCCGGTCTTGCAGCAGTCCTAAGCAAATCTTAATCGAAAGAAGAAAAGAACACGTCGCCCTGAGGCCCTTCGACCTCAGGACGACCTGTTCTCTCCTGACGGAGCCGGAGGCTATCCCTCCGGCTCCAGAGCAAACTTCTCTTAGTTGCTGCAGGTGCTTGGCTGCGGCAACGCCTTGAAATTGACCGGTCCGCGATCCGCGTTCTTGAACACGTTCATTTGTCCCGGCGCCGTCCAGAATGCGCCCGACGGGAGAATGTTGATCGTCGCAGGATCTGACGCATTGGCGATGACGTCCGCGATCAGCGCCGCGGTCGACGGGTCGGCGGACGATGGATTGCGGGTGTTCATGCGTTCACCCACCCAATACTTCCACTTGCCGCACTTGAGGTTTTCCTTAGGATCGGCCAAGAAATTGTCGCGGGCTTTGAACCCATCCATGCGCACTTCGTAGACCTGGGAGACGGCCGGAGGCAAAGGATTCGCGATCGCGTCCGCTTGATCGGCCTCCATATACCCAAACCCATTTCTGTGCGGCGGACGACCAGCTCCCGGATTACCGGCGATGCAGTCCCGCACGTCCTGATTGCTCTGTCCGAAGTACACACCGTTCGCGGGGTTGGTCAGATCCGTCGAGCCGGCATTCACCTCGTTGGCAATCACCATGACGGTCTGATCCAAGGCAGCCTTGGTGCCCGATCCAGCCGTTCTGAGGCACAACGTCACGGGCGAAGTCGCATCAGCCGGGGTACCGGGAGCGGCCGGGGATCCGTCCGCATTGACCGGCGCCGTGCCCAATCCAAGCTGCCGCCAATCCGTCACCTGTCGGCTCAAGAGAGCCTCCACCTGATAGTGGGAAAGGCTCGTCACCTTTCCATTTACCTGCCCTCCCGAGACCTTCTGAACCGCGTTGCCCACAACGAATGAAAAAGGCACAATCGCGACCTGGTTGCTGATTAAAGCGCTGTCATCCAGAGGCTTGACTACCGTCGTGATCGGGCCAGTCTGCCCGAACGAACTGCCTCCCACGTCGGACCATCCGATATTGACCGGGAGCTGAACCGGCCCGCCGGTGCAACCCGTGAACTCATCATATTGCTTGCCGTCGAATGGCCGGACCATCGGTGTTGGACCGGTACACCCGATCGGATTGGTGTGATCCAAATAGTTCATATTGGACAGCGCGTTGCTTTCCGGTTGCTGAAGTTTCCGTACTCCGTCGCTCGACCCGGTGGCTGAATACCGAATGATGATGGGTTGGCCGCCTCGATTACAGACCCACGTGTGCAGCTTGCCCGAGGTGATGGTCGGACTCCCCATGGGACCGTTTACGTAATGCGTCGGCCTGGGGTTGTTATCGCACAAGTTCAAGGGTACTTCGGTGGCGAAGGGCGTTCCTGCGGAAGCACCGCCCATATTCACCACGGTCTGGGCTTCGGCGGAAAACGCGAGTCCCAGCAAGGACCCCACGCCGATCAGTGCCGCGGCAATCAGTTTTTCCGAGTTCATTGGTTCATCCTTTCGCAACAGTGGATTGTCTTATTGGCTCATGCCCCGATGCCGGCCTTTCCGCTTGCTTTCCCCGGCTTCAGCTAGCGAACGTACTATCGCCATACCGACCGGCGGGCGATTCCCGCGAGGCCGATCAGGCCGGTTCCGAAGAGCACCACGGCAGCCGGGATCGGAATGGCCGCGGGCACGCCCGCATTGATCGTGAGCATCGATCCATCCGCCGCCAAAATCGCGTGGCCGATGGTCGAAAGGGCATTGGTGTTGAAATCGCCCTCCAACAGATGCAGGAGCGATCCGAGAGTGCCCTCTGTGCTGATCGGCCATCCGCCGGCCATGCGACCGTCGGTTCCGAAGATGCTGGTAAACGAATTGGCGTTGGATTTTGCGATCAGATGCGTCCCGAAGTTTCCATCTCCAGACATCTGTCCGGATTGGCCTCCGGCCGCGATCCAACTGCTGGAGATCACGACCTGCGATAATTCAGTCGGAGTGAAGTCGGCTTGGGCCTTCGAGGAGGATCCGGCAAAAACCGTGGGGTTCCCTCCTCCGTCGAACGAAAAACTGTACAACGCCCACTTGATGGGTTCGGTTCCTCCGACGGCCGTGAGGTGAGGCGAGTCGATATTGAACGTAACGGAAGACCCGCCCGAAAAGAGAGTCGACGTCTGCCCGAGGTTGCGAAGATATTCGGTGCTGTTCCCGTAGAGAGCCAACACCAGATCGCCGTTGGCGAACTCCAACGCGCGGGCCTTGGTCGGCGCTCCCACGCTCGTCATTGCCGCGACGAGCATGAAGAACCCAACGGCCCGCATCAATCGATTGGCTATCCTATTCATCCATCCCTCCTGCTGTGTAGTGATACTGATGTGCTTCTTCGCTCTGCGAATACCATCTCTTCTTCATCGTCTCTTCTCGGTCCCACCCCCTTTCCGGTCATCGAAAAAGAGGCAGGCCCGAATTTGCCGCCTCTCTTCTCTGAAACTCGTGTTACAGCCGCATCAGGACCTAATTCGTTCACGGTTAATCTTGATTAGCGCGGCAAGGCCCCATCGGCTGCGCGTATGTCGAGCACGCGCAGGTTGTACCGAGGCCCGATTACAGCCGGGTCAGGAGGATTTCTGCGGGTCGTAAATTGATGATTAAGAATCGAGAGGCGGGATTATGACGGAGGGAAAAATTTCACCACGACGGTGCGATCCATCCCCTCGGGAGGCGGACGGACTTCGGTGAGTTTCGCGAGAGCATCGAGCGCGGACTGATCGAACAGCAGGCTGCCGGACGAGTTCAGCAGGCGATATTGCAGCACGCGTCCCTGCTCGTCCAGCACCAATTCGCACATGACGGCATACTCCAACTCCTCCGGCAGCGAGGGCGGCTGCTGGTACTTGGCCTGGATGGACGCGGTCAGGAGATCGGAGTAGCCGGCAAATCTTCCCCGCCCCTTGCCGATCGCAAAGGGATTGGCATCGACCGACGGCGGCGCAGGGGCGTCGGACACCTTCGGAGGCGGTGGCGCTTCCGCCTGGGGCGGCGGAGGCGGCGGCGCTTCTTGCGGCTTGGGCTCCGGCTTCGGTGGTTCCGGCTCGGGCTCCGGCTCCGGTTCCTTCTCCGGCGGAGGCGGCGGGTCTTCCTTCTTGAACGCGTTGAGCTTGTAGACCTTGATCAGGTTCTGACCCCAGTCGGTCTGCGACACCCAATACAGGCCGGCCCCGATGGCAAGATGGACGACCCCGACAATGATCAGTGTCGTGCCGAGTTTACTCTTCTTCTGTTCGAACCCTCGGTAGCCGGCCATCGCTCGTCACTCGTGAAGCGTCGTCCGTATCTCGTATTGATCTACACAATGATCTGTGTTTTGCGCTTCACGAAGGACGCTTCACGAGCCTTCGTTGATCGGCTTCGTAGCGATCGCCAAATCATCGATGGGAATCCGCTGCAGAATGTCGAGCACAGCGACGACGTGCTTGTATTCAACGCCGGCGTCGCCGCGCAGGACCAGCGGGAGTTTGCCGCCCTTGGCTTGCTTCAGATCGCGGAGCAGTTTTTCCAATTCGTGTAGTCTGACCCGTTCCTCGTCCATATACACGTCGCCGTTCTTTTTGACGGAGAGCGTCGGCGTGTTGCTCTCCAACTCAGTCTCGTGCGGCGTGGACTCCGGCAATTTCAGCTCGATGCCCTGTACCATCGCCGTCGTCGTGATGATGAAAATCACCAGGAGCACCCAGGCTAGGTCGAGCAACGGCGTGATGTTGATGTCGGCCACCGCGCCGTGCGACTTCCGCGAAAAGCGTCTCATTCTTCCTCGTATCTCGTATCTCGTGAAAGGTCGCTCGGTTTGTTTCAGCTTACGACATGCGCTTCACGCGTCACGAGGGACGCTGCACGATTTCAGTGCGCCGCCGCGCCCATCGTATCGCCTTCTTCGTTGCCCGCGCTTCTGGGGCGCATCTCTTCCAGCTCCTGTTCGGCCGCCTCAAATTGATCCTTCGGACGAAGGTATTCGGTCATGAACATCGTTTCCAGATGGGCGGCGAAGTTGTCCAACTCCATCGTGAGCGCTTTGATCTTGGTGATCAAAAAGTTGTAGCAAAATAGGGACGGGATCGCGACCATCAGGCCGGCCACCGTCGCGATCAACGCCGATGCCACGCCCGGCGCCATGGTCGTCAACGTCGCCTGTTGCGCCCGCCCGATGCCCGAAAACGTGTCCATGACGCCCCACACTGTGCCGAGCAAGCCCACGAATGGCCCGCCGCTGATGGCCGTCGCAAGCACGATCATGCCCGACTCCAGTACAACCGCCGCCTCGCCGAGTACCCGTTCGAGCGCGATCCGGACCGCGCTCATGCCGTGATGAGGCACTTTGTCGGTCCCGTACTTGTCCTGTTGCACTTTCAGCTCTTCGCACCCTCCATAATAGAGGTCGTACATGGGCGATCCGCTCAACTGCTTGATCGGACCTTTGTTAAAGATGACCAGGGGGCTCTTGGCTTTGGAATAGTAGCCCAGGAACAGCCGGTTGCGCTTTTTTGCCCTGGCGAGCTGGCGGAATTTGTTGATGATCACGGTCCAGCTCACGAGCGAGAACAACAGTAAGACGCTGATGGTGATTTTGCCTTCCAGCGTGGCGTGACTGAGAGCAAACGCCACGCCTCCGGAGCTCATATCCATGACGGAATCTCCTCTTCTGCTAGCTGCCCGATTGGGGCTTCACGTCCACTTGAATCACGACGCCGCGCTTCATGCGGGGCCCCTTGGCAATGTTCGTCTTTTTCCCATCTTCATCTTTGTTGGCTGCAACCTGCTTGGAGTGCGCTTCAGCTTTTGCCTGCGACGTCGCCGCATCGGCCACGGCTTCCGACGCGGTATCGGCGGATTTGGAGGCGCTGCCGCCGGCCGCCGTCGTCGCGGTCGCCGGAGCGGCCGGCCCGGTCGGCGCGGTGGGCGGCGCCAGGCTCCCGCCGGACGGACCTGCGGCCTGCGGCGGGGCGCCGCCGCCGACGCTGATTCCCACGACCGGGGGCACGACGCCGGTCCGTGGGCGATTCTCGTCGGCTTCGAATCGCACCCGTCCTTGTATCGTGCCTTCGCCCGTGGTCTCTCCCTTCGGGGTTGCGGCGACGACGTCCCGGCCTCGAATCCCGGCCGGCGGCACGTCGATGTTCTTCTCTTCCGCTAGGAGCGTGATGTTGCCGAGGAGCAGCGGATCGATGAAGTTGTTGAATTCCTCGACGAAGCTCGCCGTCCGCTCGGTCCGAAGCTGCTGCTGCCGCGCTTGAAGCGTCGAAATATCCCTCCCGAAGAATGCGGCCTTCTCGATTTCATACCCGATCGCCTTGATCGCCGGCGTGTCGAATTCGGGGAAGATCAGCGGAAATGGATCGCCGGGTTCAACCGTGCCGTCGGGCCGCCTGACCGGAGCGGGATAAAAGGTGAAGATGCCGCTGCCCGGCACTTCATAGACCTCGATGATCCGCTTCAGCTCTTTCGTCACGGGATCGATGAATTTGTCCTCGATCACGAACGTCACCCGTTCGTCCCGCCCGCCGCTTCCCGCGTTGATGTTGCCTTTGGTGGACGTAATGTTGATGTCTCCGCCGCGGAACGTGGCCACACGCGACCGGTTCACGTTCACGTCGCCGACGGATTTGATGTCGATGCCTCCGCCCCGGACGGTGAGGATGCCGTTGTCCTGGCTCGCCCCGCTGGCGTTGGCTCCGACGTCCACCGCCCCGCCGAGAGGCCTCACGACCTGAATCGATTGCGCGTCGGTGAGCACAATTGTCCCGTCGCCGATGAGAACCAATTGCCCGTTCAGGACGACCGGCTTCCCCTTGTGACGGAGTGGTTCCACCAGTTTTCCGTTCTTGAGCAGCAGCCGTCCGTTTTGCTCCACCAGGCCGACATGAACAGTCAGCGCGTCCGCGGTGGACAGCGAGTCCGTCACGTCCATCGAGACGGTGCGGCCGTTGTAAATGACCTCTTCTCCGTTCACCGTCAGGATGGTTGTTCCGCCCGGGGTGGTCGTCAGACTCCCGACCAGTGCCTGGGGATTGCCTTGCACGATCACGGGGGCTCCGCTCGCATCGACCAGCGCATCGACCCCCAACCCGTGTATGGAGATGGAGGCTCCGTTGTGGGACGCGATGCGCGACTGGGTCAATTTCAAGTCGCCTCCGGCCCGGATCTTCATCAGCCCACCCTGATTGACGTCGCCGCTCGGGAAACGGCCCGAGCGGAAGGTGATGCCTTGGCTGTCGGCCAGATTCAGGGAGCCGCCGGCTTCCACCGTACCGACGCCGTTTCCGTGGAAATGAATCCCGCTCTCTCCAGCATCGACGTCGGACGGTCTCGTCAGGTTGATATCCCGCGCGGCCCGGACCGTGGCGGGGGCTCCCTCGCTCGCCGACATGTGAGCGGCCAGTTCCATGATGTCGCGGCCCGAATCAATGAGGATGTCTTTTTTGAGATCCGGGCTGTACAGCTCGAACGCGAGTTTCGAGATGTCTCCCGTGCCAGTTTTGAAGGTCACCGGCATGGCCTGATGATCCGGCACATTCGAGACGCGTTCGTCCATCACGCGCAGAATGGTAGCGGCATCCGACAATCCTTGCAGCCGTTGCGGATCGCCGGCGCCAAGCTTGACGACGAGCGGGTTGTCCCTGGTCTCAAACGTGGGGAACTGAAAGTTTGGGATCGCCGGGGCGGACGCGGGAACCGGCTGGCTTAGCCAGAACCTCAACTCGGGGTCGAACGGTGCGCGCCTGACGTCGACGAGCCGCCATTCGCCGCCGAGCGCTCCCCCGAACCCGTAGAACACCGGCTGGTAGTTGAAGTCGTCAAACTGCAGCCTCGTCGGCGTGACGCCGTAGATCTGGTTCTTGGCGAAGAAATCGACGACTCCGGTGAAGGAGGGCCAGAACATCAACGACGATTCGACAACGATGTCTCCCTGCTCGGCGCTCGCCGCGAACGACGCCGGATAAATCGTCCGGATGATGTCAAGACCGTCATTGCGCCTCGAAACGGGCTTGAGATGAATGTTACCCGCCGTCGAGGTGACGCTCACGGCATTGTCGGGCTGCGTAGTGACGGCGAGATTGAACCCCTCGACCAACCCCTTGTCCTGCACCAAGCCCAGGTAGAGGTCGCCTGTCGCCGTCATCGCCACCTGCCCCTTGCCCAACGTGACGTTGGCGTACGCGTCGGCCGAACCGATGTCCCCTCCGACCGTCACCTGAGCCTGTCCGTCGGTCAGCACGAATCCCGGACCAGCCTTGATCCCGTCGACGAGTCCGCCAAGCAGATGCCGGCCCGCCGTGAGCGTGAGATTACCCGGGCCTCCGACCCTGATTCCGGACATGAATTGGAACGTCCCTGCGTCGAACGCGCTCGGAGCAATCATGTCGCGGCCGGCGACCAATCGAATGTCACCCCCGGCGAGCGTATAAAGGCTGGAATGGAGCGAGCCCTGCTCGATGCGAATGTCGCGGCCGGCTTGAAAATCAATCTTTCCCCCGCGGCCAGTCCAGAGATTGGTCCCGCTAAAGACGATGTCGTTGACGGCAGTCCCCGTGTAGTTCCACTTCGACGCCCCGGTTCCTTCGGGATGATTGAACAAGAACACGTCGGTGAAGAGAAGATCGCGCCCGGCGATGAACTCCATCGTTCCCTCGCCTCCCAAGGGCGGAGCCAAGCTATCCATGTCGAACATGCCAGTGACACGCAGATCGTCCGGCGAGGCGAACGTGATGGTGGAGAGGCCCGACCCGGACAGGCCAGACAAGTCGACGTCCACCGGGTCGATCAGCAGCCGGCCTCCCTCGAACCCAG
This sequence comes from Nitrospiraceae bacterium, assembly GCA_040255165.1. Taxonomy (GTDB): domain Bacteria; phylum Nitrospirota; class Nitrospiria; order Nitrospirales; family Nitrospiraceae; genus JBDZUK01. Next base: position 7,076 of record JBDZUK010000060.1, on the reverse strand, counting down.
ACCGCACGTCGCCGAGGAAGCGCCCGCCGAGCTTTACCTGGTGGCCGCTGAGTTCGACGAAACCTCCATCGCCTCCTTGCGACCCGCCGGACACGTTCAGCACGGCGCCCTGCTCGAACGTCGCGGAGCCTTGGGTCTTGTCGGCCACGGCCAAGATGGTCCCTCCGCCGGACACTGCCTCATCCGACCCTCGCGCGACCGTCCGGCTTCCGCCCTTCAACGTGAGCGTCTCGCTCGCGTACAACTCGATTTTGCCTTGGCGCTCTCTGACGCTGTTAGCCTGAACCAGCCCTTCCTGATTCACGACGCGGCCGGCCAGGGTCACGTGCCCGCCGTCTGCGATCAGATCCTTGAGATTGACGGCCTGCCCGCTCGGCGCCGTAATTTCGGCGAGGAAGCCGCGCCCGTCCGGCCGGTTGGAAAGAAACGCTTTGGTGCCCGCCGCCAACACGATGGTGCCGTTGGGACTGGTCACGATGCCGCTGTTGTCGACGTTGGGCGCGAGGAGGTACACACCGTCATAGCCTGCGTGGATCGAGCCGGCGTTCTTCACCCACCCTTCCAGCCCCGTTCCTTCGAACAGATAGTGCCCCCGGAGAAAGTTCGCGTCCGACAGGTGCAACGACGACGCGACGAGCCCGCCCACGTTGACTTGGGCATTGGGCCCGAAGATGATCCCGTTGCGGTTGAGCAGCATCACCGTCCCGTTCGCCTCGAGGCGACCTAAGATGTGGCTGGGGTTCTGGTCGAAAATGCGGTTCAGCGCGATGGCCCGGACGTCGGGCTGTATAAACTGTGTGACTTCATTCGGCGCGATGTTGAACTGCTGCCAGTTGATGATCGCCCGCTGCGTCGCCTGTTGAATCGTCACGCGGGCCGTGTCCAATCCGCTGATCGTGGCCTCCCCCGCCACGACGTTCGGTCCCGAAGGATTCGCGAGCGCGAACGGGAGGCCAACCGCATACCAGGCATACATTGTCGCGATCACGTACACGGCCGCGTGCTTCCGAATTTTGCGCATGGTTCCCTCCGGCTAGAAACCGACGCCCACCGAAAAATGCACGAACGTGTCGCCGCGCCGCGTCGTCGGCGTCTCTTTCAACGCCCATCCTTGATCGACCTTGAGCTCTCCCACGTCCTTGGGGAGCTTCATGCGCAGGCCCACGCCGGTGCCTTCGAGACGAAAGCTCGGCGTTTGGCCAGGCTGAGGCTGCTCCACCCAAAGCTGCGCGGCGTCATAGAAGGCTGCGAGCCGGAGCCTGAGCGTATAATCGGAGCTGCGGCGCCGTTGCCAGATGCGATCGATGGGAATGGTCAGGAATTCCGGAGTGATCAGCTCGGCCCGCCCTCGCACGGCATGGTCGCCGATGACCTCGAAATTGTCATAGCCTCGTACCGTGTCCATGCCTCCGGCGAAGTACTGCTCCGCCGGGATCAACGGCTGACTGCCCCACTGTCCATCGGCATGCAGCGCCACTGTAAATCCGTACGGAAGCTCCTGCGCCCGGTCCAGACCTCCTTGCAGCACGGCGAACGTGCCGGTCGAGCCGGCGCGGTTTTGTCCCGGGTTGTTGAAATCGTTCGGATCGCCGGTGAAGTCTTCTTTTCTGCCGCCTGGAATCAACCCCGCCACATACCCACGAGCCGAGAGACTGAGCCTCGTGAGTCCCAGACCGTCGGGAAGAAAGCCGATGTAGGTGATGGACGCGGGGGTGTATTGAATCGGGCTCAGGAGCGTCAGCGTTCCAAGCGGCTCCGGAAACTGCCCGGTCGTCCGTTCCAACCTCTTGTAGTCCACTCCAACCGATAGCTGATGCGTTCCCCATCCTCCCTGTGCGATCGGAAACATGTACCGGATTCCCGCGATAGTGGCGTTGCCCGCGAACGTCACGTCTCCTCCTCCCACACTGAGGGAGCCGCCCGCCAGCACGGACGTGCTGAGCGCCTTGGAGGCGTAGATCGACAACAGATGATTGGGCCAAATGATCGGCAGGACAAAGCTGGCTCCGTAGTTTTGCACCGCGCCCCAGTCCGTGGGCGTCTGAATCGTATTGACCGTGAGAATTTCGTCTCCGCCGAACACATTCGTGTGCTGGATCTCGGCAATCAACCGGTTGCGGGGCGTCGTGATGGGGCCTTTGTTGTCCGCTTCCACACGCGCGTGCACGGGCATCCGTTCTTTCACTTTCAATTCAAGATCCACGGTCCCCGGCTCCTCACCCAACTTGAGCACCGGCGCGACCTTGAGATCCGGATTGGCGTTCACCGCGTCCAGTTCCTTGATGAACTTGGGCTCGTACAACAGGGCTCCCGGCCTCAAGGATGGCAGCTTCCCCAGGATGTTGTACCGGTCGAAGTAGTGGTTTCCGGTCACATGAATGTTGAGCAGGCGGCCCTCCACAACGTTCAGCCGAACCATACCGTCTTCGATCGTTTGCTCCGGAAGCACCACGAGGACGGTCGGATAGCCCGCCTGGTGATAGGTCTTTTCCAGCTGGAGCCTCGCCTTTTCGAGATCGGCGAATTGCAGCCCGCTCCGGCGATACGGCGCTAGGATCTTGTCGATGATGTCTTCTGCAAGAATGGTATTCCCTTCAACCACATAGCGATGCACGGTGAACCCGTCTTGAGTCCGGTCACCCGCGGCAGCGCCTTCCGGTTCCTTTTCTCTCGGTCCAATATGGTCCGCCGATTCAGCGTCCTTGTGCGGCGACTCCGCCTCGGCGGCTAGCGTTCCTTTTGACCGTTCGGAATCCAGACCGCGTCCTTCCGCCTGTGATCCGAGTAACATGATCAATCCCGTCGCACATGCCACGGCGAACCTCCACCCGTTCCGTGGCGTCATGCTTCATCCGATCCTCGGCCTCTCAACGAGTGTGCCGAAGCCATCCTCTCCACCTCATGTCGTCTGTTCTTCGGAGTCCAGGCACCGATGGGGATCGGACACCCTCTGCACTACAGAGGTACGGGCGGGGTGTTACAGCGATGTTATCGAGGCATTCGTCGGTTGTTAATTTGCGGCTTCGGGCGCGTCGCTCTCTTGCGCGCGCGTGCCATGTTTTCTAGCATGACGCCGGCGACGCCAAGAACGTGATGAAGCGACCACCATTCACGACGCAACTCGCGGGCATGATTTTCCTGGCTGCGGCGGGGTTTCTGGTCGCTCACACGGTGAACGGTGTGATCTTGAGTGCGCTCCAGCGTCCGATCGAGAGTCCATCCACCGCCGTTGCCGCGTCGCTTCCCTCCATCCAGGTTGATGCGCAAACCGAAGCCGATGCGGTTCTCCAGAGCGGCCTGTTTCCTCTGCCCTCCACTTCTTCCTTCGCGAATGCACCGAACGGGGCGGACCCGGGCGTGGTGGGCCAAGAGCCGCTCAATGCGAACCAAAAGCTTTCCCTGTTGGGGATCGTGACCGGCAACTCCGGAGGGGAATTCGGCGTGCTAGAGGACAAAACAACCAAACGGCAAGGGCTCTATCGACTGCATGCCGTGGTGCCGGACGTCGGCGAAGTCGCCGCGATCGAAAAGGACCGAGTGTTGCTCCGTTCCGGAACCCGAGAGGAATGGGTGGTACTGGCCGCTCTGCAGAATCGAGGAGCCGTTCCGGTTCCTGTCGCGTACTCCGCCTCGAACGAGCGTTCGACAGGCCCCCGCCGCTTGGATCGCGCGCATCTCGCGCAAATCACCGCGGACCTACCTCGTCTGCTGACACAGCTGCAGACGGTTCCCGTGCTTCACAACGGAAAACTGCATGGGTATCGGCTTGAATCAGTGCTGCCGCAGGGATTCTTCGATTCCATGGGCCTTCGCGCCAACGACGTGCTCCAGCGCATCAACGGGGCCGACATTGCCGACCCCGGCATGCTCGTATCGATTCTCCGGCAGCTCCCCCAGGAACGCACCGTGCGCATCGATGTGCTCCGCCAGTCTCGTCCGCTCACGCTCTTGTACGAGATCCAATAGAGCAGATTCGGTCTTGCGGCGAATTAACTGAACGTTAATGTCGTCGTAATGGCGTCGTCACGATTTCAACGCTAGAGTGCGCCGCGTTCGTTCACGGCTTGTTGCGGCTTTCTCGGAGGCACACGTGACACTCTCATGGCTCACGCGATTTCTTGCATCTGGGACGCTTGGGCTGGCTGTCCTCGCCGCCCTCGCCGTTCCGGCGCGCGGCGAGTGGTACGCCGCAGGGTACGGAGGTTACAGTGCAGACGGCGCCTTCCGAGACGTCTCCATGAACAACCTCGGCGAGCGCCTGGCGTTTCAGCGCTACAATTTTTCGCAGACGAACGTCCTCTTAGGCGACACGCTGACCCAAAGCTTTGTCACCTCCGATCTCAAACTGAAGAGTTCGCCGCTTTTCGGAGGGAAAGCCGGATATTTCTTCAACGACTCAGGCTTCCCGTGGCTGGGCGTGGAAATCGAGGCCTACACGACCAAGCCGTCCATCAAGAGCCAAACGGTCACGACAACACAGGACATCACCTTTATCAAGAACGGGCCTGACGTCCCTCCCTGCTTCCCCCCTCCGGCGCAAAACTGCTCCCGGCACGAGGTGCTGAATTCGACGCTGGCCGTCGGCGAGGTGTCCCTCCGCGTCACCACCGTAGCGTTCAACGTCATCGCCCGGTATCCGGGGGACGTGTTCCAGCCCTACGTCGGCGTCGGCGTCGGCGCGTTCTATTTTTCAGGATCAGGACAGATCGACGGCAGGCAAGTGGTGCCGGGTTTCAACGGATTGGCCGGGGTCAAAATTCTCGCGACCGAGGAATGGGGTCTTTTCGTGGAGGGGAAATACAATCGGGCGACACTCACGAATTTCGACCCGAACCTGGGCTTGAGCGGTGAGTACTCGATCTTTCACTTCGTGGGCGGCATCGCCTATCACTTCTAAGGCCTAAGCAGTCCGTTAGTTGCAAGGGCGGGTACGCCCTTTGTGGGCCCCGACGACGAGCGAGAGTTATCCACGGCTCAACACCGCTTAGTCAGGCTATCGACTTCCACCCCTTATCATCGACAGTGAGTTGAGGGAAAACGCAGTACTAAGCTATTAAAGATACCCCAGGGGTTCGTCGCAGAAACAGACAGGCAGCCTGGTCCGGATCCGCCACAGGGGGCGGGAGTGTTTTCGTCTATTTCGTTTAATTCGTTTGGCAGGAAAGGAAGGGAGTGGAGCTTTTGTTCAAAACCTTGGATCGCAGTAGGGATCCCCCACCCGAGCGAGAAAACTGACTATTCTATTTCCGCGCCTTTGAATTCTGGAAAGCATCTCATAGTTTCTTCGAATAGTTCATTCATGGCATCCATTAGAGCATTAGTCAACGAACGAGACTGAGTTCTGACGCCGGTATCGGAGGCCATGAGAAAGTTCAAGCCCAAGGTGCGATCCCTTCGCCACCATCCTTGAAGTAGCTCCGCTAGACTGGTACTAGCCAATACATCAGAAATTTCCTCAAGCTGATCAACTGACAGGCAAAAAATGGGCGCAACAACCACATTGAGTGACTCGTGTCTGATCTCAGGCTTAAAAAAGTCTCGTAAATATTTGCTTAAGCCGATACTACCTCCAATGGAATCCTTTGTAAGAATGACAGGGAACACCCTCACAATCCGGGAGAGGTCCACTCCACTTACTACCCGGGGATGTTTTTTGTTGAACACGGCATTTATAGCAGTCGCTAGCTGCTTCAGGCCCTGCGGCCGTTCGTCCGATTGCACAAATTTTCTATATATTTCATCAGCCAGATGAGCGGGATTCCCTCCATACTTCGTCTCGCTCCGAATCATAGCAATTTTGCATTCAATGAATATGGCGTTGTTCCCACACACAACAATGGCATCGGTCACCTGATTCTTACTGTCTTGATAGGTTGGTGTTTTATGCAAGACGTTGATTTTGCCATCCATTGAATGATCGAGAAGCCAATTGCTATAGGCTTCGAACCCTTTTCCCCAAGCACTATGGAGCGATGATCTACCTCTCTGGTCAACAAAGGCATTAGTCTTCCAAAATACCCCTGCTTCAAGTTTTTCAACTAAGAATTTCATGTCTACCGGGAAATAGCCGTTACCTATTCGGATTAGAGGCCGGTCGCGAAAAGGAGTGAAATCCAAGGCGCCAGCATTCCGTTCTTTGAATATGGACTTCAATTCATGAGAGTCGGAGCTCATCTCCTTTAAAAACCTATCTACTGTCCCTTGGGGTATCGTTGTCGCCCGAAAGAAACCTGGCCCAATCAAGAATTGATTCTTTTCCCTCTTATAAGCTTCTCCATCCAGTGCCAGGTACTGGCATATAAGCCCCAGACACATGACGCGAAACTGGTCTAGGCTAATGCCACTCGCTTTTTGGAATAATTCACGGATGTTCACATCACCTGACGAGGGAATGAACCGAGTAAGGGTCAGATTTCCTCTTGCTAATAGGGCCCGCACATCACACGGAAATGAGTATTCGTTTATTGATAGGTACTGAGTGAGTCTGCGAAGTGTCTGGTTTCGTTCTTTGAGCTGGTCAAGGTGGAGATGGTCATTGGCCATGATGAACACCTCACCCAAATCACCCCAGTGCGGTGTATTCAGTGGATCTATTCCCTCCTCGTTGCCATGGAGTACGGCCTCCTTGGCAACGAACAGGGTTTGTAACCTATGGAATAAGACTCGCTTGGGACCGTCCGGATGGGAATGAATATAGTCCAGCAACGCAGGCTTAAACGCCACTGATGCGAGATCATCGTGAGCCCGCAGATCAACGGCACCGTACCACTTTCTCGTAAGGCAATTGATCAAAGAGCACAGGTATAAAACTTTAGACGGCTGATACTTACCCAACAAATTTCGGAATGATTGGATGGAGCAAGGCACACCGTTATTGAGTTCCTCATAGGTCAGATATGTCCCCATAGGAACTCTCATAGTCAGTTACCAGCCTGCTGGCAGAACCCGGACAGCAACACCGACAATAGGCCATTTTTATGGGTTCAGTGAAGCGGTGATACGTGGAAATGCTTGTTCTATATGGTGCGCCCGGCAGGAATTGAACCTGCGACCTGCGGGTTCGAAGCCCGACGCTC
>JBDZUK010000059.1:0-18146 GCA_040255165.1 Nitrospiraceae bacterium | reverse complement strand
AACCCAACCGGCACATGGGTGAAGGACGTAGACGCCGGAGCGCCGGAATTTGGCGGGACCGACCCAGACTCCCTGCCGTCGCGATTCGACATTTCATTCCCCGGAGCCACTGTATCGCTGCCTGGGTACGCGGCCGGTCTGTTTTTCAGGTCGTCCTAGTCGGTCCTGAGCAGCGAAGAGCGGTTCGCTGCGCCCTTTCTTGATGCTGCACTGCAGCTCCAAAAAAAATCATTGCGTGTGAAATAGCGGTTGACAGGGCGACGCCGACACTGTAATGTATGACCCATAAGTCATATATGACCTTCTCGTCTGTATTGACTTATTGACCATATTTAACGTGTCCGCATCCGCGATCCAGAAAGGAGGCATGAATGGGCTCAGCGTTGGACATATGGAAAGAGCCGGAGGGTAAGTGGACTCCACGCAGGGGTCCCCAGATTTTGGAAGACCTCAACGGACGCGCATGCTGCTACTGCGGCGCGCGCCACTATTACCTGGTGTTTCGCATCAGTGGGTGCGGACGCGGCGCGACGCTCTCTGCTCGATGCAGTCAATGCCATGAAAAACGCGAGGCGTTTTCCCATGAGCAACTTGCGGAAGATATCGCAGGGACGCCGGTGCAGTCTCGTTATGCCAACGCTCGATGATCGAGGGTAAACGGCTTCACTAAGCGAGGACAAGGAGGTACCCAATGAACGAGAAACGAACCATACAGGGAGCATTGATCGGAGGAATGACGTTTGTAGCCGGGCTCTTGGTAGGAACCGGTGTCGGAATTATCGTGGCTCCTCAGTCAGGTGCGCGAACTCGGCGGCACCTCAGGATGCTCGCCGAAGACATGAAAGATCGGGCCGGCGAGCTGGGCGATGATCTCCGAGAGGCAACACACCGAATGGTCGAGCGGAGCAGACGCTTGGTTGCCTGATCATCGATCGAGGAAACCGAAGAACAAGGAGGTCGACCATGACCTGCACACGGTGTCAGGGGTGCCTGGTGCACGAACGGTTCAGCGATGAGCTAGACGCTACAGGTCGGCCGGACTTTACGGGCTGGCGCTGCATTAATTGTGGAGACGTATTCGATGGACTGGTGCTCCAACATCGAACCTCCGGACCAGACGATCCGTACCGCAGCCAACGGCGTTGGTCCGGATGGAGCCCGCGGGTGCGGCAGCTGACGGCACACGTCGAGTGACCGGACTCTCGCTCCGGCATCGTGCGATCATTCCTGTAATATCGCAGTTGCATCGTACGGGCGGAAGGAACCAGAATAGTCGAAAAGGAGAGGCATGAGACCGAAACCTAAGATTGCGTCAAAAAGAAAATCGGTCTCATTTGAATACTTCGACCCGTCAGCGAGCCTGGTCACCCTTGCCGGCGACTTTAATGGCTGGGACCCAGGGATCCGACCGCTTAAACGCGATGCCGGGGGGCTCTGGAAAGCGACGCTGAGACTCTTGCCGGGAACCTACCAGTATAAATTCGTCGTCGACGGAGCACGGTGGGAGGAGGACCCTTTAAATCTGCATCGGGTACCCAACGATCACGGCTCGTTCAATTCAATTCGGGTCGTTCCATGACGCCACGCCGCGGTCGGGGATGCAAAGGAGCATAGGCATGGGGGACTCGCAACCCACCACGTCACCCTTGACGCGGGTGGCCAAACGGCGGGAGAGGACGCGGCGCGTGCTGCTCGAGGTCGCTCTCGGGTTGTTTTACGAGAAGGGGATATATTGGACGAAGATCGAAGACATCACCGAGCGCGCGGACATCGGAAAGGGCACGTTCTATCAGTACTTCGACACGAAGGAACAGCTACTGGCGGAGTTGCTGCGACTGGGGCTCGACCAACTGTTCCTGCGCATGCAGGAGGGTCTCCCGCCCGGGCCCGGGGGGCGCCTGATCCGGTCGCTCGTCGAAACCCGTCTCTCGTTCTTCATCGACCATCCTGAATACTTGTTGCTCCTCCATCAAGTCCGGGGGTTGTTACAGCTGCAGACGGATTCCAGCAGGGAGTTGCGCGATATTTACAATACCCATCTCGACAAGATTGGTCAGTTGCTTGCGCCGATCCTCCAGGGACAGGGGAAGACGGGGCGGTCGGCGCGGGACCTCGCCGTCGCACTGGCCGCATTCACATCGGGATTGTTAACCTACCATCTGGTCTTCACGACCATCGAAGGTTTCAAGGAGCAGCGAGCCGCGATCACCGACCAGATTGAACGCGCTCTGCTCGCGCTGATCTAAAGGCCGAACGCCGCAATGCGCAGCGGGATTCACCGCACGGATGCACGGCGCGACATCTGAGGGAGAAGATGCATCAGCCTCGGGTTCTTGCGATGATCATGGCGGGAGGCAAAGGCGAACGGTTGATGCCGCTGACCGCGCTCCGAAGCAAACCGGCCGTGCCGTTCGCCGGGAAATACCGCATTGTGGACTTTGTGCTGAGCAATTTCCTAAATTCCGGTATCCTGTCCATGTATGTGTTGGTGCAGTATCGCTCGCAATCGCTCATTGAGCATTTGCGCCGGGCCTGGCGCTTCAGCGGGCTCATCAAGCACACGTTCATCACGGTCGTACCGCCGCAGATGAAAGCCCGCGGCGGGTGGTATGAGGGGACGGCGGACGCCGTCTATCAAAACTTGAACCTCATCCGGGATTTCAACCCCGACCTCGTCGCCGTGTTCGGCGCCGATCATGTGTATCGGATGGATATCAGCCAGATGATTCAGTTCCATCTGGACCGGCGCGCCGAGGTGACGGTCGCCGCCCTTCCAGTGCCGCTACACGCCGCGCAGGGCTTCGGCATCGTGGAAGTGGGGCATGAGGATCGCGTGAGCGGATTTGAGGAAAAACCGAGCCAGCCGAAACCGATGCCGAGCGATCCGGAGCACGCCTATTCATCCATGGGCAATTACATCTTCAACACGGAGGTGCTGTTGGATGCGCTCGAACGGGACGCCGCCAAGCCGGGCTCTCACGATTTCGGCCGGGCCATCATTCCGGGGCTCATCCGGTCGCACCGGGTCATGGCCTACAACTTCTTCGACAACGCAATCCCAGGATTGAAACCCTACGAAGAGCAAGGCTATTGGCGAGACGTCGGGACCTTGGAAACCTACTGGCAGGCACACATGGACTTGTTGGGCGAAAGCCCGATTTTCGACCTTCGGAACAGCCGCTGGCCGATCCTGACCGACAAATACGATGGACCGGCGGCTAGTCTGGTCAGGAGCAGAGTGGACGACGCGCTCATCGAGCAGGGGTGCCAGATCGTCGACGCGTCGATCACACGCTCCATGATCGGCCGGCACGTCATCATCGAGCAGGGCGCCCACATCGAAGAGTCCATCATTATGGACGGAGCCGTCATCGGCTCGAAAGCCCGTCTTCGCCGAGTGGTCGCGGACCGATTCAACCTGATTCCCGCCGGGACGGAGTTGGGATTCCACCCGGCCGCAGACCGGAAGCGGCATCACGTGACCAAGTCAGGACTCGTGGTCCTTCCCCGAGGGCAATTGAATCACACTCGCACCTCGCACTTTTAACACGAGGACATGGATCGCGTGGCATTCCAAGCGGCTCCGCGCATTCCGGTGGCCACCTACCGGCTGCAGTTCAACCGGATGTTTCCGTTCACAGTCGCCGCCGAAATCGTGCCGTATCTGCATCGTCTCGGCGTCACCGACTGTTACGCCTCCAGCATCCTGAAGGCCATGCCCGGCAGTCTCCACGGCTACGACGTCGTCGATCCCACTGTGCTGAACCCGGAATTGGGCACCGAGGAGGATTTTCGCTCGTTCGTCGGCGCGTTGCAGGCCCATGAAATGGGACAGATCCTGGACGTGGTGTCTAATCACATGGGCATCGCCCAGTCGGCGAACCGCTGGTGGCAGGACGTGCTGGAAAACGGACCGAGTTCGCGCTATGCGGAAGTCTTCGATATCGATTGGACCCCGCTCAAGCGGGAATTGGAAGGCAAAGTCCTGCTTCCCATTCTCGGGAACCTGTACGGAACCGTCCTCGAAAACCAGGACATCCGTCTAGCCTGCGAAGACGGGCGATTTTTGATCCACTACTACGATCACACGCTGCCGGTCGCTCCCAAGGCTTCGGTGATGATCCTGACACATGAGCTCGACGCGTTGATCGAGCGTGCCGGAGAAGACAGCCCGTATCTCCAGGAGCTCCAAAGCATCGTCACGGCCCTGCGGCATTTGCCGGGCCGCACGGACCTGGACCCGCCTCTCATCCGAGAGCGATACCGCGAAAAGGAAATCATCCGTCAGCGGTTGGCTGCCTTGATGCGGGATAGCCCGACCATCGCCGAATTTGTGGAGGCGAACATCCTGCGGTTCAACGGGACGCCGGGCGACCCGACGAGTTTTGATCTGTTGGACGGGCTCCTGAACGAGCAAGCCTATCGGTTGGCGTACTGGCGGGTCGCGTCCGAGGAAATCAATTACCGGCGCTTTTTCGACATCAACGAGCTGGCGGCGATTCGCATGGAGGAGGAGGCGGTCCTCAGCGAATCTCACGGGCTGATTTTTCGCCTCGTCAAGGAAGGGTCCGTGACCGGACTCCGCATCGATCACGTGGACGGACTCTACGACCCGGCCCGGTATCTCGGCCGGCTCCAAGCCTGGGCCCGCACCGAGTTGCCCGCGCAGGCCGATGACGCACAAGCCGGGGCCCGGCCGCTGTATATCGTGGTGGAAAAGATCCTCAGTCGGGAAGAGCCGTTGCCGGACGACTGGCCGACGTACGGGACGACGGGATACGACTTTCTGAACCTCGTCAACGGCCTGTTCGTGAACCGGGCCCATGAGCGGGCGATGGATAACGTGTATGCGCGGTTCATCCACGGCCGGCCGTCGTTCGAGGACTTGATGTACGAGAGCAAACTCGCGATCATGAGCGCCTCGATGTCGAGCGAGATCAACGTCCTTGGCCACCGGCTGAACCTGTTGTCGGAACGGGACCGCCGCTCTCGAGACTTTACTCTCAACAGTCTGACGCACGCGATCCGGGAAATCATCGCCTGTTTCCCGATCTATCGGACCTATGTTACCGAGGATCCGTCCGCACCGGTATCGGATCGCGATCGGGCCTACATCCGGCTCGCCGTCGCGAAGGCGAAGCGGCGAAACCCGACGGTCAGCGGATTGGTGTTCGACTTCGTTCGGTCGCTGCTCTTGAAGGAATGGGACGATCGCACCGAGCGGCATCGGCGCGAACAACTTCAATTTGCGATGAAGTTCCAGCAGACCACGAGCCCGGTGACCGCCAAGGGCGTCGAGGATACCGCGTTCTACCTCTACAATCGCCTGGTCTCGCTGAACGAGGTCGGAGGCGATCCGCGCCAGTTCGGTCTGTCGGTCGCCGAGTTTCACGCCCGAATGCGCGAGCGGCAGGCCTCCTGGCCATGGTCCCTCTCCGCCACCTCCACGCACGACACCAAGCGCAGCGAAGACGTCCGCGCCCGCATCAACGTCCTGTCCGAGGTCCCCCGGGAATGGAGTGGGTTGGTCAATCGGTGGAGCCGGTTGAATCGAAAATACAAGACGGACGTGGAGGGCCAGATGGCTCCGGATCGAAACGAGGAATATCTGCTCTACCAGACCCTCATAGGGGCTTGGCCCTGGGGTCCGCTGGACGACGAACAGTATGGGCAGTTCTGCGACCGCATACAGGCGTACATGACCAAAGCGGTCAAGGAATCCAAAATGCACACCAGTTGGATCAACCCCAACGAGCCCTATGAAGCGGCGGTCCAGCGATTCATCGCCGCCATCCTCAACCGGCAGGCGGCGAACCCGTTTCTCGCCTCCTTCCTTCCGTTCCAATCGCGCGTGGCGCAATTCGGGATCTGGAACAGCCTCGCCCAGGTGCTTCTCAAGATCACGACGCCCGGCATCCCCGACTGGTACCAAGGCACGGAACTGTGGGACCTGAGCCTCGTCGATCCGGATAATCGACGGCCCGTCGATTTTTCCAGGCGCGCCGCGATCCTCCACGATCTCGCCCGGCGCGTCGAGGATGGCATGGATCGACGCGGCCTCGTTCGAGAGTTGATCAAATCCCGAGAGGACGGGCGGATCAAGTTCTATCTGACCATGACGGCGCTGACCTACCGACGCGCACACGCCGACACGTTTTTACGGGGCGAATATCTGCCGGCGGAGACGGTCGGTGGCAAGGCCGATTACCTCTGCGCCTACGTACGCCAACATCGGAGCGATCAAGTGGTGGTCATCGTGCCTCGCCTGATCACCGGCCTCGTCGCAGACGCGACGGAGGTCCCGGTGGGCTCTCCGGTGTGGATGGACACGGCGGTGCGATTTCCGTCCGACGCTCAGGCCGCCCACTATCGAAACGTGCTGACCGGCGACTCCGTGACGTCGAAGAACGAAGCAGGCCGCCAGGTCATCCCGGCGGCGGACGCCTTGAGCGACTGTCCTGTGGCACTATTGGAGCGCATCGGTTAACGGCGAGCGCGAAACCGTCGCACTGGAGCACTACGTGGATTCAATGGGATTGTCCTTTCGGTTCATCGGGTGCAGCGAGTTGCGGGAAATATTGGGCAAGGAAGCGGAGGACGAAAAGCGCCTCGTGGAGCTCATCGAGGAGGTACCGCTGGACTCCATTTACTTTCACACGCACAGCTATTTTCTCCGTCACAGCTATGTGGAGCGGGTCTATCCGAACGATTTCGCCCAATGGGTCGCGATGGAAGTACGGGACCACGTCTTGGGCGAACGATTGGCGGTCGTTGATCCATTCGCATTCACCAACCTGGAGGGCCTCCGGGAAGAGCTCATTTCGATCATCGACGATCATCTTTCCAGGACGTCCATCGTGCCCAGGGTCATCTTCGGCGCGCCGTTCCATTTCAACCAGTCCCGCATATTGGAGGTCCCGACCGGACTGGTTGTGACGACCCTGCGAGCCTTCAGGCATGCGCTGGCCGACGTCGAGGTTAGCGCTATTTATTTCCACGTCTTTGAGGCGCGTCATCGACTGGCCCGTGCGGAAAACGATTTTTCGGCCTGGGTACGACAGAGCCTCGGCCTGCCGGAGCTGGCACAACGGCTGCAGTCAATCAACCCGTATTTGGGCAGCCTGGAGCGTCTGCGATCCGCGTTGGTAACCATCTGCGACGAGTTCCTAGCCCAAGAGACCCCCGGTCGAGCATGAGGAGGGATGGATCGTGCCCATGACGGACCCGCTCTGGTACAAAGACGCGGTGTTGTATGAAGTCCACGTCAAGGCGTTCTTCGACGAGAACGGCGATGGCATCGGCGACTTCCCGGGGCTGACCAGGAAACTGGATTACCTGCAGTGGTTGGGCGTGGACTGCATCTGGCTGCTTCCTTTTTTTCCCTCGCCCTTGCGCGACGACGGCTACGACGTGGCCGACTATCGGGGCGTGTTCCCCGACTATGGATCCTTGGAAGACGTTCGCCGCTTTTTGGATGAAGCGCATCGGCGGGGCATGCGCGTCATCGCCGATCTTGTTCTGAACCACACCTCGGATCAGCACCCGTGGTTCCTGGAGGCGCGCAGCTCGCCGCATTCCCCGAAGCAAGGCTACTACGTCTGGAGCGACACCGATAAAAAATACGAGAAGGCGCGCATCATTTTCATCGACACCGAGAAATCCAACTGGACCTGGGACCCCGTGGCGAAGGCGTATTACTGGCATCGGTTTTTCAGCCATCAGCCGGACTTGAACTACGACAACCCCGACCTTCGCCAAGACATGCTCGACGTGCTGTCTTTTTGGCTGGATCAGGGGCTGGACGGATTCCGGTGTGACGCGGTTCCTTACCTGTTCGAACGGGAAGGCACCATCTGCGAAAACCTGCCCGAGACTCACGCCTATCTGAAAGAGGTCCGCAAGCGGATCGACGACGCTTACCGGGGGCGCATCCTCCTGGCTGAAGCGAACCAATGGCCCGCCGACGTCCGTCCCTATTTCGGCGACGGCGACGAGTTTCACATGGCGTTTCACTTTCCCCTGATGCCGCGCCTCTTCATGGGCCTTCGCAGCGAAGACTGGCGTCCCATCGTGGATATGTTCACCCATACGCCGCCGATTCCCGACAACTGCCAATGGTGCCTCTTTCTACGGAATCACGACGAGTTGACCCTGGAAATGTGCTCGGGCGAAGAACGCGATTACATGTATTACGCGTATGCGCGCGACCCTCAGATGCGGCGCAACATCGGCATCGCCCGGCGGCTGGCGCCGTTGCTGGAAAACGACCGCCGCAAGATCGAGCTGCTCAACAGTCTGGTCTTCACCCTGCCCGGGAGTCCCATCATTTACTATGGCGACGAGATCGGGATGGGAGACAACGTGCACTTGGGAGACCGGAACGGCGTCCGCACGCCCATGCAGTGGAGTGCGGACCGGAACGCGGGGTTCTCGAAATCCGATGCATCGGCGCTCTATCTCCCGGTGATCGCCGACTCGCTCTTCGGCTACCAAACCGCCAACGTGGAAGCGCAACAGCAGACGCCCCATTCTCTGCTTCACTGGATGCGGCGGCTGATCGCCGTCCGCAAGCGCTATCGGGCCTTCGGCCGCGGGACGATCGAGTTTCTCCGACCCCGCAACGAAAAAATCCTCGCCTACATCCGCCGGTACGGAGAGGATGTTCTCCTGCTCGTCCACAACCTTGCCGGCTCCGCTCAAGCGGTGGAGTTGGAGATCCGGCAGTTCAAGGGGTCGATTCCCATCGAGCTGTTCGGGGATTCGCGCTTTCCTCCGGTCGGGGAGGCGCCCTATGTGCTCAGTCTCGCTCCCTACGGCTATTACTGGTTCAAGCTCCAATCGGTGGTCGGGGCCGACACGGTCTACGGCATCGAGGACAGTCTCATCTAAACTCCGGTCCCGGCTGACGTCTGGTAGACAGGAACGGCATGGCACAGGAACTCGACGATTATCGGGACGTGGCACCCAAAGGGACGATTGATTTTCTCTACCGTCTGAGCGAATCGGTGGCGGGGCGACATTTTCTCCATGTCAGCGCCGTCCGCTACGGCGGCGGCATGGCCGAAATCCTGCGCCGGCTCATCCCGATTCTAAACTCGCTGGGTGTGGTCACCCGCTGGGAGGTCTTGACCGGCGACCAACAATTTCTGGACATCGCGCGACGCCTCATCAATGCGCTCCAGGGGCAGGACCTCGAGCTCTCCGAGCCGATGCAGCAGGCCTATCTCAAGACCAACGGGCGCAATGCGGACGCCCTCAATCTTGAGGCGGATCTGGTGATGATCCATGACCCTCAGCCCGCGGCGCTCGTGGACCACCGGAAAAACGGCAAGTGGGTCTGGCGGTGTCATCTGGACCTCGCTCAGCCGCAGCGGAGGGTCTGGAGCTTCTTGCGGCATTTCGTGCTTCGCTACGACGCGGCCATCTTCTCGTTGGCGGGATTCGCCCAGCGTTTGCCCATTCCGAAGTTCCAGATCTACCCGTCGATTGATCCGTTGAGCGTCAAGAACCGCGAATTGCCGCGGACAGAAGTCGGGCAGGTGCTCGACCGCCTCGCAATCCCGAGAGACAAGCCGATCCTGCTGCAGACGGCGCGGTTCGAGCGCTTCAAGGATCCGATGGGCACGCTCCGGGCCTATCGATTGGTCAAACAGCATCATGACTGCCGTCTGGTGCTGGCGGGGGGCGGCGTCACCCACGACCCGGAGGGGGAAGCGGTGCTGGCCGAGATCAACGCCGCATCGGCCAAGGATCCCGACGTTCACGTCCTGCAGTTGCCGCCTGAAGCCGACCTCGAAATCAACGCGCTGCAGCGAGCCGCGACGATTATCGTTCACAAATCCATCAAGGAGGGCTTTGGAATGGCCGTGTCCGAAGCCATGTGGAAAGGCAAACCGGTGGTCGGCAGCGTGGCCGGGGGCATATCGACGCAGGTCATCGACGGCGTGACCGGCTTCATCGTCCATTCGGAGGAAGGGGCGGCGTTCCGCATCCGTCACCTGCTGAACAATCCGGGATTGATTCAGCGGATGGGTGGAGCCGGTCGAGAGCATGTCCGGCGGAACTTCCTCATCACGCGACACCTGAGCGACTACCTGACTCTCTTGAACCTTTTCGCGGGACCCCGCGCGCAGCCATAGCCGGACGGCACGCGAGCGCGGGACTGTATAGAATGACGTACGAGACGGCATGGCAAGAAGTCCGCGATCAACTGCCGGAGCTTCAGCACGTCGACATTGTCGTCGGCATTCCGACCTTCAACAACGCGGCGACGGTCGAGTCCGTGAGTAAGGCCGTCACGGCCGGACTGCGCGAGGCGTTTCCCGGCGCCACCGCACTGGTGATGAACGCCGACGCCGGGTCGCACGATGGCACGCCGGACCTGATGAAAGGGGCCGTCGGAGGAAGCTTTCCCTTGGCGTTGTTCCATCAGCGGGGAGGCGGGCCGCCCGCCAGCATGGCGGCCATACCGCGGTTGTCGGAATCCGGCGTACCGGGCCGCGATGAGGCCTTCCGCGCTTTCTTTGCGGTGGCACGGCAGGCGGAAGCGGCGGCATGCGTGGTGATCGATGCCCGCGTGCGTTCCGTCACCCAGAATTGGATACCATGGCTGCTGCAGCCGGTCATGGAGGGTCGGGCGGACTACGTGGCCCCCGCGTTCCTCAGACCGCGCTATGAGGGCAGTCTGACGAACAGTCTTGTTTATCCGCTGAGCCGCGCATTGTATGGGGTGACGCTGCGCTATCACACCGGCGGCGGGTACGGATTTTCCGGCAAGCTGGCCGGTTTGTACCTGGACCGGGATCTCTGGGTCGGAGAAGCGGCCCGCTGCGGGATCGATAATTGGCTGACGACCGTCGCCGTTGCCGAGGGCTGTACGGTTTGCCAGGCGGGGCTGGGGGACAAAACGTTGGACGCCGGGTCCGGGAGCGACGACCTGTCGGGCGTGCTGGCCCAGGCCGTAGGGGCCGTCTTTCATTTCATGGAGCGGTATCAAGACGTGTGGGAACACCGCACCGAGTCCAAGTCTGTGCCGCATATCGGTCTTCCTTACCACCCCCAGCCGGATCGCACGGCCATCAATGTCGAGCGAATGATCAAGGGATTCCGGCAAGGGCTTCGCGATCTCTTGCCCATCTGGGAAATTATTCTGTCCCCCGAGACGTTGTCGGGGATTCTTCCGCTCGGACTGACTGAGTCGGAGGACTTCCGCTTTCCGGCTCCGCTCTGGGTGCAAACGGTCTACGACTTCGCGCTGGCGTATCACGAAAAGGTGCTGCATCGGGACCACTTGCTGAAGTCGCTGACGCCGCTCTATCTGGGACGGACCGCCTCGCTCGTGCTCGAAACAAGGGACGGCAAGCCGGAGGATGCGGAACAGTCCATTGAGCACTTGTGCGAGACGTTCATGCGCATGAAGCCGTATTTGATCGAGCGATGGAGGTTCGCATGAAGGAGATGTGGCAGGAGGCGATGGTGGAAGCCTTTCGGGAGACGAGCAAGCGACTGGCGCTATTTTTGCCGAAGCTCCTGGCGCTGATCACTTTCCTCGCGCTCGGAGCCGCGGCCGGGTGGCTCGTCAAATTCCTGTTGATGCGGGTGTTGGCGGCCCTGCGTTTCGATTCGTTGTGCGAGCGGGTCGGGTTGACACCCGCGCTGGCGCGAGCCGGGTTCGCGCAACCCGCTTCTCACGCGGTCGGCCGCTTGTCGTTTTGGGTCGTCTTTCTGCTCTTTGCGTTCATGGGCATCGATGCCTTGGATCTGCCGACGACGGCCAACCTCGTCAGCGTGATGATCGGGTTTCTCCCGCACATTTTGGCCGCCGCTCTCTTGCTGCTCTTCGGAGTTCTGCTCGCGAATTTCATGGCTGAAGCCGCCCTGATCGCCGCCGTCAACGCACAGATCCAGGAAGCCCGCCTCATCGCCAATCTCATCCGCTGGGGCATTCTTCTTTTCACGGCGGCCATGGTGCTGACGCAATTGGGTATCGCGAAGGAGATCGTCATCGCGGCCTTCTCCATCACGTTCGGCGGCATTGTCTTGGCGCTCGCCATCGCCTTGGGGCTCGGCGGCCGGCACATCGCCCGGGAGGGGCTGGAACGCCGCCTCCGCAAAAAGAAATCGGAAGCCGACGAACTGACTCATATCTAACGCCACGCGGTGAAAGGAGCGTTCTGTACGGATGGAGGATATGACACAGCGGAAGCGGGTGGTGGTGGAAGGCGTCGCGCCCGAGATCGACGGCGGCCGGTTCCCGATCAAGCGGGCATGCGGAGAAACCGTCGTCGTCGAAGCGGACGTCTTTGCCGATGGTCATGATGTGCTCGCCGCGGCGCTCTCCTATCGCCATACGCAGGACCCGCAATGGACCGAGGTGTCGATGGAGGTGCTCGGCAATGATCGGTGGCGGGGGTCGTTTGCCGTGACGGTGCTCGGCCGCTACCGGTACACCGTGACGGGGTGGGTCGATCAGTTTGCGACGTGGCGCCGGGATCTCGTGAAAAAACTCGAGGCCGGCCAGCACGTGCCTGTCGAGCTGCTGGTCGGTGCGCAGTTGATCCAGGACGCAAGCCGCCGCGCCCTGGCCGCGGATGCCCGGCAGTTGATCCAATGGGCCGAGGAGCTCCGCCGGCAGGACCGGGCGGAATCCGAGCGCGTCCGCCTGGCGGTGAGCCCGGAAGTGCACCACATGCTCGCCCGCTATCCAGACCGGTCTTGTGCGACGACGTACGAGCGGGAACTGCAGGTCAACGTGGATCGCGTGCACGCGCGCTTCAGCGCGTGGTACGAGCTCTTCCCGCGCTCCTGCAGCCCCGACCCCGGCCGGCACGGCACCTTTAAGGATTGCGAAGCCCTGCTGCCCTACGTCGCTTCCATGGGGTTTGATGTGCTCTATCTGCCTCCCATACATCCGATCGGGAAGACGAACCGCAAGGGCAAGAACAATGCACCCGTCAGCGGCCCGGACGATCCCGGCAGCCCTTGGGCCATCGGCTCGGAAGAAGGCGGGCACAAAGCCGTCCATCCGGCGTTAGGTACGCTGGAGGATTTCAAGCAATTCGCGGCGGCTGCCCGCGCGCACGGCCTCGAGATGGCCTTGGACATCGCGTTTCAATGTTCTCCGGATCACCCGTACGTCAAAGAGCACCGTGAATGGTTCCGGAATCGACCGGACGGGACGGTGCAGTATGCGGAGAATCCTCCCAAGAAGTATCAAGACATCTATCCGCTCGACTTCGAGACCGACCACTGGCAGGAGCTTTGGCGCGAGCTGCAAAGTGTGTTCCGGTTCTGGATCGACCAGGGCATCCGGATTTTCCGGGTCGACAATCCGCATACGAAACCCTTCGCGTTTTGGGAATGGGTGATCGGCGAGATCCAGCGCGACCATCCGGACACCATCTTCCTGTCCGAAGCCTTTACGCGTCCCAAAGTCATGTACCGGCTGGCTAAGCTGGGCTTCAGCCAATCCTACAACTACTTTCCCTGGCGGAATACCAAGTCGGAACTCATCGGCTACTTTACGGAGTTGACTCGGACAGAGGTGCGGGAATACATGCGTCCGAACCTCTGGCCCAACACCCCCGACATTCTCACCGAGCATCTCCAACACGGAGGCCGGCCCGCATTCATGTCGCGATTGGTGCTGGCCGCCACGTTGGGGGCGAGCTATGGGATCTACGGTCCAGCCTACGAGCTGTGCGAAGACCGGCCGCGCGAGGCGGGAAGCGAAGAATATCTCGATTCGGAAAAGTACGAGATCAAACACTGGCCCCGTGATCGCAGCGACAGCCTCCGCGAATTCATCGCCCGGGTCAACCGGATCCGGCGCGAGAATCCTGCGCTGCACAGCGACTGGAGCCTTCGTTTCCACCCCGTCGACAATGATCAGTTGCTGGCGTACAGCAAGCAGACGGCCGACGGGTCCAACGTCATTCTCGTGGTCGTGAATTTGAGCCCGTACCATGTGCATTCGGGGTGGATCGACCTCGACCTCGACGCGCTCGGATTGGACGCCGAACGACCTTTTCAGGCGCAAGATCTGCTGACCGACGCCTATTATTTGTGGCAAGGACCGCGCAATTACATTCAGGTCGATCCGCATGCGGCCCCGGGTCACGTTTTCCGCCTTCGCCGGCGCGTTCGCACCGAGCAGGATTTCGACTATTTCTTGTGAGGAGGCTTGGTGTCGCTCGCTGACAGGAATGCCCTGGCGCTCAAGGGTCCGGACTCCTGGGAGGGTTTGCTCACAGGACCGGACAGGGCGGGAATCGAAGCGGCGTTACCGGAGCTGTTGAGCCGGCAACGGTGGTTCGGAGGGAAGGCCCGCACGATCGGCTCGGCGACCATCATTGAAGCCATCCCGATCCCGTCGGATAGCACTCTCGCCGTCGTCCTGTTGATAGAGATTGCGTACCGAGATGACGCCCGCGAAATCTACGTGCTCCCTGTCGCAGCCGCGTTCGGGCCGGACGCAGATAGAGTCAAGCGAGACCTGCCTCAGGCCGTCTTCACGGAAGTCGCCGTTCGGGCCGCCGGACAAAGCCGAAACGGGCTGTTTTATGACGCGCTCTGGAATCAGAGCGTGGCGCATAGCCTCCTCGAGGCGATCGGGCGCAACGGCCGGTTCGCGGGCCAGGCGGGGAACCTTGTCGCCACATCGACGACGGCGTATGACGCCATGATCCCCATACATACCGCCCTCGGTTCTCGAGTCATGAAGGGAGAGCAGAGCAACACGTCCGTAGTCTATGGCGCTCGGGCCATCCTGAAGCTCTACCGGCGGCTGCAACCGGGGATCAATCCCGACCTGGAAATCGGACGGACGTTGACCTCATTGGCGTTTCCCTACAGTCCCGCCGTCGGAGGCGCGATCGAATACGTGCAGCCTGGCGGCGAGCCCATGACCGTCGCGCTTCTGCTGGAATTCGTTCCCAACGACGGCGACGCGTGGACCGCTGTCCTTCGCGCCATGGAAAAGTGTCTGGCTCAAGTGCCGGACCCTACGGGTGTGGCGGATCCGGATTTGGGCAAGGAACGAAATCTATGGAGCCTCGCGCAATCGACCCTGCCCGAAAGCGTCGAACACCTCATCGGGCCCTCGCTGGCGATGGCCGCGTGCCTCGGACGACGCACGGCTGCGCTGCACCTCGCATTGGCTCAGGTGCGTGACGATGTCCGGTTTACGCCGGAACCGCTGAGCCGCGACTACCGCCGAGCCCGGTACGAAGCGATGTGGCGTCTGTGGCAACATACATCGGCCTTGTTGAAGGGACGGTACGCGGCGCTGCCGGGCCCCTTACAGGAGGCGGCGACGATGCTCCTCAACCGAGAGCCGGACATCGAGCGTCGATTTCGAGGGTTCCTCGACCTCGAAAACGCGGGTCTTCGAATTCGCTGCCACGGAGACTATCATTTGGGACAGGTGTTGTGGACTGGCACCGATTGCGTCCTGATTGATTTCGAAGGCGAACCGGCCAGGCCGCTGAGTGAACGGCGAACCAAGCATTCGCCGCTTTTCGACGTGGCGGGGATGCTGCGGTCGTTCCATTATGCGTCTTCCGCCGCGCAGACCTCTGGTGGCATGGAGTGGAGGAGATTTTGGTTTCGATGGGTTGCCGCTGAGTTCCTCAAGGCCTACATCACAAATGCACAAGGCGCGGCATTCTGGCCGGGCAGCTCACAGGCCAGAGATCTCTTGTTGTCAGTGCACCTACTGGAGAAGGCTGTGTATGAGCTCGGATATGAACTGAACAACCGCCCAGACTGGGTGGTCATTCCGCTCAACGCAATCCTCGAAATTCTTGATACGACCCAGGCGTGAGCGACTTCGCTGAAGACAATGAGGTGAACACATGGCCCAAGATCGACGCGGCACGGAGGTGATCGACGAGATCACGCTGGTGACCCCGCATGACCTGTATTTGTTCAACGAAGGCACGCATTTTCGACTGTTCGAAAAACTCGGCGCGCATCCCGTCCGGTCGCAAGGCATCGAGGGGACGTATTTTGCGGTCTGGGCGCCGAATGCGGAGGAGGTATCGGTCATCGGCGCCTTCAACGACTGGAACAGCCGACGGCACCCACTGCGCCCCCGTGAGCAGTCCGGCGTGTGGGACGGGTTCATCCCGGGGGTCGGAAAGGGGACCCTGTACAAGTTTCACATTCGGTCGCGTTTCAACGGGTATCAAATCGAAAAAACCGACCCGTTCGCGTTGTTCAACGAGATTCCTCCGAAGACGGCCTCGATCGTCTGGAACTACGACTATGAATGGCAGGACGGGGAGTGGATGCGCCACAGGGGGCGCCGAAACTCGCTCGCGGCCCCTCTGGCCATTTACGAGATGCATCTCGGCTCGTGGAAGCGTGTGCCCGAAGACGGAAACCGCTCGTTGAGCTACCGCGAGCTGGCCGATACCTTGCCCGATTATCTTCGGCAGACCGGGTTTACCCACGTGGAATTCCTGCCCGTCATGGATCATCCCTTTTTCGGCTCCTGGGGTTACCAGACCACGGGCTACTTCGCGCCGTCCGGCTATTACGGCACTCCGCAGGATCTGATGCACTTGATCGACGCATTACACCGGCACGACATCGGCGTGATTCTGGACTGGGTGCCGTCGCATTTCCCCACGGATGCGCACGGACTCGGATATTTCGACGGCACGCATCTGTTCGAGCACGCCGATCCGCAACAAGGATTTCATCCGGAATGGAATACGTACATCTTCAACTATGGCCGCAACGAGGTTCGAAGCTTCCTGATCAGCAGCGCCTTGTTTTGGCTCGAGAAGTACCATATCGACGGCATTCGGGTGGATGCCGTCGCTTCCATGCTGTATTTGGACTACTCGAGGAAAGAAGGGGAATGGATTCCGAATCAGTACGGCGGGCGGGAAAATCTGGAAGCCATTGCATTCCTCCGCCGCTTCAACGAAGAAGTGTACACGCACTTCCCCGACGTCCAAACGATCGCCGAGGAATCGACCGCTTGGCCGATGGTGTCCAAACCGACCTATCTCGGCGGGCTGGGGTTCGGCTTAAAGTGGGACATGGGGTGGATGCACGATACGCTGAGCTACATGAGCCAGGACCCGTATTTTCGGAAGTACCATCACAACCGGTTGACCTTTCGCATGCTGTACGCCTTCCACGAGAACTTCGTCCTGCCGCTGTCACACGACGAGGTGGTCTACGGCAAACGCTCCTTGCTGTCCAAGATGCCGGGCGATGAGTGGCAAAAGTTCGCCAACTTGCGCTTGTTGTTCGGCTACATGTACGCGCAAGCCGCCAAGAAACTGATTTTCATGGGAGGCGAGATCGGCCAGTGGCAGGAATGGGCCCACGACCACAGTGTAGAATGGGACCTGCTGGGCCACCCTCTGCACAGCAATCTTCAGCGATGGGTGGGCGATCTGAATCGGCTGTACCGATCCGAACCGGCGCTGTACGAGCGGGACCTGGATCCCGCGGGGTTCGAATGGATCGATTGCAACGACGCCGAATCGAGCGTCGTGAGCCTCCTGCGCAAAGGCGCCACGGGAAACGATCTTGTTCTTGTCGCATGCAACTTCACTCCGGTGCCGCGCCCCAATTATCGCGTCGGCGCGCCGCGCGGAGGATTCTGGGAGGAAGTGTTGAACAGCGATGCCGGCGTCTACGGCGGGAGCGGTTGGGGGAACATGGGTGGCGTGGAAGCAGTCCCCGTGCCCTTGCACGGCCGTTCCCATTCCCTGACGCTGACGTTGCCCCCGCTCGCCGCGTTGTTCTTCAAGAGCCGCGAGGCAAGTTGAGCGCCTGATCGGGATGGGCAGCCTGAGGCGGACAGCGCCTATTCATGTGGGGACGTCAGGGCCGGATTGCGTCCGGGCCGGAACGAACAAGATCGTTCGGTATAGAGATCGTACAGATCCCGGTAGTGCAATATTCCGCTTCCGCAGGCATCGCTCTTCTCCGTAAGATCGAAACGGCGTCCCCCGCACGGTCAACGGCAGAAGCGCTGCGGGCCTGGCCGTTCACGGCGTGTCCTCCGAAAATGGAGACGCGCCTGTCGTGACACACGATACAGAGGGATCAGTTGCCGGGGGAGAGATGTCTGTATTACTCTTTATGATGACGTGCGCCGGTTGGGGATGAGAAAATCCAGC
>JBDZUK010000001.1:66073-241257 GCA_040255165.1 Nitrospiraceae bacterium | reverse complement strand
TTTGTGATCCTGAACCAGAGAAATGTTGTGGCTCTCTACTTGACGTAAACCACTCGTGGCAGATCCTTCAGATCCGCCTCGCCCGTCACCACTTCAGCCTCCCGGTCTTTGGCCGTCCCGTACCCAACGGCATTGGCCACCGCTAAGCCATGCCGTAGACTTACATCAGCCGCCAGATACGCGATGGATTCGGTCAAGTGAATCATCCGACGCCTCAATCGATAAACCGATAAAGAGGCGTCGGCCCACACGAAGTGCGGTTTGGAGCCAGCGACCCAGATTGAACGGGCGACCTGCGGTTTACGAATTTCAGAGAGCCCTACCTCAGACAATCTAACCCCACAACAAACCACAAGACCGGATGCTCAGGACATGGGGCTAGATGGGTCTGATTTGTCCTGTCCTGGTAGCAGCGTGGTAGCAACGGGAATCGGTGGACGAGACCTGAATAAAGACAAGTTGGGCCAGGTCGAAACGGACGCCGGGCATGACGAATTGGACAGGCGTACCGACAACGAGTACAAATAGCTCCATGGAAATTGAAGTTGTGATCCGCTTGTCCGCATTCATGGGTGTGTTGGGGCTAATGGCGTCCTGGGAGCTACTAGCCCCACGGCGTCTGTTGTCCACGGCAAAGTTTGGCCGCTGGGCCGCAAACCTTTCTATTGTTGCGGTGGATTCAGTAATCATTCGTCTGCTGTTTGCTGCCGGGGCAGTCGGCGCAGCTCTAGTGGCCTCCGAGCGAAACTGGGGTGCCCTGAATCATCTTAATTGGCCTCTTTGGGTGGAGTTCGTGCTGTCGGTCGTCATCTTGGACTTCATGCTCTATGTACAGCACGTGATGTTCCATGCCGTCCCGTTGTTCTGGCGCTTCCACATGATGCACCATGCAGACTTAGATTGTGATGTGACCACTGGCCTTAGATTTCATCCCATTGAAGTAGTCTTCTCAATGCTCATCAAACTCGGCGCTGTCGTGTTGATCGGGGCCGCTCCGACTGCGGTGCTCGTATTTGAAATCGTGTTGAACGCCACGTCAATGTTCAATCACAGCAACGTCTGGATGCCTGCTGCGGTGGATCGAGTCCTTCGGTGGATCCTCGTTACTCCTGACATGCACCGCATCCACCATTCAACCGTACCCACTGAAACGAACTCGAACTTTGGATTTAATCTTCCCTGGTGGGACCGTCTACTGGGGACCTATCGTCATGAGCCGATCCATGGACAGACAGGGATGATGATTGGACTAGAGCAGTTCCGCGACCCTCGTCGGTTGACCTTCATCGGCATCCTTTTGCTGCCGTTCCTGAGAACGCCAGGAAGGTATCCTCTGTTACGAAAAGATAAAGGCGCCCAACCTTAAAACCCGTTCGGAAAAAGATGGGCTGGAGTCATAAACAGCGAGGTGCATTATGAAGATCCTTTTTATTCTCAACGATGCGCCCTACGGATCGGAGAGGAGCTACAACGCCCTCCGGCTGGCGATGAAGCTTCAGCAAGAGCATGCTGAGGCGGAGGTCCGAGTTTTCCTGATGGCAGATGCCGTCACCGCAGCTCTTCCAAACCAGACGACACCTGACGGCTATTACAACATCGAACGCATGGTGAAGGCGGTACTGCACAAACAGGGACAGGTACTGGCCTGTGGCACCTGTGTGGAGGCGCGCGGCCTTCAGAAGCTTAGTCTAATGGAAGGCGTAGCGGTCAGTACCATGAGTCAGTTAGCGCAATGGGTGGAGGAGGCTGACAAGGTGCTGACCTTTTAGTATGACCCGCGGTTTGTTAGTTCCCCGGTCGCAGGGGCTAGCTTTTAGCGGCATTTCGAACTCCCCCTCTTGGCGGGAACTTTTTTCCACCCCAGGCGTCTTAGCGGTTGAACGGGCCAATTTTAAGACCCTGGATCAACGCCAAGAATGACTACTGAATTGAATAGAGGCCTTACGTTGGAAAGAACGGCTGACCGCAACTCCTTTGGAGAGAAGGTGACCGGCCTGTTAGATCAGCTGTACGGCGCCGCGCTTCGGTTGGCGAAAAACAGGGAGGATGCGGAGGATCTGGTGGCCGAGGCCGTCGCCAAGGCCTGGGCTTCCCGGCGCTCTCTCAAGGATCCGGAAAAATTTCGGTCCTGGATCTTTCGAATCTTGACGAATACGTTCATCAGCGACTGTCGCAAACGGGCGCTCCGCCCTCAGGCCGAAACATTCGAGGAACATCCGTCCGATGCTGAGAGCGCATTCTCGCTCTTTGAAGAAATCCACCAGCCGTTCCTTCTGTGGTGGGGAAACCCGGAAAAGGACTTTCTCAATAAACTGCTTTCTCAAGACATCGAAAAGGCAGTGGATACTCTTCCAGCGGCTTTCCGAGTGGTGATCGTCCTATCGGATATGGAGGGGTTTTCGTACCAAGAGATATCCGAGATCCTCAGGGTCCCCGTAGGAACCGTCCGTTCCCGGTTGGCCAGAGGACGCGGGCTGCTCCAGAAAGCCTTATGGGAACACGCTAAAGACGCCGGACTGATTAAGTCCAGATGATGGAGCGAGGTTATTGATGAAAAAGGTGAAGACCATTGGATGTGAAGAAGCCTTAAAGCACCTGCTGGCCTATCTGGACCAGGAGGTTGGAGCGGTCAAACACCGTGAGATGGAACATCACCTCGAGATCTGCCGGACCTGTTTCTCGCGGGCGGAGTTTGAGCAATCGTTGAAGACCCGCCTTCGGGAGGTGGGTCGGGGGACGGTGCGAGCCTCGTTTGAGAAACGGATCAAAACCCTATTCGGTCGTTTCTAAGATAAACAGAAATGCGGAAAAGCCATGAACAACCAAAAAGGAAACGTGCTGCCGGCCGGCAGTTTTCATGCTTATGCCTCCCACGGCGAATCACTTTACTTGGGTCAAGGAGGAAGCAACCATCCAGATCAACGGAATCGGTCCGTGGCGCTGAATTTTCTCAATCATGAGGATGATCCGAGGAAGAACTAGAAAAGGAGAATACCCATGGTTGCATTTGTCGGGGATAAGAAGGATTCGATCTTCAAGGCGGTTTCCGAGATGTACACCGATGTTGCGAACCGTCCGAGCCGGCACTTTCATTTTCCGACCGGGCGCCCAGCCTGTCTGTTCGTCGGATACCCGAAAGAACGACTGGATGCGATCCCCGAGACGGCCGTCGAATCGTTCGCCGGCGTCGGATATCCGTTTGCCGTCGGCGCAATTCAAAAGGGGGATCGGGTTTTGGACATCGGGGCCGGATCCGGCACCGACGTCCTGATCGCCTCCACCCTGGTTGGACTCCGCGGAAGGGTCTACGGATTGGACATGACCGATGCGATGCTTTCAAAGGCCCGCGCGAATGCCGAAAAGATGGGAACGTCCCATGTTGAATTTGTGAAGGGGAACGCCGAGACGATCCCCCTTCCCGATGCCTCCATCGATGTTGTCACCAGCAACGGTGTCTTGAACCTCGTCCCGGATAAACCGAAGGCCTTTTCTGAAATCTTCCGCGTCCTTCGTCCAGGTGGCCGGATCCAGATCGCGGACATCGTGCTTGGAAAGCCGATCAAGACCGAATCCCGGAACAATCCTCAGCTCTGGGCCGAGTGTATTGTGGGCGCGGTGCTGGAAGCAGACTATCTTGCACTGTTCCGCGCGGCCGGCTTCAAGAATGTGACCGTGATCGGTGAGTTGGACTATTTCTCCAAGAGCGCGGAGGCCGATACCCGCGAGGTGGCGGCGAAGTACGGGGCGAAAACCGTCGTGATCGAAGGAAGCAAGCCGTCTTGACGCACGGCCGCGCACCGTTTCCTCGTGCTCGCAATAAGGAAAAGGCGGCGGCTCAGAATACCCCATCCATTTAACTCAGGAAAGGACACTCTCCTATGAATCCAAATCAAGCACTGTGGGAAAAGGGTGACTTTACTCGGATCGCGGCGAGCATGCGCGAGAGCGGGGAAGAGCTCGTGGAGAGCCTCGGCGTCATGAAGGGGTTGAAGGTCCTGGATCTCGGCTGCGGGGATGGGACGACGGCCATCCCAGCGGCGGGACGCGGCGCGGAGGTGTTGGGCGTCGATATTGCGCGCAATTTGGTGAAGGCTGGGACAAGACGCGCGCAGGAGCTGGGGATGACAAACTGCCGGTTCCAGGAAGGTGATGCCTGCAATCTTGCGGACCTGAAGGACCAGACATTTGATCTTGTAATGAGCATTTTTGGCGCCATGTTTGCTCCGAAGCCGTTCGATGTGGCCAAGGAGATGGTACGCGTGACGAAGCCAGGCGGTCAGATCGTGATGGGAAACTGGATTCCCAATGATCCCACCTTGGTTGCGCAAATCTTGAAAATCAGCGCCTCGTACTCGCCGCCACCGCCAGAAGGCTTCGTGAGTCCGATGACGTGGGGGATCGAGGGCAACGTGATCGAGCGATTTGCAGCCGCAGGGATTCCAAAAGAGAAGATCTTGTTCGTCAAAGACACGTTTCGCTTCAACTATCCCGGCACTGCGTCTGAGCTGCTTGGTGCGTTCAGAACATACTATGGCCCAACCATGAATGCGTTTGAAGCGGCAGAAAAGAATGGTCGAGCCGGTGATTTACAGAGGGAGCTGGAAGTTCTGTTCAACAGCCACAACAAAAGCCCGCGTCAGGATACCACTTCCATTCCTGCGACCTTCTTGCGTGTGACGGTGTGCGTCTAATGAAGCGGACGTGACGCTGCCAGGGAGGAAAAAACGGGGAGAGGAAAAAACGGGGACATTCTAAATTTCCTGAATAGAAACTAAGTTCCGGAACGGTGTCACGTCCGATTTCGCGGCGCGTGGCTAAATGCTATGAAATGTGGCGGTACCTTCAGCAAGGGAGAGCATCAACGACGCGTTGGCTGGCGCACGATACGCGATGGATTCGGTCAGTGAATCACCTGAGTCGCCCTGAGCCGGCCCGCGAAGAGCAAAGCCGTTTCCTCGCCTCGTTCCCGCTCGATTTTTCACATACACCTCGTACAGGACAATGGTCGGCGTGATGAGTTGATACCGCAATAACGATACGGGGATACAAAGGCTCGCGGTCGGGTTAAGCAGGGTATGGAGCCGGCGACCCGGATTGAACGGGCGACCTGCGGTTTACGAAACCGCTGCTCTACCAACTGAGCTACGCCGGCTTGAAGGGAGCGTGTTGTGAGGCGCCATGATACCGGGCCTGGCGAAACCCTGTCAATGAACCGACGCAGCCGTTTTTACTCTCGCCACCGGCTGAATCCTGGCGGTAGTCCCGTGTCCCGGGCCCGGGATGCACATCGGCTCCTGCTCGTTGCCGAATTGCTGTTTGGCGATCGTCACCACCTGTCCTTTGGCGTACGTGCAGAGCTCGCCGGCGAGGATGGTGCCGTCCTTGTCGGCATCGGCCGCGCCGGCCAGGCCCTTGAGCAGGTAGTAGGTGAACAATCCGTGACGACCCTGGTCGAAGGCATGGGCGTCCTGCAACTTCCGATTGCCCACCATCCAGAGGATCTTG
Source organism: Nitrospiraceae bacterium (assembly GCA_040255165.1). GTDB lineage: Bacteria > Nitrospirota > Nitrospiria > Nitrospirales > Nitrospiraceae > JBDZUK01. Next base: position 235,752 of record JBDZUK010000001.1, on the reverse strand, counting down.
TTGTTGCCCTCTTCGCTCTCCCAGGCGGGAGCGGCGGACCCGGTCGCGCCGGAGACGGGAAGTGGATCGAGCGATACCTCCATCATGACGATCGCCCGCTGCACGGGCAGACGCATCAAGATTTCCTCCAAGCGCCGGGCGGGAAAGAGCCTCGTTGCGGTCGATGGAACGCCATCGAACGGAACCAATGAAACCTCTCCTGTTGATCCGTCCACCAGCGCGCGGCCGGCGAAATAGACGTACACGACCCCGCCTGGCTCCACGTGTTTCGGCAGCCACTCTTCGATGACTTCGGCCAGATCGTCCTTGAGCGCGTGACCGTCGGTCAAGACCTTCACTCTGGCCGTCGGAATACCGCTCACGCGCCGCAGATAATCGGCCATAACCTGCGCGTCGCGGCCGGCATACTTGACGGCCGGCGCCTTCTCGTCCCGATAGGCGCCGACGCCCATCACGACTGCGGCAGCTTTCGGCTGCTTGAGGCCGTTCGCGGGTTTGGGCACCTGATCGACATCCACCGACAAGACCTCCACTTCGTCTCCCGGATCGGGCCGCACGGCCACGAGAAATTTCTTGGCAGCCGGGATCTCGGTGGAAGCAGAGGCCGCGCGCATGAGGAGGACCAGCTCGGCCTGGGTGACATCCTCCACGGACCCGACCTCGCCGGAGAACGACAGCCGCTTCACTTCCCCCGGCTGCAAATTTCCGACCGGGATGGAGGAGCCGAGGTGCTCAACCAACGCCGGGGTCCCGCTCACGAGAATTTCCACCCCTTCTGCCGGAGCCGTCCCTTCGTTCGTCACCTCCACGTCCACCGTATAGCGTTCGCCCGCGTGCAAGACCTGGTTGCGGTCCTCATCGCGGAAGATCGATCGAAAGGCGAGCCTGGTCGACGCGGTGGAGGACTTGCCTTCCTGAAGAGAAAGCTGGTTGGTTGCCGCCGATTCGGTACCCTGAGCCGGGACGTCGCGCGACGCTTCATTCGCCACCGAACGACCCGGCGACGTCTCGGGTGTCGCGGCATGCTCTCGCCCGGACCACAGGCCGCAGGCATTGAAGCCGAGACAGAACAGAATCGCTCCCGCGACAAGCGCGCGCCTAAGGCCCGTTGATGGGGGAAACGGACTGACGGGTGGGGCGATACGCACAGGTTGTGTTATACCCAAAACACCAGGCTAGAACAACCGCACCGCAGGAAACCGCACATACCCGGAATTGACAGCCCGCCGCCGCTACGTTACCGTTCTCCATGTCCGCTCCCCAGGCCGGCGACCTTTCTCCGCATCCACCGGCGACTCTCACCTTGGATGCGATCATCCGACTCATCCGACTGCCGAATCAATCCGGCACCTGGCTCCTCCTGTTGCCGACCCTTTGGTCCCTTGTCCTGGCGGAACGCGGGACTCCTCCCTGGCCGCTGGTGGCGATCTTCACCGCGGGCTCCTTCCTGATGCGGAGCGCCGGTGTGGCGATGAACGACGTGACCGATCGTGCCTACGACAGGCAAGTCGGCCGGACGAAGCAGAGGCCGGTGGCCTCCGGCCAGGTGACCCCCCGACAAGCGCTCGGCGTCGCCGCCTCGTTGATCACCCTCGCCGGATGCCTGGTCCTGTTCTTGAACCCGGTGGCGATTGCGCTCAGCCCGATCGCGGTGGCGCTCGCCGCCGTTTATCCGTTCGCCAAACGGTTCCTCCATGTGCCCCAAGCGGTGTTGGGCGTCGCGTTCGGATGGGGCGTCGTCATGGCGTGGGCCGCGGCGCGCGGCGGCATCGAGCCGCCCGCTCTCTGCCTGTTCGGCGGAACGGTGCTGTGGGCGGTCGGCTACGATACGATCTATGCGCTGCAGGATCGCGAGGATGATCGGCTCGTCGGGGTGAAATCCGCGGCGTTGTTCTTCGGACGATGGGTTTGGTTGGCCGTGGGCTTGGCGTTGGCCGGGATGCTGGGCCTGTTAGCGCTGGCCGGATGGCTGGTGGGGATCGGAGCGGGGTTCTACGTGGTCCTTGTAGGAGTGGCAGGGTTTTTCGGATGGCAGGTAATGCGGCTTAGACAGCCGCTTGATCAGCCGACCGCGTTCGCACTGTTCAAACAACACGTGTGGGCCGGGACGGCGATTCTCGCCGGGTGCTGGCTGGGATTCTAATGTTCGAGCCGCAGGAGACGGCTCAGTCGCTGGCCTTTTCGGCGACCGCCGCTTCCGTCCTGGGAGCGCGGAGCGTCCCGAGGTAGGCCGTCACGGCCTTGGCATCGGCATCGCTCAGGCCCAGCGCCGGCATTCTAGTGTCCGGTTTCATCGACTGCGGATTTTTTACCCAACGGTAGATCCAAGTGCCGTTTAGACGGAATCCCGCCCGATCCAACGCCGGTCCCACCTTTCCGCCTTCCTCGCCGATGCTGTGGCAGCCGTTGCAGCCGTACTTGTTCACGTACAGTTTCTTGCCCCGTTCGGCCAGTTGCGCCGACTGCTCCTGGGTCATTGTAAGTTCAGGGCGCGCGACGTTCTGTCCCTTGCCGGGCCTAGTGGTGAAATAGGTCCAGGCGGCCTGTGCGGCATCAAGCTCTTTTTTGGCCTGCACCATCGCCTCCTGTTCCTTGGCGTAGACCGACTCGTCGACCTCGACGTCCTTTTTGTCAGCCTCTTCGCTGGCCTTCTTCTCGGCCTCTTCATAGACCTGTTTGGCTTGCTCGAACTTCGCTTCGGCGGCCTTCAGGTGTTCTTCAAGCTCCTTTTTCCGTCCCTCCATGTTGAATTCCAGCTTCCTTCCGTGGAGGCTCCGGACAAATCCGACGATCGACCAAATTTCCTCCTCCGACAGCGTGTACTTGAACGTCGGCATCGTGGGCACGGCAAACTCGTCGTCGCCGATTTTGTCGCCGTCCGGACTTGTGTCCTTCATGTCCCGCGAGATGGTATGGAAAATTTCCTCGTCGCTGAAGGTCCCCATCTCTTCTTTATTGGAAAGATCCTTCGGCTTGGGATCCGACATCGATGCCCAATTGAACCCCTCGTTCTGCCGGCCGTGCTCGCCGTGACAGTGCATGCAGTAGTGGGCGTAGAGCTCCTGGCCCCGCTTCTGCTGCTCGCTCGCACAGCCTCCCGCGACGACCCCCCACAGACCGACCAGTCCCCCGACGACGCCCCAGACTTGCAGCCTTGCCGCCCTCATGCCGACTGCCCTTTCTTTAGCTTGCGGATCAGGACGAATTGGAATCCCACCGCGATGCCGACCGCCACCGCCGCGTAGAGATACGGCGAGTAGTCCGGCGGAGGCTCGGCCCTGAAGTACCACCAGGAAGAGACGGCCTTCTGCGATCCTTTTTCCTGCAGCTCGCCGCTGGCGGTTTTCTTCCCGTCCCACACCGCGAAAGCAACGTTGATGAACTCGCCCGGGTTGATTTGCGTATCCTCGTCCGGATGTTCGGTGGTGAGCGGCCTGGAAAAGACGACCTTCCAGGTGCCGTTCGCATACGCGCCCTTCGCCTTCACGTCCTGATGCGCCTGGGCTTTCAACGTTCCGAAGCCCTTGGCGTTCATGTCGACGGCTTTGTTCTCTTTATTTTTCCAGAACCAGATGTTGACCGGCCCCCCTTCCACCTGGAGCATCGGCTGCCCGTGGGCGAAATGCGCTTTTGTATCGCCGACCATGAACTCCAGCGCGGCGGCGTCGTCCGGATCCTCGGTCGGATCGGCATATTCCAACAGAATGGCGATCTGGCTCCCGTCGTGAAGCGCACGCACTTTCACATCCTTGACCGTGACTTCTTGAATGCGATCCTGCCAATGCACTTGCGGCGACAGCGGGAACTGGGCGGCTGGCGCATTGTTCCAGGCCGCGGCATTCGGATCGTCGGCCGGCACGGAACCCTCCGCCATCGGCGCCCGCACGGCCACGCTCTCCTGGGCCCCGGCGGTGGAGAGGCCTTGAAGGGCCAAGGCAAACACCGCCCCGGCTACCGTCATCCGACCCGTCTGCGTCACCCAACACTCCATCGTGCCGCCCCTTTCTCTACCGTTGCCCCTGGCTTCGTTCTATTCCCAGGTCCGCGGCGACTGATGCGCCCCGTCGTATTCGCCCATGATGATTTTCCAGATCCACTCGTCCGGCAATTCCACTTCCCACCGAGGCATGGCCGACTTCCACGGCATGCCTTCGATCGGCAGTCCTACCCCGCCTTTCTTGATGCGCCAGAACAAATAACTTTCTTGGAGCATGGCGATGGTCGTGGGATCGGAGAAATTGGCCGGCGGGGGGTTGAAGCCCCGGGCAGCCGGACCCTTGCCGTCGAAATTACCTCCGTGACACGGCGAACAGAACGCCGCGTAGAAGCCCTTTCCTTGCATGATGTTCTCTGGAGTCTTCGGGACCGGATTCGACAGACCGGTATACTCCCCGGGCGGGGCCGGATGAATGGTTCGGTTCTCCGCGGGAGGTTGATCGCTCGGCGCCGTGCTGCTGTAAGTCTGCCAGCCGACCAACAAGGGGAAGAGAATCAGCACCGCGTACCGGGCGCTCTGCAAGGCGCCCAGGTTTTCACCGGTCAAAAACCGAAGAATGGGACCGAAGAAGGCGTCTTTCGATTCTCCGCTCAGCGTCCCGAAAATCACCACGCCCGTCAGGACCAGCGCGATATACAGGAAGATCAGGCTGGACGGCAACGGCGCCGTAAACAGCGGCATACCGAACTTGAGAAACAAATAGATGGCAACGGTCAGAATAATCGGTTTGGCGAGTGCCCCACCCATAATGCCTCCACGCTCAACGGTAATCGAGCTGTACTTCCTAGTGCGCCTGCGCCACGGCCATCGGTTCGGCCTCCGCCGCCTTGGTCGGCGAGGGGGGCGCCGGCGTCGTTCCCGGTATATCCAATTCCGAGGGATTCACCGTAATCGGCTCCCCGCTCATCTGCTGGAGGAACGCGATCACCGACAGGATTTCGTTCCGCGACAGACCGATCGGGTTCTTGTTGATGTACGGCATGCGCGCCGGATATTCCTTCGGCGGTCCCTCGTGGCGGTAATCCATGTAAATGTAGGCTTGCGGCTGCGTCAGGCTTTCAAAAATGAATTCCCTGGTCAGCTTCGCGCCGATGCCCTTCAAATCCGGGCACCGGGCCGATTCGCTGGGACCGATGGAGTGGCACAACGCGCACTGGCCCTTGCTGAAAAAGATCTTTTGGCCGATCGCCGCCATGTCGGTCGGCGTCTTGACGGTCGCGATGTCGAATTTCTCTTCGGCGGGCGGCAGCGACGCCATCTGCGGCACCGCCAGCGCCACGAGCGAGAACAGGCCGAGGACGATGGCCACGAACCCGATCACCCGGACGAACTGGGCTTTGATGAAAAGGAGAATGGCCACCCCGGCTCCGACCACGCAGAGCCCGATTGACTGTAGGAGTGCGACTTCGCTCATAATGCCTCAATATGAAACGCCATAACTGCAGCCATCAGCGTTCAGCTGTCGGTATCAGCTTGGGCTGATCGCCGACGGCTGGCCGCCTATTGTTTGTCCAGCGCGTGCGATCCTCCAGCCATCGCCGGTACGGTGCCGTGCGGCACCGTGTCTTTCACGGGATGCCCGCCCCCCGCGGCTTTGGCCTTGTCCCCCATCGTGGCGACCCAGAAGATAAACGCAACCAACATGCAGAAGAGAAACGTATTCAGCGCCATGAACGCGGCTGCGTAGCCGAGCGCCGGCGAAAAGGCGTACTGGGACGAGTCCCGCATCACGCCATAGATGTGCCAATGCACGCGCGACGACGAGCGGGCATAGCCCATGAGGGTCATGAGCAGAATCACCATCACCGAGTTCAGCACGAGCGCGTAGCCCGCGCGCGGCGGCATTCTGCCCCAGACCATTTCCGTCGTCGTCCTGGCGCTCTTGAGCAGCAGCGCCGTGAGCGGAGTGATCGTGAGCATGACGAACAGCACGATCAAGACTTGCGAAGTCGAGAAGTAATTGATGCGGACGATGGCCGGGACGAAATAGCCCCAGACCCCGAGGATCACCACCACGATGCCGGCGACCACCAGCACCCCGCTCATGACGGCCTTGGCCAATTTCGCCCAGGTGGCGGTCTCCTCTTTGCCGGCACGCCAGTACATGATGAAACTCATGAAGGTGACGAGGATCATGAGATTCGCCACGGTCATCTTGGCCGACATGACGCCGAAGACCCCGAGCAGGGGATGGTGCGTCCCACCCATCTTTCTCGCTTCCTCGAGACTGGCCACGAGCGAGTGCGGCGTCATCCAGACTCCTAAGCAGAGCAGCAGGATCACCAGCATCGTCATGATCGGCTTGCGGTACTTCATCTCCGAGCCGGGGATGCGGTGCGTGATCCCGAGCCAGAAGTAATAGTTGGAGCCCAGGAACAGCACCCCGATCAGCATGGCCTGCAGGATGAACAGCCAGGAGAGGAAGCCGCCCATCAGCGTAATGCCCATTTGCTGGTTGTATTGATAGATCTCGCGCATCAGCCAGTAGCCCGCAAAGGGTAGGGGGAGCAGGCCGAAGACTCCGATGAAGTTTCCCACGTAGCCCATCCAGTCGTAGTGATCCCGTTCTTCCGCCGATTTGGCCGCCAGATAACGGATGCCGGCGTAGGCACCGCAAATGTAGCCGCCGAGCACGACGTTCGCGATCAGACGGTGGATGTTGACCGGCCACCAGGTTGGATTCCACGTCGCGGCCCAGGCCCGCGCCAGATCGCTGCCTTCGGAAATGACCACCGGGCTCGCCTGGAAGGTGGCCCAGGAGTTCGGCACGATCATGATGAAGAAGGCAAAAATGTTGAGGAGAAAGCCCAGAAACAGGTGCAAGACCTTCCCACCTCCCTCCGACATCGCATCCCACCCGTACCAATAGAGATAGAGCGTGGCCGTTTCGACAAGGAACAGGAGGCAATACACAAGAAACGACGGAAAGAAAATGTCCGTCAGGTAGTTCATCAATTTCGGATAGAAGGCGATCAAGAGAAAGAGCAGGATGCCGCCGAAGAGGGCGGTCGTTGCGTAGGACGAGGTCAACAGCTTGGTGAACTCTTTCGCCAGCTTGTCGTAGCGCTTTTCGCCGGTTTTCCAGCCGACGATCTCACAGAGCCACGCAAAGATAGGGACGCCCAGCACGAACCCCGCCAGCAGCAGATGGAGCTGGGCGACAATCCAGACGAGGTTTCGGCTCCCGATGCCGGGAATGTCGCGGTAGGCCGTCGCTTGCGCAGGGGCATCGGCCGCCAAGCCGAACGCCGGAAGGGCGAGCAGTCCGGCGGCCAGTGCGAGCCCGGAGAGCATCACCCGGGACGTCTTGAGTTGCCGGAACGGCCGTTGCTTCGATTCGCCCTGGTGTATCATGGCCCTCACCTCGCGTTGACCCAGGTTACTGTTTGAGACTCGGGGACGCCGACACGGCAGTCTTGGCAACCGGTGCATCGGTCGCCGTGGCAGCCGACGATTCTTTCGGGCCCGGTTTTCCTTTGCTCGCCTTCTTGCTCTGCGAGCTCTCCTCAGCCTTTTTCTTCTCGAGCGCTTCCACCGCCGACTCTGCTTGAGTCAGGACCCGCTCGGACTTGTTCAGCACCTCCACGGGCTTGAGCACCGGAGCAACTTTGGCCACCGGCTGCTGGTACGTTTCGTGCGGATGCGGTGTGGTCGAGGGGAGCCCGGACCAAAACAGCAGCGTCATGACGACGCCGGCGCCGGTAAAGGCCGTCAGGATCAAACCCTGATCGGCCGGCACACGCATCAAGTCCCACCTATGCACGAGTTTCTGGTAGGACTCAGCCAGGGGTCTCGCCTGCCTCGCTTGCATTTGGATTACCGCTCCAACCGCCCAGAGGCTCAGTACCAATAGCACGACTAAGGTGATGGTCGAGACGCTGCCCCACAGAGTCAGCTCCAGGCTGATGCGTTCGGCCACAGGAAGAGCCTTGAGTAATTCCATCTCCAGAACCGCGTGGGCGACGGACTTGGCGAGCCCGGTCACAAACCCTTCTACCGCCCACAGCGCGACCACGCAGGCGCCGCCGACGACGGCGATCTTTCCCCAGAGCTGCACCGCCATTCCGTCCTGCGGCTCCAACTGCAGCCGCTCGATAAACACCGTGCGGGCCGACAAACCGACGGCCCACATATCGATCGGGATCGAGAAGAGGAACACCAAGCTCAAGCCGGCCCCTTCGCTTAAATGGAGGTCGAACAAGCCGATCAGAAAGGGCATCGCCAGCACGGTCACGGGACTGGAAAGCAGCAAGAGGAACGCGACGCCGAACAGGGCTTCGAGTTTCATCATCCCGAGGGCCAAGAACAGCAGCGTCAGGGCCAACTTGATCGGCAGGCCGGTCCAGAACGCGGGCCAGAGGACCGCCAGGGCCAATTTCGTGTTCGACATGGGTATCCGATCTGCCATAGCGAGTGCGCGCCTAATCCAGAAATTCGCGGTTGATGATCGCCGACACGGTAAAGATGAGGATGCTGGCCATGACTACGATCCATCCGATGAGGGCAATGGGACGCTTGAAGATGTTCCGCTCGGGGTCACGATCGATGAAGGGCAGCGCGGCCAATAAGGCCATGAAGGCTCCCGGCAGCGCAATCGCGCCGAGAAACTGCCCGAACTCGCCGGAGAAGATCTTCAGCCGCAACAACTGGAAGAGGAACAAAAAGTACCACTCGGGTTCCGGATGGTAGTCGCCGGGGTCCGGCGTGGCCTCCTCCAGTAGAACCACCGGCTCCCAAAAGGCCAGAATGCAGATCGATGCGAAGACCGTCGCCATGGCGACGATGTCTTTCCAGATTTGACGCGGGAAAAAATAATCGGTCTTGGCCTTCAGTTCTTCCGGACTCCCTCGGAACGGACCGGCGGGGCCCGCGGCCCTGAAAAGGAACAGGTGCAGACCGGCGAGCCCCATCAAGGCGGCCGGCAGGATCATGACATGGATCACGAAGAAACGGCTTAACGTCATCTGGCCGGGCGTCGGGCCGCCCTTGAGGAACCGCGCCATGAAATCGCCGACCACCGGCGTCTTGTCCATGATCTCCACGCCGACCGTCGTGGCCCAATAGGCCCGCTGGTCCCATGGCAACAGGTAGCCGGTGAAGCCGAAGCCCATTACGATCCCGAAGAGAGCGAGTCCGACGAGCCAGATCAGCTCCCGCGGCTTTTTATAGGCGCCCCAGAGAAAGACTTGGGACATGTGCGCGAAGACGCACACCACCATCGCCGTAGACCCCCAGAAATGGTAGCTCAACAGAAACCAGCCGTAATCGACTTCATGGATGATGTATTGCGTGCTGGCGTAAGCGTGATCGGCGGTGGGGACGTAGTAGAACATGAGAAGGATGCCGGTGACCGCCTGCATGATGAAGATGAACAACAACACGGAGCCGAAGACATACGCCCAGCGTGAGCCGCCGGGGACCGGCTCGTTGAGCATCTTGGCCTGCATCGCCTTGAGGCCGACCCGCTCGTCGACGAAGGCGAGGATTTTTTCAACGGCCGAAGGCTGCGTAGTCGTACCAGGTGTCGTATTCATCAGACGATCCGCACCTGAGCTTTGGTGCCCGCTTTGAATTCCATGTCGATGATTTGAATGTCGCCGCCGGCCGATACTCGGATCGGCAGGGGATCGAGCGGCCGGGGAGCCGGCCCGTCCAGCACCTTGCCGGACGCGTCGTAAATGCTCAAGTGGCAGGGACAGAGGAAGACTTGCCCGAGCAGCTTATGGGTGCGCCACTTGTAGCCGCAGCCGAGATGCGGGCATTTGCCGGAAAACGCGACATAGGGCACGTCTTTTTTGTTGACCCAGATGGTGTTGCCGATGGGGTCGCGGAATTCCATGTCCTTGCCTTGGTAGATCTTGTCCAGCACCGCCGGGGTCGCCTTCAGCACCCAGACGTTCTTGTCGATCTCCTGCTCCGGCATATAGGCTTCCTTGACCTGCTTCTTGTACTTGTATTGAACGCCGATGTCCTCCGACTTGATCTTGCCCACGTTGCCGATCTTGAGCCATCCGTTGTCGAAGGGCGCGTACATGGGCTTCATCAAATACCGGAGAACCGGGAACACCAGCGGCAACCCGATCAGAAAACCGATCGCATGCGTCATGTTGGCGAAGAACGTCCGCCGCTTGACGCTTTTTTCAAGGTCCGGGAGCGGGACAAGAACTTCGCCGGGCGTGACGTGGATTTTCTCTTCGAGGTGCGCGATCTCCACTTCGTGCGTCGTCACGTAATCGTCGCGCTTGAAAGGAGGCAGGGCTTCGACTTCCGAAGACGGAGGCCGGAGCTGCACGAGATCCTCGGTCACCGCCTGCACATAACCCATCGGCACCTGCCGCTCGCCGGCGCCGTTCAGCGACACGACTATGTGACTGATGTCGTGGGACAGCGGGTCCATAATGACCCGGGTGACCTCTCCCACGTCCCGATCCGCGGCACGGACTTTTGACTTGAGTTTCGGCTGCATCACTTTTTCTGAACGGGTTTCGGGGTGTTCACCGAGGTGTTCTTAAACGTGGCGAGCCAAGTCGCCAGCGCCAGGACGTCCTTTTCTTCCATCAGGTCTTTATACTTGTCCGGCATCTTACCCTTCTGGTATTCCTTCTCGAACCCTTCGGCCATCCAGCTCTTCGGATCCAGGATCTTCTCCTTGATCTGGTCGACGGTCAGTAGATTGCCGATGTTATCCAGCTCCGGTCCTCGTTTTTTTCCGCCTTCACCCTTGAGCTTGTGGCAGTTGTAACACTCCTGCAACTCCCACTGCTCTTCGCCGATCTTGAGAATATCCCCGCCGGCCGCCACGGTCGTGGCAGGCGGCGCACCGGTTCCGCCAGCAGCCTGGTCCGCCGGCGCTTGATCGCCGCCGAGCGCCCTCAACCGCGCCTGGAGTTGTTGCGCTTTTTCATCGAGCGCCTTGGCTCGCTCGATAAGCTCTTTGTAATTGTCTTTGGGCCTCTTGCTGGCGAGGATCTTGTCGATCTTTCCCTTTTCGTCCTCGGGATCGTATTGAGGCCACAACGAGGCGCCGGCGATGTACACGACGCAGAGAACAATGTAGAAGACCAGGAGAGCGCCCAGGGCCTTTCCCCCGCTCAACGGCTTCATCGAGGGGGCGTCCAGCATCAGGAAGACGATCGTGCCCAGCATGGCGTAAGCGAAAAACATCCAGCCGAAGATGGGCGGGAATTCCAGCGCGAAAACCGTGCCGAAGCCAAGCACCGCGCCCACCGTCAATCCGACCGCGATTTTCATTATTGCTCTGCCCATACTGCTCCTCGTTCTTGTTGATGCCCCGCCATCATCCTTCCCGGCCGCTTACTTCGCCCCGGCCGGAACAGGACTCCCCTCCGCGGCGTGCCCCTTGGCCTCCGCCGGCCGGAGGGTCACCAGGATCGCGAAACTCACGACTGCATAAAAGACCACCGTAATCCCGGTGATCCACCATGCGCTGTAGGCCAGGGTCGGCGTGAACGACTCAGCGGTGAAATCCGGCACCAAGTTGTACACGTGGAAGTATTTCCGCAGCAGCGACCGCACGGCCCCCATTAACCCCATTGTCCAGATGGCACTGAACGCCAGGAAGATCAGGACGAACTGCGAGACGAAATCGATTTTCCCCCAGACGATCGTTCCCTGTCGAATCGCCCGGTTGTAGATGACGTAGGCGACCACCGTGACGAACACCAGGGTAAACGCCGCCGAGTTCTTGGCCGGCATCAATGCCAGGAAGTTCCAGTCCGACGGGAGTTCCAGTTCCGCCACCAGCTTGGCGCCGGTCGGCACGAACCCGTGTGGTGTCATCCAGATCGCATTGCCGACGACCACCATCAGGAATCCGACTTTGATTACGGTGCGGGAGGACACGGTGATCGGAATGAATCGGCCTAAAATGACCGGGGCCAGGAGCAACGGGACGAGAAACAGCAAGGACCGGGGGTCCGGCACCGGATAATCGGTCATCACTTTGGTCATGATCAACGGCAACGCCACCATCACGATGGGCGCCAGGATCGTCATCCTGACCCGCTCCACCCCTTCGATCCGTTTCATGCTGAGCCATATATAATAGTTGCTCGCGAGGAAGATCAGCCCGATCATGGCCCCCTGCATCTCGAAGAACATCGACAGCTGGTCGGCCATCATGTATGGGCAAATCGACGCATCGTAGTCGCACAATTCATACGCCAGCAGATACCCCATGAACGGCAAGAAGAGCAGCGCCCCGACCCCGATGAGATTCCCGACGAACCCCATCCAATCGTAGTAGGATCGCTCCTCCTCTTTTTTCGCCCCCATGTACATGTAGGCGGCGATCAGTCCGGCCACGAATCCGCCGAAGGTCACGTTGCCGACCAGCCGATGCAGGTTCAGGGGCATCCAGCTGTAGTTGAAGATCTTGTCCCAGATCGTGGCGGTAAGCAGGTACTCCTGCGGAGAAATACCCTCGGCCTTTACCGGAGTATTCATGAACGAGGTGGGACCGTCGATCACGAACAGAGTCACCGTGCCGATGATGTTCAAGAGCACGCCCAGCGCGATGTGGCGCGCCTTCTTGTCACCCTTCCATGCGTCCCACGTATAGAAATACATGTACAGCACGATGGTTTCGGCGATGAACAGCAAAGGATAGACCACCGCGAATACCATGAAGAAGTGATTGATCAACCAAGTGGTGAACTGCGGATAGGTGGCCAGCAGCACGAAGATAAAGAGGCCGCCCGTCAGCGCCGTCATGCTGTAGAGAATAACGGTGACCTTCGTGACTTCTTTCGCCAGCCGATCGTAGCGGGGATCCTGCTTTCGATACCCCAGCCATTCCGAGATGACCACGAAGATCGGCGCACCGAGGATGAATCCGGCGAAGAGGATATGAAGTTGGGCGACGATCCATACGGCGGTCCGATTCCCCGTATAGGGGAACTCCACCGGGGGCGCAGCCGGGGCTTGCGCATAGGCGACCCCTCCGAACAACGCCAGAAGCGCGAACACGGCCAAGAGACTCCGATGCCACGTTTTCATGATGTCTCGCCGCCCTCCTCCTGAAGTGGACTCAGCTTACTTGCCGGCCGGAGCGGAAGACGCCGCCTCGGTGGATGCCGAGGCAGCGGCCGCCGGGGCTGCACCGCCGACTTCGGCGGCAGACACCCATTCATTCTTCGCCGGATCCCACCCCTTGCCGGCCAACCCGAAGGTACGCTCGAACGCCATCACCTTCCATCGGTCTTCCTCCGGCAGTTTGCTCTTCCAGGCCTTCATCTTGGTGTTGGGCACTCCTTCCGAAATGCGCCAGAACCAGACCGAGTCGGAATACAGCTTCATACGCTCGGCATTCCGGAAATCGCGCGCACCCGCCTTGACCGGCTTCCCGTCCTTGCCGTGGCAGCTGGCACAGTTCACGTCCGGATTCTTCTCACCGATGTAGATGGATCGGCCTTCGTCGATGATCTTTTGATCGGCCCACCACCCGGCCGGCATATGCTTGTCCGCATATTCGGCGGGCGCCGGAGGAGGCGGCACGATCGGCCCTTCACCTTCACCCCCGCACGCCGTCATCGCCAGCCCCATCCCCAGAGCGCCGGCCATCCACACACAGTGACGAACGATCTTTCGCGTCATAAGTGCTCACCCATCCCTTTCTTCCTTGGAGATCGCTCCCGCACATACGGCCGGGAGGACAGAAAAAAAGACGCTTTTACCGAAGCTCATCTTGCCTTCAGCAAAAGCGCCAACACTGACAAGTCCATCAAGGTCACGCGAGAATTTCCCCGCCTAATACAAACCAACCGATCCGGCGAGGTACAAGACCGTCCCACGGACCGCTTTATTTTCGTCGTTTGCCCTGCCCCTTACCTCGTTTCTGCCCATGCTTTCGTGACGCGCGAACCAGCTTCAACCCAAGAAAGCCGCCCGCGGCGATGACTCCGGCCCCGAGTCCAACAAACACCCATTGAGGCGGCTGCCGAGGATCGCGGGTGCACCCGCTACCGAAATGGACTTGAATTTTTCGCTCGGCCTCAAGGTCCTTCGGATCGAACTGAACCTTGTGCTGCTGGGTTTCACCTCTGGCTTCCACCAACAATGGATCGCCGAGATTCTCGTTATGGAGGTGAAACGTCGCCGTATAGTAGCCGTCCGCGTTGGTTTTGACCGTCTGGCCGTAAGATATCCGCGTATCTTTGATTAAGACTTCGACGTCCGCGCTGCCTTTTCCATCCGTACCGCAGACATATCCTTCAACGGTGAACCGATGATCAGCCTCATGCGTCGCAAACAATGGGGAAGGAACTGCCAGCAACACAACCGTACCGAGGACTGCCCCGACTGTTCCCAGCCGGAGACATCTGGCCCGCTCTCCCAATCCGTATGGCGCAGTACGTGCCGTTGTTGAGTTTCTCCAGCCTAAGCAGCGAAAAGCCTCGTCAACACAGGGCCTACGCGTTTTTGAGGCCGACCCTTTTAGCACAGCCCCTCTACTTTGTCAATAATGCAAGCCGCGCACAGACTCTGAGCAGCGGTCAATGCGCGGGCATGCGCGCTCGACGAAACACCGGGAAGTCGAATGTTAAAATAATCGTTTCGGGAAGGGACTTGTGGAAGGCGAGGACACACCACACGCCGCAAGGCCGCGCGATGCCTCAGAGGTGGCCCCGCGCCTTTGCCTCGGCTTCGATGCGCTCGGCTTCGGCCCAGCGGTCGGATTCTTTTTTTGCGATCCAGGTTTCCCAGGACTTGCCGGAAGCCGTGTCTTCACCGGTAAAGGCGATGGAGAGGACTTCGGCGTACAGCACTTTTCTTACATCGGACCGGCCTTCCGGAAAAAGCTCAAGATACGGCGTCGAGCCAGAGGCATCCCGGTTGAATACATACCCGGTCACGCTCTCGCCGGATTTGAGCTGCAGGGTGATGTCGCCTCGATAGTCGAAGGCGAGCTCGACCGATTCCGCAAGCTCCGATATCGATGCGGGGCGAAAGACCCGTCCTTCCAGCGAACCGGATTCCGCCCGGCTGCTGTGGTTTTTCGTGTCGGTCATGGGGCTAGTGCGCGTTCGGCATTAAGGTGATTTTCACGGTTCGCCCGAAGCCCGCCCAGGAACCGAACGTATCTTCGACGGCCGAAGCCTCGTAGCCGCAATGCACCATGCAGTCCGCACACTTTTCATTCCGGCCGGTTCCATAGCGGTCCCAATCCGTTTCTTCCATAAGCTCGCGGAACGTTTTGGTGTAGCCGTCCTGAAGCAGATAGCACGGCCTTTGCCACCCGAAGACGTTGTAGGTGGGATTGCCCCACGGCGTGCATTGGTAGTCCCGCTTGCCCATGAGGAACTCAAGGAACAACGGGGACTGGTTGAACCGCCATCCCACCTTGCGATTGCCCAGAATCCGGCTGAATAGCTCCCGCGTCCGGTTTCGCTTCAAAAAATGCTGCTGATCCGGCGCCTTTTGATAGCTGTAGCCCGGGGAGATCATCATCCCTTCCACGCCGAGCGTCATCATCTCGTCGAAAAACTTCCGTACCCGCTCGGGATTCGCGTCGTCGAACAGCGTCGTATTCGTCGTCACGCGGTGTCCTCGCTTCAGGGCCGCCTTGATCGCCTTGACCGCCACGTCATACACGCCGTCGCGGCACACGGCGAGATCATGCTCGTCACGCAGGCCGTCCATGTGGACGCTGAAGGTCAGGTACTTCGACGGCTGATACTCGTCAAGCTTGCGCTCGAGGAGGATCGCGTTGGTACACAGATACACGTACTTCTTTCGAGCGACCAGGCCCCGGGCGATCTCGGCCATCTCCGGATGGATGAGGGGCTCGCCCCCCGGAATACTGATGATCGGGGCTCCGCATTCCTCGGCCGCGTCCCAACACTGCTGCGGGGTCAGGCGTTTGTCCAGGACATGGTTCGGGTACTGGATCTTGCCGCAGCCCGCACAGGCAAGATTGCAGCGGAACAACGGCTCCAGCATCAACACGAGCGGATAGCGTTTCACGCCCCGCATCTTTTGGGTAAGCACGTACTTCGTCACTGTATACATTTGGGAAAGCGGAACAGCCATCCCGGACTCCTTCCTTCAAGATGTATGGTGAACGGCCCGCGAGAGTGGCCGGGTCGGAAGCACTCGTTTTGGAGGGCGATTCTAGCACTCGAATAAAAATCTCGTCAATTCTTATGAGGCGATACTCAGAGAAGATTCCTTACCGTTCCGATGGACCCGAAGGACAGGGCGGCGGCTTCGTGAGACCGGAGGGTAGCGAGGTACTCTGATCGAGACAGGCTGTCGACAATTGAGCGTCGTTCAACCCGAGCGCCCTCGACAGATCGACCCCGCGCAAGTCGGCCTGCGCGAGGTCGGCATCGAGCATCCTGGCTCCCTGCAACACCGCACCCCGCAACCCGGCTCCCCGAAGATCCGCGTCCTCCAGGTTCGCATTCGTGAAGATTGCGCCTGCCGCATCGGCACCGCTGAGATCCGCCGCCACCAAATTGGCCGACTCCAGATGGGCGCCTTTCATGTCGGCGCGGCGCAGGTTCGCCTTCGGCAAATGCGCTTCATCCAGTGTCGCACGCTGAAGGTTGGCCTCCGCCAGGTGAGCCCCGATCATGACGGCCCGCTGAAGCAACGCGCCGCTCAGATCCGCCGCGCGCAGGTCCGTCTTGAACAGAATCGCCATTGTAAGGCGAGTGCCTTCTAGATGGGCCTTCACCGCACTGGCCCCTTCGAGGTTCACCCCTTCCAGATCCGCCCCGTTCAGATAGGCCCCGCTCAAGTCGGCATGACGGAGGTCGGCGCCGCGGAGAATCGCGCCACGGAGATTGGCCTTGACCAGATTCGTTCCATCGAGATACGCGCCGTCCAGCTCGGCTTCGGTCAAATCGGCGCCGCCCAAGTCGGCTTCATCGAGCAACGAACCTTGGAGATTCGCGCGTCGAAGATCGGCTTGCGTCAGACCGGCCTTCCGCAGGTCTGCCCCGATGAGATCGGCCTCGGCCAACACCGCCTTGTGGAGATTGGCTCCGTACAGAAACGCGTCGCCCAACGACGCCTGCGCCAGCCGAGCGGACCTCATATCGGCCCCCTCGAAATGGCCCCGCTCAAACGACGCTTCGGAGAGCGTCGCCCCTCGCAGACTGACGCCATACAGCACCGCCTCGTCTCCCAAGGTTTGAGATAGGTTCGCGCCGGTCAACTGCGCCTGCCGCAGATCCGCCCCGGCCAAAGTCGCTTGTTCCAACGAGGCACGGGACAGATCGGCGCCTGCCAAATTCGCCTGCCCGAGCGCCGCCTTGGTGAGATTGGCTCCTCGCAGATCGACTCCGGACAGCCGCGCCCGCTCCAAATTGACTTCGCTCAAATTGAACCCGTGCAAATCAGCTCGGCACAAGTTCGCTCGACGCGCGTCCGCCGCCATCCGATCCTGACTCCATCGCTCATGCGCGCGCACGATGCGGCCCATCTCAGCCAGGGATGGGCGCTTCCCTTGATAGGGGGATTCGCAGCGAGCAGCCGGCGATGCCTTCACGCCGGTCTTCGCCTCAACCAACCCCCATCCGGCAACCGTACTCGCCACCACGCCGATCATCGCACATGTGAGCAACGCCGGCTTCATGACTCGCGCTCCCTTCGTTTTCACGCTCTTCGGCACGGGCGCGGCGACACATTACCATAGGATTTTAGCCACGGGGAAAGAACTTGGAACCTGCGGGCGGTTAGGCAGAAGGAGGCTTGAACGCCCTTGTAGAGACGTCGGAGGGGGAAAGCCGTGAATGGAAAGCACTAAAGATCTAGGTCGGCCTCCAACGATCGACTTGATCATGGGAAGGCGCTGAAATGGAGGCGCCGAGCGGGTTCGAACCGCTGCATCGCAGTTTTGCAGACTGCTCCCTTAGCCACTTGGGTACGGCGCCCCTCGGGCGCCATTATAGCCGGGTTTTTCGATGCAACTCAACCAACGACGGGCACGGCCGTACTCCACCCGAGGATGAACTGCCTTAGCGATTGGGGAGGACCGGAATGTCCCGGGCGGAAGACTGTTGGGACTGCGCCGGGAGCGGCTCCCAGCCTTCGCTTGCATGGGCGGGCCCTGTTTCGCCGTTTGCTTCGGCTTCCTTTTCCTTGGCGAGTATTTCCACTTCCTCGATCAGCGTATCCATGAGTTGATCCATCGGTACCTTGCGGACAAGCTTGCCTTTCTTGAAGAGAATGCCTTTTCCTTCTCCGCCGGCGATGCCGATATCGGCCTCTTTTCCCTCACCGATACCGTTGACGACGCAACCAAGGACCGACACGTTCAACGGCGTCTTAATGTGTCCCAATCTCTTTTCCAGCTCGTTCGCCATGCGGACCACGTCGATTTCGACGCGTCCACAGGTTGGGCAAGCGATGACGTTGATGCCGCGATGACGCAGTTCCAGCGACTTGAGAATCTCGAACCCGACCTTGACTTCTTCTACCGGGTCAGCCGCCAGGGAAACCCGCAGCGTGTCCCCGATGCCTTGCGAGAGCAACCACCCCAATCCGATGGCGGACTTGACGGCGCCTGTCATGGCGGTGCCCGCTTCGGTAATTCCAATGTGGAGCGGATAGTCGGATTGGTGGGCGAAGAGCCAATATGCGTCGATTGCGTGGTGGACGTCGGAAGCCTTGAGCGACACCTTCATATTGGTGAAGCCGACGTCCTCTAAGGCATGCACCGCGTTGAGGGCCGATTCCGCGAGCGCTTCAGGGGAAGGATAGCCGTATTTCTCCAGCAGCGGGCGCTCCAGCGATCCGCCATTGACTCCGATCCTCAGCGGAATCCCGCGATCGTTGACCGCCTTGATCACCTCTTCGACCTTCCACCAGGCCCCGATGTTACCCGGATTGATCCGCACGCAGTCCACGATCTTGGCGGCCCGTAACGCCAGGCGGTGGTCGAAGTGAATGTCCGCGATAAGGGGCACGGTCATCGCCGCCTTGATCTTCGGCAGGGCGTCGGCGGCTTCGTCATCGGGCACCGCCACCCGGATCAATTCGCAGCCGACGGCCTCGAGCTGGCGAATCTGTTCGATCGTGGCAGCCGCGTCGCGCGTATCGGTCGAACACATGGATTGAACCGAGACGGGCGCACCTCCGCCGATCTTCACCTTGCCGACCGAAATTTGTCTGGTTTTCCTCCGCGTAATATGCATGCCGAACCGTGTCAGCTTCCTTGTTCGTCGCCGTGGGGCAGGTGCTCGGTCGACGCCGACAGGCTCACGGAGTCCCGTCCGTAAGCGGGCGTTTTATCCAGCAGTTCCTTGACGTTCTGGTAAATTCCTTCCGCGGTCAAACCGTATTTTTCACGAAGCAGTTCTTGGGGACCCTGCTCGATATACCAGTCGGGCAGTCCCATCAACTTCGTCGTCACTTGCGTGATGCCCGCGTCCGACAGCGCTTCGAGGACCGCTGAACCGAACCCGCCCATCCGGGCTCCCTCTTCCACTGTTACCAGATATCGGACCCGCTTAGCCACATCGACGATCAACTCTTGATCCAAGGGCTTGACGAAACGGGCGTTGACCACCGCGGTCGAAATGCCGTCCTGAGTCAATCGTTCGGCCGCCTTCACGGCTTGCCAGACCGGGACGCCGATCGCCACGATCGCCACGTCCGTGCCGTCCTTGAGCAATTCGCCCTTGCCGATCGGCAGTGGTTGTGGCGCCGGATCCATGGCGACCCCAAGGCTCACGCCGCGCGGATACCTCACCGCGGCAGGTCCCTCAATTTGAAGACACGTCTTCACCATGTGCTGCAGTTCATTCTCGTCCTTCGGCGCCATGACGGTCATATTGGGCACGTGACGAAGATACGCCAGGTCGAAGGCACCATGGTGCGTCGTGCCGTCTTCGGCCACGAGTCCGCCGCGGTCGATGCAGAACGCGACGGGCAGGTTCTGCGTCGCCACATCATGCACCACCTGGTCATAGGCCCGCTGCAAAAAGGTCGAATACATCGCCACGACCGGGCGCAATCCCTGCGCGGCCAAGCCGGCTGCAAACGTGGCGGCATGCTGTTCGGCGATCCCGACGTCGTACAGACGATCGGGAAATTCCTTTTCGAACGCGTTCAATCCCGTGCCTTCGCACATGGCCGCCGTGATCGCGACGATGCGCTCATCCTGCTTCGCAAGCCTGACCAGCGTATCGACGGCGATCTGCGTGTATGACGGCCTTGCGGCTTTCTTGGCCGGCGCGCCCGTGTCACGCACGAACGGAGGACAGGCATGGAACCAGACCGGATTCTTGACCGCCGGTTCGTAGCCCAGTCCTTTCTTTGTGATCACGTGCAGGAGCACGGGCCCTTTCAGCTTGAGGACGTTCTCCAAGGTCGGCAGGAGATGCTCGAAATTGTGTCCGTCGATCGGGCCGCTGTATTGAAAGCCGAGTTCCTCGAACAGCAGCCCCGGCAGGATGGCGCCCTTTGCCAATTCCTCCGCGCGCCGCGCCAGCTTCTGCATGTCCTGGCCGATGTGCGGGATCTTGCGGAGCAATTGCACCGTTTCCTCCCGCATCCGGGAATAAAATTCGCCGGTAAAGGTCCGGCTCAAATAAGCCGAGATCGCGCCGACGTTCTTGGAGATGGACATTTGATTGTCGTTCAGCACGACCAGGAAATCCTTGCCGAGGCCGCCGGCATGATGGAGACCTTCCAGGGTCATCCCGGCGGTCATCGCGCCGTCGCCCACGACGCAGACCACCTTATGCCTCTGCCCCAGCTGTTCGCGCGCCTCCACCATCCCGAAGGCCGCCGAGACGCCGGTGCCCGCATGGCCCGCGTTGAACGTGTCGTAGTCGCTTTCCTCGCGCTTGGTGAATCCGCTCAATCCCCCGTATTGCCGCAAGGTATGGAACCGCTCGCGCCGGCCCGTCAGCAGCTTGTGGGTATAGGCTTGGTTGCTGGTGTCCCAGACAATCTTGTCTTTCGGCGTGTCGAGCAGATAATGCAACGCAACGGTCAATTCCACGACGCCGAGGTTGGAGGCCAAATGCCCTCCGACGTTGGAGACGACGCTGATGATCTGCTCCCGGATTTCCCGGCACAGTGCCGGAAACTGGTCGGGCGACAGCCGTTTCAGGTCGGCCGGGCTTTGAATGGTCTTCAAGATCGACATAGGCCTTCTCCTTGTTTCCGTTGAATCGACTGGTCTTAAAAGGACTGAGTCGGGACGGGCATGTCAAAGAAGCGGTTCTGCAGAACGGGCCTCAGTCTCACATAGAAGCCCCATGCTGTCAAGGGCTTAGACAAGTTCACGCAAGTCTCAGCCCGGGCCTCACGTTTCGAAGTGATACGTCACCACGGTCGCAAGCGTAAAGTCGGCCGCGCTGCCCCTGATGAAATCCAGGTTCTCAACCCCGTAGACTTGCCAGAGAAGGCGCGGACGCAACCGGTAGCTGAATCCGGCAACAGATTCGGTGACACCTTTATCCAGGACCTGGGTGCCGGTCCCATGGAAGGGACTCGAGTAGTAGTCAAACTGAACGGTAAAGGACAGATCGTCGGACCAGCGGTATTCCGCGGCTACCAATGCGCTGATGGCCGGCCGGAGTGCAAGGCCGGCGATGCGCCCGGTGGGGACCACGCCGGTCACGTTGCCATAGAGAATCCACCTCCGACCGACGGTTTTCTCGACGGCCAGCCCGAGCCCAAAGTCCGGGCTCCCGCTTCCGAAAAAACGGTCCTCATCTCCGGTCGGCAATTTGACCGCGGTCCTGATGGAGACGGCAGGTACGGCACCGGTCTCCCGGGTGATCTGATACTTCGTCATCAGCGACACGTCTCCGAAGCCGAGCGACCCGGGACCATCGCCGATGATCGTACGGCCTCCCTTGGATATGTCGAAGGCATAGCTGGTGTTCCTCAACGCGTCACGAGCTGGCGCCAATCCCGTCGTGGCCCGCTCCGTGGCCGTGATGGCTCCTTCCATGAACCCTCGATAGCGGTACAGCGCGGGAACTTCTACGGCCAACTCCAGGCGATCCGTCGCGCCGTATCGAAGGAACAGCCCCGACCGCAACGTTTCGAATTTCATTGTGACCGCGGTCTGCGGATTTTGGTCCCGGTAGACGCTCGCCGTCTCCGCGAGTTCGATCCGGATGTCGAGCGCCCCGCGAGGCAGCACGGAGGCGCGATCGCCGGGCATGACGAGCACCAATTGATGGAGCGGCTGGAAATTACGGACGGGGAACGGCCCGAAGCCGTCGGCCCCGGCTGCCTGCCCCTCGAGCCACAGCAACCCGGCGACCAACAGTCCGACCTTGCCGACCTGCCCCTCAATAGGGGAAATCCAGCCCCGCAAAGACGGCTCCCCCTTCCCGACTGAACCCATAATCAACGCGTCCTACGACATTGGGACGGACGATGCCGCGGAACCCGATGCCGGGCGTCATTCGATAGTCCTTGAAGCTCACGTCCCGGTAGTCGTTGAACACCTGTCCGGTATCCAGAAACGGGGCGATCTCGAAATCCGCCGTCACGCCCGCCACCTTCGTCCTGAGGACGTGAATCCGCTCTTCGACGCTGAACGCCAAGAGATGCTTGTCGATGTACCGGTTTTCTCCGTAGCCGCGGAGATTGTTTTGTCCGCCGAGCGAGCTCTGCTCGAAAAAGGGGACCTGATCGCCGATGGTGGCTTGCAGATCGGCGCGGACGACCAGAATGGCGCGCTTGGATTCGCTCGGGAACAGTTTCTTCACTTCGATCTCGTACCGCGAGAAGATCGGATGGTCCCCGTTCCGGATGTTTTGATTCAACTCGGCGTAGGCGGTCACCGCCATGCCGTCGGTCGGGGTGACGAGGTTGTTCCGGGTGTCATAGTAGAAGGTGACCCGATGGCCGGCAATGAGCGTTTCTCCCTGCACCCCTTCCACGGTGGGAAACCGTTCCACCGTGAACGGGAGATCGGTTCCCCCGCGCTGCAAGCCGACTTGGCGGAACCGCTGCCCGATCGAGAGTTGCGTCACCTCGTTGGCGTAGACGCCGAACCGCCAGTACGCGCGGGCCTCGCGGGCCGTATAGTTGGTCTCGTCCTGTTCCAGGCTACTTTCTCCAAGACCGAAGAACCGGGCGGTGGCATTCTTGAAAAACATCGCGCCGACGCTCAACGAGTAGCGCCCGTTGCTGAAGGCCGGATCCGTGTAGCTGAACAGCAGCTTCCGCTCGATGCGTTCGGTATAGGAGCCGATCAACCGAAGCTCGCGGCCGCCCGGCTCGTAGCGGAACAAATTCATGGACCCGCGTGTCCCGACGATGGAATTGTGAACCACCATCGGAGCGAGGATATACTTCAGCTCGCCGTCCGGCTCGGTGATGAGAATCGGGACGATCATCCCGACGTCGTTGCCGTCGTTGCGGGTGGTGGACACGGACGGGATGGGGAAATATTGCGTGTCGGCGCAAACCGTCCGTGGCAGGCTCATGGAGGTCCCCGCCAGCACAAACACGACTAGGGCCACGAGGCCACGCACAAGTGTCATGATGCGCCGTGACGTCGTTACGGGGCTTTCAGCTGGGCTGATTTCTTGCGAAGTTGGTCGACCAGGTCGGCATAGGAGGAGGACCGCATGATTTTCGTAAACTGCCCGCGGTAATTGTTGACCAAGCTCACGCCGTCCACGATAACGTCGTAGACCCGCCATTCTCCGGCCTTGTTGATCAACCGGTAATCAAGCGGAATTTCCGTTTTTCCCGACAACACTTTCGTGCGGACTTCGGCGTATTCTTTTTCGGTCCGCTCATTGATGTACTGCACGCCTTCGCCGGAATAGGTCTCGATTTTGTCCGCATACGAATTCGTCAGCAGGGTCCTGAACAAGTCGACGAATTCCCGTTTATCCTGCTCCGAAAGGCCGTTCCAGGGGGCGCCGAGCGAGCGCCGCGACATTTCCTGGTAATCGAATCGATCTCCCACCACCTTTTCGAGCAGCAGCCGGCGTTCGTTGGCCTTTGCCGGCTCTTTCAGGTCTTTATCCGCGAGGATGCGCAGCACTTCGTCGATCGTGGTCTTCATCGCATCGGTCGCCGGTCCTCCCGCATATCCGGCGGCCCATACCGCAAGCACGAGCACCGTTGCGCCGAGCAGCTGCAGCGCCACGAGCGTCCTGCGTCTCTTCACGGTCAAGTCTCCCTGTTCGTTCATATCACCGTCCTCCGTCAGGCGACAGGCCACGCCGCGCGGCGTGTGGTTAATTCACCTTACCATGGACGAATTGACCCACCAATTCCTCCAAATCGAGCCCCGACTCCGTGTCACGGATCGTGCCTCCCGGCCCCAGGGGGTCGCCTCCGCCCCCGGGCGAAAGCGCCAAGAATTTCTCTCCGATGATCCCCCTCGTCTTGATCGATGCGATCGTATCAGTATACAGCCGGACTCCGGGTTCCACCGCCAGCGTGACGAGCGCGCGATCGTCCTTCAGCGTGATCGCCTTCACCCGTCCCACTTCGACGCCGGCGATCTCGACGGAGGCACCGGGCTTGAGTCCCGTCGCGGTATTGAACTGCGCCTCGACCTCGTAGCGGTCTCCGCCGATCACTTCGAGCTTGCCCAGCTTGATGGACAGATAGGCGAGGCAGAGAATCCCGACCAACACGAACACGCCGACGATCAGCTCGAGTTTGGTGTTTGCCATTTTAAGCAAGTCTCCGGTTCACTCCGCCGCTTGTACGCCCGGGAGAGCCATCGTTCCTCCCACGGAGATGAACTCCCGGACCTCGGGATCTGTCGTGCGCTGAAATTCATCGGGCGGCGCCATCACCGCGATTCTCCCTTTGCGCAGCATCGCCACGTAATCGGAGATGCCGAACACCTCGGGGATCTCGTGGCTCACCATCACGGCGGTGAAGCCGAACCGCCGCTGCATCCCGGTAATCAGATCGTGGATGGATTTGGCCATCAAGGGATCCAACCCAGTGGTGGGCTCGTCGAACAGAATGATTTCCGGCTCCATGACCAACGCCCGTGCGAGACCGGCCCGCTTCTTCATGCCTCCGCTCAACTCGGCCGGGAACTTGTGTCCCATCCCGTCGAGCCCCACTTCGTGAAGCTTTTCATCGACACGACTGGTGACCTGCGGTCCTTTCAAACGAAGTTTCTCGCGAAGCGGGAAGGCGACGTTCTCGAACACGGTCAGCGAGTCGAACAGGGCCGCTCCCTGGAACAGCATGGCGAACCGCTTGCGAACCTCGTTCAGCGCTTTTCCGCGCAGTCGGGAAATTTCCGTTCCGTCGATCCAGACTTCACCCCGGTCCGGCTGCAACAGCCCGATGATATGTTTCAGCAGCACGCTTTTGCCCTCGCCGCTCTTGCCGATGATGGTCGTCAGTTTGCCTTTGGGAATGGTGAGATCCACTCCCCGCAGCACCTGCTGTCCGCCCAGCGTTTTTTCCACCCCAACGAGCTTGATCATTCTCGATTATCTGGTTTGTCCGGTTTCTTTGATTTCGGCTCTCGCACGAGACAAATCAATAAACCAGAGGAACCGCCGCACTGCTTTACAACAACACCGACGTCAGAAAATAGTCCCACACCAGGATCAGCACCGACGACAGCACCACGGCCTCAGTGGTGGCCGTTCCGAGGCCCTCGGCGCTCATCCTCGTATAGAACCCTTTGTACGTGCACACCCAGCTCACGATCAAGCCGAAACTGATTGATTTCAGAATGCCGCCGTACACGTCCTTCCACTCGACTGCCGACTCGATGGAATTCCAGTACGAGCCCGCATTGACTCCGAGCAAATCGACTCCGACCAGATACCCGCCGTAGATTCCCACCACGTCGAAGATCGCCACGAGCAGCGGCACGCCGATCAGACCGGCGATCAGCTTCGGCGCGATCAGGTATTGCAGCGGATTGATCGCCATGGTGTCGAGCGCGTCGATCTGTTCAGTGATCCGCATGATGCCGATCTCCGCCGTCATCGCGGAGCCGGCCCGCGCCGTGACCATCAAGGCGGCCAACACGGGGCCCAGCTCGCGAATCATGCTGAGCGCGACCGCCGAGCCGAGCAGTCCTTCCGACCCGAACTTGCGCAACGTGTAGTAGCCTTGAAGCGCCAGCACCATCCCCGTGAACGCGGCGGTCAGCACGACGACGAAGGTCGATTTGTACCCGATGAAATGCAATTGCTTGACGATCTGCGTTCCCCGCAGCGGGGGACGGAACAGCCAGGCGAAGGACGACAGTACGAAGAGCAGCATCCGACCCATTTCAAGAATGTAGGTCAGCGCAACGGCTCCCAACCGCTCGATCATCTTCACTGTCAGCCCCATGACGGCGACTCGTTCCCTACCACAGCTCGGATGTAATGCAAGAAGAAGTCCGTCAATCGGGCAGCCGCCACCTTGCTCTGCGCGCGAAGGCGAGCCACGCCGATTAAGCTAGACGGACGTTTCAGACAGGACAGAAGGCCCTCGCCCCACCCGGCGGAACGGAGAAATACATTGAAGTCGAGGGGAAGATCTTCGTCGACGAGATCGGAGACCGTACGGACTACGACGAGCGGCACTCCTTGTACGTCGGCCATCTCGGCCAGAGGTGCGCTCTCCATGTCGAGTGCAATCGAGTTCGTAAGGATCGACAGCGCGCGCTTGTCGGATGCGCGACAGACCACACGAGGAACGGACAGAAATCGTCCCTCATGAGCGGTCATGCCGTTGGCATCGGCCGTCTGCATAATTACTTTCGTGTCCGGTGTGGAACAAGGTCGCACTCGTTCGGTGTTGAACGGCCCCTCACCCGCGTAACTCGCCACCTCGGTACCCACAAGGAGATCTCCCACCCGCGCCGGCCCCAGGGCACACGCGAAGCCGGAAGATACCGCCAGGCCGAACGACTGTGCATCAAACACTGCTCGGGCTGCCTCACCGGCTCGCTCGAACCCGATTCCCGTTTGCACCAGCCAGTAGGAGAATCCGGCCTCTCGTCCCACAAGGCAACGCGCTCCTCCGACCGTCCGCGACACTCCCGGTGCCAGGGCGCGGCGAAGAGCTTCGAATTCCCACCGAGTCGCGACAAATATCGCGATCGGCTTCACAAGGCTCTCTTGATCGGAAACAGACAGGCCACGGGACGAGGATAGTGCGACGGTCAACGGTCGGACCGATAGCACCCGGACGCCAACGCGTGCTGACGCAGTTCGTCGGCCCGCGTCCTGCCGCGGGTGCGGAGATTCCGATACATGGCGAGCGCCCACAACGGAAAATATTGACAATACCAGTGATAGCGCAAATAGAACACCCGCGGGAATCCTGTCCCGGTATGGCGGACTTCTTCCCATGATCCGTCCTTCAATTGATGCCGCAGCAGGAATTGAATTCCGCGGGCAACGCTGAAGGAATCGGCCGCGCCCGCGGCCATGAGCGCCAACACCGCCCACGCCGTTTGCGAGGGCGTGCTGTCCCCTTTCCCGCTGTACGCCCGATCGGCGTAGGAGAGGCAGGATTCGCCCCAGCCGCCGTCCGGGTTTTGCTTGGATTCCAGCCACGCCACGGCGCGCCGGATGTACGGAGCGGAAAGGTCTTCGCCGATCGCCCGCAGGCCGGCCAGCACCGACCAGGTGCCATAGATATAGTTGACGCCCCAACGGCCGAACCAGCTGCCGTCCGCTTCCTGGTCCCGCTTCAGGAAATTCAGCGCCGGCGCGACTGCGGGATGCGTGCGGTCGTACCCCAGCGTGGCCAGCATCTCCAGGCACCGGCCGGCGAGGTCGGCGGTGCTGGGGTCCAGCAGCGCGCGGTGGTCGGCGAAGGGGATGTAATTGAAAACAATGCGGTTATTGTCCTTGTCGTAGGCGCCCCATCCTCCGTCGGATCCCTGCATGGCCACGACCCAATTCATGCCTCGCCGGATGGCTTCCCGCTGCTCCGCGGGTTGCGGCATTTTCAGTTTCGCCAAGGCCATGATGACGACCGCCGAGTCGTCCACGTCGGGATAAAGTTCGTTTTCGAATTGAAAGTACCATCCGCCCGGCTCGGCATTCGGAGACGAAATGATCCAGTCCCCGACCGCCGTTGCCTGGCGCGACATCAAATACGCCCCCCCCTTCGTGAGAGCCGGATGGTCCTGCGGCAGCCCTGCCTCGATCAACGCGTTGATCAACAATGACGTGTCCCAGACCGGAGAGAAGCAGGGCTGCAAATGCAGCCGCTCGACCCGTCGGTCTCCCTGGATCACCACATCGTATAGTTCAAGCTCCTCGATCTCCCGGACCGCTTTCACCACCAGGGGATCGTCGACGCGGTACCCCAGGCAATGCAGCGCCATGACCGAATTGGCCATGGCCGGATAGATGGCGCCCAGCCCGCCGCTGCCCTTGATATGCTCCAGCATCCACGTCGCCGCGCGGTGCAGGGCCTTTTCCCGCAGCCAGACGATCGGCATCCGGTCGTACACTTTGAGCAGCGCATCCAGATTGATGAAGAAATTCCTCGCCGTCAGCCAGGCGCGGTCTTTCTTAAAAGGCGGCACGTCCCGGTAGCACACCTCCGAGCGCGGCTGGAAGTACAGCTCCGCGATGCCTTGCTCTTCCGGAACCCGGCAGACCGGACGGTGCGAGAAGATGACGAGAAGCGGGATCAGAACGGCCCGTGACCAGTAGGAGATGGCGTAGATGCTGAAATAGAATCGCTTCGGGAGCAGCATGATCTCGGGCGGCATGCTCGGCACGCCATCCCAATCGTACTGGTCGAACAACGCCAAGGCGATTTTGGTGAACACGTTCGCGCTCGTAACCCCGCCCATGGCGAGAATCCGCTCGCGCGCCCGAACCATGAACGGCTCCTCTGCGGAGACGCCGCAGAGCTTGAGCGCGAAATAGGCTTTGACTGATGCGCTGATCTCCGCCGGACCGCCGTAATAAATCGGCCACCCTCCGTCCGGCAGTTGCATCGTCTTCAGGTAGTTCATCGCCTTGCGTTCTCGATCGGCATCCACGATACCCATGAAGCGCCGCAGCATCACGTATTCCGAGGTCAGCGTCGTGTCCGCTTCCAGTTCGGCCACCCAGTGCCCCTCTTTGGCATCCTGCCGCGCGAAGAACCACGCCTGGCTGCGCCGTATGGCCTCGTCAATCGCGTCCGGCTGGCTGACGGCGTGGCCGGGCGAACGCCGCACCCCGGTGTCCGCGGCGACCGTCGGTTTATCGGAGACCAGGCGCAGGGGCGGTGTGGTCGGCACATGCGTGGCCAGACGGAGTTTGCCCGGCACCGAGGCGAACAAGCTGTCGGAGAGACGATGCAAAATGGACTTCAATAGCTTCATGTTTATCCGTGATGCGTCAGGAAGATACTCGAAGCGGGCTTGCGCTTACGAAATAGCCGTAGCGTCGCACCGGGAACTCGGAGAGGCGTTCATCGGTGGCGCTTATAACAGAGCGACCTCTGCAAGTCAAGCAAGAGAAGGGAGAACTCCCTATAGTTCCGCAGACTTTGATAGTCTGCGTTACGCCGGTTGGAGGTCGGCGAGCCGGACCGACACGAGCTTCGAGATGCCCGGCTCCTCCATCGTCACCCCGAAGAGAGAGTCCGCAATCGACATCGTGCGCTTGTTGTGGGTGATCACCAGGAACTGCGCGCTGCGTGCCAGTTCGCACAGGACCTCGGTGAACCGGCCGATGTTCTCCTCGTCGAGCGGCGCGTCGATTTCGTCCAGGATGCAGAACGGCGTCGGACGAATCAGGAAACTGGCGAAGAGCAGCGCCATCGCAGTCAGCGTCTTTTCTCCGCCGGAAAGCATCGTGATGCTCTTGA
Source organism: Nitrospiraceae bacterium (assembly GCA_040255165.1). Lineage (GTDB taxonomy): Bacteria > Nitrospirota > Nitrospiria > Nitrospirales > Nitrospiraceae > JBDZUK01. Next base: position 205,997 of record JBDZUK010000001.1, on the reverse strand, counting down.
GCCGTTTCCCAGGCGGCTGGGCGACGATATCGACGCCGGGCTCCTGTGAGCCGTTCCCTTCGGCCCCTTCTTCCACCGGTTCGTCGACCAGAATCAGCTCGGCCCGGCCTCCCGGGAAGAACTTCGTGAACACTTCGCCGAACTTCCCCTGGAGCTCCGCGAAGGTCTCCACGAACATTTCCTTGGTGGTGCGGTTGATGCGCTGGATGATTTCTTTCAGGGAGGTGATCGACGCGGAAAGATCCTGCTCTTGCGACGAGAGGAACCGATAGCGCTCCTCGAGCTCCTGATGTTCGTTGATCGCCGCCAGGTTGATGGGCCCCATGCGATCCAGCCTCTCGCGGATTTTCTGCAGTTGTTCTTTCAGCTCCGCATCGGGGCGGGACACGGCTCCCTCCGTCTCCGCGACCGGTTCAACCGCCGGTTCTTGTTCCAGCTCCGTGCGCCCGTTCTCCCGCAAGGTCAATGCAAGAACATCCACCTGATAGGTCCCGGTCAACGTGCCTTCCACTGTGCCAAGCTGCATCCTCACTTCTGCCCTGCGCACTTCGACCGCCATGCGCGCGTCGCGCACGGCAGAGAGCAGACGGCGAACGTCTTCCAACGATTGCTCAAGGCCATGCGCGACAGCCATATCCTGCGCTTGGCGCTCTTGCGCCTCAACGAGCCGCGCTTTGACGCGCAACGCCTCCTCCCCCAATTGCCGGCAGAGGCCTTCCTGCCGCTCGCGCTCCAGGCGGCTTTGCTCAATGGACGTGCTCAGGGTCTCGACATGCTGAATGAGGTCCCGGCGACGCGCCGCGGCGGTTTCCGCTTCCTGAAGCAGCCGGGCCAGGTCCGATTCATGGTGCTGTCCGGTCGTGCGCATGCTCTCGGCCGACATCCGCGCTTCGGTGAGCCGCTCCTGCAACGCCCGCGTCTCCTGCTCGATCTGTTCCAGCCGTCCGCGCACCGACGCGAGGTTGGCTTCCTGCCCCGACGTTTCCCTGATCCACTGTTCCAACTGGGCCTGGGTCGATGCCCGCTCCTGCTCCACCCGCTGAGATTCCGCGATCCCTTTCTGGATTTCGGCCCCGACGTCCTCGGCGCGCCGCTCCAGATCCGCCAACAGCTGCTGCAATCCGACGTGATCCTTCCGGAGGGACAGATCTTGCATTTCGGCGGCGCGCAGCTCGTCCGCCAGGCGCCGTTCGTCGTCCCGCAGAGACTGCGCGCGCGCCGTGAGTTCGTCCCGGCGGCGCTTTCCCTCCTCCACCGCCCCGACCAAGTCCCTGCGGCGCGCTTCGAGCTCCATGGCTTCCCGACGCCGCTGGAGCAATCCTCCCTCGCTGTTGGCCTGCCCTCCGGTGACGATGCCGGCCGCATCGACGATTTCTCCTGTCAACGCAACGAGAATCGGACCGTCCGGAGCCGACCAAGTTTGCCGATCCCATAGCCGAACGGCATCTTCCAGTGTCTCGACGAAGACGACCCGGTCGAACAAATAATCCCGCGAAGGAATGCGGGGACCGTCCGCTTCAATAAGGTCGACGGCGCGCCCCAGGACACCGGGTTGGCCGGCGAGCGCCGCCCACCAGTCGCCAGCCTGCGGCTTCCCCGACCAACGCGGATGCTGCGGGAGAAACGTGCCCCGACCCAATTCCTTCTCCCGGAGAAATGCGATCGCCCGACTGGCGGCCGCCGGTCCCTCCACGAACCATCCCCGCACACGTTCCCCCAGAAACGATTCGACGGCGCGCTCCATACCGGACGGCACGACGAGCCATTCCGCCAAAGCCTCGTTGACCCCCTCACAAGCCTTAAGCGACGTCGCTTCGTCCTCGCCGCGCCGCCCGTAGCCCATTTCCTCGCGCACCATGCTTTGAACGGCCCGCAGATGTGAATCCACGGCCGCCAGCTCTTCCGACTGGCGCAAGACCACTGCGTCGAGCTCCGTCAAGCCCGCCGCCACCTGTTCGGCCTCGGCATGAACCTCCTGCTGCCGCTCCCGCAACGTCACGGCCAAGCGGCTTGCCTCGCCGGACTCGCGCTGAAGTGACAATTCTTTGTCCACCGCCGCCGCCCGTTGCGCCTCGAATTCGCTCCGCTCCCGCGCCAATCTCTCGCCCCGCGTCGCCGCCTCGGACAGCCGGGCCGACAGTTGCGCGACCGCTTGTTCCGTGTTGGCCACCAGGACGGCCAGGTTGAGGACGTCGCGCCGACCCCGCTCTTCTTCCGCCACGGCGGCGGTCCGCTGACGCAGCAACGCGTTCATCTGATCGTCCAAGTCGCGCAGCAGGGTCTCCCGCTCGGTGAGCTCTGACTCCAGCGTCGCGATCGTCTCGCGGAGCCGCTCGATGTCCGCCCGAGCGCGCTCTTCCTCCAGCGCGAGCCGGTCCAACTCCTGGGTTCCCTGCGTTCGCTGTTCGTCATACAGCTGACCTCGATTCCGCTCCACCTCCGCTGCAGTCAGCGCCTGCCCCTGTTGTTGCTCGACCGCGCTCAGTTCCTCGCGGATGGCTGCGATCGTTTCCCCGGCGGTCAGCACTGTCAGTCGCGCATGCTCCAGCTCCGCGTGCATGCGGGACTGCTCCGCAGCGTGGGCCGATTCCTGCCCGTCGAGTTCGTGCAGTTCCTCTTCGATCCCCAGCAGAGTCGCCCGCAGTGCCCGGTACTCCCGTGTGAGCAGCTCGATCTCCAGGGTCTTCGCTTCCTGGTGCAACGTCTGATAGGACCGGGCCTGCCGGGCTTGCCGCTCCAGCGAATTGAGCTGCTTTTTGACCTCGGCGACGATATCCCGCACGCGAAGCAAATTCTGTTGGGTCGCATCCAGCTTGCGAAGCGCCTCGGCCTTTTGTTTTTTATAGCGGACGATCCCGGCCGTTTCCTCGATGAGTTCGCGGCGGTCTTGCGGGGAAGCATTGAGGATATGGTCGATCTGCCCTTGCGCGATGACCGTATGGCCCTTCGTGCCGGCTCGCGTATCGAGGAGCAGGCTGCGCACGTCCTTTAGCCGGCACGGTGCCTTGTTGATGAGGTATTCGCTGTCGCCGTTGCGGTACAGCCGCCGCGTGATCATCAACTCCTGGTACTCGCCCAGTTGCGCGGGAAGGCCGGTCACCCCTTCCAGCTTGACGTTGTCCAGCCCGCCGATGACCAGCGAGACTTCGGCCATCCCGAGCGGTTTGCGCACTTCCGTCCCGTTGAAGATCACGTCTTCCATCCGTTCGCTGCGCAGGGTCTTGGTACTCTGTTCTCCGAGCACCCAGAGAATGGCGTCCACAACGTTGCTTTTGCCGCTGCCGTTCGGTCCGACGACGGCGGTGACTCCTTCGGGAAACTGGATCCGTGCTTCGGCAAACGACTTGAACCCCAACATTTCGAGGGACTTCAGATACATCGGCTGGACCTCCGGGATGTCGATGGAACGGGCGAAAAAATTGGGCCGTTGTAGCACAGCCCCGGAAGGAAATCAAAAGGAAATACACCAGGTAGTGGGGTGTCGGCCGAAGAGCCGCAAGATGTAGAAAAGAAAGGCTTGCGGCGGGTCGAGATCTCAGTGGATCGGCGCAGCAACCGGCTTCGTCGCCGATTCGATCGTCACCAATTCCTTCGGCAGAAGAAACTCGACGTCCTCCTCGATCACCGTCAGTTCCTCGACCTCGGCCGGTTCATACCGCTTCAAATAGGCCACGACGTCCATCACCAGGATCTCGGGGGCCGAGGCCCCGGCAGAGATCCCGACGGCCCTCGCGTTCTTCAGCCAGTCCGGATTGATGTCGTCCGCCGAATCGATCAGATAGGATTGAATCCCGCAGTGTTCTCCAAGCTCACGCAATCGGTTGGAGTTGGAGCTGTTGGGGCTGCCGATGACGAGAATGACGTCGACCAGCCGGGCCAGCTCCTTGACGGCGTTCTGGCGGTTCTGGGTCGCGTAGCAAATATCTTCCTGATGGGGACCCTTGATGTTGGAGAATCGCTTGTGCAGCGCCTCGACGATGTCCCGGCATTCATCCACGCTGAGCGTCGTCTGCGTCACGTACGACAGGTTTTGGGTATTGTCGACCCGCAGTTTTTCGACGTCGCTGACCGACGACACCAAATGAAACTTGTCGGGCACTTGGCCTAGCGTCCCGATCACCTCCGGGTGACCGGCGTGACCGATCAGGATCAGCTCATACCCCTGGGTGTAGTCGCGGTTCACTTCGTTGTGGACTTTGATGACGAGCGGGCAGGTGGCGTCAATGACGTGGAGCCGTCGCCGCTTGGCCTCCTCCCAGACGGATTTGGCAACCCCGTGCGCGCTGAAGATCACGACCGATCCCTCCGGCACTTCGGTCAGCTCTTCCACGAACACGGCGCCCTTTTGGCGCAGGGAATTCACGACGTGGCGGCTATGGACGATTTCGTGACGGACATAAATGGGCGCGCCGTACTTCTTCAGGGACAAATCGACGATGTCGATCGCCCGGTCCACGCCGGCACAGAATCCGCGCGGGTTCGCCAGATATATCTTCATGGGATCATTGCTCCTTCGGCAGCATACGAGCCGGATGGTCCGCCGGCCCGAAACGGTGAAGTCACCTTACGTCAGACCCGCGGGCGCCGTCAACAGATTTGACCGGGCCGACGTGGGGCTTGCTGCCGCCTCGCTCTCTTGACAGACCCAGGCCTCCCTCGTAGGCTGTGCGCACGCGATGGCTGCGCAGAATCAGAAGAAAATCCTCATCGTCGAAGACGAGAAGGATATTCTTCACCTTGTGAAGCTCTACCTCGAAAAAGAGGGATTCCGGACCGTGACAGCCGCCACCGGGTCGGAAGCACTCAAACAGGTGAAGGCCGAACGGCCCGACCTGCTCGTCCTCGACTTGATGCTCCCTGAGATCGACGGGTTGGAAGTGTGCAAGCGTATTCGCTCTGCTCCGGACACCGCCATGCTTCCCGTCATTATGCTGACGGCCAAGGCCGAAGAGTCGGACACGGTCATCGGGCTCGAGCTGGGCGCCGACGACTACGTGACCAAGCCGTTCAGTCCGAAAGCACTCGTCGCCCGGGTCAAGGCGCTCTTTCGCCGGCTTGATCGAAAACCCGACGAAGGGCCTTCGAGCTACCGATATGGCGCCTTGATGATGGACCTTGCCAAACATGAGGTCTCGGTCAAGGGAGAGGAAATCCCGCTGACGGCTAAAGAATTCGGCCTGCTCGAGCATCTGCTGAAGCATCCGGGCCGGGTTCAGACGAGAGACGTGCTCTTGAACGCCGTGTGGGGCTACGACTATTACGGCACAACCAGGACCGTCGACGTCCACATCCGCCGGCTGAAACAAAAAATACCTTTGCTGAACGACGCGATCGTCTCCGTCAAATCGCTCGGGTACAAACTCAAAGAGCAGGACTGAGGTCCAAGACCATGAGGGCGAAGGTAAGAGAAGGATGACCCTCTCGGTCCGATGGAAGGTGACGCTCGGCACCCTGATCGCCGTGACCTTCGGCTTGGCGATCGCGGGGTGGCTCGTCATCCGTTCCATCGAAGGGATCGAACTCGCCCGGCTGACCGATTCTCTCGAAGCACAAACCCGCCTGGCGGCCCTCTCGCTTCATCCGTCGTTCGCGCCCGACAGGCCGAGTCCCGGTGCCGGCGCGCTTCAGGAACGGGCGCGCGACATCGGCGGAAGGGCGGGGGTCCGTGTCACGCTGGTCGACGAGCATGGCACCGTCTTGGCCGACAGCGCCGTGGCCGACGACGAGGTGGCTCGCATCGAAAACCACGGAAGCCGACCCGAAATCCGGCAGGCACTGACAGGCGGGCGTGGCACGGACATCCGATCGAGCCACACCACCGGGCAGCGCACGCTTTACGTGGCGGTGCCGCTTGACCGCCTCCCCGCCGGTGGAACGTCCGGCGCCATGCTTTTGCGCCTGGGATTTCCCCTGGACGCCTTGGACCGTCAAATCAGGGGTCTCGAACGGACCCTTTTCCTCGCCTTCGCCAGCGCGTTCGCCGTCGCCGCCGTCTTGGGCACGCTGATCGCGCGCGGCGTCACGAAGCCGCTCTCCGACATGGCGACGGTGGCGCGCCAGCTCGCGGCCGGGGTGCCGGGCATCAGGGTGCGAACCAGCTCGCGGGACGAGGTCGGCCTGCTGGGCGAAACCCTCAACCACATGACGGATCAGCTCAGCGCCAAAATTCGCGAGCTGTCGGAGGACCGCGCGCAACTGCTCGCCATGCTGACGTCCATGGTGGAGGGGGTCATGGTCTTGGACTACCGAGGGACGGTCCTTCAAGTCAATCCGGCGCTGGAACGGATGTTCGGACTCAGCGCGGCGGAGGCCCGGGGAGGCAGCTATCTGGAGGTCATCCGGCACGAGCAGCTCGCCGAGTTGGTGTCGAACGTGTTGCGGTCACGGTCGGGCCGCGGGGAGGAAATTCAGCTCCCGTCCCACGGGCGATGCCTCCATGTCGAGGCCTCGATGGCCGGCGGGCAGCGTGAGAACGAAGCGTGCGTCGTCCTGGTCGTGCACGACATCACCGAGCTGCGCCGTCTGGAAAAAATCCGAAAGGATTTCGTCGCGAACGTGTCGCACGAGCTTCGCACGCCGCTCACCTCGATCAAAGGCTATGTGGAAGCCCTGTTGGACGGAGCGAAAGACGATCCGGAAATGAGCACACGGTTCCTCGACATCATTTTGAAACAAAGCGACCGGCTCAATCTCATTCTGGAAGATCTGCTGCAGCTCTCCCGGATCGAGTCCGGGCAAGTGCTCTTGAAGCAGGACCCGCTCGACATCCGGACGCTGGTGGAACGGACGCTCCCGATGATCAAACCCCTGGCCGACAAGAAAGGTCATCAGTTGCGTGTGGAGATTCCCGCGGACCTTCCGCCGATTCTCGGCGATGAAGAACGCCTCGTCCAGGTCCTGACGAACTTGCTCGATAACGCGGTCAAATACACGCCGGCTCAGGGGATCATCACGGTCGCCGCCCGGCCGGCTGGGGACCGCGGCGGCACCGCCCCTGCGGCGGTCGAACTCAGCGTGTCCGATACGGGACTCGGCATTCCCGAAGCCGACCGGCCCCGCGTGTTCGAGCGATTTTACCGGGTTGACAAGGCGCGCTCACGGGAGCTGGGCGGAACCGGCCTCGGGCTGGCCATCGTCAAACATATCGCGGAGGCACACGGCGGGCAGGTATGGGTGGAAGGAAATCAACCCGCGGGAAGCCGGTTCGTCGTCCTGTTGCCGATCGCGGAGGCGAGGCATCCCGCCGGTCAGCCGAGCTTGCTCCCCAGCACGTAGATGATCGTGGAGAGCAGGGCGGCGCCCGGCAGCGTGAAAAGCCAGGCATAGAGGATGCGGGTGCTGACCCCCCAGCGCACGGCGGAGACCCGTTTGATCGCCCCAACCCCCATGACGGATGACGTGATGGTATGGGTCGTGCTCACCGGCAGGCCGATGTGGGCGGTCGCCAACAACACCGCCGCGGCTCCGGTTTCCGCCGCAAAGCCGTGCACCGGCTCCAGTTTGACGATCCGCATTCCCAACGTCCGGACGATCCGCCAGCCGCCGACGGCCGTCCCGAGCCCCATGGCGACCGCGCACGAGCCGATGACCCATCCCGGTACCTCGGCCGTCTGAATCTGGCCCGCCGACAGCAACGCCAGGGTGATGATCCCCATCGCTTTTTGAGCGTCGTTGGCACCGTGGCTGAAGGCCATGAAACTGGCCGAAAGTAATTGCAGCCGCGCGAAGAGTCTCGTCGCGGCGCTGCGTGCCACTCTGAAGAACAGCCAGCTGATGCCGACCATCAAGGAGAGGCCGATCGCGAAGCCTAAAAAAGGCGAGAGGACCATCGCTTCCAGCACCGATCGAAGGCCGGACAACTTCACGGTCGCCCACCCGCCGTGCGTGACGGCGGCGCCGACCATGCCACCGATCAGGGCGTGCGAGGAGCTGGTCGGCAGCCCGAGCAGCAGGGTAAAGATATTCCACAGTATCGCCCCGGCCAACGCGGACGCCACCATTTCCTGCGTCACGGTCGTAGGATCCACGATGCCGGATCCGACCATCTTGGCCACGGCGGTCGACATGAACGCGCCCGCGACGTTCAGTCCACCGGCCACAACCACCGCGACGAAGGGACTGACCACGCGCGTGGAGACCACGGTGGCGATGGCGTTCGCGCTGTCGTGCCAGCCGTTCGAGAAATCAAAGAACAAGGCCAGCACAATGACCAGGATGAGCATTCCGCTGATATCAGGCATCGGAGATCGGTCAAGCTTCTGGCGTGAGAGGTGACGGGATCATCAGTGATGCTTCAAGGCGATGCGTTCGAGAATGTTGGCCACGTCTTCACAGCGGTCCGTTCCTGTCTCGAAATTCTCGTAAATCTCTTTCCATTTGATCACCGCGATGGGATCGGTTTCTTTTTCGAACAACATTGAAATGGCGTCCCGCGATACGCGATCCGCCTCGTTCTCCAGGCTGTTGACCCGTACGCTGCATTCGTTCATGTCCGGATGCGCCTTGCCGAGCAGATCGACGGCGGCACCGACCGCCACAGAAGCCTGGTACAAAATGTCCGCCAGCTTCACCGCCATCTCCGTCGGCTTACTGACCTTATAGAGCACGAACCGATCGGCGATCGCTTCGGTCACGTCCAGGATATCGTCCAATGCGCTCGCCAAATCATGAATGTCTTCCCGGTCGATCGGGGTGATGAACGTTTGATTCAGCTTGCGGGCGATGTCGTGCGTGATGCCGTCGCCGACATGCTCCACTTGTTTGATCCGCTTGGCTTGCTCCGCCGGCGATCGGAAATCCTCCATCATCTCCTTCAAGAGGCGGCTGCCCTCGATCATGTTATGAGCGGCATTCTTGAACAGCTCAAAAAACGCTTCTTCCCGTGGAATGAGACCGAACATGTCGCCACTCGCTTTCGCCGAGGCACGCCGCAACGCGCGCCCTTCTCGTGTCAACTGACCGCGGGAGAATGCTCCCGCCACATGTCTATGGGCGGATCACCACCGAACCAAGCCGGCTCCCCAGGTGATACCCCCGCCGAAGGCCCCGAGCAGAACCAGGTCGCCGGGCGCGACGCGCCGTGCACGAACCGCCGCATCCAGGGCGATCGGTAATGAGGCCGACGACGTGTTGCCATACCGTTCGATCACCGAGCACATGCGTTCCTGCGGCAGGCCCAGCCGCTCCCGAACGTGCTCAAGAATGCGGCCGTTCGCCTGATGCAGAACGAGCTGCGCAAGGTCTTCCAGCCGCACGCCGAATTCCTTCAGCAGATTCCGGACGGCCTGCTCGATGTTCCGAACGGCCGACCGAAAGAGCGGCGCGCCCTCCATGCGCAGCGAGTGGCGACCATGCGAGACCGTGTCGGCGCTGCTCGGCAGACGGGATCCACCGGCCGCGATGCCGATGAGGCCGTGCTTGGCTCCGTCGGCATACACCCTCACACCCAACAGTCCTCGGTCATGTCCCGACCCCGCGCGCTCCGCACGCACGACGGCGGCGCCGGCCCCGTCCCCGAAGAGAAGCGCCGTCGCTTCGTCGGCCGGATCCAAAAACCTGGATTTCACCTCTGCAGCCACCACCAGACCGCTCGCGATCTGGCCGCTGCGGATCATCGCGTCGGCCATCGAGAGTCCATAGAGAAAGCCGGAACAGGAGGCCGAGACGTCGAAGGCCCCGACCCCGCCGCAGCCCAGCCCGCGCTGCACATAACACGCCGTCGAAGGAAACGGCATGTCGGGTGACGTGGTGGACACAATGATGGCGTCGATCGACGAAGGACTCGCGTCTGCGGCGATCAGTGCCTGCCGGCAGGCTTCGATCGCCAAATCGGAGGAAGCTTGATGCTCAGTCGCCCAGCGCCGCTCTCCGATACCGGTCAATCGGTACACCGCCTCGGGGTCCATTCCCAGCCGAGCCGCGACCTCGCTGTTGCCGACCCTCCGCTCCGGTAGGTACGTCCCCGTCCCGACAATTCTCGTCCGAATCATATTTCCTCGGGCACACCGACCCGCATCGCTGGCAATGCCGGCGGGATTATAGGTCCGCGAATCGGGGGGGTCAACCAAATGTCCCGCGTCGTTGCATTTGACGCGGGTTCCTGCTACAAAACGCCTCAGGTCAGATGAAGTCGACGTCGTCGAAATGCGTGGGCACCTTCATTTGCGCGGTATTCCTTTGCGGTCTTGCCGCCTGTTCGAGTTCGTCCAAGAACCAGGCGACCGCCAAAAAAGTGGTCAGCGGGATGGACGAGCAGATCTTTCTGGGCGACACGATCGAGAAGAACTACGACCCCAACGTCATCATGAAGCGCGGGGAGTCTTTCTTCGAGAAAGAGGAATATGTGGAAGCGATCGTCGAATACACTCATTTCCTCGACTTGCACCGTTCCCACATCCTGGCGCCCTACGCCGCCTATCGCGTCGGCGAAAGCCACTTCAAGATGGCGAAGACCGTCGACCGCGATCCCGATCCGGTCAATAAGGCGATCGCCGCGTTCGAGCGTCTTCGCAAGGAGTATCCCGGCAGCCGATACGATCCTCAAGCCATCCAGAAAATTCAGGAGTGTCACGATTGGCTGGCGCAAGTTCACCTGCTCGTCGGACAGTTTTACTACCGTCGCGGGAGCTACCTGGCCGCCGCCCATCGCTTCGAGCAGATCATCAAAGAGTACCCGGATAAGACCGTGGCCCCTGACGCGCTGTACTTCCTCGCCCAGAGTTATCACGATATGGGGGCGGATGATTGGGCGGCGGAGCAACTGACCCTGCTCACCGAACGCTATCCAGAGAGCAAGGCTGCGGCCGACGGCAGAAGCCTGCTCGCAAAGATAGGCACCGTCACCCCCAAGACACTGGTGGCGAGACAGGAAGTACCCGCGCCCGACTCGAACTCCTCCACTCCCTTGCTTCATCCGCCCGCCCCGCAGCCGCCCAACGGATTTGCACCCTCCGCCCAAGCCGGCGCTCTCCGCATCCCCACAGCCAAGGCCCTGAGTCAGTCGTTTATTTCGTGCCATCTCGGCGCGTGGTGCTGACCCGGGCGGCGCACAAGCCCTCCAGCTGGCTGCATTCTCGGCTCGCAAGAATCCTCAACTCAGCGTACCCCGAAGGGTACGCCTGCGGTTCTTGCTTCGCCTGCGGCCTCCCTGGACCGACTTTTTCACCATCCTGCGGAATCAGTAGCAGCTCTTAGTGGAGCGGAAACGCTTCGCGCAGCAGCTCTCGGAAGGACGACTTTACGACGCCTTTGGCCTTGTGAAAAAATGATTGGTAGGTTTCTTTGCCGCGGAGCACGTCGTAGTACAGCGTGATCACTTCCTGGTAGCGGTTCATCAAGCGGTAGCACAGGCGCGGGAAGGAATAGACGACCCTGGCCAGCCGGGAGGCGATCCGAAACTCGGGGTAGAGCTCCTTCCGGACAGCCAACTCATAGTCCCAGAGGGATGCGTGATGATTGTGAAAGCTGCTGAGCACGGTGGCGGCGGCCAGTTGGCCCGAGCGGACCGCGTAGTAAATGCCCTCGCCGAACAATGGATCGACCAGATGCCCGGCGTCGCCAACCAGTAACGCGCGGCCGCTGACCAGCCCCACCCGGCTCCGCACGCCGTCCCATCCGCCCCGGCCATTGAACAACGGGAGCGGATGCCCGGCCGGCTGCGGGACGTCCCACCTCGCCAATCCTTTTTCGCCGCGCACGAACCGGTCAAAAATCTTCTTCGGGCTCGACGTCTTTCCCCGGAACTCCGCCACGCCGATCGACAGCCGCTCCTGTTTCGGAAAGATCCAGGCATATCCCATCGCCGTGGCCCCGAGATCAATGAGCACCTTGCCGGTACCGGGATAGTGCGGCGCCTGCCCGATCGCGATTTCACTCTCCAGCGTGGGCATGCGGCGCGAGCGGCGGCCGGGGAACAACTGGTGCGCTACCGCACTGTTGGCGCCATCCGCGCCGATCAATACTTTCGCCCGGTAGCGCCCGCGGTCTGTGAGAATCTCGACGGCGTCCTCCAACTGATGAAACAACAGCCCCCGTTCCCCTTCGTGCACCTCGGTTCCCGCGCATTTGGCTCTGTTCACCAAATGATGGTCGAACCGATCGCGCATGACCATGTAGGCAATGGGGCTGGTCGAATCGATGAGCACGGATTCCTGGCCGCGGTAGGAAAACTGCACGCCGAAGATGGTGTGCTCGACGACCGACTTGAACTCGGCGTCCAGCAATTGGTCGATGCGGACCGACAAGCCTCCGCCGCAGACCTTGTAGCGGGGATGGGCCTGCTTGTCCAGCGCCAGCACCGAAAGTCCGGCCCGGCTCAATTCATACGCGGCCGTCGCCCCCGCCGGCCCCATCCCGACGACGATCGCATCATAGGTCTTCACATCAGGAGAAATCACCAGCCACTCTTCCAGGTTGCTCGAAAAAGCCGTCGAACAAGGCCGCAGGACGACCGACGACTGAGGCGTAGCCTTGTGGTACGTCGCAATGAGACGGTCGCCTGAAAACGCAGTTGGCGGATTTCTTCAGCAACCTGCTGTCATTGGCCCAGGTACCAGCCGATTCCATACCTCTCCAAAAAACTCGTCACCAAGGTCAGCGAATTCGCGTAGATCATCGCGCCCACCATAACCAGCAGAACGCCGCTCACCGTCGAGACGCCCCAAAGGTACGCCCTCACTTCCTTGAAGTAGGCGAGAAACCGATCAATGCCGAGCGCCGTGAGAAAAAGCGGCAAGCCCAGTCCCAGTGAGTAGAAGGTAAGCAGGATGACTCCGTCCATCAAGGCGTCCGTGGTGCTCGCATATAAGAGGATCGTGCCCAAGACGGGTCCGACGCAGGGGGTCCACCCGGCGGCAAAAGCGACGCCGATCAAAAAGGAACCCAGATACCCGGCCGGACGGCTGCGGAACTGGTAGCGATGCTCCATCTTCAAAAAGCTGAGGTTCAAGACTCCGAGGAGATAGAGCCCGAAGAGGATGATCAGAATGCCGCCGATCCGCCGAATGTGTTCTTGGTACGTCATCAATGCTTGCCCGATAAAACTCGCCGATGCGCCGAAGGCCACGAAGACGGACGAAAATCCGGCGATGAACAGCAGCGAATTGAGCACGATCGCCTTTCGAAACCTGGCGCGCGTCGACACGTCCGTCAGTTGCTCCACCGACAGACCCGTGATGTACGAGATGTAGGAAGGCACAAGCGGTAATACGCAAGGCGACACGAAAGACAACAACCCGGCCGAAAAGGCCGCGACCAGCGAAATGTGTTGGATGGATTGCGACATGCTATTTCATCAACGACTGGACCAGTTGCCTCGCTTCCGGAGTATCCCAGTCGCGGGCGCCGAAGATCCGCTGTCGGATAATGCCGCGCCGGTCCAGCATGAACGTCATGGGCAATGTCCTCGCGCCATAGACGAGCCCGACGCGATAGTCCGAGTCGTGAAGAACCGGAAAGGTGAAGCCCATTTCCCGTTGGAACGGCCTCGTGACGGCCGCTCCCTGCGGATCGGTGGAGACGGCCAGAATTTCAAAATCTTTTCTCGGGAACGCTCGATAGAGCGCCTCCATGGCCGGCATTTCGACCCTGCACGGCCCGCACCACGTCGCCCAGAAGTTTACCAGTACTACCTTACCGCGCAACTGCGACAACGAAACCACGTTGCCTTCCAGATCCCGGAGCTGAAAGTTCGGCGCCTCATCGCCCAACTTCAAGAAACCGCGTTCAGCAGCGGGCTGCGCGGGAGCCGTTGAAGTGGATACGGCGAGCGCGGGGATGGTGCCGAGCGCGACGGTCAACGCGGCGACGCCCGTCCACCAAGCGAAACGAACCCGTCTCAAATTCTCAGAGTGTGGACTTGGCGTCCGGGGTGGATATATCGGCGGATGTGGGTCCATTTTTTAGCAGCCGGCTGATCGTCTCCAGATTTGCCAGCACCGTCCAATCCCTGGGCCCGATGATCTTTTCTCGAAGGATCCCCTGCTGGTCGATGATGTAGGTTTCCGGGACCCCCATCAACTTATACTTCTTGTCCGTCTGCCCCCAGGAATCCACCAGGACGGGAAAGGTGAGATTGAGCCCCTTCACGAACGGAGGGATGTCCTTCTTAGTCGTCACCCGATCGATGCTGACCGCCAGGATGACGAGACCGTCCTTCTCGAAGTTCTTGTACAGCACTTCCATCGACGGCATTTCTTCCCGGCACGGTTTGCACCAGGTGGCCCAGAAATTCAGGAACACCACCTTCCCGCGAAACTCAGAGAGTCTCACCTCTTTATCGTTCAGGTCCGGCAGCCGAAAATCGGGGGCTACCTTGCCGACCGTCAGCGGTTCGTACTTCGCGCTCTGCAGCCAGACGATCGCGAATACGGCGCCCAGAATCGCCGCCGCTACAGCGATGATCAACAAGCGCGACGGACCCGTTTGCTGAGCCGCCGGAGCTATTGGAACAGTCTCACTCACCGAGTTTTGAGCCATGATAAACCCGCCCTGAATAGTTGCGGGAAACTCGCAATGGTCTTCGTCTTTCTGTGCGCCGAAACGCGCCCCTCCCGGGCGATGCCGCAGGGAGCTGCGGGCGCCGAGGCGTACTTTCAGTTCGTTGATGCGTCTGCGCGCCCAAGAAAGAAGTCGGGGGCCATTTTCAGCTTCTCGGTTACGCGTAGGCGTGGAGTCCTGACAACAAGAAATTCACTCCCCAGAAACAGAAAATCACCATCAAAAAACCGAAGATCGCGTAGATCGCCGCCCGATGCCCCTCCCAGCCTCGCGTCATGCGCGCGTGAATGTAGGCTCCGTAAATCAGCCAGACGATGAGCGACCACGTCTCTTTCGGATCCCAGCTCCAGTAGCCGCCCCAGGCATAGTTGGCCCACATGGCGCCCAGGATGATGCCGAAGGCCAAGAGCGGGAACCCGATCATGATCGCCTTGTATCCCAGCTCGTCGATCGTCTCCAAATCCGGAAACGCCGCGTAGAACCGTGAGGTGCTCCCCCGCTGCTCCGCCCGCTCCTTGAAGAGGTACATCACGCCGAGGCCCCCAGCCATGGCGAAGGCCGCGTAGCTCGTCAGGGTCACCGACACGTGAATGTAGATCCAATAACTATTCAGGGCGGGAACGAGAGGCTCGGCGGTCTGGTATCGGTAAGGCAGCAGCGACGCGGCCCCCATCGCGATGAAGCCGATGCCGACGACGAAGGCGCCGATCGCCTTGATCTTGTAGCGCAGCTCCAGCAGCACGTAGCCCAGAATGATGGCCCAGGAGACATACGCCATGGCTTCGAACTGATTCGACCAGGGGGCAAAGGTCCCCGAGTGCTCCATCCGCTCGAACGCTCTCGTGCCCAAGGCCAGCGTGTTGACGATCCAGCCGAACACGGTGATGATCGTGGCCACCTGCCCCAATTGCGTCGCCCAGGCCCCGTCCCGTTCGTCGAAGCTTTCCGTGGGATGCCCCGCAGGGGCCAGTTCGAGATTCGGCCGTCGAACGAACAAATAGGCCAAATACAGAGCCAGCGCGGACAAATAAAGCCAGAAGGTCATGTCGAACAGAAACAATGACCGCACCATAAGCACACCCTCCGTCTATCGATCTGTGCAGGTGAGTATCATACCGAAAGCCGCCGGTCCATCTCCACCGTCTTCAGGAGGCCGGAAGCGTCTTGATCCGCTCCGTCAATTTGCGAAATTCCTTCTGAAAGTCGATCTGGCTCTTGTGCGTAGTACCGCCGATGTGAACCCTGACGCCGTGGTCGTCGGGCACGATCTTGGCCCAAAGCCGTCGATGATAAATAAAAGAGGACAGAGTGATCCCGACGACGATCATGGTCGACCCGAGCCAGACGATGTTGACGCCCGGGTTTCGAGCGATTTGCAAGCCCGTGAATTTCTTGGGCTGATAGCCGACCAACTCAAACTGGTACTTACTATCCTTGATTTCGAACAGGTCGGGGAAGTGATAGAAAATCCACGGTGTGGCTTGCACCGAATTCCGCTCTTCGATAGCAAGTTTGACGGCCGGATTCGCGTGCTCCACGGTCTTGGAGAAGACTTTCTTTTCGGTCGAGTTGAAGGCGAAGTCGGCGACGAAGTCGGTCATCGAGAGCTTCAGGTTTAAATCCTCGACGGTCTGCTCCTTCTTCCATTGAAGATCGACGGTCTTGATGACCTTGTCCGTGTCCTTGTCCTTGATGTTGATCCGCGCCACTTCGATCTGATCCCACGCGTCCCCATAGCTCGACTGGTAAAACCAGATCCCCTTGTAGACCAACGGATCGTTGACCGTGATGGTTTTGGTCGTCGCGGGCTGTCCGCCGTCGATCACGGTCAAGGTGCTGTTGTAGGACTTGACCGACCCGTTCTCATGATAATCGATCCAGAATTTGTCCACCTTCAGATCGAAGTTGCCGCGTGGAATATGGTAGGTCTGGCCTTCGAGACAGACCCCGAATTCCTGAAAACCATAATAGCTCCCGATCAACCCGCCCAGGACGATGACCGTCGCGCTGAGATGGGCCATATGCGCGCCCACTCGGCCCATCACGCCCTTCGTGGCGTAGACCGTCACTCCCTCCGGTTCGTTTTTAGCCAGCACCCGATAACCCTTGCCGACGAGATGTTGCACGAGGCCCTGCGCCACGGATTCCTTCGTCCCGCCCACGGACACGTCCGCCTGCTGTTTGAGGTTTTTGATGAACGGCAAGGTGACGTTCACTGTGTCCTGACGCATCGACCGCCAGACGGAGGGGAATCGTTTATAGAAGCACGTGAGAGAGTTGACGCAGAGGAGGCCCAACAGGCCTGTAAACCACCAGGTGTGATAAACGTCCGTAAAGCCAAGCCGAAGGAACCAGCGGTAGGCATTCTCGCCGTATTCCTGAACGTAGACTTCCGGCCGCTCCCCCTGCTGGATGACGGTGCCGATGGTCGCGGTCATGGCCAGAAACAGGAACAGGAACATCGCCAGCTTGATGGAGGCGAAAAACTCGACCAGCTCCCGCGAAAATTCTTCCCAGCCCAAGCCCGGTGTGGACGGACGCGCAGTTTGCCGATCTGGAAGCGCCTCCTGCTTACCATTCATGTGTGACGATCACCCTTTTCCGCCCGCGAAGACACACGGCTCCCCCGCTTTGGGCAACTCACCGGATTGGCACCTGTGAGAAATGCAGGACCTGCTGTAGCGACCTGCCGATGAAGAGACTTAAGTATGCGAAAATTTGGTCATCTTACAAGTGGCCGGAAAGAACTGTCAAGGCGACTCCCCGCGAACGCCCGGCCCACCCTACCTTATAACTTATGGACAATTCCTCCCCGTCTCGGCTATTATCGCAAGCAGTTTGCATACATAGCTGCTACGCGACTCACCGATCACCTGATATCCGAAGCCAGGGGGGGCAATGCGAAACAATTATCTCTTTACCTCTGAATCCGTCACCGAAGGGCATCCGGACAAGATCGCCGATCAGATTTCCGACGGCATCCTGGACGCGATCCTCGCCCAAGATAAACACGGCCGCGTTGCCTGCGAGACGATTCTCACTACCGGCATCGCCTTCGTAGCCGGTGAAATCTCCACCAAAGCCTACGTCGAGATTCCCGACATCATCCGGGACGTCATCAAGGACGTCGGGTATTGTGACGCCTCCTGGGGCTTCGATTACCACACCTGCTCGGTGCTCACTTCGATTCATCAACAGTCCGGTGACATCGCCATGGGAGTAGATTCCGGCGGAGCCGGCGACCAGGGGCTGATGTTCGGGTACGCCACGAACGAGACCGAAGAATTGATGCCGATGCCGATCGTGTTGGCCCATCGACTGACGAGGCGCCTCGCCGATGTCCGCAAGAAAGGCAAGCTGCCCTGGGTGCGCCCGGACGGCAAATCGCAGGTGACCGTGGAATACCGGAACGGCAAGCCGGTCCGTATCGATACGGTGGTCCTGTCGACGCAACACAGCCCCGACGTGACGAACAGGCAGATCGAAAAAGACCTGATGGAGTATGTCATCCGCCCGGTCATGCCCAAGGGTCTGTACGATCCGACGAGCGTCAAGCACTACATCAATCCGACCGGTCGCTTCGTGGTGGGCGGACCGATGGGCGACACGGGTCTGACAGGCCGAAAGATCATCGTGGACACCTACGGCGGGCACGGCAGCCATGGCGGCGGGGCCTTCTCCGGCAAGGACCCCACGAAGGTGGATCGTTCCGCCTCCTACATGGCCCGGTACATCGCAAAGAATCTCGTCGCGGCCGGCCTCGCGGACAAATGCGAAGTGCAATTGGCCTATGCGATCGGCGTCGCCGATCCCGTGTCCATTTTGGTGGATACCAAAAACACCGAGAAAGTTTCCCCCGAGCATTTGGATAAGCTCGTCCGGAAGCACTTCCCCATGACGCCGCGCGGCATCATCGATTACCTGAAGCTGCGCCGGCCGATCTTCCGCAAGACGGCCGCTTACGGGCACTTTGGACGAAACGAACCTGAATTCACGTGGGAGAAGACCGACAAAGCGAAAATCCTGCGAAAGGAAGCAGGACTGTAACGAACCAGGCCTTCCAAGAATCGAAAGGGGACGGGTTATTGAATCCGTCCCCTTTTTTCTGAGATTCGATCAACTCCAGCGAACAGTTCTTTTCAAGGAGGATCCCGTGGATTACGACGTGAGAGACATGCGGTTGGCCGACCAGGGCAGGCTCAAGATCGAATGGGCGGAGGCGACGATGCCGGTGCTCCGCCTCATCAGGAAACGCTTCGCGCGGCAGCAGCCGTTGAAGGGGGTTCGGATCACCGCCTGCCTGCACGTCACCACGGAAACCGCGAATCTGATGCGCACGCTCAAGGCGGGCGGCGCCGATGCCCGGCTGTGCGCGTCCAACCCGCTGAGTACGCAGGACGACGTTGCCGCGGCCCTTGTTCAACACGACGGCATCCCGGTCTTCGCCATCAAAGGTGAGGATAACGCCACCTATTATCGCCATATCGAATCGGCCATCACGCACAAGCCCATGGTGACGATGGACGACGGCGCCGACGTGGTGTCCACGATTCATTCGAATCGGAAGGACCTGCTCAAGTACGTCATCGGAGGAACGGAGGAGACGACCACCGGAGTCATCCGGCTGCGCAGCATGGCCGAAAAAAAGGTGCTCCGCTTCCCGGTGATCTCGGTCAACGACGCGGATACGAAGCACATGTTCGACAACCGCTACGGAACCGGACAGAGCACCATGGACGGCATCGTGCGGGCGACGAACCGGCTCGTGTGCGGATCCAAAGTCGTCGTGGCCGGCTACGGCTGGTGCGGCCGGGGCATCGCCATGCGGGCCAAGGGGATGGGCGCGGACGTCATCGTCACGGAAATCGACCCGCTCAAGGGCCTTGAAGCGGTGATGGACGGCTTTCGCGTGATGCCGATGGAAGAGGCCGCGCCGATCGGCGACTTCTTCATCACGGTCACCGGCAATCTAAAAGTCATTCGGAGCGAGCATTTCGCCGCAATGAAGGATGGAGCGATCGTCTGCAACTCCGGCCACTTCAACGTCGAGCTGGACATCCCCGCGCTGGAAAAGTTCAGCCGGAAGAAGCTGGCGGTCCGGTCCGGCGTGGATCAGTACATGCTCAAGAACGGCCGTCGGGTGAGTTTGCTCGGGGAAGGGCGGCTGGTGAACCTCGCCACCGCGGAAGGCCATCCCTCCAGCGTCATGGACATGAGCTTCGCCAACCAGGCGCTGAGCGCCGAGTACATCGTGAAGAACCACAAGCACCTTGAGAAGAAGGTGTATCCGGTTCCCCCGGCGATCGACAAGGAAATCGCGCGGCTCAAGCTCGCCGGGATGGGAGTGCAGATCGACAAGCTGACGCCGGAGCAGAAGAAGTATCTGGCGTCGTGGGAGATGGGGACCTAGCAGATGCTGAACATGACCCCCAGCGTCGTTCTCAGTCGCCCGTCTCCCTGCGACGTACCGCGAGGGTACGTCTCGGTCGCCGGGCTCCTTGCGGTCTTGCTCATTTTGAGCATCTGCCTCTTTGCGCAGTAACAAAGAAACAATGAGGTAACTGCGCCCCGGTGTAGAGATCCCCTGCGGTGGGCGGGCGGGTAGGTCGGAGCTACCCGCTCTCAGAATGAAATCCACTCCACTGGGGGACCGAGAGGAAAAATGATAAGGCCGCCGAACATGGCGGCCTCATTTTCCGACAGCTTGTCGTCTCTGCTTCCGCGCCCTTCAATCAGCGGCTCTTCTGTTTGCTTATCAATGGCATAGCACGATAACAGAAAGCTGTCGTCGAGGCCATTGACTGAGCCTGCCGAGCGGCGTATCGTTTTCGACTAGGTTCCTACAGCAAGGAGGGATGCCATGTCGGTCATGTGCTCCCTGGCGATGTGTAAGGCGCAGCAGGGGTTGTGCGGGCACGAGAAGGTGATGCTGAGCGTCGCCTTGATCGCCGCCATCGGCTTTGGCGCCTACTTCTTGATCGGCTGACCAAGCACTCGAGCGGTCCTCTTCCCAAGGCCCCTTGGCGGGCTGAATGTAAATGTTTTGTGCTTTTCCCCGGATAATCGAACGCCTGAGACTTCTTGGTTATTTCCGTTCTGAACAAGCGTAAGCCCGTCGTCGTGGTGGGCATCGACCTCGCCGGATCACCCCGTCGGCCTACCGGCCTGTGTCTGCTGCGTGGTTTGACCGCGCACACGTTCATTGCCTTCAACGACGAGGATATTCTACGCCTGGTGGAAACGGCTCGACCGATGCTCGTTCCGATCGATGCGCCGTTGTCCCTCCCCAATGGACGCACGTCAATTCATGACCGAGCGGGAGACCATCTTCGTGACTGCGACAGGGAGCTGCTTCGACGCGGAATCAGGTTTTTCCCCATCACGCTCGGACCGATGCGGATGCTGACGGCGCGGGGGCTGGCGCTGAAGGACAAAATCGAGGCGATGGGCTATCAACCCGTCGAATGCTATCCGGGCGGCGCGCAAGATGTCTGGAGCTTGCCACGGCAACATCAAAATAGGAGCGGCCTCTTGAGTGGTCTCAGACGGCTCGGCATTAAAGGATTGAACAGAACCATCACGGGGGATGAGCTTGACGCCGCCACCGCGGCTCTGGTCGGCCGTTGGTTGTTGCTGGGGAAAGGCTGCTGGCTCGGCGGGGAAAATGGGATCCTCCTTCCCTCAGCTTCGACTGCCGATCAGCCGGAGTCATCAAACTCGGAACTGACGCATTCGAGAGTAGCTCGGATCGTTCGATCGACGGCTCGCCCTAGCCGAGCGGGTTCACCAGGCCTCTCCATCACGCCCTGGTCGTCAAAAAAAAAGGCACTTCCGGAATGATGTTCTGGGCGACCGGCTCCAGCGCAAACCATAGCCACTGCCGCGGCGTCGACGCTCTCAACCGTTATTCGCTATAATCCGCCTAGTCATCTCAGACTCCTTCGCTGGATTCCTCATGACCACAATCACGCACGATCCCCGGCTGGCCCGCACCCTCATTCTTGACGAGCTGTTCGACCTGTCTCTTTACACCGCGCTGAGAGACGTGACGCAGCCGGACGTCCACGAAACTTTGGATGAATTGATCAAAGTCGAGACGCATCACCTAGCGTTCTGGCAAAAGTTCTTCGGCAGCAGCTTGACGGAGTTGGACATGGGCAGACGGCTAAAGTTGGCTTTGATCATGCTTATCTGCCGCATGGCCGGCTCGACGGCGGTGCATCTGGTGCTGGAGGCGATCGAGGTGCATGGGGTGAGAAAATATCTGGCCCTGTGGCGGGACTATCAAGGACAGCCGCTGGGCGAAGCGCTTCGCGGCATTCTGATGGACGAGTTCAAGCATGAAGACGTGCTGGTGACGAAGCTCACCGAGCGAAAAATCAACGCCGAGCGGATCCGGAACATCTTCCTTGGGTTGAACGACGGGCTGGTCGAGATCCTCGGCGCGGTCAGCGGCTTTTTCGGTGCATTCGGCGACGCGGTCACGGTGCTGATGGCGGCTTCGACCACGGCCGTCGCCGGGGCCTTGTCCATGGGAGCCGGGGCGTTCCTGGCCTTGAACTCCGAGAAGGAAGTGAAGAGCACTGAGATCGCCCGGAGAATTTTTCTCGGAGAAGAATCGGACGTCACTCCCATGGAGGAGTCGCCGTTGTCTTCAGGGTTCGTCGTCGGTGCCGCCTATCTCGCCGGTGCCCTCGTACCGGTCCTGCCGGTCTTGTTCGGCGCGGCCAGCGCCTTGATTTCGGTCTTGACCGCGGGAGTCGTCGTCATCGTCGTGTCCGCCATCCTTTCCTTTCTTTCCGGCATGGACGTCAGGCGCCGCATTGCGCTCAACCTCATCATCATCGCCGTCGCCGTGACGGTGACCTACGGCATCGGCCTCGTGGCAAAACACATCTGGGGCATTTCCGTCTAGCATCGTGGGATCCGGCAACCGATGGCTCGTCTTTACGTCGGCCTTTCAGGCTATTCCTACAAAGCGTGGCAGGGACCGTCGCGGTTTTATCCACCCGGCTTGAAGACGGCTGATTTCCTCCGATACTATGCGACCCGATTCAGGACCGTCGAGCTGGACGGCGTCTGGTATCGCATGCCGACCGAGAAGACGGTTCATTCCTGGGTCTCGGAGACGCCGGAAGAGTTCTCATACGCTCCGAAAGCCCACCGACAGATCACGCACTTCTTGCGGCTGAACCGGGAATCTTTGGATGTCGTCGCGATCCTGCTGCAACGATTGACGCCGCTGGCGCAAGCCGGAAAACTCGGCCCCATCTTGCTGCAGCTCCCGCCGAACATGACGCGCGACGACGAACGGCTCACCGCGTTTCTCGCAGGGCTTCCGCCGAATCATCGCTGGGCCGTCGAATTTCGCCACGACAGCTGGCACGCAGAGCAGGTTGAGGCGCTGCTTCGCCGGCATGGAATCGCGTGGGCCTCGGTCGAAACCGACGAGCGGAGCGCCGAGCATCGCGATACGGCAAGCTTCGTCTACGCGCGTCTCCGCCGCAGCCGGTACGGCGACGACGATTTACAGGTATGGGCCGACCGCTTGAGGAGGGCGAGGGAAGCAGGGAAAGATTGCTTCGTCTACTGCAAGCACGAGGACGAGGGGTCTCCGTGGATCTGGGCGGACCGGCTTCTGGAGCTGAACGGCTTCCGGTGAGTCTCGCTCATTAGGACGACACCATGGGCAATTCTCGCGACCCATCCGCTTCCTGCTGAATGCGCAACCGCTCCGCTCTCGAGGCTTCCATGACATGATGCAGCACGTCGTCGGTCAGCTGCGTCAGCTGAGCGGCGGCGTCCTTCATCTGGGCATGCTCGACCGCGCGCGAGAGCACTTCCGCTTTGGTCGCCCCTTTCTTCTGCCCCAAGAAGGGCTTGATGATCAGATACAGCACGTCACGGGCCGGCATGTATCGCAGAAAGCGGCGCAACAGCTTGAACGTCTGAACGGGATAGTGGGTCAACTTATAGAGGAACAGACGCTTCAGTCCCTGCTGGCGGACTTCGTTGATCACGCTGCCGGGTAGGCAGGTGGGATCGATTTCCGAACATTTGAAGTACTTGAACCAATCGGTCGCGTCGCTCACCAGCCCGCGTTTCACATACTCCTGCCACAACGGCGTGCCGCGATAAACGCACAGCCGGTTGAAGCCGAACGTGTCCAACGGCAGTTTCGCGGCGAAGTCGAACGTCGCCTTCATGTCTTCGACCGTCTCATCCGGATTGCCGACGGTAAAGAAGCCGTGCACGATTTCGATGCCGGCTTGCTTGGCGTTCGTCACGGCGGTCGCCACCTCCTCCAATGTCTGTTCCTTCTTGAGCCGGTCGAGGATTTTCTGGCTGCCGCTTTCGATGCCGAACATGACGGTCCGGCAATGGGCTTTAGCCATCGAGGGGAACAGATGCTGGGCCACGGAGTCCACCCGGCCCTCGATGCCCCATTGGATCGACAAGCCCGCCTCCGTGATCCCTTTGCAGATCGCTTCGATGCGCTTCGGCTGGAGCAGAAAATGGTCGTCGACGAAATAGACCGAGCCGTACCCGTTCGCCTCAAGGTGTTTCAGTTCATCCACCACATGCTGCGCGCTCCGGGCCCGCCATTTTCCCTCGTTGAAGATCGGAATGTCGCAGAAGACGCAGGGCCACGGGCAACCGCGGGAGGTCTGCACGGTGGTGAACCGTTCCATGGACAGGACGGCCGGCACATCTAAAGGCATCGACTCGACAAAATCGAGTGGCAGGCTCTCCCGGTCGGGAAACGGCCACTGATCCAAATGACGTTCCATCGGGCGGGCTGCGTTCTGTACCACTTGACCGTCTTTCATCCACGTGAGACCCGCGACCGCCTCGGGGTCGGACTGGTGCGCAATCAAATCCAACAGGAGCTGCTCGCCGTCCCCGCGGCAGACGAAGTCGACTTCCGGGCACTGTAATTTCACCAGGCCGGCATTCAGGGTTGCGAAGACGCCGCCGAAGGCCAGTTTGACATCTGCATCGGCCGCGCGAATTTGTCGCGCGAGCATTTTCGCGTAGGGATAGCTGGTGGTGCTCAGAAAGCTCAGACCGACGAGCGCCGGCTTTTGCCGGCGAATGGCCTCGACGATCGTGTCGTTCGGCGTGTCGGGATTCGCCTGGTCGAACATCACGCATTCGTGTCCAGCCTGCTTGACCACGGCGGACAACGACATGATGCCGATGGGGGGAAAGCCCATGACGCGGATCCGTCCGTTTTTTGCCCTGGTCTTTGCCGGGAGCGCGTAGAACTGGGGATCGCGAACGTGGACTAGGAAGATGCGCATCGCCCCCACCTCCCTCGGACGAGTTGAGACAGCGGCGGCTGAGATTTTATTGCCATTGCGGCTCCATTCCGGATAAGGAGAAACTTGACGCCACGACCGGAGGTTTCCCTAGTTGAGCGATCACGAATCGGCTAACGGGGAAGACAAGGGGCTTTCCTAGTGCGTGTGAACATATCACGATCCGCTCCGAGGCGACAGCGAATAGTGAGTCCGACGAAACATCGCCGGTTTACGAGAATATTACGATGGAAGAAGAGACCTGGGAACTGAGCAGAGACTAGCGGCCCAATGCAAGTTTCACCGTGGCTCCGATTTCTGCAGGATTCTTCACGACCCGGACGCCCGCCGACTCCAACGCCTTCATTTTCTCGGACGCGGTGCCCTTGCCGCCTGAGATGATGGCGCCGGCATGGCCCATACGGCGGCCCGGGGGT
Source organism: Nitrospiraceae bacterium (assembly GCA_040255165.1). Classification (GTDB taxonomy): domain Bacteria; phylum Nitrospirota; class Nitrospiria; order Nitrospirales; family Nitrospiraceae; genus JBDZUK01. Next base: position 180,763 of record JBDZUK010000001.1, on the reverse strand, counting down.
GCCGTGATCCCGGCGATAAAGCTGATCACCGGCTTCTTGACGTGCTGTTTGATGAAGTCCGCCGCCTTTTCCTCTGCGTCGCCGCCGATCTCGCCAATCATGACGATTGCCTGTGTCTCCGGATCTTTTTCGAACAACGGCAGCACGTCGACGAAGTTGGTGCCGTTGACCGGATCGCCCCCGATGCCGACGCAGGTCGTCTCGCCCAATCCCTGCGTGGAAAGCTGATGGACGGCTTCATACGTCAACGTGCCGCTGCGAGAGACCACGCCGACGACGCCGCGCTTGTGAATGAAGCCGGGCATGATTCCGATTTTCGCTTCATCCACCGTGATGACGCCCGGGCAGTTCGGACCGATCAACCGCACGTCTCTGCCGCGGAGGGCCCGCTTCACTTTGACCATGTCATTCACGGGAATGCCTTCGGTGATGCAGATGACCAATTGAATCCCGGCGTCGGCCGCTTCCAGGATGGCATCAGCGGCAAACGGCGGCGGCACAAAGATCAACGAGGTGTCGCAGTGCGTCTTCCTGATTGCTTCACGCACCGTATTGAAGACCGGAATCCCTTCCACCTCCTGTCCGGCCTTCCCCGGCGTCACCCCGGCCACGAGCTGCGTTCCGTACGCTTTGCACTGCGTCGCATGGAACGACCCTTCCTTGCCGGTAATCCCCTGCACCACCACCCGGGTGTTCTTGTCGATGAGAATGCTCATGGATCAATCTCCGTCAAGCCGTTACAGAAGACCAAGAACCGCTTCGGTGCCTGTCTTTAAATCTATCTTTCCCCAGGCTTAACGAGGCTGAGTGCGGCCGAGTCGGAGCGTCGGTCGAGGAGCAGGCCCGGTAATCCCTCCTCCTCACGCAGCCTTGCCCGTCATCTTCACGATCTTCTGCGCCGCCTCCCACAAATCGTCCGCCACGTCGACCTTCAGTCCGGACTCCTGGAGCAGCTTCCGACCTTCCGGCGCGTTCGTGCCCTGCAGCCGGACCACCAGCGGCACGTTGATCTTCACTTCCTTAGCCGCCTCGATCACGCCGTGCGCGATCCGCTCACATCGCACGATCCCGCCGAAGATGTTGATAAAAATGCCTTTCACGTTCGGGTCTTTCAGGAGAATGCGGAACCCGGCCGCCACGGTTTCCTTCGTCGCGCCGCCGCCTACGTCGAGGAAATTGGCCGGCTCGCTGCCCGCCAGCTTGATTACGTCCATCGTCGCCATCGCCAGCCCGGCCCCGTTCACCATGCAGCCGATGTTGCCGTCGAGCTTCACATAATTCAGGTTGTTGGCGGTGGCTTCGATTTCCAACGGCTCCTCTTCGTTGAGGTCCCGCATCTTCCGGACGTCTTCATGCTTGAAGACGCCGTTATCGTCGAATGATACCTTGCCGTCCAACGCGACCAACTGCTTTTCCTTGGTAATGATGAGCGGGTTGATCTCGACCAGCGCCGCGTTTTTGTCCATGAACAGACGATAGAGGTTGCCGAGCATCTGGACGAAGGAAGTGATGACCGCCGGCTCGATGTGCTGCAGCCCCAACGCGAAGGCAACATTGCGCCCGTTATGTCCTTGAAACCCGACCGCCGGATCGATCGCTTCTTTGATGATTTTGTCCGGCGTCTTGGCAGCCACTTCTTCGATTTCCATCCCGCCTTCCGTGCTGGCGATGAAGGTCGGCCAGCCCGTGTCCCGATCCACCAACAAGCTCAGATAAAGCTCCTTGCCGATGTTCGCGCCTTCTTCCAACAACAGGCGATGAACGGTCCTTCCCTTCGGCCCGGTCTGATGCGTGACAAGCGTCTTGCCGATCAGCTCCTTGGCAAGCCCCGCAACCGCGCTCTTGTCCCTCGTAATCTTGACGCCGCCGGCTTTGCCTCGCCCCCCCGCATGAATTTGCGCTTTCACGACGAACACCGGCGTGTTCAGCTCGTCGGCCCAAACCGTGGCGGCTTCCGGGGAGGTTACTTCTTTCCCGCGCGGGACGGGCACGCCAAACTGTGCGAACAACTGTTTCGCCTGGAATTCGTGGACGTTCATCGCAACCTCAAGAGCTAATGGCTCATCAGCTTTCTATTCTTTCCTCGTGTATGAGGGCAGGATCATCGGTGACACCACCCCGCTGCGGCTGCCGTGTTTTGTGGCTTCCGCTCGGAATCGCTGGAGATGGCGCAGCGTCAACTTGCCCTGGGCCATCGACGCAGCCCGCGAGGCCGCCGTCAGTCCGGATCGCCTGCCGAACACCATAAGATCGAGTAGTGAATTGCCCATTAAACGGTTGCGGCCGTGCAACCCGCCGGAGGCCTCCCCTGCCACAAACAGATTGTTGACGTCGGTTTCGGCATTCGTGTCGATTTTCACCCCGCCGTTTTGATAGTGCAGGGTGGGATAGATCAAGACCGGATCCTTGCTGATATCGATCTTGAACCGCTCGAACTGCATCATCATCGCCGGGAAATGCTTCTCGACCGTCCCCGGCCCGTGCTCGACATCCAACAGAGGCGTATCGAGCCAGACCCCGACCCGACCAGACATGGTTCGGATGCCTCGACCCTCTTCGCATTCCCGAATGATGGAGGACGACACCACATCCCGCGTATCCAGCTCGTTGACGAACCGGTCGCCCTTCGCATTCACGAGATGGCCCCCTTCGGACCGGATGCCTTCCGTGACCAAGGCTCCGACCAGTTGCTCGGGATACACGGCCCCGGAGGGATGGTATTGGAACGTATCGATGTGGACGAGCTTTGCCCCGATGCGGTAAGCCAGGCAGAGCCCATCCCCGGTGGCGCCGTAATGGTTGCTGGTCGGGAATCCTTGAATGTGCAGCCGTCCGATCCCGCCCGTTGCGAGAATGACCGCTTTTGCGGCCACGGTCACGTAGCGATGGTTGTCCAGATCTTTGAAGATGACGCCGGTGCATCGGCCCTGATCGTCGCTCAATAACTCGACGGCGGCGCAGAATTCGAGGAGCTGGATCTTCTGGTTCAGCACCTCGTCTTTCAACACTCGCATAATTTCAAGACCCGTATAGTCGGAGCAGGTCAGCAGGCGCGGCTTGGAGCTGCCGCCGCCCTTCTTGACGTGCAGGTTTCCATCGGCTTCCCGGTCGAACAGCACACCGAGCTGAATCAGCCATTGTGCGATCGAGGGACCGTCTTCGACCATCGCCTTGAGCAAGTGATGGTCGTTCTGCATATGCCCGCCCTTGAGCGTGTCGAGAAAATGGGTGACGGGCGAGTCTTCAGGCGCGACCGAGACTTGCATCCCGCCTTGGGCCATCACGCTGTTGGAATCACCGAGGCGTAACTTGGTCGCAAGCATGACCCTGGCCCCGGCCTGATGAGCATGAAGTGCGGCCGCGCAACCGGCCCCGCCTCCGCCGACGACAAGCACGTCCGTCGAATACGCGGGTGTCAGATCCACGTCGTCGGGAATCGGGCTGTCGCCCTCGAGCAAGGTGGCCAGTTCGACGACGGTCCTGGCTCCCTCGTTGGGACCGAAGCGGATCGGCCGGTAGGCTCGTTCGCGGTAGTCGGGATGATACTTTTGGATGAGAGAATCGCGGTCCGCGGGAGACAGCTTGGTCATCTGTTGCTTGCGCCGCGCATCCCGCGTTTTGTGCACGATTTGTTGGAGCGTGTGGATGTCCATGCGTGTGTCCAAAGATCTTCACGTCCTCAGGTCATCAAGTCTCACAGCGGAACACCTCAACTCGACGACGTTACAGACGCATGACCTCCAGACCGCCTCCTACTTTAATTCTGCGCAGACCTTCGCGAGGTCCTGGTCGTTCATCTTCAGAACCCGATTCCATTCGTCGGCGTAGCGACCGTCTTCGATTTCCTTGATGCGCTGATCCAGTCCCTGCGCGCGTTCGGTAAAGTGCGCCCCTTGGGCGCGGCTGACGTACAGCGCGACGAGATTCGGCGCGATGTCGGCGATGCAGACCGGCGTGCACATGCCGCACATGACGCAGTCCATGAACATGTCGGAGACGCCTTTGAAATCGCCGAAGACCGCCTTCCACACCCCTTCCCGCACGTCGATTTTTTGCGGGCATGCCTCGGTACAGGCGTTACAGTTCCGGCAGAGGGGCGCTTCCGGATAGAGGTTGAAGAGATCCTGCTTGGGATCCTGAAGGCTCGCGATGTCGTAGGTGGCCTTTCGAGCCGGGAACGGCGGGACCATCGAGAACGACATGCCGTCCTCCACCGCCGTTTGGCAGGCCAGACAGGTCTTGACCTTGGGATCGTCCTTCGTCCGATAGTACGTGGCGCAGGCGCCGCAGAACCCGCCGAGGCACCCGACCCCGCGCACGACCTCCTGCCCCGTGTACCACAAGGCTTTGATGACGGTGATCCCCTCCGGCACCTCGTACTTCTTGCCGAAGATTTCGACGGTCACCATCCGTGGCTTGAGCACCTCGGGTTGGTCGATGACGTTCTGCGTATCCGTGGTTTCCGTTCCCATTCTCTTCCACCGGGGGCAAGCGTCGGAGAGCCTCTCCGGCACCCGTCCATCCCGCTTCTCACATGAGATTAGGCAGCCACCGCGTCGATGATCGTGTTCAAGGTGGAGCTCGGGCGCATGGCCCTGGTCGTCTTTTCGTCGTTCGGATGATAATAGCCGCCCATGTCGACCGATTTCCCCTGCGCAGCAAGCAGCTCCGCCATGATCTTTGATTCGCTCTCTTCCAGCTGCTTCGCCACCTTGGCAAAACGGGCCTGCAAATTTTTGTCATCCGACTGCTCGGCCAATGCCTGCGCCCAATACATAGCCAGATAGAAATGGCTTCCGCGATTGTCGATCTCCCCGACCTTTCGGGCCGGGGACTTGTTGCTCTCCAAAAATTTCGCATTGGCGCGGTCGAGGGTGTCGGCCAGAACTTTCGCGGTCTTATTGTTGGACGCCTTCGCCAGATGTTCCAGTGAAGCGGCTAACGCCAGGAATTCCCCGAGTGAATCCCAGCGCAGATACCCTTCCTCCTGGAACTGCTGCACATGCTTCGGCGCTGAGCCTCCTGCACCGGTTTCAAACAGACCGCCGCCGTTGAGCAAAGGCACGATCGAGAGCATCTTGGCGCTCGTCCCGATTTCGAGAATTGGGAAGAGATCCGTGAGGTAGTCTCTCAACACGTTTCCGGTGACGGAAATGGTATCTTGGCCCTCTTTCATCCTTTCCAGCGAGACCCGCATCGCCTCAGCCGGAGACATGATCCGAAGATCGAGGCCTTTCGAATCGTGATTCACCAGATAGCGATTGACCTTCTGAATCAGCTCCGCATCATGCGCCCGGTTCTTGTCCAGCCAGAAGATCGCCGGCGCGCCCGTGGCTTTGGCCCGTGTGACGGCCAATTTGACCCAATCCTGGATCGCCGCATCCTTGACCTGGCACATCCGCCAGATATCTCCTTCCTCTACCTTGTGTTCCAGAAGAGTCTGGCCCGAGGCGGCCACCACTCGCATCGTGCCGTTGCCCGGAGCTTTGAAGGTCTTGTCGTGCGATCCGTATTCCTCCGCGGCTTGGGCCATCAGGCCGACATTGGGTACGCTCCCCATGGTCTTCGGATCAAATGCGCCGTGTTTCTTACAAAATTCAACCACCTCTTCATAGATCGGGGCGTAACTGCTATCGGGTATCACCGCCTTGGTATCATGCAGCTTGCCGTCCGGGCCCCACATCTTCCCGGAGTCACGAATCACCGGCGGCATGGACGCGTCGATGATCACGTCGCTGGGGACGTGCAGATTGGTGATCCCCTTGTCGGAGTTCACCATCGCCAACGGAGGCCGTTTCTGATAGACGGCCTGAATGTCGGCCTCGACGGCTTTTCGTTGATCGTCCGGCAAGGCCGTGATCTTGGCGTAGAGATCCCCCAAGCCGTTGTCGGGATCGACGCCCAGCTTCTGGAACACGTCCTTGTACTTTTCGAACACGTCCTTGTAATACACCGAGACGACATGACCGAAGATCTTCGGGTCTGACACCTTCATCATGGTCGCCTTGAGGTGCACGGAAAACAACACGCCCTGCTTCTTGGCGTCCTCAATCTGCTGCTCGATAAATTCCCGCAAGACGCGCCTACTCATGAAGGTCGCGTCGATGACTTCGCCGGCCTGAAGGGCCACCTTCGGTTTGAGCACCGTCGTCTTCCCGTCCTGCCCGACGAACTCGATGCGGGCGTCGGTCGCCTCGGTGACGGTCATGGACTTCTCGTTCGACCGGAAATCTCCCCGCGTCATGTGGGCGACGTGGGTCTTCGAATCTGGCGTCCACGGCCCCATCTTGTGCGGATGCTTTTTTGTGTGCTGTTTGACGGAGAGCGGAGCTCGACGGTCGGAGTTCCCTTCTCTCAGGACCGGATTGACCGCACTGCCCTTGACTTTGTCGTACCGCGCCTTGATGTCCTTTTCCTTGTCGTCTTTCGGATCTTCGGGGTAATCGGGAATCTTATAGCCCTGGCTCTGCAATTCTTTGATGGCGGCCTTCAGTTGGGGAACCGACGCGCTGATATTCGGCAGCTTGATGATGTTGGCCTCCGGGGCCTTGGCAAGCTCCCCCAATTCGGCCAGATCATCTGATTGCTTTTGGCCTTCCGTCAGATATTCGGGGAAGACGGCGAGAATCCGTCCCGCCAGCGAAATATCCCTTAATTCCACGGATACGCCGGCGGCACCTGTAAATGCCTTGATGATCGGGAGAAATGAATAGGTCGCGAGCGCCGGCGCTTCATCCGTTTTTGTATAAATAATCTTGGACGCTTTTGTCGTCATGGCTTGTCCTCTCTCAGCATCGGTGTTAGTTCAGCGCGTTCAGCGCCGAACCAGCCTTGAACCACGCAATCTGCTGTTCGGTCATGCTGTGGTTCGCCTGGATGGTGACCGTGCGGCCATCCGCCTTGTGGATCGTCACCTGCACCGGCTTGCCCGGAGCCAGATTGCTCAGCCCCGTCACACTGATGCGGTCTTGCTGCTCAATCTTCTCGTAGTCCTTCGGGTCAGAGAAGGTCAACGCCAAGATTCCCTGCTTCTTCAGGTTCGTTTCGTGAATGCGCGCAAAGCTCTTCGTCAGCACCACTTTCACGCTCAAAAACCGCGGCGACATCGCCGCGTGCTCCCGGCTGCTTCCCTCGCCGTAATTTTCATCGCCGACGACCACCGACCCGATTCCCTGGGTCTTGTACCGGCGAGCAATCTGCGCGATGGTCAACCCGGATTCGCCGGTGAGCACGTCCGTGCCCTTCCCCGGTTCGGAGGCAAACGCATTGTTCGCGCCGAGAAACATGTTGTCGCTGATTTTGTCGAGATGTCCGCGGAACTTGAGCCAGGGGCCGGCGGGGGAGATATGGTCCGTCGTCGTCTTTCCCTTGGTCTTGATCAGCAGCAGCAGCTTTTCGAAATCTCTGCCGTCCCAGCGCGGAAACGGCTGCAGCAGCTGCAACCGCTCGCTGGTGGGCGGAATGTCGACCGTGAGGGCATCGCCGTTTTCCGCCGGTGCCACGTATCCTTCTTCGCCCTTGGCAAATCCTTTGGCCGGCAATTCCTCGCCCTGAGGGGGATCGAGCTTGAATTCCCGTCCATCGGCCGCCTTCAACGTGCCATGCACCGGGTCGAACCGCAGATCACCGGCCAGCGCGTAGGCCGTCACGATCTCGGGACTCGCCAGGAAGGACAGAGTCTCGTTGATTCCGTCGTTGCGGCCCGGGAAATTACGGTTGAACGAACTGACGATCGAATCGGCCCGCCCTTTCACGCTGTCCGCCCTTTTCCACTGGCCGATGCAGGGACCGCAGGAGTTGGAAAGGACCGTGCCGCCCATTTTTTCGAAGGTCTCCAGGAACCCGTCGCGCTTCATCGTGTGGTAGATGCGCTCGGATCCCGGCGAGATCAGGAAGGAGGTCTTGGCTTTCAACCCGGCCTTCATGCCCTGTTTGGCGATATGAGCCGACCGGCTGATGTCTTCGTAGGAAGAGTTGGTGCAGCTGCCGATCAGCGCCGCTTTCAATTCGATTGGGTAGCCCTTCTCCTTGGACTCCGCCGCCATTTTGGAGATCGGCCTCGCCAAATCCGGCGTGTGGGGTCCGACGACATGAGGCTCCAGCGTCGAGAGGTCAATTTCGACGATTTGATCGTAGTACTTCTCGGGCGACTGATAGACCTCCGGATCGGCCACGAGCAGGTCTTTGTTCGAGAGGGCCAGATTGGCCAGATCCGCCCGATCGGTCAGGTTCATGTAGGCCACCATCTTCTGATCGAAGGGGAACACCGACGTCGTCGCGCCGAGCTCTGCCCCCATGTTGCAAATCGTGCCCTTTCCGGTCGCGCTGATGGTTTCGGCCCCCGGGCCGAAGTACTCGACGATCTTGTTGGTGCCTCCTTTGACGGTCAGCAGCCCGCAGAGATACAGGATGACGTCCTTGGGGGAAGCCCATCCGTTTAATTTTCCGGTGAGCCGCACGCCGATCAGTTTCGGATGCAGCACCTCCCATGGGAGCCCCGCCATCACCTCGCCGGCATCCGCTCCGCCGACGCCGATCGCCAACATACCGAGCCCGCCGCCGTTGGGAGTATGCGAGTCGGTGCCGATGATCAGTCCGCCGGGGAAGGCATAATTCTCGAGCACGACCTGGTGGATAATGCCGGCGCCCGGCTTCCAGAAGCCGATGCCGTACTTTTTCGCAGCCGACGCCAGGAAGTTATAGACTTCCCTGTTTTCGTCCATCGCGCGGAGCAAATCTTTTTCGGAGCCCATTTCGGCCCTGATCAGATGGTCGCAATGAATCGTGCTCGGCACCGCGGCCTTCTTTTTCCCCGCCTGCATGAACTGCAACATGGCCATCTGCGCGGTGGCATCCTGCATGGCAACCCGGTCCGGACGAAGGGCCAACATGGCCTTGCCCCGCTCCCAGACCTGCGTCTCGAGGTTATCGGCATGCGCGACGAGAATTTTTTCCGCCAGGGTCAAGCCGCGGCCGAACTTCTTTCGCACCATCGCGAGCACATCCGGCATCTTGGCATACAGTTTCTTGGCAAGATCCATCGACATGGTGTATCTCCGTCTCCTATTGATTGCGTCGCCCGTGCCGTGATCTCCCGCGGACGTTTTCGGGCCTCACGGACGACGCTCCAAGATGTCACACTACTTCAACGGCGGCGCCTCGCGCGCCTATTTTAATGGTGGAACCTCCCGCCGCTTGGGCGCCGCATAATTGACGAGGTAATCGAACAGCCTGATCAGACGGCTTTCCTGGCGCTTTTGGTCAACCCAATGTCCGATCAATCCGAGCGTGCGGGAGAGGATGAAAAACCCGTTCAAGCTGTCCACCGGGAATCCGATGTCCACCAGCACAGCCGCCATGGTCCCGTCCACGTTCAGGATCAGGTTGTCCTTCTTGGCGGACGTGACCTTCTCGACTTCGAGCGCAAAGTCGAGATGCGGGGTCCTGATGCCGAGGCTTTTGACGTACCCGACCAGTTCCTTGACCCGCTTGTCGGGATTCCGGACGCTCTTCACCCGATGCCCGATTCCGGGCACAGGACCGACGTTTTTCTTCATGTACGCGAGAAACTCGTCCACGGACATTTTATGATCGATGGCGTGCTTAAAGTAGCGGCCCGCGTCGGTGACCGCCCCGCCGAAACGGGGCCCGATCATGATGAGGCCGGCCGCCACCGCCTGTGACATTCCGATACCGGCGCACGCCGCGATGATGGTGGTCAGAGCGCCGCTCACGCAAGGCCCGTGATCAGCGGACAGCATCATGATCCGCTTGATGATTTCCGCTTCCTGCTTCGAAATAAGCCGCTTGTCCCAGAGCAGTCCGATGACATGCGGAATCTCGTAGCCTTTATTGATGAGCTCGGAGGCGGGATATCCGTCGTACAGCGGTTCGTCCCCCCGGTCGTCGCTGATCGTCGTCTTGATGAGCGGCGCGACGGCGACCTCGCCCGACTTCATCGCTTCATCCACCGTCTTGGGCAACTTCGGCATCTCCGCCGGGCTCAACTCCTGGATTTCCTTGACCTGTCCCGACTTCAGCAACTCCTGGTAAACCTCCTTGATGGCCGGTCCCAGCGCGCCGAACGTCGGAGGCACGATGGCGCCGGCTTTCTTGAGCGCATCGGATTTCGACCGCGCCGATCCTTCCCCCTTCATCCCTTCCTTCGCGCCCGCGTGGCCGAATTTCATGCCTTTGGGCAAACTTTCCTGGCAGAAGCCCGATACGACCGCGAGCAGCTTGATGCGGCGCTTCTTGGCTCCGTACCATTCGGCGGCGCGCTCCTCCAAATCACCGCCCATCTCGCCGACGATCACGACGGCTTTTGTCTGTGGATCTTGCTCGAACCTTTCCAGGTAGGAGACGTAATCGGTTCCGGGATAGGCATCGCCGCCGATTCCGATCGCTGTTGTAATTCCGTCCGCAAATTGAGAACAGATCCAGATAATCTCGTTCGACAGGCCGCCGGACTTGGTGATGACGCCGAACGATCCTTCCCGATAAAGCTTGCAGAGAACCAAATTGTCGAATGCGCCGCCGATGACGCCGAGCCGACAAGACCCTGCGGACACGATGCCGATGGACGAAGGGCCGTTGAACACCTTTCCGAGTTTCCGCGCATGAGCCCCGAGCAGCTTTGCATCTTTCTCGGGCACCCCTTCTGTGATCATCGACACGAGCTTGATCTTGGGATCGTTGAGCGCCTCCATCGCGCCGGCCATCGCACGGTCCGCCCCGATGTAGACCAGACTAGTGTTGATCTGGGAGTGGTTGGCGGTCGCCTCCGCCACGCTCTTGTAGACGGGGATGGTCAACAACCCGCTCCCATAGGGCACTTCGTTCGTTTTCCCGGCATCCGGGGGATACACGAACGCCTCGACGTTCAGGGGCTTCTTAATCATGTAGCAGAATTCGGCCATGCGGCGGGCCGCGTTCACTCCTGCAGCGCCACCCTGGATAACGACTCGGGTGTCTTTGTTCGCCAAGATGCTCATCGGGATCTCCCCTTATGCCATGTCTCGCAACAGTACGGCGGGCTACTTTGACTGGAGTGCTTTGTCGACGATGTCGGTCAGCGGCGTGTAGCGGTCGAAGACGTTAATGTCGAACCCTTCGTCCTTCAGCGCGCGCATGGCATCCAGGCCTTCCTTCTCGCGCGGCCCTCCGCGGCGCACCCAGATTTTGACGCCGTTCAGCTTTCCCTCGGCCTTGGCTTTGCGGAACCCGTTGATGATCCCGCCGAAGGTTTTTTTCACGTCCGTGAAGTTGGCGATCGCGCCGCCGACGATGATGTTTCTGATGCCGGGCAGAGAACACACTTTGTCCGTGAGCACTTCCACCGCCCAGTCCGGGGGATCGCCGGAATACTCCGCATAATTGGCCAATTTCCCTCCCCGCGCCACGACGGCATCGGAGTAGTACACGCTGGCGCCGCCGCCCGCGGGAAGCATCGCCGTATCCCCACCGGGGATTTCAATGAACTTTACCGAGCCCTTGATCTTGGAATCGACGGCCATCACCTCGAACTCATTCTTCGTGTAGGCCCGGCCGAACTCGGCGGCAAACGGAAAATTCCAATCGGGGTGGCGGAATTTGGCGTCCGCATCGAGCAGCGTGACGGCATCCAGCGCAACCGGCTCTCCGTCGCCTTCGCGTATGACGACCGGATTGACCTCCAAATACTGCGCATCTTCGTTGTCGAAACAGGCGAACATCTTTCCGGCGAAGTCGGTCATCTTCCTGACCATCGACCCGGTAAATCCGGCCTCCTTCGCGAGCTTCTCAAGCCCTTCGTGGCTGGGCTGCTGTCCAACCTCCAGGGACAGACGCTTGACACGCTCCCAGTTTGATTCGACTTCGATGCCGCCGCAGTTGGCGAGAAGAATCTCCGTTCCTTCCCGTGTCGACTTGACCGCGCAGTAGTATTCCTCTTTGTGCGGGATCATTTCCGACACAATGACCTGGGACACGGTGATGCTGCCGACTTGACGCCCGATCATCTCTTTTGTCGCAGCCTCGGCACTGTGCAGGTCCAAATCCACCTTGACCAACCCCAGCTTGAAGCGGGAGCCGAGGGCCTCATGAGCTTTCACGACCAGTTTTGATTTCTTGAGCCAGTCATTGGCTTGGCCCAGCTTGGTCAGCTCATCGACCGACGTGACGACCACATAGTTAGGAACATGAATGCCCCACTTTTTCATCAGGCCCATCCCGGGCCCTTCCAGCACCTTGGCCATAACCGCTCCTTCGGAAGAGAAATATCGAGGTAAGGGAGCGCGATTCTAGCGGAAATAGGAAGGCGACTCAATACACCAGATGCACTAGCAGACAGGGAACAAAAGGCCTAGGTGAAACGTTATCCACAGGACAACAACCTCTAAGCCGATGAAAGAACGTGACTACTGCACGACCTCAATCGTCCGATTGGAGCGCCCCCATGCGAGCCGCGATCGTTGACAAGTGGGACAGTAGTATGAGCTTCGTTCACCTTGGAGGCGTCGGATGAGGGCTCCGCAATGGTTCGGGCATAGTTGCCCCTGCTTGCCGTACACGAGATGACGGGCCTTATACCGGCCTAGCGTTCCGTCCGGGGCAAAAAAATCTCGCACACTCGAGCCGCCCCACTCGATGGCTTCGCGCAGCACCATCTGCATCGTGTCATACAGGCGATGGATCGCTTCCAGATTGACCCGGTGGGCCGGGCGATTGGGATGTAACTGAGCGCGGAAGAGAATTTCATTCGCGTAAATGTTTCCGATTCCGGCGATGGTCTGCTGGTGCATGAGCAAAGGCTTCAGGCGCCCCTTCCGGCCTCGTATCAACGCCGTAAAGCCTTCGCGGGGCAGAGTGAGCGGATCGGCGCCAAACCGCCGGCTCGTGTATCGTTCCAATCCCTCCCGGTCCAGCAAGTAGACCCTTCCGAAGCGCCGCGGGTTCCAATAGCGCACCTCCTGTTCTTTTCCGTTCTCGAGATACAGCCTGAGATGCGTATGCTGAGGCAGCCGAACGGGCGCCGAAGGGAACAAGAGCAACCCCGTCATCCCGAGCTCGGCCACGAGGCACCGTCGCTCTTCACCGCGAGCCATGCCGAGGATCACGCTCTTCCCCCGTCGCTCAACGCGCTCAACGACGCTGCCTTCGTACCAGGAACGAAACCGGTATCCCTCTCGGACGATATCCTGTCGGCCGATCCAGCAAGACACGATTCGAGCGCCGACCACACGGGCTCGAAGCTGATCGGCCGCCACTTCTGCTTCAGGCAGTTCAGGCACTGTGATGCACCTCACAAAACCACTGCAGTGATCCGGATCGATCGGGGAAGATTAGGCCATGGGCGCGCGGGAAACGCAATGGGGCGCGGTACGGCAGCAGTCAGGCACTGAGGGCACCGCCAGAACTTGAGGCGGCCTGTGGCGAGGCGAGCAGCCGTTGCAATTCCCTGATGGATTCTTCAAGACCGGGGAGAGGCACGGCACCGGGCCGGCGGGCCTTCACCAGCGCAACCGCTTCGGCATACGGCATACCTTCGATACCGCACAGATACGCGATGACGACCGAAACCGATCGGCCCATTCCGGCTCGGCAACACACCATGACCCGGCCATCGGCCACACGTTTCCGGATCCAGACGACCGCTTGGTGCAGCAACAGCGGATCGGCTACAGAAAATTCTTTCAAAGGAATCCGTTCATACGCCACACCGGCGGGAGGTGTGATGTGATACTCCTCGGCTGCGAGTAAAAGACCGTGGACCCTGTGCCCAGGACCACTGGCGTCGTCGATGTTACCGACGAGGATGGAATCGGTGATTACGTGCATCGTCAGCCTAGTATAGCAGGCAACGTTAAGCATCCACGAGCACCGACGGGCCCTCGCCGGAAAGTGGGCGAGATCACTTGATTTGGAGCCGTACGACGCCGATGTTGCGGTCCTGGTAAAGCAGTCGCTATACTCTCATTCCGCGCTAGCCCCGCATGAAGGAGACATCCAGTGACAAGACTCACGGTCGAAGAGGTGGAGAAGCGTCTTGGCTCGGTGCATTGCGCCGTGTGCAAAGGATCCGCGTTCGGAATCGACCGCCGGTCCATGCAGCCGGACGGAGACTGGCGGGGCGTGTGTATGGGCTGCCGCTACAGTTTTCCCGTGTACACGGACATGGAGTTTTATGTGCGAACGCAGCCGGACGTGCCGTATCGCTTGAAGGAAATTTCTTGCCCGACCTGCACCCGCCGGGGGGTAACGTTGGAATTTCGAATCGTGATGTCGGTGCGCGAGGCCATTTATTTCGTCTCCTGCCCGGCCTGCCAGTCGCAGTTTCCGGAGAGGTCTTCTCTTGAGGCCTTTGAGTAACCCCGTGTCACCTATTTGGTGTATACTACACACATGAAAGAACAGCAACCAACTCGCCCTGCGCAGCCCGATCCGCCAAGCCCGGCTGGACCCACACCGCGCAAAGAAATTCCCTTGGTGTCGGTCCCCAACGATCGCGACATGATCGCGGAAGAGATGGCCGAACTCTTCGAGGAAGACCAGGTCACTCATCAGCACGGAGGCACGGAGCCGGAAGCCGACTGAGCACGGGGCCGCCTTGTGCTTCTATCGTCTCCCCACAGAAACGCGCTAGAGCGGTCGGACGATGTCTACTGGACCGTCGGGAGGGATTCTGCCGAATCCCCGTTCCTGTCCTTCTTTTCTCACCAGGCGATCAATACGGACGATGGTGCCTCGCTGCACTGCGGTGAACGCGGCGTTTGACGGCGAGGCCGCACGATCAAGCAGTCCAGCTTCCGACCGTCCCGTCTCATTGCACAGCCACGCCCGCATCTCGCCCTTCATCTTCCGCAATTCGCTGACCACCCGATAGACCTCCGCACATCTCGGCGCAATGGTAAGCCCGTCTGTTCTCAACAAGAGATAAGAGAATTTGAGTGCATCCTTGATAAATCCGACCTCCCGGTCGATGGCTTGGATGGCCGTGGGTGCCTCCCAGGGCCTTTCTTCATGGCACCAGTCGTCGGGGCGGATCAAGGCGGGGCACGTGAGTTCGTGCAGGCAGGGGCTATACACGGTGCAAAGCTGTTCTTGAAGCAGCCGATCCCGTAGGACGTGAAGCTGGCGGGCAACGCCGCGAAGCGCCGGTTCGACGATCATGCAGGCGCCCGTGGGTTTGAGGAGCGAAAAAGCCCAGACGACGAGTTTCATGCGCTGAACTAGCGCTTCTCGCGCGCTCGCGAAGAGCTCATTCAGGCAATTGGCGAGGATCACCAGATCAAAGGGTTTCCCTCTTTCGATTTTCTCTGCAAAAGGGCCGCCCGCCCTCTTCTCCACGTCAGCGTGAACCAGGCGGAGCTGAACCGCGCTGAGCCGGTTTTCGTCGACATACGTTTGCCACAGCCGTGAAGCATCGTGAAGAGCGCGTTGCGATCGATCGACCCCGACCACATGAACCGGCCTGCCGGCGGTCCGCCCGGTCCGATGGGCCCAGTCCAGGAAAGCCAGCGCGCCAGTTCCCGGTCCAATTCCAAGATCGAGCACGGACAGGGGGCGTTGCCCGTCCTCTTGCCAGGTCACGGTCGGCAACTCCTCCAATAAGATCTGGACCTTCGCCAGGTTAACAGGAAGGAAATAGCCCAGATAGGCTGCCGCATACTCAGGGCGTTCCAGATAATCGGCAGGCCTGCGGCTGCGGTCGACCGTAAAGAGGCGGGAGAGCTCGGCTACGCCCTTGCTGAGGCGCCTCTCGGTAGTGGGCCCTTGCAACGCACCGACCTTGGTCAGTGCGCCGATCACCTGTGAGGAAAGACGATACGGGCTCGGCTTGTTGAAGGGGTCCATAGGCTAGTGTATGCTGCCTTCACCGAGGAGGACAACCGATGACTCACACGATTCTACAGGCCTATAGAGAAGTCGAGCAGGCGATGGAACGATTCACGCTCGTGCTACAGGAGCAGGTCTCGGAGTTGAGAAAGACTGAAGGCCCTGAATCCGAAAAGTTGGCCCGCATGACGCAGGGCTACAAGGCCATGCGGGATAGCAGCATGATTTACCTGTCGTACGCGAAATTCATTGCCCACGGCATGCCGGACAGCGAGGAGCTTATACAGGAGGACCTGCAAAGTTGACTGGTCGCTCGTATCGCATGAAGCGTCTTTCGCATTCCCGCCCGCGTTTCACGCTTCACAATTGATCAGATACGCCGCGCGCGTCACGCTATCCGCTACAAAATACAAGAGCCTGTCCGGGGACCCCGGACAGGCTCTTTGCTTTTGCACGCTTAGTCCCTGTTCAGATGCTGCGCATGAAATGGGCAACCTCGGCCGCATCCACCTCGCCGCCCATGATCGAAGACAGGGCCACGTTTGTGGATTTCTTGCCGGTCAAGCCGGATTCCACTTCGTCCACGATCAATTCGACCGGCATGGACTGACCGCCGTATACGCGCGGCCCGCCGATGATTTTTGCCTTCGAATACCCGTATATTGCGGTGGCCACTTCCTTGGCGAGCCATCCGACATAGTTGAACTCGGGGATGACGATGAGCTTGGTCTTGCCGCACAACTGCCGCAATTCGGCCGTCGGGAACGGCCGGAGCGAGCGAATCTTGATGAGACCGACCTTGATGCCTTTGTCCGCGCAGAGCCGGACCGCTTCCCTCGACTGCGCCGCCGCGCTGCCTGAAGCGATGATGACGGCGTCGGCGTCCTCCATATTTTCCGCCGTGCAAAGACCGCCTATGTACTTATTGATGTACTTCCGAGACCGCTCCACCGCCGCCCAGACTTCCTGCTGCCACACGGCGTGAATGTTGTACGCCATGAAGTTCGACTTCTGCACCGGCGCATCACGCGACAGCCGGGCAGGCGGATTTTCTGCATCCAGCACCGGCACGGCACCGCGATAGGCCTCGCGCGGAGGCAGCTTGATCCCACGATCCTGCATACGAACATAGCCGCGGGCGTGCGTCACAAAGAACCCGTCGCAGCAGACCCCCACCGGCAGCGTCACGTCGTTTTTCTCGCTGATGGTGAACCCGGCCATGATGAAATCGAACATGTCCTGCTGGTTCTCGGCATGGAAGATGATCATGCCGCAGTTCAACAAGTATGAGACCTCGATATTATCCGGCTGAATGGCCAACGGAGCGTTGACGACCCGGCAGGTAAACATCGCTACGGCGGGAAGCCGATGGCCCGGCCATGATGCGATCGGCTCCAGACCCCGCAGGGTGCCTGGACCGGCGGTAGCCGTGAAGCAGCGAACCCCGGCTCTCGATCCGCCCGCGATGGCCGACATCACGCCGTACTCTTCTTCGCCGCGGTAATACTCTTTCACGTAGCCTTCCCCGTACAGAACGCCGATGAGCTGCATCGTTTCGCTCTGGGGGGTGATGGGATAGGCGATCGACAAATCAACATTGGAGCGGCGCACGGCTTCCTTCGCGGCTTCGCTCCCCGTGATGAATTCCTTCGTGCGAGGCGCTTCCAAGAACATGTATTCAGGGGTCACCACCCGCTGCTTCTTGGCTTCCGCGTGTGGGTCCTTTTTCCCATCGGATTTCGGCACCGCCACGCTCGTGATCGGGTCGCCCTGGGGATTGGTCTTTTGCTGTGCTTCCAGCGCTTCGCTCATCGTTGCACCTCTTCGGTATATCGGTGGGCTCCCTCGGCCTACCCCTCGCGTTTCATCTGTTCGGCCGAATGGCCGAACGCGGCCGCGCTACCCAGGCCTCCGGGAGACGGCGTGAACATCAGCGGATTCGTATGAGTCTTGCCTCCGTGCACTTTTGATTGGGTCCCGGTGAACCGAACGTTTTCCCCGTTTTCCGGCAGCTTGATGCCCATCTCTTCCCGAACCTTCTTGAAAATCCGCGCAGTCTTTCTCAACTTATCGGTGTCGGCATCGCGGATCGTCAACATCGCGTCTTCATGGCCCTGTTCCGCGCAAATCGCCATGGTGCAACAATTCGTCCCGGCCCGGATCATCTTCAATGTCAGATTGGCGTAGTGACAATGCACTCCCACAAACACGCAGGCTTCGATCTTATTCCCCCAAATCGTAAGGTTCGGGTGGTTGGGATTGATGACTTCTTCGGGATCGATCTTGGGGTACTTCGGGCGGTAATCTGGCATCGGGATAATCATGACTTCGGGGATTTGGGCCGCAATCTCGAGCAACGCCTTGGCTTTCTCCACCGCATGCTCGTTCCAAGCCCACAACACCATCGGGCCGGGAAAGATGGTGGCATTGGGGCTGGTCAGCATCTTCTTGGCCATCTCCTCGATCACCTTGTTTTCGTCAGGCTCGAGCAGGCCATAAAAAAGGCCTTGTCCGGGATCAGGGAGCGACACTCCCAACTGCGCGGCCGACGGCGGGTGAAACCCAGCCGGACCTGGAATAATAATCCGCTCTCTCGTGTCTTGTGTCGTTGCCACTCCCTTTCCCCCTTCTCGTCACCCGACCACTGGACTGGCCAGGACCGCTGTGGTGGACTTCTCCCCGTACGTGATATTGTCTGTCAGCGCCGCCTTCGGCAACTGATCGATCATGATCATCTTGATGGCGTGATTCTTGGCCATGTTGTCACACACCCAAACGCATTGCGCGCAGCCCTTGCATCGGTCGACGGCTACGTAGGCCGATCCATACTTGTGTCCCTTGTCTTTCCCCATTTCATCGCTGTAGAGAATGGTATTCGCCTCCGGGCAGTACTGCGTGCACAGCTTGCAGCTCTTGGCCGCACAAATGTCGACATCGATATCCGCAACGAGATACATCGAATCCTCTCGGGGTGATCAGGCTCTGGCCGCAGCCGCGGCTTCCGCCTTCCTCGCAGCCTTGCTGACTTCGTCCCAGCCGTTCTGAGCAGCATAGTCCCATCCAGCCTTGATGACTGCGACGTTCTTTTCGATGAGTTCTTGCTTCTTCTTGAATTTTCGCTCGACGACGCTGTCCAAGGCCGCCGTTCCGCCTGATACAACGAAGCCTTTGCCGAGAAACCGGTCCTTCACCGCTTGAGCTAAGGCATCAATGGTGGTCAGCCCGGTGATGCAGCCGATCGCGCCCATCAAGGCCATGTTGGTCGCAAGATCCATCCCGGCCACCTCCAGCGATAGCTTCGTCGCTGGCAGATAGTACAGCTTCGCACGGCGCTCTTCCAATTCGCGTGCCTGGTCCTTATGAAGCTTCATCGGCCCGTCGTTGTTGATCAACGCCACACCGTCTTCCTTGAGGCCGAAATAGAACGGCATGGTATAGGACTTGCCATGCGTAATGACCTGCGGATGGAAGATGATAATGATATGCGGGAACGTAATCTCCCCGATCTCATAGATCGGCTCGTCGGAAACCCGCACATAGCTTTCGACCGGCGCCATCCGCTTTTCAGAGCCGTAGAACGGCACGATCGTGCTCTCCCCGCCCGCGTTGATGACGGCCGTGCTCAGAATGTGGGAGCCGGTCACGACACCTTGCCCACCGACGCCGGCCATCCGGATGTTGAAGCGCTTTGCCATGGTTCAGTCCTCCCTCACTCGAATCACGCTTTGGGAATCGCCGCAGTAGGAGCCGCCGGCTTCGGAAGATACTCCTTGTACCCATACCGCTCCGCCAAGTACTGCTTGGCCTCGTCCGTGACGTATTCGGAGAACTGATACCGATCGTTCTCCACGTTTTTGGCATCTTCCATCACTTTGTCAGTCGGGATCGCATATTCAATGTTGCAGGAGGTATAGGCCTGGATGTAGGTGGGGCCGACTTCCCGGGCGATCAAGACGGCTTTCTTGATGACGCTTTCCACCCGGCGGGGATTGTTGGGAACCACCGTAGCCACGTAGGCGCAGCCTGCAACCTTCGCCATTTCGACCATGTTCATCTTTTCGAACTTCTTCCCCAGCGGGGCCATCTTCAGAACGGCTCCGCGGTTCGTCATACCGCTCTCCTGACCGCCCGTGTTGCCGTACACTTCGTTGTCCAACATGATCGTCGTAAAGCGTTCGCGCCGGAACCAGGAGTGCAGCGTTACGGAAAAGCCGATGTCGGCCGTGCCGCCGTCGCCCGCCATCACGACCACGTCCTTCGGCTTGTCACCGAACCGAAGGCGGAGGCCGCGAGACAAGCCGCTCGCGACGCCGTTCTGGTCGCCGTAGTTTCCATACACGAACGGAATCGCGGCCTGAGAAATCGCCAATCGTCCGCAGCCTGCAGTGCCGACCGTAATCGTGTCCTCAGGGTTAGGGAAGGCTACCATGGCGAGACGGATGAAGAGGGTCATAGCGCAACCCGCGCACATCGGATGCTCTTCGAGAATCTCTTTGAAGCTTCCCATCTGGGAAACAGAAACCTTCTTACCAAACGGTCCGTGCTCCACCATGTCCCGATATTCCTTGGGCATGAATTTTTCAAATCCGTTGGAAAACTTGACGTAGTCAAGGCTCATCGGGGCACCTCCCTCTATCGCTGCAGCAGAATCCCGCTGCGGTATTGTTCAACAAAGCTCATCAGTTGTTAGTATCGGACCAGCAGGAGTCGAGGATGGGAAAAGACATTCATTCATTCAAATTGGAGGTTGAGTCTAGCAAAGCCGGAAAAACACTGTCAATTATATAGTTGGCCACACTCCCTCTTCTCCTCGACTCATAGAAAGTCTATAACTTCGTGATAATCAATGCAACTTCACATAAGACCCACGCTTCCAGAAAGAAGGCCTAGCGGGACCATGTCTCGTAGGCCCTTCGCCCTAATCTGCCCGAGCCGGTTTCGTCAAGGCGTCTGGCGAAAAAACGCAGCGGTCGATTGCCGATTGGGATGGAATCCGTCTAGACTAGGCGGATGCCGTTGCGAGTCATTATTCCAGGCGAAGACGACGGGAACGATCACGTGGGTGGAGTCCATAAGCGGCCTCCGATCCCGGACGGAACGCCCAAGGCCGAGTGTCCGAAGTTCATGAGCCACGGTCCCTGCGGCGGCGTGCGAAAAGGCGGTTTCTGCGAAGTCTATCCGGAAATGAAGTGTCCTTGGGTCACGCTTTACTTTGAATTGGAAAAGGTCGGCCAAATTGAATGGATGAAACAAGTGTGATCGCTGCAAAATGTCCAGGGTGAGAAACACGTGAAAAAAGGTCGCACAAAGGCGAAGACGCGGTTGGGGTACAATGAGCGCCACGCCAAGAGCGGGATCGATGCGCCGCTTCCCGAGATCGAGACGTTCCCCAATCAGTACAAAGGCTATGAGATCACGATTGAGATACCGGAATACACGGCCATTTGCCCAAAAACCGGTCTGCCTGATTTCGGCACGATCACGGTCCGCTATATGCCGGACAAGAACTGCCTGGAATTGAAAGCGTTGAAGATGTACATCCACGCTTACCGGAATATTGGGATCTTCTACGAAAATGCGGTGAACCGTATTCTTCAGGACGTGGTCGCCGCCTGCCGTCCCGTCTGGGCAAAGGTCACAGGAGAATTCGCCGCCCGCGGAGGCCTCCGCAGCGTCATCGAAGCCAAGTTTCCGTAGTTTCCTGTACCCCGAACGTCGCTGAAAGCCTCTTCCATTGTCTTCGTATGGCAACGTACGCGATCGGCGATCTCCAGGGCTGCTACGTTTCCCTCCAGGAATTGCTCGAGCACATATCGTTCGATCCGGCTCTCGACCGACTCTGGTGCGTGGGCGATCTCGTCAATCGCGGGCACCGATCCCTCGACGTTCTCCGCTTTATCAAAGATCTCGGATCTTCGGCGCAGGTTGTGCTCGGCAATCACGATATCTTTTTGCTGTCGGTTGTCTGCGGAGCTGCGACTCTGAGGCCGAAGGACACGATCGGGGAAATCCTCGCGGCCCCGGATCTCGACGAACTGATCACGTGGCTTCGGCATCAGCCGCTCGTCTACCGAGAAGACCGCTATCTGATGGTTCATGCCGGCCTGCTGCCCCAGTGGACGGCTGCAAGTGCGGCGGCGCTGGCCAGTGAAATAGAAACCGCCCTGACAGGGCCGGGTTGGGGCTCGTTCCTTAAAAATGTGATCGGCGAACCGGCGTCTGTCTGGAGCGACGACTTGACGGGATGGCGACGGTGGAGCACCGCCCTTCGCGCCCTGACCAGGCTACGGAGCTGCACGGAGCGGGGCGAGATGAGTAATTTTTCAGGATCGCCGGAAGATTTGCCGCCCGGCTATCGACCCTGGTTTCGGATCCCGACGAGGCAGAGCACCGACACGGTCATCGTCTTCGGCCACTGGGCGGCGCTGGGACTGTACATTGAAGACGGTGTCGTCGCCCTGGACAGCGGTTGTGTCTGGGGACGACGGCTGACCGCCATACGGCTCGATGATAGACGAATCTTTCAGGTATCCTGCGGTGGATAGGCAGGCGGTTGATGATCGAACCATTGCCGGTTGATCCGACGTGGCCACGCTATTCCAGCGATCCCTTTCCCGCCTATCGGTTCGTTCCCGGACTCTCTCCGCATCCCCGGAAGGATCCCCATGGACATTCCTATGGACGGCTCGATCCTGCCCCTGCTCCATTCTCACCCGATTTATGGCATGAGTCGGCCGCCTACCGGTATGGAATCGATCTGTACAATTTCGCCTATTGGTGGGAAAGTCACGAGGTTTTCGAAGGACTCTGGAAGGGAGCGGGCCCGAGTACCGAACAGGGTCGATTCTTTCAGGCTCTGGTTCAACTGGCCGCGGCCAATCTCAAATGCTTCATGGGAAACGACCGAGCAGCGGCCAATCTCCGCAACGCGGCGGCCGAACGATTGCGGCGAGTGAACAGCCCGTATCAGGGCATCGACGTCACCGCACTTGTTGATCGACTCCTTAGCTGCAACCCACCAGAGCCAATTTTACTCCGGTTGCTGGATGAAGGCCGCCTGAACTACTGACGCCGCGGCTTCTTCGTCAGCAGCCGGTTGACGAGCATCGCGAGCAGGGCGCCTGTAAACGCCAGCGTCATGTCCTTCTGCGCGTCCCATTCATCGCCCTGCGTCCCCAAATAGGCGGTGCCCAACTCGGGGCTTACGACCTGTGCCACCCAGGCTTCCACGATTTCGAAGAAGCCGCTCATGGCGAGCACTCCGCTGGCGGGGAAATAAACACTCCAAAATCCCCGCAGGCCCGCCTTACGCACGAAGAGCTCGCGCAAGGGAAACGCCAGCAACAGGCCGAAAGAAAAGTGCACGACGCGGTCGAAATGATTCCGACCGAGATTCAACGTCTCTTGAAGCCAAAATCCCAGCGGGACCTGGGCGTAGGTGTAATGGGCGCCGATCGCATGCAGAGTGAGAAACGCGGTGATCAGAATGTACGACAGAGATGAAAAACGAAAACGCCGGTTGCTCGCAATCAGAACGGTGACCAACGCCACGGCCAACAGGTTTTCGAGCATCCAGTCTTTTCGATCGACCGGATCGATGGCGGCGATGATCCAAATGACGCCGTACCAGACAAGCAGTCCGAGGAGAAGACGCGGTCGTCGGGATGGTGAAGGGAGATCCTCCGGCGGCTCGACCCTCATGAAACCGCTGGGCGGTCGGGACGGCCCGGCCACACGCGCATGGCGGCAGTAACAGCCAAACAGAGGATCGCGCCGTACATGGCGGCGGCGATATCGTGCTGCGCATCCCACACGTCGCCCTGGGAGCCGAGATAGACAAGGCCTTGGTCGGGGCTGACCCGTTGCGCGACCCAGGCCTCGATGATCTCCCAGAGGCCGCTCAAGCCAAGCGGCGTGACGAACGCAAGGTAGTAGGCCACGAACCCGCCCACGCCGCAGAACCGACTGAACACTTCCAGCATCGGATAGCTGAGCAGCAGGCCGAAGCTGAAATGCACGAGGCGGTCGAAATGATTCCGGCCCAGATCCAGCAATTGATCCAACCAGGCTCCGAACGGCACCGCCGCGTAGGTGTAATGGACGCCGATCGTGTGCAGAGTCAGGTAGCAGGCAATGAGCGCATAGGAGGCATGGGACAGGGGATGGCTGCGGTGCGTGGCCACCAGGGTGCCGACGAGAAATGCCGGCAGCACATTCGCCATCAACCAGAAATGGCGATCGGCCGGCTCGATCCCGGCCCAGACGGAGAGGCCGACATACCAGAGGAGCAGCGCGACGGCGAACATCTTTGCGTGGCGAGCCATAATGAAGCTACGGGGAATCGACCGTTGACTTGGACCGCTGCCCTCGGGCGAGAGTCTAATGATAGCTCTCGGAATCGGAGGGAAACTTGCCCTGCTCCACCTCTTCTTTGTACCGGCGCAGCGCCTGCAGCGCATCGGCTTTCAGGTGTGCGTACGGCTTCACGAACTTCGGCACAAATTCGTCGAACAGACCGAGCAAATCATAGAGCACGAGCACCTGGCCGTCGCAGTACGGGCCGGCCCCGATGCCGATCGTGGGAATGCTCACTGTTTCGGTGACGCGCTTCGCCAGGCCGGCCGGGACCGCTTCAAGCACGAGAGCAAAGGCGCCGGCTGCTTCCAACGCTTGGGCATCATCCACCACGGTTTGAGCCTGGTCCTTTCCTTTGCCTTGCACCTTGTACCCCCCGTACCGATGCAAGGATTGGGGCGTCATGCCGAGATGCCCCATGACCGGAATACCGATGCGGGTCATGGCGTCCACGCGGTCGATCACCGCGGCTCCACCTTCCAACTTGACTGCCGCCGCTCCGACCTGAAGGAAGCGGCCCGCATTGCGGACCGCTTCATCGAGCCCGGCCTGATACGACATGAACGGCATATCGCCGATGACCAAGGCCGCTTGGGCCGTACCGGCCACGATCTTGGTATGGTACAGCATGTCGTCCATCGTGACGGACAGAGTATTGGCTTTGCCTTGCACCACCACGCCGAGCGAGTCGCCGACCAGAATCGTCTCGATGCCCGCTTGCTCGACGATTCTCGTAAAGAGGGCGTCGTAGGCGGTGACGACAATCAACTTTTTCTTCTCCCGCTTGTGGCGTTGAAAATCGGGGATCGTCATGGCTACCCCAGTTCGGCTTTGGTCAAGATTTCCGGCAGACGATGAGTGGCCTTGATCGCCATGATATGCACGCCGTCGCAATGCGGGCGCACGGCGTTGATCGTCCGAACGGCAATGTCCACGCCGACGTCCTCGGCCCGTTTGTCGCCGGCCGTCCGAAGCTCATCAATCATGTCCTGTGGCACCGAAATGCCGGGGATATTCGCGTTCATGAACTCGGCCATTTTGACGTTCCGCAGCACCAGGACACCGGCCAAGACCTTGACCTTAAACGGTCGCACCGCCTTCATGAAAGACGCGAACTGATCCGGGTGGTAGATGGCCTGCGTTTGGAAAAACTCCGCGCCGGCTTTAACTTTGACCTCGAACTTGGCCAGCATCGGCCCGAGCGGATCGGCCTCGGGCGTGACCGCGGCGCCGATCGTAAAGGCCGTCGCTCCGTCCAGCTTATTTCCTGCCATGTCACGCCCGGCGTTCAACCCTCGCACCAACTGCATCACCTGGATCGAATCCAAATCATACACCGGCTTGGCTTCCTTGTGGTCGCCCACCGTCGGGTAGTCTCCCGTGAGACAAAGAATGTTCCGGATGCCGAGCATATGGGCGCCCATCAAGTCGGATTGCATCGCGATTCGGTTTCGGTCGCGACACGTCATCTGCATCACGGGGTCGTGGCCGAGCTCATACAGCAGCCGGCAAACAGGCAGAGAGCCGGCCCGCACGACGGCCGCAGTGTTGTCCGTCACGTTGACTCCGTGCACCCGGCCGACCAATTGCTTTGCGTTGTCCAGCACGCCGGCGATATTCGTGCCTTTCGGCGGATTGTATTCCACCGTCACGACGAACTCACCGCGATCCAACGCCTCTTTCAACCGACGCGGCTCACGACTCATGCGGTTTCTCCTGCTTCCGTCCGTTCTTTACGTCCATTGTCCTGCTCTGACTGATACGAGGGCAGGCTGTCGATTGGCGCGCGTCGAGACGCACCGCTGCCATCCTGCCACGCACTTTTCCTCGCCGTCGTCACCTCCGCGCGATTCTTTTAGCGGATTCGACCGTGTTGTCCAGCAGCATCGCAATCGTCATGGGACCGACGCCACCGGGGACCGGGCTGATCCACCCCGCCTTTTGACTGACGGCGTCATAGTCGACATCGCCGACGACTTTGCCGTCGGGCAACCGGTTGGTTCCGACGTCGATGACGACCGCCCCGTCCCTCACCATGTCGGCCGTCACGAACCTGGCCTTGCCGATCGCCACGAGCAGCAACTCCGCTTCCCGGCAGACGGCCGGCAGATCACGCGTCTTAGAATGGCAGATCGTGACGGTCGCGTTGCGCTGAAGCAGCATCAAGGCGAGCGGTTTGCCGACGATGTTGCTTCGCCCCAGGACGACGGCGCGCTTGCCCTCGATGGGCACGCCGGTCGATTCGATCATCTTGATGACCCCTTTGGGCGTACAGGCTTCGAACACCGGATGGCCCTCAACCAGCCGGCCGAAGTTGTAGGGATGGAAGCCGTCGGCGTCTTTGTCCGGCGAAACTGCATCCAGAATGACTTTGCTGTCGATGTGCTTCGGGAGCGGCAGTTGAACGAGGATCCCGTGAATCTTCGGATCGGCGTTTTTCTTCCCGATCAACGCCAACAACTCCGACTGAGTCGTGCTCGACGGCAATTTGTGGTCGTCCACGTAGATCCCGGCCGCATCGCAGGCCTTCTGTTTGTTCTTCACGTAGATATGCGACGCCGGATCGTCGCCCACGAGGATTGTCGCCAAGCCCGGCTTGACCCCGGTCTTCGAGAACAGATCGGCCGACTCTTTCGCCAACCGCTCGCGCACTTGTTGTGCCAACGCCTTGCCGTCTATGATTCGAGCTGCCACGATCTCCTCCCTGCGAGAATGGTCATCCGCGACACGAAAAACCGCTGCACCATAGCAGGCCATTTTTAAGCAAGTCAACGCCGCTTGACCGCCTCGGGTCATGTGTCGTTTCCAGCGTCCGGCTTTCGTTTCCTTGACAGCCTCTTCAGCCGTTAGATACGATGCTTCGTCCCCTTGACATGAACGGCAGTCCATTTCCTTGATGACCACCCCAACATCGCTGCTGCGCACCATGGCCGCCGTCGTACTCGCGGCAGGCTTTGCCGCATGGTCCACAGAGCGCACCGCCGACGCCGCCCAGGTGACCGGCCTCGAATCCCCTCAAAGCTTCGTGGGCGATCCCTCTGGACGGGAATACTTCATCTCCAACGTCAATGGTGAGCCGGAGGCGAGAGACAACAACGGCTTCATCACCAAATTGGACGGCGAGGGGAAAGTCGTTCAGCGTAAATTCATCGAGGGCGGCGCGGCAGGCATCGATCTCCATGCGCCGAAAGGCATGGTGCTCGTCGGGCAGACCCTGTATGTGGTCGACTTAGACCAGCTGAAAGGCTTCGATAAAACCACCGGAAAGCTCATCGTCACCGTCTCATGCCCCGGTTCAACGGCGGGAAAGAAGCCATCAGCCTGCTCGCTGGTGGACGTCGCGTCCAATGGGGACGGTCTTCTCTACCTGACCGACGCCGCCGCCAACACGATTTATCGCGTCGATGCCGCCCAACAGCACGCGGTCACAACCTTAACCCATGATGACCGCCTGGCCGGCCCCTCCGGCATCGCCGTCCACCCGAAAACGGGCCATGTCATCGCCGTCAGTTGGAACAAAGGCGCCATACTCGAAATCACGCCGGACGGCGTGCTGACCGAGTTGGTCTCGAACGGATTTTTCTCGGCACGGTTCCAAAATCTGAGCGGGGTGGATTTCGACCGGTGGGGCAACATGTACGTCTCCGACCTGACCAAAGGCAAGATTTGGCGCATGACCCGCGATCACAAGTTTCAAGTCATCGCGGAATACCTGCCGGCGCCGGCAGATATCGGGATTGATCGCGCCAACAATCTGATTCTTGTTCCGTATCATTACGCCCACGCCGCCGAGATGAACGGCCTAGAAGCGCCGACGCAGGGGAAGCCCAAGGGCGAAAAGCGCACGCTTTCGGACTACGGCTTCGTGCCGCCTCCGCCGAAACCGGGCGGCGAAGGAGCGACGAAGAAATGAGCCGGTGTGTCTACTGCCAGCAACGCAAGGGAAAGCGCGCCTGTCCGGCCCTCGGCGGGTTGATTTGCAGCCAATGTTGCGGCGAACATCGGGTGGTCCGCGTCTCTTGTCCGGCAGATTGCGCGTATCTGGGATCCGGCAGCGACTACCAGCAGAAGCGGTTGGCCCAACAATTCGCCCCGATGCGGCGGGACTTTTATCGAGAGTTAGGCGAGCTCGGCGGAGAAAAAGCGGTGGCGTTGTTCAATCTCATCGAAGTCGTCACGTTCGGGTACTTCGAGGGGCGGCGCGACGGGCAGGATGCCGAAATCGTGGCGGCGATCCAATCGCTGCGGCGCACGCTGAGCCCTCTTCACGTCCCGGCCGCACCGATGCCGGTATTCGCCGAGCACCTGAAAAAAGAATACGAGACCTTCAAGAAGCAGGAACCTGATCGAGTCGCCGATCCATCCACTGCTCCGGACGTCTTGGATCGAACGCTCAAGTTTGTAGAAGAATTCTCAGGAACCGGCTTCCAGTCTCAACGGTTCCTGAGCGGCCTGATCGGCTACGTCAAAACCTACCACCCCGAGATCGCCGCGCACCTCTCCCGACGGTCCGAACGAGGGCATATCGTCCTGCCCGGACAATCATTCATGCCCCCCGCAGCGCCCGTCCCGCACGTCCATGGTCCCGAGTGTCAACACGGCCATCCTCACCACTGACACCCGTCCGACAGCACGCTGTCCAGGACGGCGAATTGTTATTCACGGTAACGGCCTAGTTCATCACGAGCCGTAATCCGGTCGGCACGGGGGGAGGGGCCGCGGGCGGGGCGGACGCGGGATCGTCGGGAGGCGTGGAAGGCGGCGGCTGTGGGGTCGTGGCCAAGGGCGTAAAGGTCGCCACGCTGCTCTCCGCCGATTCATTGTTCGACATGTCATACGCCGTCACGACGTAATGCTGCACGGCCGACGGCGTGCCGATATTGTAACTGTTCACCTTGCCCAAGGTGGTGAGGAGCGAGGCCGTGCCACTGTTTTTTCCGCAAGGCAACTGATTGCACTTATAGACGCGATAGCCTGCCAAATCCGGTTCGCTGTTCGGACTCCATGTCAATGTGGCGCTCCAGCAAGCCGTTCCCCACAACATCGTGACGAGAGTGGCGCATTTCAAACACGTGTGGATCTTCATCGTCATCGTCTCTCCTCTTTGCGTTCGATCTGACAGGTGGATCAATGTGCCGCAAGCAAAGCAACCGGCATACCCGATTGGCATCGATGGGCTGCGCACAAAAATCCGCGACGTGCGGTTGGTTCGGTCCCTGATGGAGGAAAGGGAGAGGGGAGAGGTGTAGGCGCCCCGCGACCGGCGCGGTCGTCACGGCGCCAAAAGCGTCGAATTCTCAGCGGAATGAGTCTGTAGGCCGTGTCCTACAATTCTGACAGGTGTTTTCGGACAAGACAAAGGGGGCTCTCCCCTTCGCTCAAATGGCTACTCCAAGATGGTGACGGTCATTTCCACGCGCTCTTTGGGATTGTCACGCTCGTCCCGGGCGAGATTCACGATCTTGTCCGCGACTCCCAGTCCTCTCGTGACTTCTCCGAACACGGTATACTTGCGGTCTAGGAACCGCGAGTCTTCCACCACGATGAAAAATTGGGATCCGGCGCTATTGGGATCATTGGCGCGGGCCATGGAGAGCACGCCGCGCTTGTGCGGAATGTCGTTGAACTCGGCGTTGATTGAGTAGCCGGGACCGCCCTGGCCGTAGGTGTCCTTCTTCAACGAGTCTTTGGTGTTCGGGTCTCCGCCTTGAATCATAAAACCGGGAATGACCCGGTGAAAGATCGTGCCGTTGTAAAAACCTTCCTTGGCCAGCTTGATGAAATTCTCCACATGCTTAGGGGCCACCTCCGGATAGAACTTGATCTCCATCTCGCCGAACTTGGTCTTAATGACGGCTCGGGCCGCCTTCGCGCCGGCTTCCTTGCCCGCCTCCTTGGTTGCGGGCGCCTTGTCCGCCGCAGCCGCCTTGGCGCTCATCATGCCCGCGCACATCAGCGTCACCGCCAGCACGCTTACGATTGCCTGATTCCGCATTGTCGACCTCCTGTTCTTCATCCGCTTGCTCCGCTTACATAGCCGCCTGCTCGAGCGCTTGTTTGGCCGCCATTTGTTCAGCCTCTTTCTTGCTGTGGCCGCGGCCGACGCCGACCACTTCACCGTTCACCATCAACTCCACTTCGAACGTCTTGTGATGATCAGGCCCCGATTCCCGCGCGATGACATAGCGCGGCAATGTTTCGAATCGCTTCTGACACCACTCCTGGAACTGGGTTTTGTAGTCGTCGACACCCGGACGGATTTCCTGCGCTTCGATTTGCGTCAATTCCTCTCCCAAAGCATGCAACGTGAACCGGCGGCTCGCATCCAATCCTCCGTCCAGATAGACCGCGGCGATCACTGCCTCGACCGCGTCGGCCAGCAAGGAATGTTTCTCCCGACCTTTCGACAGTTCCTCCCCCCGTCCCAGACGCAGCAGAGACCCCAACTGCAATCTCCGAGCCGCCCTTGCCAGCGACGCTTCGCTGACCAACTTGGCCTTGAGCTTGGAGAGCGCACCCTCGGTGAGCTGAGGAAAGCGGCCGGCCAAATATTCGCTGATCACCAACGACAATACTGCATCGCCGAGAAATTCCAGTCGTTCGTTGTGGCGGCGCGGTTTGGCCCGCTGCTCGTTGACGTGCGACTTGTGCGTGAGCGCTTCGTCGAGAAGCTCAAGTCGGGTAAAGCGATAGCCCAAGGTCTCCTGGATCGATTCGAAAGACGCAGCCGGAGTCATACGAGGTGCGTCATGGCTCGGGGCCTTCTGCTACGCGTCGAGGTGACGAAACAATAGGCAGGCATTGACGCCGCCGAACCCGAAGGAGTTGGACAAGACCACGGACGGCTTGGCGGCCCGCGCCGTGTTGGGCACATAGTCCAGATCGCACGCTGGGTCTGGGTTGTCCAGATTGATCGTGGGAGGCAGGATACCATGACGCATCGATAGGATGCTGAAGACTGCTTCGATGCCGCCGGCCGCGCCGAGCAGATGCCCGGTCATGGATTTTGTGGAGCTGACTGGAATGCGATAGGCTTGCTCGCCGAAGACTTGCTTGATCGCGCTCGTCTCGATCGCGTCCGCCATCGTCGACGTGCCGTGCGCGTTGATGTAGCCGATCTCGTCCTTCGCAATGCCCGCGTCCTTGATCGCCAATTCCATGCAACGAACGGCTCCTTCGCCGTTTTCCGGAGGCGCGGTGATGTGATACGCGTCGCTGTTCATGGCGTAGCCGATGATTTCGGCGTAAATCCGCGCGCCTCGGCGGCGCGCATGATCCAATTCTTCGAGCACCACCACCCCGGCTCCTTCGCCCAGAACAAACCCGTCCCGATCCCGATCGAACGGACGGCTGGCCCTTGCCGGCTCATCGTTGCGGAACGAAAGCGCCTTGGCCGACGCAAACCCGGCGACGCACAGCGGAGTGATCGCCGCCTCGGCGCCCCCGGCGATCATGACGTCCGCATCGCCGCGTTGAATCAATCGATACGCATCGCCGATACAATTGTTCCCGGTCGCGCACGCCGTGACGGCGCAGGAGTTGGGTCCTTTGGCTCCGATCCTGATGGCGACCTGGCCCGAGGCCAGATTGATGATCGTCATCGGAATGAAAAAGGGAGACACCCGCCCGGGGCCCTTTTCCTGCAGAATCTTGTGGTAGGTTTCGATGGAGCCGAGGCCTCCGATCCCGGATCCGATATACACGCCGACTCTCGTCGCTTCCTCCGGAGCCACTTTCAGGCCCGCGTCATCCACCGCAAGTTGGCTCGCGCCGACGGCGTAGTGGATGAAGGTGTCCATTTTCTTGATCTCTTTTTTTTCGATGAACTGCGCCGGGTCGAAATCCTTCACCTCGCCGGCGATCTGAGCGTCGTACCCGGTCGGATCGAATCGCGTGATCCGGCCGATGCCAGACTCGCCCGCGCAGAGCGCCTTCCAGGTTTTCTCGACGCCGGTGCCGAGCGGGGTGACCAGTCCGAGACCGGTCACGACGATGCGTCGTGTGGGTCGTTCCTGCATGGGAGAAAAAAGGACCGTTAAACTTTTTCCTTGATATAGTCCAAAGCCTTCCCGACGGTGAGGATCTTTTCCGCATCCTCATCCGGGATCTCGATTTCGAATTCCTCTTCGAGCGCCATCACCAGCTCGACCGTATCCAGCGAATCGGCTCCGAGATCCTCGACGAAATGCGCTTCCGGAGTCACCTCGTCCTCCTCTACGCCCAGTTGTTCGGCGATGATTTTCTTGACACGCTCTTCAACCGTGGCCATTGATTTTCCGACCTCCTTCCCCATCGTTCAACCTCCCTTACTGGACGAGGGCCTCATGCTACGTCGCGGCCCGGTCGCCTTGCGCCCGTTGCTTATGCCATTAACATTCCGCCGTTGACGTGCAGGACGTGGCCCGTGATGTACGCGGCCTCCGCCGACACCAAAAACCGCACGGCCGCCGCGATATCCGCCGGTTGCCCAAGCCGCCCCAAAGGGATTTGCTTCTGCAGCGTCTCCTTCACCTCGGGCGACAAGCCCTGGGTCATAGCCGTATCGATGAATCCGGGCGCGACCGCGTTTACCGTGACGTTGCGGCTCGCATATTCCCGGGCCACGGTTTTCGTGAACCCGATGACCGCTGCCTTGGAGGCCGCATAATTCGCCTGCCCCACGTTCCCCATGACCCCGACAATGGAAGCAATGTTGACAATCCGACCATACCGCTGCTTGGTCATCGGCTGCAAGACCGCTTTGGTGCAATTAAACGTGCCGTTCAGATTGACTTGCAAAACGAGGTTCCAGTCCTCTTCTTTCATGCGGAGCAGCAACCCGTCCCGGGTGATGCCCGCGTTGTTCACGAGGATGTCGATTTTCCCCCAGGCTTTCAATACCTGCTCCGCCATGGCCTTGGCTTCATCACCGTCAGCCACGTTGACTTTCACGTTCATAGCCTTCCGCCCGAGTTGCTCGACGGCGGTTACGGCCTCTTGGGAACGTCCCGGATCCAGGTCCGCGATGGCAATGTCCGCGCCAGCCCGGGCCAGCGCCTCGGCAATGGCTCGTCCGATGCCCTGAGCCGCCCCGGTGACAATCGCGACTTTGCCTTCTAATGACATCAATGACTCCCGGCGAAAGTTATAAAGTCTTCGGGTCGTAAGGTCATGGCGTCGCCTTGGCCCTTTTCCCGACCTGATGACCTTCGACCTTCACACGTTCAGACTGTCAAGAGTCGCTTCCAGCGATGTGGGATCATTCACGTTCAGTATGGTGGCCTCCGGCACGATGCGTTTGACCAGCCCGATCAAAACCGTGCCCGGTCCCACTTCGACGAAGGTGGTGACTCCCATCCTGGCCATCACCCTGATCGACTCCTCCCACAGTACCGATGAAGGCAGTTGTCGGATGAGGGACGGCCGAATGTCGCCTGCGCGCGACACGGCCCGGGCTTCGGCATTATTGATCAGCGGCCACCGAAGGTCTTTCCAAGCAACCAATCCCAGATCGGCGGCGAGCCGGTCGGCAGCCGGCTGCATCAGCGGCGTATGGACCGGTACACTTACCGGCAACAGAATCGCTCGCTTGCCCTCTTTGGTCTTGGCGATGGCAATCGCCTGCTCGACTGCGGCCTTCTCTCCTGCAATGACCACCTGGCCAGGTGAGTTGAAATTCGCGGCAGCCACGACGCCGGCCGACGCCGCTTCTCGACATATTTCTTTCACCACGTCGGCTGTTAATCCCAGGAGCGCCGCCACCAGACCGATTCCCGGCGGCACCGCTTCCGCCATGTACCGCCCGCGTTTCTGCACAAGCCCGACCGCCTCCCGAAAGGCGAGGCCGCCGGCTGCCACCACCGCGCTGTATTCTCCGAGACTGTGACCGGCGACGGCAATCGGCTGAAGCCCGGCCGGTTCCAACGTCCGCCAGGCCGCAATGCTGCTGACCAGCAGCGCGGGCTGGGTATATTCCGTCATATTGAGTCGTTCCGCGGGACCGTCGAAGCAGAGTGCCGCGACGTCGTACCCCAGGATCGAAGACGCTTCCTCGTAAACCTGTTTGAGGTTGGGATGGGCCTCGTAGAGCGCTCGCCCCATCCCTACGGACTGCGACCCTTGGCCGGGGAAAATGAGGCCGATGCCGGACACCATAGCGGAGTTAGATATCTTAGAAATTCCTTGGAAAGTCAAATAGAAAAAGCTTGGAGAAGCGCACAGTGCTCAACCCGCCGGCATCATCGGAGCGAACCAAGATTTTCTCCCAGGCGTGACGATTTGATCACCATCGGATCAGCGCCGAGGCCCACGTGAGCCCCGCACCGAATGCCCCGAGCATCACGACCGAGCCTTCTTTGATCCGGCCCTCCCCGACCGCTTCATCGAGCGCGATCGGGATCGACGCCGCCGAGGTGTTCCCATAGCGATCCAGATTGAGCATGACCTTCTCAGGAGGCAGCTTGAGCCGTTCCGCGACGGCCTTGATGATCCGCACGTTCGCTTGATGAGGCACATACAGATCGAGGTCGTCCACCGTCAAATTGTTGGCGGCGAGCGTTTCCCGCGCCGTTTCCTCCAACATCCGCACGGCCACTTTAAACGTCTCGTTCCCCTTCATCTTGATGTACTGCATCCGCTCCGCGAGGACCTTCTCCGAAGGCGGATTGCGCACCCCTCCGCCCGGCACCGCAATCAAATCGCAGAGGCTGCCGTCGGAGTGGAGATGGGTCGACAGGATCCCGCGTTCACCCTCGCCCGCCGCCACCACGGCCGCGCCGGCCCCGTCTCCGAACAGGACACAGGTATTGCGTTCGGTCCAGTCCGTGATCGCCGACATCACTTCCGAACCGACGACAAGCACGTGTCGCAGGCCGGTTCTCACGTAGGCATCCGCGATCGAAAGAGCGTAGACGAACCCGCAGCAAGCGGCGCCAAGATCGCAGGCAGCGGCGCGCGCCGCTCCCAATCGATGCTGGACCAGGCACGCGGTGGCCGGAAGCGGCTGGTCTCCCGTGCAGGTAGCCAGGAGAATCATGTCCAGATCCCCGGCCGCGATCCCCGCCGACTTGAGCGCCCGCTCGGACGCAATCACCGCCAGGTCCGAACAGGCTTCGCCGGTGTCCGCCACCCGCCGCTCCCGAATGCCGGTGCGTTCTCGGATCCATTCGTCGGATGTCGCCACCATCCGTTCGAGGTCGGCGTTGGTCACGATCTTGGCCGGCACATAGGATCCCGTTCCGACGATGCGAGATTTCATGCAGGCGATTCCTCCGGCATCGTGTGCGGCCGGGCGAGGCTTTCTTCGATGTCGCGCTGGATCAACTCGTCCATCCTCGTTTCGGCCAATCCTTTCGCACGGCGGATGGCGTTCTTGATCGCCTTTGCCGAGGACCGACCGTGGCAGATCATCGTAACGCCGTTGACCCCCAGCAACGGCGCGCCGCCGAATTCCGCGTAGTCGATCTTGCGCTTCAGTTTAAGGAGCGGGCCGGCGATCAGCGGATAGGCCAGTCGGCCCATGAACGAGCCGGAAATTTCCTTGAGCAGCAGTTTCTTGATGGTTTCCGCCACGCCCTCTGAAATTTTCAGCGCCACGTTTCCGATGAAGCCGTCGCACACCACCACGTCGGCCGTTCCGCTGTAGACGTCACGCCCTTCCACGTTGCCGATGAAGTTCAGCGGGCTGGCCTTGAGCAACTTGAATGCTTCCTTCGTCACCTCGTTGCCCTTGGTGTCTTCTTCTCCGATGCTGAGAAGACCGATTTTCGGGTTGGGCTTCCCGAACACGTACTTGCCGTATTCGTTGCCCATCAGCGCGAACTGTTCGAGGTGTTTGGCGGTGCAATCCACGTTCGCGCCGACGTCCAACATGATGGCGCTGCCGGTCAAAGTAGGCAGGCTCGTGGCAATTGCCGGCCGTTCGACACCTTTGGTCAGTCCGAGCACAAAGAAAGAGGCGACCATGCTCGCCCCGGTATTCCCGGGACTTACCACCGCGCTGGCCTCGCCGCTCTTCACCAATTCCGTCGCGATCCAGATGGAAGAGTCCCGCTTTTTCCGCGCCACCGCCGCGGGTGATTCGTGCATTTCCACGACTTGAGGCGCGTGATGGACGGTCAGCCTCGGACTGGTGCACTTGAGCCGGCGACATTCATTCACCAGCGTACTCTCGTCTCCCACCAGGATGATATCGAGATCCTGTTCATCAGCCGCCTGCAGTGACCCTTCGATGACCGGAGCGGGACCATAGTCTCCGCCCATCGCATCAACCGCAATCTTCATGCGCGCGTGTGTGCTCACGGGTTATCGAGAAGGCTCCGGGGAAGCGACATAAACGGCACTCCGCCTCGAATGTCGCCGCAGTGTAGACTAGGGGATTGCTGGACGCAACAGGATGGTAAAAAAGGAGATTCTTCTCACCGGCCCGCACGAAGACAGGCCCCGTCCCCAACCACAGGCCCTGCTAGGCTTCTTCGACTTGAATGACTGCCTTACCCTTGTACGTACCGCAATTCAGACAGGTGTAGTGGGGCAGCTTCAATTCGTGGCACTGCGGACAGACCGACATCCCCGGCGGGGTGATGCGCAATTTCGCGGTGCGCCGCTTGTCGCGGCGGGCACGTGAATGTTTATGTTTCGGATTTGGCATGGCGACTCCTTCCGTTCCATGCGGAAATCCGGCCCGTCATGAGCCGGTCTGTCCGCCGGTTTTTCTCTTGTCGCTGCGGAGGACCCGGAACGGAGAGTTCACCGGTTCTGCCGCACACTGACAGGGACCTTGGTTCAAATCTTTGCCGCACTGAGGGCACAGTCCGAGGCATGCTTCCCGACACAACGGGTGCATGGGGGCCGCGAGAATGATCTGCTCGCGCAGCATGGGAGCCAGCGAGAGCTGATCGCCCTGATACTGGTAGGCCTCTTCTCCTTCCTCTTCGAGCGCCTCCTCCATGTCGGCCGCCGCTTTCTTCCCGGGCTCCGCGCGCTTCCGCCCGCGCGGTCCCGGCTCCGCCTCCTGCACGTAATCGGCCGAGATCGTCAGCGACAGCTGATCGTCATACTCCTCCAGACAGCGCACACATTGCCGCACGACCGTGCCGTCCAGCAATCCCGTGAGGTGAATCGTACCGTCCAGCTTGTCCAGGTGCAGCGTCACGCCGAGCGGGCCGCGCAAGACGGAATCCGTCTTGCTCAAAGCAAGGTCGTCGGCGGTCACTTTGCCGGAAAGATCCAGCCCCTCCGGAGCAATATCGGCTACATGCGGCATCAGAATATCCATCATGGCTCCGATTTGGCTCACTCTTTATTTCCTCTTACCTGCCGCGTTGTCCAATGTCAAACGGGGTTCATCGCTCTTCCGCAAAGCTGACGAGCGCAATATGCCGGGCCCGCTTGATGGCGATCGTCAACTCGCGCTGATGCCCCAGGCAATTGCCGGAAATGCGCCGAGGCACGATTCGCCCGCGTTCCGTCAAAAAGTTTCGGAGCAGTCCGACATCTTTGAAGTCGATCGGCGCCTTGTCCACGCAAAATCGACAGGGCCGCCGCCGCTGAAACAACCGTCCTCCTCCGCCGCCGCCTCGTTCCATTACCGCCTCCTGTTACGCATGGTCTTCATATTCGTAGTGAGGATCGTCGTGCGGGGGAGCCTCGAACCCTCCTCCTCCGCCGCCTCCGGCCTCCGGCCGTTTGGGCAGGAACGTGACCGCCTGCGCCACCACTTCGTGCTTGCTGCGTTTTTGGCCGTCTTCCGTTTCCCAACGGCGCTGTTGCAAGCGGCCGTCGACGATCACTCCGTTGCCCTTGCTGAGATATTGGCCGCAGTGTTCAGCCTGCTTGCCGAACACCACGATGTCGATGAAACACACTTCTTCTTTCAGCTCATCGCCTTGTTTGAAGCGGCGGCTGGTCGCCAAACCGAAGCTGGCCACCGGCGTGCCGTTCGGCGTGTAGCGCAATTCGGGATTCCGCGTGAGGTTCCCCACGAGGATGACTTTGTTAAACCCGGCCACTGTCCGACTCCGGAGCGGCAGCCGCCGCGGCGACGCCGCGAGGCACCGGCTCTTTTTCAAGATGCACGGTCAGGAACTTGATGACGGAATCTTCCAATCGATAGGACCGCTCCAGCTCGCCCACTGTGTTGTTCGGGGCCCTGAAATAGAAGAACGCGTACGTCCCCTTCCGTTCCCGCTTCACTTCGTAGGCCAGCTTCTTCCGGCCCCAGTTTTCGGCTTTGATGAACTGGGCGCCGGCTTTCTCGGCCACGCCCTTCATTTTGTCAATGAGCGCGTTGGTTTCCTCATCGGATAAAGACGGACGAATAATGAACAGAGACTCGTAGAGCTCCATGCAGCGATCCTCCTGGACAAAGGCCCCGGCTCAAAGGCCGGAGCGAGGTGTAGGCACGCCAAAATCCGGCGTGAGCAGGGGAAGCTAACACAGGGGAAAAGAAGCTGTCAACAAACGGAAGGGAGCGGGCCTGCCAGGCTCAGCCGCTCCCGCGCCTACCGCGACACCCATCCACGGCGCTCTGGGGTGGAAGCCTTTTGGGATTCTCTCCGCTGCGATCTTCGATTGCAGCAAACGGGGGTACTGTCAGACGTTTCACTATTGAGCTCCAGCCCGGGAGCATTTTCCCGAGGAACACATCTCCGAAGGGCGACCCGGAGCCCGTGCCGGCGCGCGCTGTCTTGGGGGCCGTGCTGTGGATTTTGAACACCGGCGTGCAGTGGCACATGCTGCCCCAGTGCTATCCCAACTACAAGACGGTGCATCGCCGGTTTCAGTAGTGTGAACGCGAGGTGGCATCGGCCCTACCCGCCGGGGCAAAGGCGTGGAGATCCTGGCGATTGTGGATCGCCACCCCTCTCCGTGAGTACACATGCCGCGAATCATCATGAGGTCACGTTGGTGCAACTCAGTTTCGACTTCTACATGCTGGAAACCAAGCTCGAGTATCTTATCGGCGACCGCGCCTATGACTGCGATGGGCTCGATGACGACCTCAAGCAGGACGGTGTCAACCTGATCGCGCCGCACCGGTCCAGCCGCAAACTCAAGACCCCAGAGGGCCGCCACCTGCGACGCTACCAACGCCGCTGGCTGGTGGAGCGGTTCTTTGCCTGGCTCAATGGAAGCGGCGTCTGCTGATCCGCTGGGAATACTACGCCGCCAACTTCCTGGGGTTTGGGCAGCTCGTCTTTATCACCATGCTGCTCAAACAATTGAGATAGGTTCTAGTCTACCCACCGAGCATCCACGGAGCGTAGTGTGGCCGATCCGGAGCGCTGAGCAGGCAGGCCCACTCTTCCGCCGTCTTTCTTTCTTCTTTTCTGAATCCCACGTCTTCTCTCTTCCCTATTTAATGTAGCCCACTCTAAGGGATTCCACGCCGTTGACACCGTCCGCGCCTCTTTGTAACCATTGGATACAGTGAGCGTGAACGATGGATCGGCAAATTGTGTGTGTGCAGGTGCCTTCTTTTGGGGTCGCGCTCGCGCGGTTGAGCGATGCTTCGTTGCGGGCACGGCCGGTGGCCATCGCGCCGGTGCATACTGTGCGCGCGCTTGTGCAGGAAGTTTCGCATGAGGCGTCGGAGGAAGGCGTGGCGCCCGGCATGTCGGTCGAGCTGGCGCGGCGCTTGTGCCCGGGCTTGCGGCTGGTGCCGCCGGATTCGTCACGGCTGCAGGCGGCGCATCGCGAGTTGCACAAGACGATTGCGCCATTTGCGCCGGCCTGGGAGCCGATCCGGCTCGGCTCCCTCTTCCTCGACTTGACCGGCACAGCCCGCCTCTTCGGCCCGCCCCTGGACACGGCGTCACGAATCAGTCGCGAGGTCACGCACCGGCAAGGCTTGACCAGCGTCATCGGACTGGCTCGAAACAAGCTCGTCTCGCAGCTTGCCGCCACGACGCTCAC
Source organism: Nitrospiraceae bacterium (assembly GCA_040255165.1). Classification (GTDB taxonomy): domain Bacteria; phylum Nitrospirota; class Nitrospiria; order Nitrospirales; family Nitrospiraceae; genus JBDZUK01. The sequence goes on along the minus strand of JBDZUK010000001.1, from coordinate 140,698 downwards.
ACGGCCGCCTCAATTGCTTTCGATCCATCCGGGTTCCGAACGGCCGTTTCTCTTCCCCTTGCCGACCACCCTGCTTCCCGGCCTCCATCGGACCCAGGCGTCGCAGGTGTTGCTGCGGCTGGAGGATTTGAACCTGCGCACGCTCGGCGCGATCGCGTCCGTGTCGTTGGCGCATCTCGAATCGGCCCTCGGCGCCCCGGCCGGCATGCTGCATGACTGGGCCTTGGGGATCGACCCTTCTCCCGTCCGCCCGCCGATCGCGCAGCCGTCGTTGGAACGGTCGCTCGTGCTGGACCCGGATGAAGTGGACGATCAACTCCTGCTGGGCCGGCTCTACGGATTGCTGGAGCAGCTCTGCGCGACCCTGCGACGGCGACGACGGGTATGCCGCCGCCTCGCGCTCGCCGTCCGGCACAGCGATCATGTCGAACAGGCGGCGCGGCAGATGTTACCGCGCGGCACCTACTGGGAGGCCGATCTCCAGCCGGTGCTCGCGCACCTGTTCTTCCGTTGTTTCCGACGACGGGTCTGCCTCTCGCGTGTGACGCTCCGTGCGGATCGGCTGGAGCCGCCCGCCGAACAACTGTCGCTCTTCGACGAACCTGATTCCGAAACGCCGCCGCGACCGCACCGGCTCTCTCTGGCGTTGGATCGCATTCGCGACAAGTTCGGCGCGCAGGCGGCGTCCTGGGGAAGGACCTTGCGATGACGGCTCAACCGTTCGTGCATCTGCACGTGCATTCGGAGCACTCCCCCATGCGCGGGGTCTCATCGCTCGCCGAATTGTGCGAGACGGCGCGGCATCAGGGCATGCCGAGCTTGGCGCTCACCGACACGAACGGGCTCTACGGAGCCATCCGGTTCCTGGAGGAAGCCCGCCGGCATCGTCTGAAACCGATTCTCGGTGCCGAGCTGACGACCGACCACCATCGAGCCGTATTGCTCGTCAAAACACCGGACGGCTACGCGAACCTCTGCCGCCTTTTGTCTGAACGGCATTGCGAGGCCTCGTTCGACTTCATCGCGGCCGTCGCCCGTTATCGCCACGGGCTCATTCTCTTCACCGACGACGAGCGCGCCTTGTCTGCCTGGTGCCGCGTATCGACGCAGGACCTCTACGTCGAGCTGACGCCGGGGCCTGCGATGCATGATGCCCTGCTGCTCAGTCGCCGCACCGGCCTGCCGCCCGTCGCCACCAATCGGGTGTATTTCAGGACGCGGAGTGATTTTGCGACCCATCGCCTGCTGCGCGCAATTGCGCTCAACACGACGCTCTCGCGGCTGTCGGCACAGGCCTGTTGCGATCCCGGCCAATGGCTCATGCCTCCCGCCTTCATGGCCGCGCATCTGCCTCATGTGCCCGAGGCGTTGGAGAATACTCTCCGCATCGCCGAGGCCTGCCGCACCGACTGGAGCTTTCGGGACACGATTTTCCCCGCCTTCCGCCGATTGTCGGACGAGGAGGCCTTCACCCTGCTCAAGACCAAAACCTACGACGGAGCGCGCCAACGTTACGGCGTGCTCTCGCCGAAGATCCGCGAGCGGATCGAAAAGGAGCTGACCGTTATTCGCCAGAAGAGTTTCGCCCATTACTTTCTCGTGGTGGAGGAAATCGTCCGCCAGGCGCCGCGCACGTGCGGCCGCGGCTCGGTCGCCGCTTCGATCGTGTCCTATGCGTTGAAGATCACCCACGTGGACCCGATGAAACATCATTTGTTCTTCGAACGCTTTCTCAATCCCGGCCGGAAAGATCCCCCGGACATCGACATCGATTTTCCCTGGGACGAGCGCGATCCGATTCTCGACTGGGTGTTCGAGCGCTACGGCGGCACGCAGGCGGCGATGGTGGCGAACCAGAACAGTCTCGGCTTTCGCGCGGCCATCCGTGAAACGGCGAAGGTCTATGGCCTGCCGGCCGCGGAAATCGGCACGATGTCGTCGCGCATCATGCGTCGGAAAGACATGCTGGGATTCACCGCCCCCCCGACCGCCGAGCAATGGCTCGACCGCCTCTCGCGATCGCTTCGATTGAGAGCGCCCTGGCCCGAGATTCTCCGCCTGGCCCTCCGGGCGCAGAACCATTTTCGCCATCTCTCGATGCATTGCGGCGGCGTCGTGATCGTGCCGGACGAGATCCGGCGGTACGTCCCGGTCGAGTTCACGGCGAAAGGCTTGCCGGTCATCCAGTGGGAGAAGGACCAGACGGAAGAGGCGGGCCTCGTCAAGATCGACCTGTTGGGCAACCGGTCGCTCGCCGTGATCCGGGATGCCTTGGCCGCCGTCGCCCGGCACACCGGCCGGGAGATCGATTATGAAACGTGGGATCCGCTGGACGATGCCGCCACGCAGGATGTGATCCGGCGCGGCGACACGATCGGCTGTTTCTACGTCGAATCGCCCGCGACGAGGCTTCTGCTGAAAAAACTTTGGGGCGGCATGCCGGAGGACCGGCGCGCGCAGGCCGACGTCTTCGAGTATCTCGTCATGGTCTCCTCGCTCGTCCGTCCCGCCGCCATTACGTTCGTGAATGATTTCATCCGGCGGGCGCACGGCGAGCCTCACACGCCGCTGCACCCTCGCATGGAACGCATTCTCGAAGAAACACACGGCATCATGGTGTATCAGGAGGACGTGACGAAAGTGGCGATGGCGCTCGCCGACTTTTCCGTGGAAGACGCGGATCAGCTCCGGAAAGTCATCAGCAAGAAGCACAAGGAGCGGCAGCTCCGGGATTATTACGAGCAATTTTGCCGGGGAGCGGCGCGGAACGGCGTGTCACCGGACAACATCCGGAAAATTTGGACCATGATCATGAGCTTCGCGGGCTACAGTTTCTGCAAGCCCCATTCGGCCAGCTACGCGCAGGTGTCGTTCAAATCCGCCTACCTGCGGGCCCATTACCCGGCGGAATTCATGGCGGCCGTGATCAGCAATCAAGGCGGTTTCTATTCGACCTTCGCGTATCTCTCGGAGGCACGGCGGATGGGGCTCGCGATTCTCCCCCCGGACGTGAACGCGAGCGACTGGGCCTATCGCGGCGAGGGAGATCGGCTCCGCACGGGATTGATGCAGGTGAAGACGCTCACAAAAGACCTCGGCGCGCGGATCGTGGCAGAACGGGCGAAAGCCGGCCCCTACCGATCGTTTCGGGAGTTTCTGGATCGCGTGGAACCTGAGCCGACGCAAGCCCGGGCGCTGATTCGCGCCGGCTGCTGCGATTCCCTGGCAGGAGAGCTCACAAGGCCCGGCTTACTGTGGCGGCTGTATGCGGGCCGCCGTTCCGACACAGGTCCCTTGCCGATTCCGGATGAGTACGCTCCCGCGCACAAGTTGGCGCACGAGTTCGAGTCGTTCGGCTTTCTCGCCAGTCGCCATCCCCTGGCACTGTACGAGCGGCAGATCGCACGACTCAAGCCCGTGCCGGCGACGAGGATGTCCGGTTTCATCGGCCGGCACATCACGATGGTCGGCTGGTTGGTGACGGAAAAGCCGGTGGAAACCAAGGACGGGCTGGCAATGGAATTCGTCACGCTCGAGGATGTAACGGCGCTGTATGACGCCACGCTCTTCCCCGACGTCTACCGCCGCTGCCATCAACTCTTGTCGCCCGACCGTCCCTATGTCGTGCGTGGTCTCGTGGAGGAACAATTCGGCGTCGCGACATTGACGGTGACTGATTTGCGGCTGCTCGAACCGGAGCCAACGGACCCTGCACACGGGCAGGACCGCCCATGGTATGGTGATATATGCGACGCCTTACCCGATCCGCCGCCCAATTCCTTCCCGCTCACCTGACGTGGCCCGCGCTGCACCAGGCCGCCGAGTCTTGCACCGGGTGCGATCTCTACCAGCGTGCGACTCAAACCGTGTTCGGGGAGGGCGCGCACCATGCCAAGATCGTGTTCGTCGGGGAGCAGCCGGGCGATCAGGAAGACAAAACGGGCCATCCCTTTGTCGGACCGGCCGGAAGACTGCTGGACAAAGCGCTCGTCGAAGCCGGCATTCCGCGGGACGACGTCTACATCACGAACGCCGTGAAGCATTTCAAATGGGAGCCGCACGGCAAACGCCGCAGGCATAAGAAACCCTCGGCTGCAGAGATTGCCGCCTGCCGCCCGTGGCTCGAGGCCGAGCTCCAAATGATTCAGCCTTGCATCGTCGTCTGCCTGGGCGCCACGGCCGCCCGATCGGTGTTCGGCAGGGTTGTTCGCTTGCACGAACTCAGGGGCCGGGCGGTAGAGAGCTCGCTCGCGTCCGATGTGTTCGTCACCATCCACCCCTCGGCCGTGTACCGTCTTCCAGAGCCGGAACAGCAAGAGCACGAGTACCGGCGTTTCGTCGAGGACCTGCAGCAGGTCAGGCGGCATCTTCTCGCCTCGGCCGCTTAAGCCAGCCGGCATGCCGACGTCGCTCCACCCCGAAGGCCTCGCTCCAGAAGCACACAACAGCTGTCTGCTGATCATCGACATGATGAATGAATTTGCCTTCGACAGGGCGCAGGCTCTATTTCCTGCCGTCGAGCAAGCGGCGGAGCGCATCGCGAAGCTCAAGCGGCGGATGAACCAGGCGCGCCTGCCGGTCATCTACGTGAACGACAATTTTGGGAAGTGGCAATCCGATTTCAGAAGACTGGTGGCGCGCTGCCTGGAAGAGCACTGTCGCGGCAGACGGATCGCCGAGTTGCTCAGCCCCGGCGAGGACGACTATTTCGTCCTCAAACCGAAGCACTCCGGCTTTTTCGCGACGCCGCTGGAGCTGCTCTTGAGCTTCCTCGGTGCCCGACGCCTGATCCTGACCGGCGTGGCCGGGAACAATTGCGTCCTCTACACCGCCGCGGACGCGTACATGCGCGAGTTTGAGGTTTGCGTCCCAGCCGACTGCACCGTCTCGCTCGATCCCAGCGCGAACGAGGCAGCCCTTGCCCACATGCAGGCAACACTCAAAGCCGACATTCGAGCGTCAAACCTATTGCCACTCTCTGCTCAAGTTGAGCGTGAAAATAGACTCCGTTTGAGTTGAGCTCGGCATTCCGGCAATTGAACGAAATTTATGTATGACGGTAAGGGAAGGCTCGTTTTCACAGCAGCCTGCTAGACATTGAAACGGAAATAGACAATATCGGCTTCTTGGATCACGTAGTCTTTGCCTTCCAGCCGGAACAGCCCTTTTTCCTTCACCTTCGCTTCCGATCCGCAGGCCAACAAGTCGTCGTAGTGATAGACCTCGGCGCGGATGAACCCTCGCTCCATATCGGAGTGGATTTTCCCCGCTGCTTGTGGCGCCTTGGTGCCCCTCGGAATGGGCCAGGCGCGGGATTCCGTTTCACCTGCCGTAAAAAAAGTGATGAGATCCAAAAGCTTGTAGGCCTCTCGCGTCAACCGGATGAGACCGGATTCGCTGAGCCCCATTTCCCTGAGGAAGTCGGCACGTTCGGCTTCCGGCAAGGAGGCCAGTTCCGCTTCGAGTTGCCCGCAAATGGTGACGACCCTCGCGCCTCGCTTCTCCGCAAAGTCCCGCACGGTCTTCACCATGGAATCGTCTATCCCTTGCCCTTCCGCCACATTGGCCACGAAGAGGACCGGCTTGGCCGCGAGCAGTTGGCATTCCTGCAGCATCACCCGTTCCTCTGGGCTGTAGACCAGGTTTCCCAGCCATTCACCTTTGTCCAAGAGATCCGTCAGCCGTTGGAGAAACGCCAGTTCGGCGCCGGCTTTCTTGTCGCCGGCCCGGACTTTTTTCTCTGTTTTTTGTGTACGCCGCTGCAGTGTTTCCAGGTCCGACAGCATCAATTCCGTTTCGATCACCCCGATGTCCCGGATCGGATCCACACTGCCGCTTACGTGCACGACGTCCCCGCCTTGAAAGCATCGCACGACGTGGAGCAACGCATCGACTTCCCGGATGTGCCCGAGAAATTGGTTGCCCAACCCTTCCCCTTTGCTCGCCCCTTCCACCAGGCCGGCGATGTCGCGGACTTCCAGTGTGCTGTACGTGGTCTTCTTTGACTTGAAGATGTCCGTCAGGACGAGCAGACGGGGATCAGGGACCAACGCGATCCCGGTATTGGGATCGACGGTGGCAAAAGGATAGTTCGCCGCCAACGCCCCCCCTCCTGTGAGAGCGTTGAAGACCGTCGTTTTCCCGACGTTCGGCAACCCGATCATGCCGCAACAGAGAGCCATAGCGTTCAGCAGTCCTGAATTCGAAGTTCTGGATGCTTAGTTAATGTCATGAGCTCATCACTCATCATGGTCTTTTTGTTCCCGTACGTTGAACTGATTCATCGCCACCGCGGTACCGCGGGCGATCAGGCATTCGAGGGCGTCGACGGCACGATCGAGGCAGGGTTCCAGGACGTCTCGTTCGTCTTTCGTAAAGGGCTCCAGCACATAGTCGGCGCTGTCCTGCCCCGACGCGGGGCGCCCGATGCCGATCTTCAGTCGCACGAATTGCGGCGTCCCGATCGCGTCGATGATCGACTTGATGCCGTTGTGGCCGCCGTGGCCGCCGGCCTGCTTGATCCGCAGCCGGCCCGGCTCCAGATCCAGATCATCATGAATGACGACGAGGTGTTCAGGGGCGAGGTCGAGTTCGCGGAGGATTGCCTTCAGCGGGGGGCCACTGACGTTCATCCAGTCGAGAGCGCCGACCAGCTCGATCGGCTCGGACCCCAGTCGTCCGCTCCCTCGCCGACTCGTGCCGCGGGCGGCGAGCCGGATGGACCATCGAGCAGCGGCCCGCTCGACGGCCCACATGCCGACGTTGTGGCGCGTCTGGGCGTAGGCGGTACCGGGATTGCCCAGTCCAACGATGAGACGCACCGCTACTTCTTCTTTTCAGGTTCCTTCTTTTCAGCCTTGGGGACTTCCTTGGTCTCAGCCGCCGGAGCTGCCCCAGCCGCACCCTCGGGCCCCGCTTCCTTCCCCTTGGCAATCACTTCCGGTTCGCCCGGAGCAGGGGCGCCAGCACCGGCCGTGAGCAATGCTTCGAGTTTAGCCTCGGACATCGGCGCCGCCACGCTGACGACCATTTGGTCCGCCTCGTCGAGGTAACGAACACCCTCCCGCTTGGCAACCTCGCGCACGTGAATGCCCTGGTTGATATTCAACCCGGACGCATCAACCTCGATGAAATCGGGCAGCGCCGAGGGAAGACATTCGACGTGCAACTCGCGCAAGTTGTGATGAAGGACGCCGCCCTCTTTCACGCCGGCCGGAACGCCGCCGATCACGTGCACGGGGACTTTCACGCGAATAGGCTTGTCCATCGAGACTTCGAACAGGTCCGCGTGCAGGACTTCGCCGGTCACCGGATCCACCTGGTAGTCCCGAAGCAGCGCTGTCCGTTTGACCTTGGCCTTGACGCCGTCGATCGTCAGAGCGATCAGCGCCGTGGTGCCGGCATGTGACTTGAGAATCTTGACGAGATCGTCCGGATTCATGGTGAGCAGAACACACTCGCCCTGTCCATAGAGCACGGCCGGCACTTTTCCGTTCCGTCTGAGCTGACGCGCCACGCCTTTACCCGCCCGCTCGCGTACTGTAACTGACAACTCGAATTTCATGTTCGTCTCCTTCGTCCCCGCGTCTCGCTTTATGGCACAAACAAGGAACTGACCGACTCGTCCTCGTGAATCCGCCTGATCGCCTCCCCCAGCAACGGGGCGACCGACAATTGATGCAGCTTGGGACAAGCCTGATCTTTCCCGCGCATGGGAATCGTATTCGTGATGACCACCTGATTCAAACAGGATTTTTGCATTCGTTCCAGTGCCGGGCCCGACAGAACCGCATGCGTACAGGCGGCCCAGACCTCGCGCGCCCCTTTGTCGATGCAAGCCTGCGCGCCCTGCACGATCGTGCCGGCCGTATCGATCATGTCGTCCAACAACAGCGCGCTCTTGCCGTCCACGTCGCCGATGATGTTCATGATCTGGGTTTGGTTCGGCCCTTCGCGCCGCTTGTCGATGATCGCCAAATTGGCCTGAAGCCGCTTGGCAAACGCGCGCGCCCGCTCCACACCGCCGGCGTCGGGAGACACGACGACGAGATCGGTGATCTTTCGCTTCGTGATGTAGTCCAACAGAACCGGCAACGCGTACAGGTGGTCGACAGGAATGTTGAAAAAGCCCTGTATCTGGCCCGCATGCAGATCCATCGTCAGCACCCGATCGGCGCCGGCCGTGGTGATCAAATCGGCGACCAGCTTCGCCGAGATGGGCACGCGCGGCTGATCCTTACGATCCTGGCGGGCATAGCCGAAATAGGGAATCACCGCGGTGATGCGGTTTGCCGACGACCGCTTCAGCGCGTCGATGATGATGAGCAACTCCATCAGGGAATCGTTGACCGGCTGGCAACAGGACTGCACGACGAAGACGTCCGCCCCGCGGACATTCTCTTCGACCTTCACGCGAATTTCACCGTCGCTGAAGGAAGACACGGTGGCCTCGCCGAGCTTGATGCCCAAATAGCCGCAAATCTCCGTGGCAAGCGCAGGATTGGCGTTGCCGGAGAAGAGCTTCAGTTCCCTGCTCATTGAACTCCTCGGTCCGTCCTGAGGGTCTTCGAAACGACCGGAATTCGGGTGGTTCTCTGATATACGGTGGGCACCGGCGGGAATCGCTGCCTGTCCCGCCAACCTCTTTCGCTATGCGACGCTGAGGAAGCCAACCAAGGGCATCGAATTTATCGGAAAGGCCGGCCGCTTGTCAACCGAGCGGAGACTCGACGGCAGTTGCCGATGCGACGACCAGAGGACCCGAGCACGTCGGAGCGGCAAAGACTGTGAATCGGCGATCCGCTTTCAGTATTGCCTTCGCGCGCCGCGCAGTCGCTTCCTCTGTAAAGACCCCAAAAACCGTCGCTCCGCTGCCCGACAGCAGCGCGGTCTCCGCTCCTTGAGCCAGCAAGTCCTGTTTGATTCGGCGCAGGAGAGGATAGGCCGCGAAAACGGCCTCTTCGAAATCGTTTTCCGCGAGCGCGGTCGCCCGGCTCCAGTCCAGTGCTGACTCCTGCTCGATGTCCCGGATAGCGGGCGACAAAGGACGCACCTCGGCTCGCGTTGAGGTGAGTTGCTGATATGCCCATCGAGTCTCAACCGGAAATCCCGGGTTGACGAGCACGATCCATCGACTTCCCTGCAGGCGAATCGGTTTGACCAATTCACCGCGGCCCCACACGCAGCCGCTGGGCGCATAAAAGAAAAAGGGGACGTCGCTGCCCAATGCCTGCCCGACCTCGCTCATGGTCTCTGCCGACCAGCCTAGACACAGGGCTTGGTTTAACGCACGGATCGTCGCCGCCGCGTCACTGCTGCCGCCCCCCAGGCCGGCTCCCATAGGAATCCGTTTAACCAGGTCGATGTCGAGACCCGGGCCCGAACCCGCGCGATCCAAGACCGCCGCCGCAGCCCGATACACCAGATTGCTGCGGTCCGTCGCCAAACCGGCGACGTTGCACCGAAGGCGGATGTCCCCGGAGACCGTCTGCGGGGAGATTCGAATCTCGTCTTCCAACGCAACGGTCTGCATCAACGACCACAGGTTGTGATAGCCGTCGGATCGGCGATCCAGCACTCGCAGAATGAGATTAATCTTGGCGGGAGCAAGAACCGTGACGGAAGAACTGTCGGACCAAGAGGATTTAATCACGACCGCCCTTGATCGCGTATTTCTCCAATCGATAGCGGAAGGAGCGCGTATTCAGTCGGAGCAACCGCGCCGCTTTTTTCTTCACCCATTTCGTCCGCTCCAACGCTTTCAACAAGAGATCTTTTTCGATCCCATTGATCATCACTTCGAGATCGAGCCCGTCTTCCGGCAAGTCGGCGGGAACCGCCTGTTGAGTGGCGACGGGCTTGTGCAGCCAGCCTCGCACGTCTCCGTCGGTCACGGGAGTGCCGTTGTTGGAAAAGGCGACGACCCGCTCGATCAGATTTTCCAATTCCCGAACATTGCCGCGCCACTCATGGGCCAGCAACACATGCACGGCCTCCGGCGTCAGCACCGGCGCCGGCTTTCCGCTCTCCTTGGCAAACTTGTCGAGGAAATGCTTCACCAGCAACGGAATGTCCCCCGTCCGCAGGCGCAGCGGCGGGAGCCTGATCGGAATGACGTCGAGCCGATAGTAGAGATCTTCGCGGAACGCTCCTTCGGCCACGGCTTTTTCCAAGTCGCGGTTGGTGGCCGCGATGATCCGCACGTCCACCTTCACGTCCTGCGTTCCACCGACCCGCCGGAACTCGCGCTCCTGAATGACACGAAGCAACTTGACCTGGATCGCCGGCGTCGTGTCTCCGATCTCGTCCAAAAAAATGGTACCCCCGTTCGCCACCTCGAACAGCCCGGCTTTGTTGGCGACGGCCCCGGTGAAGGATCCTTTCATATGGCCGAACAGCTCGCTCTCCAAGAGGGTTTCCGGCACCGCGCTGCAATTGACCGTCACGAACGGCATCGGGCTCCGCGCGCTGTTGTAATGGATCGCGCGGGCCACCAATTCCTTGCCGGTACCGCTCTCGCCGCAAATCAACACGTTGCTCTTGGAATCGGCCACCTTGCGGACCACGTCGAAAATCTTTTCCATCGCCTCGCTTTGTCCCACGATCTGGGCAAACGAGGATTGGCTGGCCATCTCGCGCTTGAGCAGCATGTTTTCCGTGGACAGCCGCCGCTTCTCCAACGCGTTGCGGATGATCAGCTGCACTTCGTCCACCTGAAAAGGCTTGGTCAGGTAGTCGTAGGCGCCCTGCTTCATCGCCTCCACCGCGGAATCGGCCGAGGCGAAGGCGGTAATCACCAGCACGACGGTTTCCGGGGACGAGGCTTTGACGGCTTTCAAGACATCCAGACCCCCGGCCCTCGGCATGCGGAGATCCGTGATGACCAGGTCGAAGATTTCTTTCCCAAGACACGCGATCGCCTCCTCGCCGTCCGAAGCGTTCGTGACGGAATACCCCGCGCGCTTGAGCATGATGCTCAGCACTTCCCGCATACTTTGTTCGTCGTCGACGACTAAGATCTTTTCCACGGCTCCCTACCCTCGTGCCACAGCCTCACACCGCTCTCGGCCGAGCGAGGCAGACACACGACAAATCTGGATCCTTTCTGAACCTGGCTTTCTACTTTGATCCATCCATCGTGCAGATCGACGATGCGGTGAACAGCGGCCAGGCCCAACCCCGATCCCTCTTTCTTCGTGGTGAAGAAGGGAAGAAAAATCTTGGTGAGGTTTTCTCGTGGAATGCCTTCCCCCGTGTCTTGGAATGTGATTTCCACCACCTCGCCTTTTCGGCCGACGGCATCGACTTGGCGGGCGCCGGTCGAGATCGTGAGTTGTCCTCCGGCCGGCATGGCATCGAACGCGTTGGTTGCGAGATTCCAGAACACCTGCTTCAGTTGATCGGCATCCACCTGCGCTGCCAACGTCCCCGTCGCAAGCCCGGTGACAATCTTGATGTTGGTTCGTGTGCGAGCTTCATGTTGTACCAGATCCAGCGTCTCGGCAAGTATTTTGTTAAGGTCGCACTCGGCGACATTAAGCGCCGGCGGCCGCGCGTAGAGAAGAAATTCGGTGATGATCGTATCGAGCCGCCGCGCCTCACGAATGGCGATGTCCATGAGCCGCTGGCTCGTGTCGTCCGACGCCACGTCCTTTCGCAACATCTGCATCGCGCCGGCGAGCGCGCCGAGCGGGTTGCGGATCTCATGCGCCATCCCGGCCGACATCTCCCCCAACGTCGCGAGCCATTCCTTTCTGCGCATCTCCTCTTCCATATCGCGAATCTGGGTGAGATCCTTGAAAACGCCGACCAACCCCGTCCGGGTGCCCTGCTCGTGCAACGGCGATAAGGTCATTCCGAGGATCAGCCGGCTTCCGTCCGCCCTCTTGCACTCCACCTCGGAGCGCATCGTGGCCGTGAAGGCCGCGAGAGCCTGCTCGTCCGACTCGTGATTCGGATGCCAGTTGAACACGTCGCGCCAGAGCCTGCCCCTGACCTGATCGAGCGAGTATCCCGTCACCTCTTGCGCAGCGGGGTTTAAGGAAGTGATGCGGCCTCCGGCATCGGTCGTGAAGACTCCGCTGCTGATGCTTTGCACGATATTCTCGTGGAAGGCCTGGAGCCTCGTCAGCCCTTGCTCCTTTTCCTTCAACGATTCGTCGGCCTTCCGGAGTTGATCGGCGAGGGCTCCGCTCAAAAACCCGACGACGAGAAAGGCCAGACCATACACCCCGAATGTTTGCAGCGTTTCCGGCGCGCTGAGCCGGCTTCGAGGCAACCAGCCCCATTGCTCAACCAGTCCGTAGTGCTGCACGTTGGTGAGAAGGCCGAACAGGATGATGCACAGGCTGGCTGTGAGGAGCCCGACGCGGCGGCGCGGCACCAGACTGGCCACGGTGACCGTGATCACGTACAAGACCGCGAACGGGCTCTCGATTCCTCCCGTTCGGGCGATCAACACCGTCTCGAGCAGGAAATCCATTCCGACTTGAAACCAGGCGAAGACCGTCAATGCGTGCGCGGTCCGCAGGTACCGCAGAAGCAGCACATAAGGAATGGTGATGGCGTAGGTAAGGACGATGAGGGCGTAAAACGTCTCGACTCGCTCGCCTTTGGTCACCTGAAAGGTCAGGGAGAGTCCGAGCAACAGCGTGACGAGCAGCACCCGAAGCCCCATGAGCCAATGGAGCCGAGTTTTGAGCTCATTCATGAGGCCCGGCAACCACTATTGGAAGCCAAGATTTGAATGGAAGCGCGATAAGATGACCGTAGTCATGGTTGCTATCCAATCGCCGACGCCATGGTGAAGATCGGCAAGTACATGGCGATGACGATGAAGCCGATGATGGTACCGAGAAAAACCATCATCATGGGCTCCAAGAGCGAGGTCAGCGAGGCGACCGCCTGATCCACCTCATCTTCATAAAAGTCCGCAATTTTGCCGAGCATGGCATCGAGGGCTCCGGTCGATTCTCCGACCGCGATCATGTGGGTCACCATTTTGGGGAACGTTTCGCTCTTCGCAAGGGGTTCGGAAATTGTTTTGCCGCCGCTGATACTGATGCGCGCGTTCATAAGCGCCTCTTCGATAATCTTGTTTCCCGATGTCTTGGCGCAGATTGACAGCCCTTCCAACAGCGGGACCCCGCTTGTAATCAGGGTCCCGAGCGTACGGGTAAACTTCGCCACAGAGGCCTTGCGAATCAAGTCGCCGCAAATGGGAACTTTCAACAAAAATTTGTCGATGTTGTACTTTCCTTTAGGAGTCCGATAGTACTTCTTGATTCCGACGACTAGACCCACCAGCCCGAGGCCGATATAAATAAAGTACGCCTGAAAAAAGTTGCTGGTATCGATGACGAGCTGCGTAGGTCCCGGCAGACCTACTTTGCCGCCCGACATCTCGGCAAACATTTTGGCGAATATCGGGATGACCCAGATCATCAGCACCGTGATGACAATGACCGCCACTCCCATAATGGCCGCCGGATAGACCATGGCAGACTTGATCTGCCCCTTCAGTTTCATCGCTTTCTCGATGTGCTTGGCCAAGCGGGTCAGAATCGTGTCGAGAAGCCCGCCGACCTCTCCGGCGTGAATCATGTTGACGTACAGCTCGTCAAATATCCTTGGGTGTTTTTTCAAGGCATCCGAGAATGTCGAACCGCTTTCCACGTTCACCTTGATATCCGCTAGGGCCTCGCGCAGCACCTTATTCTCTGATTGCGTCGAAAGAATTTCCAAACATTGGATCAACGGGAGGCCGGCATTGATCATCGTGCCGAACTGCCTGGTGAACACGACCAAATCCTTGTCTGTGATCCCACTGCCGAAACTGAGATTGAAGCCTTTGCCGCCGGCTTTTTCTTCCAGGCTGGTGACCACAACGCTCTGTTTGCGAAGCTGTTCGACGGCCTCGTCGCGTGACTTGGCGACCAACTCGCCTTTCTTCACCAATCCGGATCGGTTGCGACCGACGTATGCGAAGGTAGCCATGGAAGGTTCCTGCCGGGTTTGCGTGATCCCGCGCGTGCTGCTTGGGAATCCAGGAGAATGACTAGAGCGAGTCTACTGAGGGGGTGAAAACCTGTCAAACAAATCGACAATACGCACGCAGGCGGTTCTCGACAAGCACTTCAATGTCACCCGCCGGCGTTGGCGTGCCGATAACCTCGATACAGGTAGTGGAATCCCGACACTAGAGTGAGCGTAACCATGGCGTACAGCACCGGCTCAATAACGGAGAGATCGACGTGGCGGGACGACAGAAAGACGACCAAGAGGATATATGCTAATTGGGACAGTGTAGTGCCTTTTCCCAGAATAGTCGGGCTGATGTCCACCGGCGACTCGGTCAGATGGGCCATCACCGTTCCAAGCATGAGGATTAGATCGCGGCTGACGACCAAGATGGCAATCCACGAGGGGATGAGGTGCAAAGTCGACAACGCGATGAACCCGGACGTCAGGAGGAGTTTGTCGGCCAGCGGATCGAGCACGGCCCCCAAACGGGTCCGTTGATTCGCCACGCGCGCAATGGTCCCGTCCAGCGCATCGGTGACGCCGGCAAGCAGCAACACCCACAACGCCTGATCGTACCGTTCATACACAAGGAAGCCCACATAAACCGGGATCAGCAGGATCCGCAGAATCGTCAGGCTATTGGGGATATTCATGGATCATCGGCGCGGTCGAGAGCGGCTCAGGCTGATACGCCGCCCACGATGGAGCCGCTCAGCCAGGCAGCGCGACGGGATCATAGAGAGCAGGTGGAGGGTTGTCAACGAGGGTTGCACTCGGCGAAACCGGCTTCTATAATCGACACGCGCCGGCTGTCCTGCGTCGCTTTACGGAGGTTTCAATGAGCGTTCTTCCGCTGCTGTTCAAGAAAGAAGGCTTGGTGGAGAAGCATCAGATCGAAGGGGTCGACCCCAGCGATCGGTATTTCAACCGAGCCGTTCTCGTCAACCGCACGGCAACCGGGTACGCTGCCAAAGTCACGTACGAAGCCTTCACGGTCGAGAGCTCGTCGCATCCCACCATCGCAGCGGCGGTCAAAGAGTTGGTGGACAAGCTGCAGGCGCTCGGCTTCCGCCGCATGAGAACCAGGCCGAACTTCAAGGGCAACCGCTACCTTGCGGAGAAGGAAACCTGGATTGAATACCCCGATAACACCTAGCGCCCGCCTACGCATTCCCGGTACAGCAGATCATGGATCAGCGGCCGGAATTCCTTGATCTTTTCGTTTCTCCTCGTCGGGTGAACCCGGTTCGACAGCAACACCACCTCCAGTTCTTCGACCGGATCGATCCACAACGACGTTCCCGTATAACCCAGATGTCCAAACGACCGGTCGGAAAAATACCGCCCTGACGACGAGGGTGTCGAGGGCGTATCCCAACCAAGAGCCCAGCTGGATTCCGGCACACCCTGCCGCGTTACAAACCTGCGGACCAACTCCCCGGCAAGAGGGGACGGCTTTCCCCGATATGCCCGAAGCCAGGCTCCCGAGACAGTCAAGACGGCGGCGGCCGTTCCAAACAGGCCTGCATGCCCTGCGACGCCTCCTAAGGCTCCCGCATTGTCGTCATGCACTTCGCCCCGCAACAGCCGGCCTCGTCTCAGATCGAGTTCCGTCGGCGCGATCGCTGAATCGTCCCAGAATGCCCGCGTGGTATGCAGCGGGAGAAAGCCGAGCGGTTTGGCATCGAGTGGACGATAGATTGCATTCAGGCAGAATCGATCCAGCGGGGACCCCGATGTCCGCTCCACAATGAAACCGAGCAACATGAAACCCACATCGCTGTACAGACTCCGCGTGCCGGGTTCGTACAACAACGCCTCCGTCCTGATCAACTCCATCACTTGCCGCTGCGCCCAACTCCGTTTGTCCTCCGCGGTGTGATCCGATGTCGGCTCCCTCATCTTTTCATAATACGCCCGCCACCCGGGCAGTCCGGAACTGTGGCTTAAGAGACTTTGGACGGTAGCGCTTCCGATGGCGCAATCGTTCAACTCCGTGAGGATGTCTCCCACTCTCGTCTCCACCGCCACTTTGCCGCCGTCGACAAGAAGGAGTAGGGCGGTCGCCGTCGCCAAAGGTTTGGTGAGGGAAGCAAGGTCGTACACAGTGCGCACGCTCACGGGGCCGCCGGGAGGGTCGGAAGAAAGGCGGCCCACCGCCACACAATGCAGCATCTCCCCTTTGAGCCGCACGGCGAGCACCGCCCCGGGGAACACCCCCTCCGCGACGGCCGCCTGCATGGCAGCGTGGATAGGATCGGCCCGATTCATGAACGAACGAAAGGAAGGTTCAGATCTCAGCGCGCGGGGCTCGATTCCCCCTCCAGCTTCTCTTCGGGAGCCGGCGCGCTCTCTTGATAGGCCTCCGCCTCTTCGATCTCAAGCATCCGCTCAAACGTCCTGATCGACGCGCGCAGCCGTTCCACCATGAGGAGCCGTTGCTTTTGAAGCAGGCTCAGGTCACGCTGCGTTTCGGCAAGCTCCACTCTCGCCTGCCGGATAAGCTCGCCGGCTTTCAGTTCCGCCTCCCGGACGATGAGCTCGGAATCACGCTGAGCGGCCCGCTTGACCTCGTCCGCCAGCGTCTGCGCGGACACCAACGTGTTGGACAGCGTGGATTCGGTTCGCTTGAGGTCGGCCAGCTGTTGTTCGGTGAAGGCGACCTTCTCGCGCAGCACCGCGTTCTCTCGGTTCAGCGCCTCGACGGTCTGCGCCAGCTCCTCCAGGAAACGATTGACCTCCTCGCGATCGTACCCGCGGAACTTGGTACGGAACACCATCTGTTGAATGTCCAGAGGAGTGATTTTCATGGGACCACCTCTCAATAGGATTCAGTGTGCATCCGCCTGGCCATCTCAAACAACGACTGAACCAACGCATACTGCAGAAACACGATGATCAGAATGGCGATGATCGGCGACAAGTCGATCCCCATGCGCCAGCCCAGCTGACGGCGGATCGGCCCGAGCACCGGCTCCGTCGCCCGTTCCAAGAATTGGACGATCGGATTCCAGGGGTCCGGATTCACCCACGAGATTAACGCGCGCGCGATGATCACATACATGTAGAGCGTAAGCAGCCAATCGGTGACGCGAGCGAGCCCTTCCAGGATATTCGCGGCGACAAACATCAGCGCCCCAAGTCCCGCGACCGCAGTGTGGCCGCTTCCACCGCGGCCATCAACGCCGCGCGCAGCCCGCCCTGCTCAAGGACATGCAACCCCGCGATCGTCGTGCCGCCGGGGGAGGCCACTCGGTCCTTCAGCTTCGCTGGATGCTCCGCCGTTTGCAACACCAATCGCGCCGCACCGAACACGGTTTGTGCAGCCAGCAGGTCGGCGATCGTCCGAGGCAAGCCCATCTTCACGCCTCCGTCGGCCAAGGCCTCGATGGCCAAAAACACGTACGCGGGGCCGCTCCCGCTGAGTCCCGTGACCGCGTCCATCAATCGCTCCTCGACCGGCGCCACCCGGCCGACGCATTCGAACAGGGAGCGGGCTACGGCTACGTCGGCTTCCGTCACACCGGAACCGAAGGCGAGCGCCGTCATGCCTTCCCGGACGATGGCCGGCGTGTTGGGCATGGCCCGGATGAGGCGGGCCGTCGGCGCCACACGCTCGGCGATGCTCTGAATCGGGATACCGGCCGCAATGGAGATCACCAACCGGTCTGCCAATCCGGGCCCCACATCCTCGAGCACGCCGGCCATCATCTGCGGTTTCACGGCCAACACGATGACATCGGCCCAGGCAACCGCGTGTCTGTTGTCGCTTCCGGTCTGAATACCGAACCGCTGTTTGAGCAGATCACGCCGAGCCTGCAGCGGGTCGGCAGCTCGCAGGCTCTCCGGCTCGCACGCCCCTCCCGACAGCAGTCCGCCGATCAAGGCCTCGGCCATTTGCCCGCCGCCGAGGAACACAATCTTCCGGCCGATTCGTGCGCTATCCATGCCTGGCTCCAAAAATCGCCGTGCCGACGCGTACCATGGTCGCCCCCTCCTCCACGGCCACTTCATAATCCCCGGACATGCCCATCGACAACTCCGTCAAGGAGATGTTCGGCAAGGAGATCGTTGACAGCTTTTGAGTCAACTCGTGAAGACGGCGAAAATACGGACGCGCTGCCTCAGGATCGTCGGCCAACGGAGGAATTGCCATCAAGCCTTTCACGTGAATCGAAGACAACCTCGCGAGGTCCGGCAGCAGCGATTCGAGTTCCTCGGGAACGATCCCGCCTTTCGTCGACTCTGCGCCGATGTTCACCTCCAACAACACCTCTTGCCGGAGTCCGGCCTCACCGGCCCGCCGGTCGATTTCCCTGGCAAGCTCGAGGCTGTCCACGGAATGAATCATTTCGAAGACGCCCACAACGTGCCGGACCTTGCGCCGCTGGAGACGACCGATGAAATGCCATCGGAGTTGCTCCAGCCCAAGGGCATCGATCTTCGGCAGGGCCTCCTGTAGACGGCTCTCTCCGCATATGCCGATCCCCGCGGCTATCCCTTCCCGGATGCGCTCGATCGGGACCGTCTTCGTCGCGGCGATCAATCTGACACGCTCGGGACTCCGCCCGCTTCGCCGGGCCGCCTCCGCGATTCGCTGCAGCACAGCGCGAACACGATCGCCGAGCGAATCTCCCGCGATTGAATGGTTCACGACCTGGCCGTACCGTGCAACGACATGCCGGCCTCGGTATTCTACCGGAAGCCGTACGGAATTGTCAGAGCCGCCGATGCGCAGCTCAGATTGATGATGACGGCACTAAGGCAATGCCGCTGACCATCGTGCCCTGCACGCGACCTTCACGGCGATAGGAATAGAACAAGTCGCCATGGCAAATCGTACACAGGTTCACGGACGTGACCCGATCGGGCGCCACCCCCCGCAGGAGCGCTTGCCGACGGATCAAATGTCGAAGATCCAATTTGGCCTTCGCCCCCCGTCGATCCCGGATCACCTGTTGCCATTCGGAGAACCCGTCGCGCAGCTGATCGAGCACCGGTTGATCCACCTCGTAGCAGCAGGGACCGGCGGAGGGACCGATGCTGAGGCTCAACGAGGAAGGGGCCGCATCGAACCGTTCCGCCAGGAGATCAATGGTCTTGGGAACAATCCCGGCCAGCGCTCCACGCCATCCTGCATGAATGGCGGCGACGACGCCGCGTTTCCGATCATGCATCAGCACCGGCACGCAATCGGCCGTCCGCACCGCTACCATGATTCCCGGCTGATCGGTCACAAGCGCGTCCCATCCCCCTTCGAACCGGTCGCGTTCGACAATCGGGCGATCGACCACCAATGCGTCCGTTCCATGGACCTGTTTCACCGACAGCAACAGCACGGTTTTGCCGGCCGATGTCTCTCTGACCGGCACCCCCACTTCCAGCGGAAGATCAGCCGAATGCAAGCGAGTCCCGAAAAAATGGCGGACTCCCGACCGGGGCGTGGCGAACGCGGGCACCGTAATGACCGGAGGCGTCATGATGCGTTCTCAAGGACCGCTACGGAGGACTAATCGACCTGCTTTCGAAGGAACGTCGGAACGTCCCATTCATCCTCCGCGGCCACCGCGACCCGCTCCATCCCTTCGCGCGGCTCACCCATCCGGCGGAGAAATGTCGGCCGATCCAGATCTTTGTGGGGCCGTTCGGTCACGGTCGCGCTCACGCCGCTCAGCACCTGCTGCCCGGTGCGGAGGTTTCGGGCCGACGCCCGTTCGGGAGCGGCCGCCACCGGAGCCGGCTGCTCTTCACGCTCGAAGCCGGTCGCAATGACGGTCACGACGAGATCGTCGCCCATGTCCGGGTTGATGACTTGGCCCACGATGATGTTGGCTTCCGCATCGGCCGTTTGCTGAACGATGGAGGCCGCTTCCTCGATTTCATGGAGCGACATGTTAGGGCCGCCCGTGATGTTTAACAGGACCCCGCGGGCGCCTTCGATGCTGCCATCTTCGAGCAGCGGGCTGCAGATCGCTTTCTGAGCCGCCTCGATCGCCCGATTGGTTCCGCGGGAACTGCCCATGCCCATGACGGCGCGGCCCGTATGCGACATGACGGTGCGTACGTCGGCAAAGTCGACGTTCACGTGGCCGGCGGTGGTAATGACGTCGGCGATTCCCTGGATCGCCTGCCGCAGCACGTCGTCCGCCACCTTAAAGGCTTCGAGCAACGGTGTCGCCTTATCAACGATGCCCAGCAAGCGCTGGTTCGGAATCACGAGCAAAGTGTCCACGTGGCGCCGCAAATCGCGGATGCCTTCCTCCGCATGACTCATACGCCGATGGCCTTCGTATTGAAACGGCTTCGTCACCACCCCGACGGTTAAAATTCCAGACTCGCGCGCGATGCTGGCCACGATAGGAGCGGCTCCCGTGCCGGTTCCGCCGCCCATGCCGGCCGTGACGAACACCATGTCGGCTCCTTCGAGACATTCCCGGATGTGGTCCTTGCTTTCGAGCGCAGAATCCTTGCCCACCTCCGGCTTCGCGCCCGCCCCCAACCCCCGCGTCCGTTCCGGTCCCAGCTGGATCTTATAGGGAGCGCGCGACCGGTCCAAGGCTTGCAGATCGGTATTGGCCGCGATGAAGTCGACCCGCGCCAGGCCCGACGCCATCATCGTATTGACGGCGTTGCAACCGGCTCCGCCCACCCCGATCACCTTGATACGCACGGGAGAGAGCACATCCTCCTGGAATGAGAACATCGTGACACCTCCTCACAATGAACCGCGTGACGGCCGAAGGGCCGCGCGCGGAGGTTAAAAAATCTCGAACATCGACATGACCCGATCCAACACTCTCCCGAACGGACGCCCGTGCCGCATGCCGGCCGTCGCCATTTCCTCCGCGTGTTTTTTTGCGTGAAGCAGCAGGCCCACACCGGTGGCATGCATGGGATTGCTCACGATGTCGCGCAATCCGCCCACGCCGGCCGGCGTGCCGCGCCGCGCCGGGAGATTCAAGACTTTCTCCGCCGCGTCCGGCATCCCCTCCAGCAACGACGTGCCGCCCGTGATGACCACGCCGGCGCCCAGCATGCCCTCGTAGCCCGCCCGGGCGATTTCCCGGCGGACCAACTCGAACATTTCCTCCACGCGCGGCTCGAGAATCTCCGCGATGTCCCGGCGAGTCATGGTTCGGGCGGGACGATCTCCGACGGAAGGAACCTCCACCGTCTGATGCCCGTTGATCAATGCCGTCCCCGCGATCCCGTGCTGCACTTTGATCTTCTCCGCTTCCGTCTGGGACGTCAGCAGACCGATGGCCAAATCTTTGGTGAGATTCTGGCCGCCGATCGGCAGGACGGCCGAATGGCGAATGCTGCCGTCCAAAAAGATCGCGAGATCCGTCGTCCCGCCGCCGAGGTCCACCATGGCCACGCCTAGATCGCGTTCCTCCTGGCTCAACACCGCCTCGCTCGACGCCAGGGGCTGCAGGATGATGTCCACCACGTCAAGACCGGCCCGGTTCACGCTCTTGATGATGTTCTGAGCCGACGTCACCGCGCCGGTGATCACGTGCACGTTCACTTCGAGGCGATGGCCGGATAAGCCCAACGGCTCCCGCACCCCTTCCTGGCCGTCCACCATGAATTCGCGGGGCAGCACGTGCAGAATGCGGCGCTCGTGCGGCACGACCGCCAGCGTGCGCGCGCTCTCGATGGCGCGCTGAATGTCCTCGCGCGTCACTTCTTGTTTCTTGAGCGCGACGACCCCTTTGCAGTTTTCCCCGGAGATATGGCTGCCGGCGATGCCGGTATAGACGGAGTTGATCTGAACGGCAGCCATCAGCTCCGCTTCCTCCACCGCCTTCTTGATCGACTCCACCGTGCTCTCGATGTCGACCACGACCCCCTTGCGCAGGCCGCGCGAATTGCTCGACCCGACCCCGATGACGTTCAACGCGCCGTCCTCGGTCACCTCGGAGACGATGGCACAGATCTTCGTTGTGCCGATATCCAGCCCGACGAGAATTTGATCCCGCTTCGGCACGGCTCTCACCCCCTTTCCCGCACGATCACCCGGTTGTCATAGCGCAGGTCCACTTCATTCGGTCTCCGGCCGCTTCCATCGACGGCCAGCGTCTTGAGAGACGCCTGCACCTTTCGAAACCGGTCCCACTGGTCGTCCAACGCCTGCTCCCCGAACTGAAACCGCACGCCTTTCACGGAGGCCACGAGATTGCTCGGATTGCCGGCATTGATTTCGGGTCGCCCGTCGTAGGCGTGAGCCATCAACTTGGATAGTTGGACCCCCGCTCTCACCGCCTTGCGTGCGCGGACGTCCCCTTGCAGCAGCCCCTTTGCGTCCAGACCCGTCAGGAGCGGAAGAGCCGGATCGTCCTGGGCCCCCAGGCGAGCGAGCACGATGCCCTCCTCGTCCGTCAAGAGATGCTCGGCTCCGTTCCGGACGATCGCCGCCGGCGTCCTCTCGATGATCGTGACGCTGAGCTCGTGGAACGGCACCCGTTCAAACGTAGCGTCCTTGATCCAGGGATGAACCCGGAGACGCTCCGCGAGGAAGGAGGCGCTCACTTGATACAGGGTGGCGTCGGGCTTCAGATTCATGCGAGCCATGACTTCTTCCCGGGTCACGTGATTGAGGCCCTTCACCGTGACGTCATGGATGGCAAACCATTGTTTCATCAAGTGGGGCAGCTCGCGCGTGGCCAGCACGGCCGCCCATGCGCTCAACACAATGAGCGCCGTCCAGCCAGCCAGGCGGCAAAGCCGGCGAACCCGCGTAGGGCCAATGGTCGTGTTAGACATCTCGAAGTCCGCGCGAGGGCCGCGCCACTGATTCGGCCGTGGTCCGGCCGGCTGTGCCGTCCGTCGTCGTCGCAAAGACAGTCGCATGGATCGATTCCTTCGCTTCACATCATCCTTATCGCCGCGCGGCCCGGCGAAGAGCGGACTGAAGAATTTGCTCCGTCAACGAGTCGTAGTCGATGCCGGCTTGAGCCGCGGCCATCGGCAACAGGCTCGTTTCGGTCATGCCGGGCACTGTGTTAATTTCAAGCACGTAGGGCCGTCCTCTCGGCGTAATGCGAAAGTCCACCCGCGCGGCTCCGTCACAGTCCAAGACTTCATACGTTCGTTTCGCCCAGTCTTGGATTTGTTTGGTGACGTTCCCCGAAAGCGGAGCCGGACACAGGTACTGGGTCTTGCCTTTTTCATACTTCGCCGAGAAGTCGTAAAAGCCGCCCGGCGCGACGATCTCCACGGCCGGCAGCACGATGGGACTGCCGTCGGCCCCCATCAGAATCGACACCGTGATTTCATGGCCGGGGATGTAGGCTTCGACCATAGCGTCCTTGTCATACCGATGAGCCAAGGCCAGAGCTTCTTTCCATTGAGCCGGACGGCGGACGATCGTGACGCCGATCGTCGATCCTTCCGACGCGGGCTTGACGACCACCGGCCATTGCAGGCCCCCTTCCTTCAACACCTTGGCCGCCGTCGCGGCCGAGCCTCGCTTGACGAAGGTTCCGGGCGGGACGGGGACCCCATGGGCCCGCAAGAGAATCTTGGTCGTCACCTTGTGCATGCCGACCGCGCTTGCCTGAACCCCCGATCCGGTGTAAGGCAGGCCGACGGTTTCAAGGAATCCTTGAATCGTTCCATCCTCGCCACCGGGCCCATGAAGTGCGAGAAACGCCAGCTCGATCTTGTTTTCGATGAGGTCCTGGTGCAGCGACGGCCCGACGTCGATCGCGACGGCGTCGTAGCCACGCCGAAGCAACGCCCGCTGCACCGCCTGGCCGGTGCGCAACGACACCTCGCGCTCGGCGGACCGGCCACCCATCAAGACCCCGACTCGCTTCCGTGTCAGCGGCTGTTGCGCCATCCCGTTCACCGTGCGTTACGCCCGACCCACGATTTTCACTTCGCGCTCCAACTTCACGCCCGTCCGCCGACGCACCGTCTGCTCCACGGTCTTGATCAGCCGGAGCACGTCTTTCGCCCGCGCCTGGCCGACGTTCACCATGAAGTTCGCGTGCTTCTCCGATACCTGCACGTCGCCGATCCGCCTACCTTTCAACCCGGCCGCTTGGATGAGCCGACCGGCCGAATCGTTGGACGGATTCTTGAACACGCACCCGGCGCTCGGTAAGCTCAGTGGTTGCGTGTCGCGTCGGTAATGGAGATAGTCCTTCACGACTCGTTCAATGCCCGCCTTCTCGCCCGGTTTGAGTTGCAGCCACACCCCGACCACCACGCCGGGAGGCAGCCCGGCCTTACGGTAGGTGAACGGGATCTCCGCGGCCTGAATGTCAGCCAATTCGCCTTTCAACGTGACCAATCGAACCGCCTTTACCGAATCCTTCATCTCTCCCAGCTTGGTCCCGGCGTTCATCACGACACACCCCGCCACGGTGCCGGGGATGCCGGCCGCCCATTCGAGACCGGACAGGGATCGACGGATTGCGTACCCGATCAACGTCGGCATGCCGACGCCGCCTTCCGCAAAGAGGACCGATCCGGGCTCCTCCCAAATCGACCGGAGCTTCGCAAGACTGATCACAAGCCCCCGCATGCCGCCATCGCGCACCAGCACATTGGTTCCGCCCAACACAAAAATCGGGACCTTTGCCGCCGCGGCCTGACGGACGACTAAACGCACATCCTCGACGTCCGCCGGCTCGACCAGAACGTCGGCCGGACCGCCGATCCGGAATGAGGTGTAGTCGCACAACGGCGCATCGAAGCTCACTCGGCCCTTCATGCCGGCCACCGCCGCGCGAAGCGCGCCTTTGGAGACGGCATTGCGATGCCGTCGGGCTCTGCAGCGAACCGTTGCACCCATCTCACTCCGTGTGGGCCGCCAGCCGAGCCAGCAAACCTGTTCCGGCCTTCCAGATGTCCCCGGCACCCAGCGTGATGACCAAGTCGCCCGGTTTCAGATGCGGCAGCACGTGATCCGGGAGTTGTTGTTTCTGCTCGACGAACGTTACAGAGGGATGGCCGCCCGACCGCACGGCCTCGGCCAGCTTGGCGCCCGAGACGCCCGGGATCGGTTGCTCGCCCGCCGCATAGATGTCCGTCAGGAACAGCACGTCCGCCTGGTCAAACGCATGGACGAACTCGTCCATCAGGTCCCGCGAGCGGCTGTACCGATGCGGCTGGAATAGCACGACGAGACGTCGATCCCATCCCTGCCTGGCGGCCGCGAGGACCGCTTTGATCTCCGTCGGATGGTGGCCGTAGTCGTCGACGACCATCACGCCTCCGGCTTCACCGCGCAGATGGAAACGGCGCTCCACGCCGGTGAAGGCGGCCAAGCCTTTGCGGATCAAATCGACCGGCACGTCCAGTTCAATGCCGACCGCGATCGCGGCGAGCGCGTTCGAGACGTTATGGATTCCCGGCACCGCCAGACGGAAGGGCCCCAGGTTTCGTCCGCGAAAATGTGCGCGAAATTCGGCTCCCCATTGTTTGACGCTGACATCCGTCGCCCTGAAGTCGGGAACGCATCCTTCGCGCTCGTTCAGGCCGTAGCTGTAGTAGCGTTTGACGATGCGGGGGAACAGCGCCCGCAGCCGCTCGTCGTCGGCGCATAACACCGCCAACCCATAGAAGGGGACCTTATTGACGAACTCCACGAATGCATCCGTCAGCCGGTCCATCGTCCCGTAGTGGTCCAAATGCTCGCGATCGAGGTTCGTCACGGCGACGATGGTCGGCGACAAGCGCAGGAACGATCCGTCGCTTTCGTCGGCCTCTGCGACGAGCAGATCGCCTCGGCCCAGACGCGCGTGACTGCCGAGGGCATTGACTTTCCCGCCGATGACCATCGTGGGGTCGAGCCCGCCTTGGGCCAATACGTTCGCCACCATCGAGGTGGTCGTGGTCTTGCCGTGCGCGCCGGCGATGGCCACGCCGAATTTCAACCGCATCAATTCCGCCAGCATTTCGGCCCGGGGAATGACGGGGATCTGCTTGCCCTTCGCTGCCACAACTTCCGGGTTCTGCGGCGATACGGCAGAGGAGATGACGACCACCTGCGCTTCGCCGATGTTCCCCTCCTGATGGCCGATGAAGATCTTCCCGCCCAGTTCCTCCAGCCGCCGCGTCGTGTCCGAGGCCTGGAGATCGGACCCGCTGACCTTGTACCCCAACGTCAACAACACCTCGGCGATGCCGCTCATGCCGGATCCGCCGATGCCGACAAGGTGGATATGTTGGGTCTTGCGAAACATCGTCGTCCGCCTCAGCCCGCCCGGTGGTGGATACATGGTCGGCCAGTGTCCACGCTCGGCTCCGTTAGACTCCCGCTCCAAAAGGCCGGTCGGTTTCATGTCGTCCCTCCATGAGTGCGTAGCATTCGCGGACGATGACCTCGGCCGCGTCGGTGCGCCTCATCGCAGCGCTGCGTTCGCTCATCGACCGTAATCGTTCGTCGTCCGCCAGAATTCCCGCCACGGTCTCCGCCAAGCGCGGTCCGGTCAAGTCCCGCTGGGCGATGACTACGGCCGCGCCCGCCCTCTCCATCGCTTCCGCGTTGCGGGACTGGTGGTCGTAAATCGCCGTGGGCAGCGGGATCAGGATGGCCGGTTTTCCGCACGCCGTGAGCTCCGCCACCGTCATAG
Source organism: Nitrospiraceae bacterium (assembly GCA_040255165.1). Taxonomy (GTDB): domain Bacteria; phylum Nitrospirota; class Nitrospiria; order Nitrospirales; family Nitrospiraceae; genus JBDZUK01. The sequence continues at coordinate 114,089 of JBDZUK010000001.1, read as the reverse complement.
CCCCGGCGCGGGCGACCACCAACTCGGCCGATTGCACCGCGCTGGGCATGTCATACAAAAACGGGACCACCCCGCCGTCCACGCCGGCTTCCCGATAGGCGGCTGCGACTCGTGCGTGATCCGCCTCTCCGGTCTGGTGCGTCACGGCCAGAGCCGGCCGCATCGCCTTGAAGGCCGGCAGCGCATCGATGACCGCGCTGTTAATGGCCTTCGCTCCCTGGCTCCCCCCGAACACCAGCAAGCGTCTCGACCCAGCCGGCTTCGGCTTGATGGCGGTCGACGCGGTCTCATCAAGAAACTCGCGTCGAATCGGCGTGCCGACCACCCGCACCTTCTGCCGGTCGAAGGAGCCCGCAGCAGACTCGAACGCCAGGAAAATCCGCTGCGCCACCGGACCCACCGCCTTGTTGGCCATCCCCGGACGGGCGTTGGGCTCCAGAATGACGCGAGGGATTCCTCTCAAGAACGATGCCATCACCATCGTCGGGCTCGTGTACCCTCCCACGCCGACCACCAGGTCCGCGCGCCGCTGCTTCAGAACCTTGAGCGACTGCCATAACCCCATCGGCAGCGACAGGAGTCCTTGCAGGGCCTCGACCAGGCTCTTCCCCATCACCGGCTTGGCGCTAATGCAGACCAACTCGAATCCCTCGTGCGCCAGCACTTTCGCCTCGATCCCCCTGGTCGTACCCACGAACAGGATTGTCGTCGTCGAATCCCGACGCAGAAACTCGCGGGCCAAGGCGACGGCCGGATACAAATGACCACCGGTCCCCCCCGCCGCAATGACGATGACCATCACGACTCCGATCCGCCACGTCCGCCCCGTCCGCCCCGCTGTTGGCCCGTTTGGCGATCCCTCGAAATGCTGAGTAAGATTCCCACCCCGATCAGACTCACGACCAGTGAGGACCCTCCGTAGCTCACGAACGGCAGAGTCAGCCCCTTGGTCGGCAACAGCCCGGTCACGACGCCCGCGTTCACCAACGCCTGCACTCCGATCAGCAAGGTGATGCCCATGCCCAAGTATCGGCCAAAAGGGATTCTGGCTCGCGCGGCGATTTGAAAGCCGCGGATCACGAACAGCGCAAACAATAGGATGATGGCGCCGGTCCCGACGAGCCCCAGTTCCTCGCCCACCAGAGCCAGCACGAAATCCGTGTGGGCTTCCGGCAGAAAGAACAACTTCTGTTTTCCCTCTCCAAGCCCCACGCCGAACGGCCCCCCGCTGCCAAAGGCCAGAAACGATTGGGTGATCTGGAACCCGGCATCCGAGGCATCCTTCCAGGGAGCAAGAAACGTCAGGAGGCGCTGGCGCCGATACCCGGAGCCAAGCACCAATATCAGCGCCAGCGGCATCACGCAGAGACCCAGCATGAACAAATGCGTCAGCCGCGCACCGGCCAGAAACAACAATCCTGCCGTGACCAGCCCCATCACCACGACGGTCCCCAGATCCGGCTCCATCAGGACCAAGGCGCTCATCGTGCCGACGACGATCAGGGCCGGCACAAGACCTCGCGCGAAAAGAGTGATTTTTTCCCCTTTCTTGGTCAGGTACGCGGCCAAATAGACGACCGTCACAAGTTTGGCCATCTCGGCCGGCTGAATCGAAATCGGCCCCAACCGCAGCCAGCGTCGAGCCCCCTTGGCGGTCACGCCGAGATGCGGCACCAGCACCAGCACCAGCAACATAATCATGCAGCCGAGAATCGGGATGGAGAGCTTCTTCCAGATCGTGTAGTCGATCCGCGACGCGACGTGCAGCAACAGAAACCCGAAGGCCAACCAGGCCACCTGCCGCTTCAGAAAGTAGCCGGAGTCGTGAAAGCGATTTCCCGCCACCACGGCGCTCGCGCTGAAGACCATCACAAGCCCGACCAAGGCCAGCACCGACGTCACGACCAGCAAGGTGTGATCCATGGACACCCGCCTGGTGGTCTTGGAGCCGGTCGCGGATGGCCACGGCAGGGAGAGGGTCCCGGTCGCTCTGCTTCCCATTTATCTCCCCTTGAAACACGTCACACGTCGCTCATCGTCTTAGGGCAATGCATTCGCGAGTTGCTTAAATTGCCGACCCCTGTCCTGATAGTCCGCAAACATGTCGAAGCTCGCACAGGCCGGCGACAACAACACCACGTCCCCGGCCGTCGCACCCTTCGCCGCCAGAGAGACCGCTTCGGACAACGACGCGGCATGGGTCACCCGTTCAAAATTTTCCAGGACGGCTTGAATGCGCGGCGCAGCCTCCCCGATCAATATCACCTGCTTGACGCGCTGCCGAATGGCCGGAACCAACCGGGAAAAATCGCCGCCCTTGTCGCGCCCGCCGGCGATCAGCCAGATCGGCTGATCAAGGCTTTCGATCGCCTTCAACGTCGCATCCACGTTGGTGCCCTTCGAATCGTTCACGAACCGCACACCTGCCCGGTCCCGGACGATTTCCAACGCATGTTCGAGTCCGGGGAACGTGCGCAAAACCCGCTTGATGACGTCGACGGAACACCCGCAGAGGAGCGCATAGGTCGCCGCCGCCATCGCGTTTTCGACATTGTGCCGTCCGATCATCCGCAGGTCCTGCCGCAGGCAGACGTCCTGATTCGTACCGGCCACGGTGGAGACCACCCGATCCCCTTCAAGCCAGGTTCCTCCGGCGACATCCGTCGGCAACCGCCCCGATCTGGTGAAACCAAGGACGTTCGCCCGGACGCTGCCCCGCAAAGACGCAACACGGGGATCGTCCAGGTTGAGCACGGCATAATCCGACGCCGCCTGGTTCTCGAAGATCCGGTTCTTTGCCGCGATGTACTCGTCCAGCGAATCGTATCGATCCTGATGATCGACGGTGACGTTCAGAATGCCTGCGATCCACGGATGGAACCGTTCGATGGTTTCCAATTGGAAGCTCGATACTTCGACGACCGCATAGTCGTAGGGTGAGGGTTGTCCCGCTTGCGAGGCCAGCCACGACGCCAAGGCTGCCTCACTCAGCGCGGTTCCCAGATTGCCGCCGACGAAGATTTTCTTCCCGCTTTCTTGCAGGAATTTCCCGATCAACGTGACGGTCGTGCTCTTCCCGTTGGTCCCCGTCACGGCGAGGATCGGCGTCCGAACGAACCACGAAGCCAACTCCAGCTCGCCTATGACCGTCCCACCGCGGGCCCGTATGCGTTCCAGGACGTCGAGCCGATAGGGCACACCGGGGCTGATCACGACCAGGTCGGCCCCCTCCAGCGCGGGTTCATACTGTGCCCCCGCCGCCACACCGACCTGGACCTGATCAACCTGATCGAGCGCTCCGGTCAATTCGTGTCGCTCCTTGCGGTCGGCAACGGTCACTCGGGCGCCGACGGCGTTCAGCAATTTCGCCGCGGCCACCCCGCTCCTCGCCAACCCGACGACCGTGACCTTTCTGCCCGCCAGTTCCATCGTGTCGATTCCCGTCATCACCGTCACCGCAACTTCAACGTGCTCAGGCTCAACAAGGCCAGTAGGATGGCGATGATCCACAATCGGACCACGACCTTCGGCTCCTCCCAGCCTTTCATCTCGAAATGGTGATGAATCGGCGCCATCAGGAAAATTCGTTTGCCCCGCGACTTGAAGGACAAGACCTGGAAGATCACGGATACCGCTTCGATGACGAAGACCCCGCCGACCAGCAGCAGCAACAATTCATGCTTGCTGATCACCGCCACCGTCCCCAACGCCGCGCCGAGCGGCAGCGAACCGACATCGCCCATAAAGACCGACGCCGGGTACGTGTTGAACCATAAGAAGCCGAGACTGGCGCCGAGGATCGCGGCGGTAAAGACGGCCAACTCCCCGGCCCCTTCGATGTGAGGGATCAGCAAGTATTCAGACATGATGCGGTTGCCGACTACGTAGGCCACGATCGTGTACGCCAGCGAGGCGATCATGACGGGCCCGATTGCAAGTCCATCGAGGCCGTCCGTCAGATTGACGGCGTTGGAGCTGCCCACGATGACCAGCACGGCGAAGAGCACATAGAACCAACCGAGCTCCGGCGTGAAGTTCTTGAAAAAAGGCACGCTGAGCTTGGTGGTGTACGTGGGGAGCGTGTAGAGAAACAGGCTGATCGCCACCGCGACGAGGATTTGGCCGAGGAATTTTTGCGAAGCGGTGAGACCCTTCGATTGCGACTTGATGAATTTCAGATAGTCGTCGACAAACCCGATGCTCCCGAACCCCAATGTCGCGATGATCACCAGCCAGACATAGCGATTGGTCAGGTCGGCCCAGAGGAGCGTCGACAGGACTACGGCAAAGATGATCAGCACGCCGCCCATGGTCGGGGTTCCGCTTTTCGCCAAATGCCGCTTGGGGCCATCGTCCCGGACCTGTTGCCCGAGCTTGATTTCCTGAAGCTTGCGGATCACCCAAGGAGCCAGAACGAACGCGATCAGAAACGCCGTGACGGCGGCGTAGATGATGCGGAAGCTCAGATAGCGGAAAACGTTCAGGAAGGAGAATTCCGTATGGAGCGGATAGAGCCAGTTGTACAGCATGTGGCAATCGCTCTAGATCGACCTGTTCTTCACATCGACACCGGTCACCCTCGACTCAAGACGCTCGTTGCGTCGGGCGCTTCGAGCCCGTCAGCGCCTCCACAACCCGTTCCAACCGCATGCCGCGCGACGCTTTGACCAGCACGACGTCTCCCTCCTGCGCGAAGCCTTTGACGGCCTCACCGCCCGCGGTTCCGTCCGGGACTTCGACGACGCGGTTCGGGTCCATTCCGGCTCGGCGCGCCCCCTCGGCGATTTCCCGTCCAAGCGGACCGCACGCGACGAGCCGGGTAAGACCCAGCCCAGCCGCGAACGCGCCAACATCGCGATGCATGTCTTTCGCGCCGACCCCCAGCTCCAACATATCCCCGAGGACGGCGATCTTCCGCCGTTGTTCCCCGATCTGGCCGAGCAAAGCAAGCGCTGCCTTCATCGAGGCGGGGTTGGCGTTGTAGCAATCATTGATGATCTCGACTCCGCGGCACCGCACGATCTGCGAGCGCATCGCCGCGGGGCGGAACCGAGCCAGTCCTTGAGCGATGACGGCTCCGGGAAGCTCCAGCACTACCCCGACGGCAGCCGCCGCCAGCGCATTGCTGACGTTGTGCTGCCCTCGCGCCTGGATTTTGACGGGGGTCGTTCGAGCTTTTCCCGGCAGCACCAGGCGGAATAGCGTGCCGTGATCCTCATCGGATCTCACCTCCTGAGCTCGGACATCGGCCTTTGGTGCAAAACCGAACGACACGACACGGCAGCGCGCTCGCGACGCCAGATAATCGTAGTATGGATCGTCGACGTTCAGAACGGCGGTGCCGTCCGCCGGCAACAAGTCGAGCAGCTCGGCCTTGGCCTGAGCGGACCCTTCCATGCTGCCGAAAAATTCCAGATGATCCGGCCCGATATTGGTAATAACTCCGACAGTCGGTCTCGCGATGTCGCAGAGTCTCGTGGTCTGTCCGGCGGCGTCGACCCCCATCTCGACCACGGCGGCTTCATGGTCTGCCGTGAGGCGGAACAGAGTCTGCGGCACGCCGATCCGATTGTTCAGGTTGCCCTCCGTCTTCAGCGTTTTCCAACGCTGAGCCAAGACGCTGGCCACCATGTCCTTCGTCGTGGTCTTGCCGTTGCTCCCGGTCACGGCGACGACGGGGATGTCGAACCGGCTCCGATGATGCGTCGCCAATTGCTGATAGGCGAAAAGGGTGTCCCGGGCGCCCAGTATGAAAGGGGCGCGGGATCTGCCGGGGCGCTTGCCGGGCTTCAGGAGGTCGGGCGGCACGCGAAATTGGTCGTGCACAATGGCGCCGACGGCCCCCTGCGCCAGCACCACGGGGACGAATTGCTGCCCGTCGAATCGCTCACCTTTCAGGGCCACGAACAGATCGCCCGGACGCACCAGGCGTGAATCGGTCACTACTTGCCTGATCCGGCGCTTGATCCACTCCGGTTCTTGCCCGGCCAACACTTTTGCACTGATCACTTCTAGCAGTTCCTCGACCGTGAACAGCGCCATCCGCTCCTCATGTCGCATCACCGCGACGGCTCCGCCCATCGTCACGCGAAAGACCTCAACTGCTCGATCGCTTCCCGCGCGACTTCCCGATCGTCGAAGTGAAACTTCGTCGTCCCGATAATTTGGTAATCCTCGTGCCCTTTGCCCGCGATTAACACCATGTCGCCCGAACGCGCTTCGCGCACCGCCGCGCGGATGGCCTCCCGGCGATCGGCTATCATGTGATAGCGGACGGCAGGACGGCTTCGGAGGGCTTCCCGTACTCCTGTTTCCACCTCACGCAGGATCGCCTGCGGGTCCTCGGTCCGCGGGTTATCCGAGGTCAGAATAACCACATCACTATTCAGAACCGCCGCGCGCCCCATTTTGGGCCGCTTGGTGCGGTCGCGATCCCCACCGCACCCGAAGACGGTGATGATCCGTCCTCTCTTAAGCGCCTCGGCCGCAGTCAACAGCCGGAGCAGCGCGTCTTCCGTATGGGCATAATCCACGACGACCGCGAAGTCGTGACCCGTGGCCACCCGTTCGAATCGGCCCGGCACGTTCGTGACGGTCCCGACCGCTCGTTTGATGTCCTCGATCGACACACCTTCCTGCAACGCGACGCCGATCGCGGCCAGCAGGTTATAGACGTTGTGCTCTCCGACCAAATGGCTCTGGACGGAAAATGAACCGGCCGGAGTCGCGGCCGTAAACGCCGTGCCCTCGACGGAGAGCTTGATGTTCTCCGCTTTCAGATCGGCCTGGCTCTTGATGGCGTAGGTCCAGACAGGTGCCGGACAAGCGGATGTGATTTGAGGCCCGCGCGGATCGTCCAGGTTCACGATCGCTCTCTTGCCGGCCTTCCGGATCCCGGTCAGCCCGGTGAAGAGGCGCAACTTCGCCTGGAAATACTCCTCCATGTCGGAATGGAAATCGAGATGGTCTTGCGTCAAGTTCGTGAACACCCCCACGTCGAATTCGCAGCCCGCGGTCCGATCGAGCGCCAGCGCGTGGGACGACACCTCCATCACGGCCGTGTCCATCCCTGCCTCAACCATGCGGGCCAGCAGCCCTTGTAACTCGACGGCGGCGGGCGTCGTATGAGACGCGGGCAAGACATCCGAGCCGATCTGGTACGCCACGGTGCCGATCAGACCGACCCGGCGTCCAACGGCTTCCAGTAAGGCCTTGCACACGTACGTCGTGGTCGTTTTCCCATTCGTTCCCGTCACGCCGACCAAGCGAAGACGAGTGGACGGGTCTCGATGGAACGCGCTCCCGAGCAGACCCAAGGCGGCCCGGGAATCCGCCACCTGGACCATCGGCGCGTCTCCGGCGGGGACGGCTCGCTCGCACACCACGGCGCCGGCACCGGCCGCGAGCGCCGCCTGAACGAATTCGTGTCCGTCGACCCGTTCCCCCTTGACCGCCACAAACAACGAGCCTCGCTGAACCGCGCGGGAATCGTCGGTCACACCGGTCACGTCCATGTGCACGTTCCCGTGCTGGGCCACGATCTCGACCCGTCCCTGCAAGGAGTCGATCAACTGGGCGAGCGTCATCGCTCCGTCCGTCCTGATCGGGTCCCGGCCGCCATGGCGATTTTCACCGGCTCGAACGACGAGACACCAAGATAGTTGAGCGCCTGCTCTCCGACTCTTCGGAACACCGGGGCCGCCACCACACCGCCCCATGCTTCGCCGTGCGGCTCGTCGATCACGACGATCATCGCCAAGCGGGGATCCTCGGCCGGCACATAGCCGACGAACGAACCGACGAATTGCGTGGACGAGTAGGCGCCGGTCCGTGGATCGATCTTTTGGGCCGTTCCGGTCTTTCCGGCCACCCTGAACCCGGGAATCGCGGCTTTGCCGCCGGTCCCGTTCGTCACAACGCCTTCGAGGATGGTGGTCAACGTCCGCGCGGTCTCGGGCGAGATGACCCGTCTCCGCACGTGAGGCAGTATGCGTTTCAGCGTTTGCCCCTTGGCATCACGGATCTCCGACACCACGTAGGGCTTCATCAGCACGCCGCTGTTGGCGATCGCGGCAATCGCCGTCACCATTTGAATGGCCGTGACGCCGATTTCCTGCCCTATCGAGATGGAAGCCAGCGAGCGTCGCCCCCAATCCTTGGGGCTCTTCAGCAAACCGGTCGCTTCGCCGGGCAAGTCGATTTCCGTTGGCTGGCCGAATCCGAAAGCCTGGAGGTAGCGGTACAGCCGGTGGTCTCCCAACGCCATTCCCGCCTTCGCGGCGCCGATGTTGCTCGACTTCTGGATCACCTCGGCGAAGGACACCCATCCCATGCGGTCGTGATCGTGGATGACGGTGCCGGCGACCGGCATCGCCCCGTGCTCGCCGAACACCATCGTGCCCGGCACCATCACTTTCTCTTCCAGCGCGGCGGCCGCCAGGACGGCTTTCATCGTGGAACCGGGCTCGTAGGCGTCCGTAAGGGCACGATTCCGCCAGCGATCCGGCGACAATGCGCCGACGGCATTGGGATCGAAGCGGGGGCTGACGGCCATGGCCAGGATACCGCCGGTGCGCGGATCCATAACGATGAGGGTGCCCCCCTTGGCGTGCCTCCGATTGACCTCCTCCTCCAGTTCCTTTTCCGCGATATATTGAATCACCTCGTCGACCGTCAACGTAAGATTGTGCCCGGGAGCGGGATTTTCCTCCGCCAGCCCCTTTGGAAACACCGTGCGCCCGAGGGCGTCCCGCTGCAGGACCATGATGCGTTTCTCTCCGTGAAGATCGGAGTCATACCGCCGCTCCACGCCTTCCAAGCCTTGACTATCCATCCCTGCGAAGCCCAGGACATGAGACAGCAGCGGGCCTTTGGGATAGAACCGCCGTCCCTCCATGACAACTCCGATACCTTCGACGGATAACGCCTCAAGCCGGCGGCCTTGCTCTGGGTCCAACTTCCGTGCCAGCCATACAAAGCTCCGATCTTGACGAAGCTTCTTCTCGAGTTTGCTGGCCCGGACATGAAGCACCGGCGAGAGATGCTGCGCAACAGCCGAGGGGCTGTCCAGCGCCGTCGGCACTCCGAAAACCGACGGAACCTCCATATTAATGGCCAGAACTTTTCCGTGACGGTCCGTAATTGCACCCCTGGCCCCTTCCAGCGCCACGGTCTTTTGGTGCTGCCGGTCGGCCTTCACCGCGAGCTCCGCAGCCTGGAGAACTTGGAGGTTCACCAGACGAAAGAGAATCAGGCCGAAGCCGGCTAGTAGTAGGCAAAGGGCTACATACCGGCGCCCACGGTGCGGAGCGGCAGCCACTATTTCGCTCTCCCTGCAAGATAGTTTTTCGCCAACCGGACTTCCCCGGCGGCGGGCTCGGCGGTTCCCGGACGTTCGGGTCCCGGATGCACGACCACGACTTGACCCGGCTGGGGAGGCACCAGGCCGAGCTTGTCGGTCGCCACGCGGGCGATACGCTCCGGGGACGTAAGCTTGGAGAACTTCACCTGCAGCTCGTCGCGCTCCCGTTCGAGCGCCGTTTTTTGAACCTTCAAACGTTCGACCTGATATCCCACCCGGACCACGTCCACACGCTCCCACACGAACGTAAAGACCAACAGCAACCCGGCGAGGATCGTCAGAGAGGTCATGGATTTCATGCAGCCTCCTTGGACAGGCGTTCGCCTACCCGCAACTTGGCGCTTCGAGCCCGTGGATTCGCTCGGCATTCTTCGTCGGTCGGGACTTGCGGTTTCTTGGTCAACAGCCGGAGGCCGGCATCGAGTCCTTGTGAAAGACCGCGAAAGGTCCTCTTCACGATACGGTCTTCGAGCGAATGGAAGGAAATAACGCAAATCCTGCCGCCGGGGCTCAACACATCCACCGCGTCGCGCAGCGCGGCCTCCAGTGCGTCCAGTTCGGCGTTCACTGCGATCCGGAGAGCCTGGAAGGTCCGCGTCGCGCAATGAATTCGTCCTCGGCGATAGGCGCCCGGGACCGCGGATTCAATAATTGTCGCCAGCTCGCGCGTCGAACGAACAGGCCGGTCCTCACGCGCCTTAACGATCGCCCTGGCGATGCGGCGGGAGAATCGTTCCTCTCCGTATTGGTAGATAAGATCGGCGAGGTCGGATTCAGGCAAGCCGTTGACCAATTCCGCAGCCGTTCTTCCGGACGATTGATCCATCCGCATGTCGAGCGGACCGTCCGCTTGAAAACTGAACCCTCTCTCCGGCTCATCGAACTGCGGAGAGGAGACGCCCAGATCAAATAGGACTCCGTCTACTCGGGGAACACCCGCCCCGCTCAGGAATCGTTTCAGATCCATAAAGTGACCTTTGAAGAGGCGCGCGCGCTGTCCGTACTCTGCCAGCCTCGCTTTGCTTGCCGCGATCGCATTCGGGTCTTGGTCAATCCCGACGACGACGGTTGCAGGCCCTCCCTCCTCCAAGAGCTTGGCTGCGTGCCCCCCGTAGCCGACGGTGCAATCCAGGTAGGTTTCTCCAGGTCCTTCTCGGAGCCAGGACATAACCTCCGAAAGCATGACGGGAACGTGACCGTGAGGCCTCGCCCTATCGTTCTCACCATCATTTCCCACTTTTTCCCACTTACCGGGCGGAGTATACACTTGGTTCCTGATATGTCAATAGAGTTTTCACTAACTTATGCACTTTTTTCTCCCTCTGGAATGGCAGCAAGCGCTGAGCTGACCTGGCGAACAAGAAGAGACGAAACGCTGAAGCGAGATCGGCCGTGGCGAGAAGTGGGAAAGACCGAGTGGTCAGGGGTAAAGCTTATACAGCAGACGGGGGAACGGGATCGTTTCACGAACGTGCTCCAGGCCGCAAATCCATGCCACTGCCCGTTCGATGCCCATGCCGAATCCCGCGTGAGGAACTGAGCCGAAGCGGCGCAGGTCCAGATACCAGTTGAATGCCTCTTCCGGAAGATGATGCTCGGCGATGCGGGCTTTGAGCTTGTCGAATTCGTGGATGCGCTGGCCGCCGCCGATAATTTCCCCGTAGCCTTCAGGAGCCAAGACATCCATGCAGAGCGCGAGATCCGGCCGGACAGGATCCGTCTGCATGTAGAACGCCTTCAACGACGCGGGATAGCGATGGACGATGACGGGGCGATCGAATTCGTTCGAGAGAATCGTCTCTTCATCGCCGCCAAAATCGTCTCCTCGCTTCGTCGGATTGCCTTTCTTCTGCAACAGGTCGATCGCCTCGTCATATGTGATACGAGGAAATGGAGGCGTGATCCGTTCCAACTTCGCCGCATCACGCTCCAAGACGGCCAACTCGGGACGCCGGTGCTCGAGCACACGCTGCACGACGGCGGCAAGAAACTCTTCGGCCAGGTCCATCATGTCCGGCAGCTCGGCATACGCCACTTCCGGCTCGATCATCCAAAACTCCATGAGGTGGCGGCGAGTCTTGGATTTCTCCGCTCGGAACGTCGGCCCGAAGCAATACACTTTGCCGAGAGCCGCAGCCGTCGCTTCGCTGTAGAGCTGGCCGCTCTGCGTCAGATACGCGGTCTCGTCGAAGTATTGCGTCTGGAACAACGTGGTGGTGCCCTCGCAGGCGTTCGGTGTGAAGATCGGAGCATCGACGAGCACGAATCCGCGATCGTCGAAAAAATTCCGGCAGGCGCGGATGATCTCGTGGCGAATGCGGAGGATCGCGTGTTGGCGCGACGAGCGGAGCCAGAGGTGGCGGTGCTCCATGAGAAACCCGGTGCCGTGCTCCTTGGGTTGAATGGGAAACGGGTCGGCGATCTGCACGGCATTGATGCGGGTGACGTCGAGCTCGTACCCGCCCGGCGCCCGCGCATCCTGGCGCAGGGTCCCCGTAACGATCAGCGACGACTCCTGCGTGAGCCCGGCGGACACGGCGAACTGTTCGTCGCCGACAGCTTTCTTGCTAACGACGGCCTGGATATCACCTGTGCCGTCCCGAACGATCAAAAAATGCAACTTACCGCTGTCCCGCCGGCTTCTCAGCCAGCCGCGGATCGTGACTTCTTCGCCGACGTGTCGGGCCGCCTCTTCGATATACATCAACATCACGGCCATTCGTGCCTCCAAGAAAGAACAACGTACCCTAGCCGATCGCAGGCAGGCCTTTCAAGAACGCCGGATTCGCCGCTTTCGTTGACATTCCGGAAACCCGGGGGAGACAATACCGCCATGATTGACCCGATACGCTCCCGTCGCCATGGCTGTCTGCTCCTGCTCGTCTCCGTGCTCCTCACGTGTGCTGCATCCACTCCCTTTGCCGCTCCTCCCTTGGAGTTTTGCGGCGATCGTCCCCCGGACCAGCAGCTGGGAGCCGCACCCGGGAAAGAGTCGTCCAGCTCCGGCTGTACGCCGCTGGTTGAGAAAAAGACCGGCAAGGACGAGAGGTCCGTCAAAGCGGCCGGCCCTCGGCGCGACATGAAAATCGAAAATCTTCAATCCGAGGTCGCTCATTTTCTGGGGGAGTACCATCGCTTTCTAGAATGCTGCAAAACCGACCTGACCGACTTGCAAACGGTGGAAGACTTGGGGGACGACGTCGCGGAGTTATTGCGCGTTGCGCAGACGGGTCTCTTCAGCGAACAATTGAAAGTCCGCGGTTTTACGTTTCGCGAACTTCTCCCACCGGTGGCCAAAGCGCGGGCCGATTTGCGGGTGCTGCGCAGCCGGCTGGAACGGCTCGGCCAGGCGAAAGACAGGTTGCCGTCGCTGGATTACGAAGCCGGGGGAAAAGAAGCGCAAGCGATCAGCGACCTGGAAGAGTCAATCCACAGAGATTTCCGTGCGCCCCGCTTGCCGATCGGGCCCAAGACCGGGACGGCCATCGGCGTGAGCCCCGCCGCAGGCCCCGACATCGGCAAGACGCCGAAAACGGGAGCGTCGATTGGATCGGAGGGTCTGGCGGGAACGTCGGTCGGCGCGACGCCGAAGACGGGAAGAGACATCGGCGCGACCGGACCGACCGGCTTCGAGATCGGCGGGACCGGAAAAGCCGGCCCGGCGATCGGGGACTCGTCTTTGAACTCAGAAGAATCCGCCGTCGGGTCGACACTCGAGCGATCGTCGGTCGGGTCGACCTTGTCCGATTCGACCGTCGGCTCCAGCCTTGGTCAATCGAACATCGGATCGACACTTCCCGATTCCACGGTCGGCTCGTCTTTCGAACAATTCCCTGCCGAACCCAGCGTCGAGAAGTAACACCCCACGACGCACGCCGCGCATTTCCCTATCGATCGGCGCTATGAAGCGGCGGCATTGGCTCCCATGTCTCACCGCCGTCCCGGCTGCGATACAAGCCGCTGCCGTTCGTGCCGGCGTACAACACTCTAGGGTCGGTAGGGCTCTGCGCGAGCGACCGCACGTTCAGCGTCGCCAGCCCCTTATTGAACGTCTGCCATGTGACTCCCCCGTCTTCGCTGCGATGCACGCCCTCACGACCCGCCAGATAGATCACGCCGGGCTTGGCCCGATCCAGCACCATGCCGATGATCATCTGATCGTGGAGCGATTGTCCGATCCGCATCCATGACTGCGCCCCATCGGTCGTCTTGTAGAGACCGTCGAGCGTGGCGGCATAGACCGTCTCCGGCTGGAACGGATCGACCTGCACCGCCGTCACGCCCAGCGCCCGCGACGATTTGATCATCTCCGGTGGAACCAGCCCGTTGTTGACCTTCTCCCAATGTCCCGCCTGATCGACCGACTTATAGACGCCGCCGCTCGTCCCGGCATAGAGTATCGACCGCCTGGTCGGATCCATGGCGAGCGTCACGACCATGAGCACTTCCTTCATGCCCTCCATGCGCTTCGTCCAGCTCTCGCCGGCATTCTTCGACTCGAAGACCCCCATCGTGGTCGCCGCAAACAAATGGGTGTTATCCGCGGGATCAAAGACGAATTGATTGACCACCGAAGAAATCGTCGCGTCGTCGAGTCCCGTCCGCTGCGACGCCCAGCGCTGCCCGCCGTCGTAGCTCTTATAGACGGCGTCGCCTTTCGTGCCGGCATAGATCGTCGCCGGATAGGCCGGGTCGATGGCCATCGAGATGACGCGTGAATGGCTCATCCCTTTCGATAAATTTGTCCACGTCCGTCCGCCGTCCCGCGTCTTGAAAATGTAGTCGTTGGTCGCCACGTAGATGATGTCGGGATTTTTGGGGTGGAGCTCGATGACGACGATGGGATCGCTGCGACTGCAGCCGGAAAGGAACACCGCGCAGAGGCTAAGAAGGAGGAGAAGCCGGGTCATGAAGCGAGCGGCATAGGCCAAGCAGACATTCGTACTCTGCCTACCGAAAGTTGATGAACTGAAGATCTAATCCAAAATCTTTTCCCTTCAACAGCGCAATCGTGGACTGAAGCTCGTCCTTGCTCTTGCTCAACACGCGGACCTGCTCACCTTGAATTTGCGCCTGGACTTTGAGCTTCGAATCCCGCACTTCCTTTGTGATCTCTTTGGCCTTCTCAGCCGAGATCCCGCTTTGTATCTTGATCACCTGCCGCACCGTGCCGCCCGATGCATCCTCGACCTTGCCATAATTCAGCGCCTTGAGCGATACGTGCCGCTTCACGCATTTGGTTTTGACGATGTCGTTCACCGCGTTCAGTTTGTACTCGTCGTCGGACAGGACGATCAGTTCCTTCTCTTTTTCCTTCAGCGTAAGCTCCGTCTTGGAATCCTTAAAGTCGAACCGCTGCTTGATCTCCTTTGTCGCCTGATCGACGACGTTCTTCATCTCCTGCATGTCCACTTCCGATACGACGTCGAACGAAAATTGATCCGCCATAGAGGCCTCCTAGCAACACCCTCCACCCGGAAGATGGAATCCCTTATCGATCGTCGTCTGCATCCGTCCGGCCGATCCGCCGCCCGCGGTCGCCACCACCTCGCTGCTGGTAAACGGCCGTTTCAGCACGACATAGCCATACCATTGCGTGACACTATCGCCCAAAACGATCAGGGCGAGCAAGGCCACGACGGCCACCAGCGTGGCATCCAGGTACAAGGCAAAGGCCTGGCTGCCGCCGGCGAGCGTCGCGGCTTTGGCGAGAAACAGCTCGAACATTTCATAGGAGCCGGTCAAGGTGATCGCTCCGACGAACAGCATAGGGACGGCCGTGACCCACAGGAATTGCGACTTCCACATCTTAATGAGGACGGTCGTGCCGATGCAGAGCGCCAAGGTCCCCAACAATTGATTCGCCGCGCCGAACATCGGCCAGATCGTCGAGATGCTTCCCGTCCCGATCAAATAACCCCAGCCCCCGACCACTACACCGGTGCTGGCGAGGACCCCCGGCCACCAGTTCATGCGACGGAAGGGAGCATACACGCGCCCGGCCATCTCTTGAATGAGGTAGCGCGCCACGCGCGTGCCCGTATCGATAGTCGTCAGAATGAACAGGGCTTCGAACACCAGCGCGAACTGATACCAGTAGGCCATAAGGCCGGCCATGCCGGGCAGCGCGGAAAAGATCGAGGCCATCCCGACCGCCAACGACACGGCCCCGCCCGGCCGGCCCGCCACATCGACTTCCACCAGCTGTGACAGCTCCTGCACGCGGGACACCGGAAAGCCCATCGCCGCCAGCGCTTCCGGCGGCAGCATCGTGTTGATCGCCAGATAGTCGCCGGGAATCAGGACCGACGCGGCGATCAAGGCCATCACGCCGACGAAGCTCTCGAGCAGCATCGCGGCATAGCCGACCGTCGCCTGGGTTTCGTGCTCGATCATTTTCGGCGTGGTCCCCGAAGAAACCAACGAGTGAAACCCCGAGATGGCCCCGCACGCAATTGTGATGAACAAGAACGGAAACAACGTCCCGGGAATGATCGGCCCGCCGCCTGAAGCAAACGTCGTGACGCGCGGCATCTCGATCGCCGGTGCCATCAGAATGACGCCGACGCCCAACAGGAACACGACACCCAGTTTCATAAAGGTTGACAGGTACCCGCGCGGTACCAGCAACATCCACCCGGGAAGCACGGATGCCAGAAACCCGTAGCCGGCCAGCAACCACACCAGCGTCGCACGCTCGAATTCAAACCAAGGAGCCAACGAAGATTGCGCGACGACCCGCCCGAAGAGCACCGAGGCGATCAGCAAGGCCACGCCAAGGAGCGACACCTCGGCAATCCGACCAGACCGGAACCGCTGGAGGTAAAAACCCATTAAAAACCCGATGGGAATCGTCATCGCAATCGTGAACGTTCCCCAGGCGTTCTTGTAGAGCGCATTCACCACCGCAAACCCCAAACCGGCCAGGGCCACCACGACAATGAACAGCACAGCAACCGCCGTCGCCGTCCCGGTCACCAGGCCCAGTTCATCGTGCGCAATCTCCGGCAACGAACGACCGTTTCGCCGCATCGAGGCGACCAGAATGATGAAGTCCTGCACCGCGCCCGCCAACACCGCGCCGATCACGAGCCACAGAAACCCGGGCAAAAATCCAAACTGCGCCGCCAGCACCGGCCCCAACAGAGGCCCGGCTCCCGCGATCGCCGCGAAGTGATGTCCGAACAGAACGACTTTATTGGTGGGATGAAAGTTCACGCCGTCGTTCAGCCGCACCGCCGGCGTGACCCGCTGATCGTTCAATTCCACGACCCGCTCTGCCAGCCAGCGACCATAGAATCGATAGGCCAGCACGTAAATACAGGCCGCCGCCACGACCAGCCAGAGCCCATTCACTTTTTCGTGGGGATTGACGAAGCCGGTAATAAAGGCAAGAGCAACCGACCCCAGAACGGCGAGACTGCCCGAAAGCACCAACTTTAGCGCCGACATGCGCGGCATCCTAACAAGACGAAAAGGAGGGAGCAACCAGTAGACCAAGAGTCTGTTGGGATTCCCACAACTGCAATATAGAGGAGCTTGTTTATCTTTATGAATGTAGAACCGGTGTGCTGCCGCGGCGCGCGAATGCGGGTGGCGCAGACTGCTCAAAAGTCCGCTCGGCGCCAGTCCGGACATACCAAGTTTCTGCGCCAAGCAACGCTCCGCCGGACGGCGAGCCACAATGGCTCTGGCCTTGAGCGGAAGCAGCGCGCCTGGCCGTTCCGTGTTCTTCGAATGCTTTCTCCGATGTTGATCTTTCTCTCCGGTTCCGCCATATAGAGCCCATGCTCACGCTCATCCAGTTCCCCTGGTCGCCGTTCTGCATCACCGTGCGGCATATCCTCGAGCGGAACGGCATCCGGTTTCGGCTGCGGAACATTCCCTATCACGAGCGGGCCTCCATTATCAGAGCCACAAACGGACGTGGCCACACGGTCCCCTGCGTGGTCGACGGCAAGCATTCCGTCTGCGATGCCACGGAATTCGGGCAAGAGGTTGCCCGATACGTCGACCGCCGCTATGAACTAAATCTGTTTCCGAACAAGCTCGAAGGCCTTCAGCTCATCCTCTCGCGCTATGTCGAAAACGACCTGGAAATGGTGGGGTTCAAGGTAAACGATTCGTACGTCATCCCCTCGCGACCCATGATCGAGCGTGTCATGCTCATCCGACACAAAGAGCGGAAGTTCGGGAGGGGCTGCGTCCAGGAATGGACCAGCCACCGCGATTACCTGCGCGGTCAATTCGAGGAATTGTTGCAGCCGATCGACAACCTGCTGTCCGGGTCGCCGTTCTTGATTTCCAACCGGCCCTTGTTCATCGATTACAATCTCTACGGCGTGATCGGAAACTATCTCTACAGCGGGAAAACGAAGTTACCCAGCCTGAAGCACCTCCGTCGCTGGCACCGCGCAATGACCAAGGCCTCCTAACCGGCACAAGACCACCGGCTCCTTAACCTGCCAGTTGTTTGGACTCTTTTTTATCCCAGGATCATCGGAAGCTCTCCCTGTCCTTTCCCTCTACTAAAGGGGGATACCGCTCCACGTCCGGCCCCCGCTACACTGCCTTCCGTCATGCAGCCCGCCAAAACCTACACCCGCGCCCACTACCGCGTGCCGGTGCTCTACCCCGTGATGTATTCCGATTCGGAGATGATCGGAGAAGGCCGGCTGACGAATCTGTCCGTGCTCGGCTGCACCATCGAGTGCGCGACGGCGCCGCCCAAACGCCCGCAGATGCTCTTGCGGCTGCTGCTCCCCGATCGAAAGGATTCGCTGCCGATCAAGGCTGCCGAAGTGAGATGGGTCAACGGGAACCGGGTGGGCGTGCAATTCGTGCAGTTGGAACGCACCGCGAACCTTCGCCTGCACGGTTTCGTCTGGGACCGGATGTTTGAGCGACTACAGACCCTCGTCCAAGAAGTGACGACCTGAAGCCGAGACTTTTCTAAGCCGCCATCGCTTTCCGATTCCTATCCTCGGCCGATCCCTGTGCCGGAAATTCCACATGGCCGCGGTTGAGGCAATGCAGCACCGGGACGCGGCCGCCTTCCGAGGCACGTGAATGTTCCAGCATGTCGCCGACCAGCAAGCCCTTGGCGTCTCATCAGAAGAGCCCGTGTGACAAAGGACCGGCCGGGTCGATCCCCCGGCCGTGAGATTGCAGCGAAGATGGCGTTTCGCCCGCGTTTCGCCGCCAGAATCCGAACAGACAGGCCAGAGAAAGCGCCTCACGCAAAAAGCCCGGTTGTCGTTCGGGATTCTTCGACGGCTGAGTTCGGAATGTCTTGAGCCATGCTTTCCATTTCATCGTCGTTCTCCTTGGGCCTTCAGAAGCAGGCCTCACCGAGTTCACTGTCGGTGAGGCCTGGGGTTCTCGGACGAGAGGGACAGCCCAACCTGGCCGGGCCTGCGAGGCTTACCCCTCAATCACGATGCGCCGGCGCTTCGCCTCTTCGCGCTTGGGGAAGGTGATCGTCAACAGTCCGTTCTTGTGAGACGCCAAGGCCTTGTCTTGATCGACGAAGGACGGCAGCTTGAACATCCGGAGGAACCGATCCCCGGCGATCTCCCTTAGATGATACGATTGCGCGGGCGCGGGGTCGCTCTCGCTCTTTCGCTCTCCTTTCACGAGCAGCACCTGCTTATCCACTTCCAGTGAAACGTCCTTCGGCTCCCACCCCGGCAATCCCACCTGCACATAGAAACCATCGTGGTCCTCCCAGGCGTTGCAGGCCGGCGTCCACGTCAGATCGCTGGCCCCAAAGGTGCGCAACGCTTCATCGAACAACCGGTCAATCTGCCGGTCGAACGAATCCGGCTGCCTAAGCGATGAAATCACTGCGGGCAAGTAATTGGTCATAGCTCCCCTCGTCCTCTCTCCAGAGAGGATGTAGTAAGTTGAACGTGGGTGGTGTGTGGATCGAGAGTCAGGCCAAAGGAGAACCGGAGCACCTGCCGCCGCTACTCTCCCAGAGTCGGGCCTGACACCGATCCGTCTGGTTTAGTATCAGCAACGGTTGCGTAGGTAATTCCGCTCCTCCTAAAGTCAAGGGGGGGGAGGAGCCGGGCGCTTCCTGCCGATCAAGGCCAGGCAGAAAAGCCCGATCCCGATCCACACGAGCTCGCGAAACCGGCGCAACAGCGCGAACGTAATGCCCGTAACGTCGCTGTAGTCAAAGGCTTTCAACAACAGCAGATTGCCCGCATCTTGGGCTCCGAGACTGCCCGGAATGAAAAAAGTGCCGCCCTTGATAAAGACCGACAGGGCGCCGATGGAGATCGCCGAGGAGATGGTGGCCGGGCCTCCGAGATAATAGATGATGACGAACACCTCCCCCGCTTCGGCGAGCCAGCCCAACAGGAACAACAGGCTGGAGGCGTAGAAGGCGCTCCGGCTTTGTGTATAAAACTCCAAAATCGTCCGATCGAGAGCCCGCAGTTGTTCTTCCTTTGCCTCGAGAAAAGCGACCCGCATTCCGATCTTTCGCAGCAGCTCCAAGATCCAGATGAAGAGACCTCGGCGCTGGACGAAGACGAAGCCTGCGACCCCGAAGACCAATAGCCCGGCGCTCAGGAGAGCCGCCGCGACGACCTGCCCCGAAGACCCGCTGCCGCCGAGCAGCCAGAACGCGAGCGCGACTCCGAGGAGGATAAAAGCCACCTCTGCGATGGTCATCGTGGTCTTGGCGATCACAACCGAAGCCAACCCCTCAACCATGGGAACCTGATACCGCTTGAGCATGTACGCTTTCAGCGGCTCGCCGCCCATATAAGCGGTAGGAGTCGTCATATTGACGACTTCGCCGGCCGTTCTGATGGCCAGAAGACGCCAGAAGGAAATCGCACGCCCCGAAGGCCCCAGTGTGACCTTCCAGCCGTAAGCTTCGATGACGTACATCACGACGGACGGAATTAAGATGGCGAACAGAGCCAGGGGGCCGAGTTGCGTGGCCGCATCAGCAATTCGATCGGGGCCGACGTGCCAAACGAGGAACAGAAGCGTAACGAGACCGGCGGCGAGGAGGAGGAGGCGCAACACCGGAAGGCTCAACCCGAAGTGCGCCGGACTGCGCCTCTACCCTGAAGCTGGACGTCCAAACCGGTGGCCATGAGCCGGTGGGTTGAAGAAAACCGACGAAGAACCACGTGGGGGCCCGTGCTCAACATCCCGCTAATTTCGGGCGACCGCCGACGGCCTTGTCACCCATAACAGCAACATCCAGAACACGGTCGATCCGATGGCCGCCATCCATAGGAACCATGGCAGCTTGTCGAAGAGGGCGAACATGAGCACCACCACCGAAAAATCACGGCTGGCGACGTTTCTCATAATAAAGTCGGACCAGGCGGCCTGTACGGGCGTCTTCCAGCTGTTCGTGGCTTTGATTCGTTGCGCGCGGTTCACGAGCCAGAACGACAACATGTTTCCGAGGACGGCGATGCCGCCCAACGCCAAGGGCACCCAGGCGTTGTCCGATCCCGCTTCGCGTACGTAGGCGCCGTAGGCAATGCCTGCGAACACTCCCATGTGCACCAAATTGTCGCCGGCGATGTCGAGCCAGGCTCCCAACGGCGATTCGGTGAAGGTGAGACGGGCGATTTCCCCGTCGCAGCAATCGATGATGGCGGACAACTGGAAGAGCAGCGCCGCGGCGATGCCGGCCGCGTAGGTCCCGACCCCGAAGCCCGCAGCCGCGACCAAGCCGATCAAGGTGGCGAGCACCGTGACGGAGTTGGGCGACAGCCCGAGCACCAGGAACCCGCGGGTGCAGAGCCGCGAGATCATGCGATTGAAATACCGGTCGACGAAGCCCTCGAAATCCCCCTTCAGCGACTGGAACAGCTTTCGCTCGGCGACCTTGATGTCCGCGGCGCACCTAATCTCGTGGTAGGAATGAGCCTGATTGTGCCCGGTGGATAGGACCCGGACACGCCCCTCGATCGCGGCTCGTTCGAGCCATCGGCGGATCGGCAGCCGGTCACCGGGCTCGCTGTCCGACGGCTCTCCTGTTTGACTCATCAAACTCGCGGGAAGGACCACCAGATCGGCCGTGACCTCCGCCTGGCCGTCCGCGCGGCGATGGCCGAAAGCCAGCAACCGCCCGGCCTCCGAAGCCACGACGGGGTTGCGATTGCTCAACATCCTGTCCCGCTCGTCTTGCCGCCGCGTCACGACGATCGCCTGGCCTTCTTGCACCTCGCGCCGGAGCGCTTCGATCAACGTCCGGGAGAAGACGCCGCAGGCGCCCGTCACCAGACAAAATCCGTGCACCTCCGCCGCCAGTCCGTCCCAGGTACGCGGATCGTCCAGCGGGAATTCGCGGATCGGCATCCAGCGGACCGGAATCGTGAGCCGCGGTCCTTTGCCCAACGCCTGTTTCAGTTGCTCTTCCTCCGGCCCGGCTAGGACGATGAGTTGACGGATCCCCGCCCGCTGGAGGGTCAACACCGTCCGTTGGAACAGGCCGATGCCGACGACCCCGGTCAGGGGACCGACCTCACCTGTTTGGCGGAGGGTATTACCGCTGAACACGCCGGCGGTCGGCAGCACAATCGCCGTGGCCAACCCTTGAACTTCGGCACGCTTTTGAATGAGGCTTTCGCTCATAGGAACCGTTGCTCGTCGCTCGTCCCTCGCAAGACAACGCGTGAGACGCTGCACGCACGAGGTTCATCCTTCATCTATTATAGTTTCGGCAAGACTCCTAATTCCGCCCGCTTGATGTCTTCCGGGAAGTCGATTTCCGTCCAGGGAAGACCGCCGATTTTCTCGTGGCCGACCTTCACTTCCTGGAAAAAATCGAGGAGCGCATCCTCATATTCCATGTTCCAGGCCCCGCGGTCCACGTACCGGCGCAAGGACGCCACGATGTGCGGGGTATCGGCCTGGCGGACTTTCAGGAAGCCCACCCCTTCGCCCGCATAATCATACCGCGGCGGCATCTTCTTGGTGAGCGCGATGACGCGTCCTTCTTCAACGACGACCATGCATTCTTCCCCCTGCTGCTTCACGGTTTCATCCATCAGCAGGGCGTTCTCGTACGGCGACTTTACCAGGCGCCGCAGAATCTCCCGATGGAACAGCACGTCCGCGTCCATAATGACGACGTCGTCGTCCAGCGAGGTCCGGGCGATCCAGAGCGACGAAATGCTGCCGCGGTGATATTCGCTGTTGACCAGAAAGTTGACCGCCAGGCCGGAGCTGTCCGCCTCCACGACCGATCGGATCATCTCCTGCTTGTAGCCGACCACGATCGTCGCCCGTCCGATGCCCACGCCGGCCAGCGACTCCAAATAACGGTGGAGAAGAGTTCGACCGCCGATCTCGATGAGGCATTTCGGCCGGTGCTGAGTCACCGGCCAGAGCCGTTTCCCGACTCCCGCGGCAAGGATGACAGCTTTCATGCGGACGCGCGGACGCGATCGAATGCGTCGAGGAACCCGGTGAGCTGCGCTTCGGTCAACGCTCCCATATTGGCGACGCGGAACACCTTGTTTTCGAGCTGCCCCTGACCGGCGTAGATGACGTATCCTTCCTGCTTCAGCCGATCGTGCAATACCTGATAGGGCAGGCCGTCCGGCAAATGGTAGGCGGTGATCGTGTTCGATTGATACATCGCCCGCAGCACCGGCTTCAGCCCGCTCTTCGCCATGCGGTCCCGGATCAGCGCCGCCGCTTTCTTATAGCGCTTGATGCGCTGGGGCACCCCTTCTTCGAGCAACTCGTTCAGAGCCTCGTCGAACGCATAATACACCTGCACGGCCGGCGTGAAGGGAATCGTGCCTCGACCCTGGTCGTCGACATAGTGCGTCAGGTGTAGATACCACGAGCGCTTCGGGTAGGCGCGCATGCGCTCGAGAAAGCCTTTGCGGATGAGCACGAAGGACACGCCGGGGAAGCCCTGGATGCATTTTCCCGCCGTGCCCGCCACCATATAAATATGCGAGCCGGCGATGTCGAGCGGTTCACCTCCGAGCGCACTCACCGCGTCGAGCAGAAACACACGATTCTGGCTGTCGACCACGTCGGCGATGTCTTTGACCGGGTTGATGAGGCCGGTCGTCGTTTCGTGGTGCACCATGGCTACCGTATGCACTTCCGGGTGCTGGCGAAGCGCGAGCCGCAGGCGCTCCGGGTCCGGTCTGACCGTCCACTCGTGCTTCAGTTCCGAGATCCCGAGCCGGTGAAGACCGATCATCTGGGACATCCGCTCGCCATAGACACCGTTGTTGATGATCAGCATGCGCTTGCCATGGGGCATCGCGGACATGATGGCCGACTCGATCGCCGCAGTCCCGGATCCGGTGATGATCACGGCCGCATACTCGGCCTCGGCTCCGGGCACGAAGGCTTTGAGCAGCTTCGCCTGGATGCCGTGCAACAAGTCGGTGAATTCCGACTCACGGTGACAAATATCCGGCCGCAGCAACGCCTGCCGCACGCGCTCAGATACGTTGACCGGACCTGGGTTCAGTAAGATCATCTGGGTTTCCTATTCCTACGCTTCCGTCTCGCCTATTCAATGGCTTTCATAAATCGTTTCGTAATCTCCGGCGGGTCGAGCAGGATGCGGCCCGCATCTTCGGCGAACTCATTCACTTTGACGAGCAGCATGTTGGGGCCGTCCTTCTTGAGCATGTCCTTGAATTCGTAGACGAGATCTTCCCGCTCGAGCACCCGCTCCACGTTCACGTACCCCGCCGCCTTCGCGACCTGCTCCAAGCGCACGACGTTCGAGAGCGTGGGCTGGTTGCCGGTGCTGCCGTAGACTTCATTATCCAAGACGACGTGGATGAAGTTCTTCGGCTTGAGCGCTCCGACCGTCGCCAATGTCCCCATGCCCATCAGCACGTTGCCGTCCCCGTCCAGCACCACGACCGTTTTATTCGGTTTCGACAACGCAACTCCGAGACCGATGGCCGCGGCCACGCCCATCGACCCTATCATATAGAAATGAGTGGGCCGGTCGGCAATTTTTTGGGCTTCCCGTGACGGGAACCCGTTGCAAACAATGACCGGCTGATCGGTAAGCAGCTCCAACACCGCTCCGATGGCCTGCGCCCGGCTCTGCAACGTCCCCTGTTCCGGCCTCATCTTTGTTCTACAGCTCTACCCGTTTTATCCCTGATCGACATCTTCCGTCTTACGGATGCAGCCCTTTCACCACACCCTTGGTAATGAGCAAGGCCACGGGAATCCGTTGCTTCATGAACGTTTCAGCCACCCATTTGAGATCTTCGACGGCCGTCTTTTCAGTCAACGTCCGGCGGGGGATTTTCACCGTGTCGAGCAACTCCGGCATGGTCTGGCCCATCACCAGATGCTCCGGCGCATCTTTCCCCTGATAACCGCGCCATGAGACGATCAACACGCAGGGCTGCTGGTAGATCAGGTTCAGCGAGATCAAGGCATTCAACGACGTGCCGAGCCCGGAGTTCTGCATCAACACCGCGGGAATTTTGCCGGCCATGTACGCGCCGGCAGCCATCGCCACCGCCTCGTCCTCCCGCACCGCCGGCGTGTACAACCGCCGCTCCATCAACTCCGCAATGATGCCGCCCAAGATGGAGTCCGGCACGCCGGTGAAAAAGTTCACCCCCATGTCCTGAAGCGCTTGCACGAAGGCGTCGCTCTCGATCATTCTATGCTCCGCAAACAGCCCACGCGGCCGATATCCCGCGTGAGCGCGCGGCATTATAGGCCAACAGCCCGGGGTTTCTCAACAAACCAAGACCGCACTCAAGAAGAAGATGCATGTCCCGGTTGCGCAGCGTTCGGGCTCGTGTTAGCGTTGAGCAGCGATCGCCGATCGTTTGACGCAGTCATGCATGAGCCTGATGAATCAACTGACTGTTTCCAGCGGCACGATCCTTCTCCTCGGAGCGCTCTCGCTCTTCACTCCGCAGTCCGCCGCCCCGGTCCCGTTGCACGACGACCCGAAAGGCTACCAGGGCATCCCATGGGGAGCTTCACTGGTAGATGTCCCCGACATGGTGCTCACGCGGACGGCGGCCCATGTGAAAGATTACGAAATGAAGAACGGCCGCCCGAGCCTGGGCGGTGTGCCGGTGGAAACGGTACGTTTCTACTCCGTGGACGATCAGTTCGCCCGCGTCACCGTCCGCTACCGCGGCGAACAGACCCATAGGCAAATTCTGCACTATCTGGAACGGCAATTCGGCCCTCTCGAACGGATACCGGGGCAAATGATGCGGGGGTTGAATCAACAATATACGTGGCGCGGCAGCGATACGGAAATCAACCTGACCTACGAGGCGGGCGGCGAGCGAGGGTTCGTCTCTTTCGACAGCCGCAATTTGGCGCCGCGTTTCAACGACAACCTGACCGACTCGGCGGAGTAGAGGAACCGGATCATGCGAACAGTGGCCACACGATATGCGGCCTGGCTCTTAGGAGCGTTGCTGCTTCCCGGCGCGGCGCTGGCCGTGCCGATGCAGAACGACCCGAACGGGTTTGAAGGCATTCCGTGGGGCGCCGAGTTCTCCGAGTCCGACACGTTTGCGAAAGTGGAGGACGCTGGCCGAATCCAATCGTATGAACTGAAAGGAAAGTCCCCGATCCTCGGCTCGACGAAAGTGGAGTCGATGCGATTCACCACCATCGACGGCAAATTCGTCCGGGTCACGGTCCGCTACCAGGGTAGGGCCGCCCATGATGAGATTCTCGCGTTTCTCCAATCCCGATTCGGCCCGCTCGACCGCACACCCGGGCAAATCGCCGGCGGCGCCGTGAAATTTTTCAACTGGCGCGGCTTCGACAGCGAGATCAGCCTTCGCTACGAAGTGCGGGAAGACCGGGGGATCATTTTTTTCGAGAGTCAACTGCTGCGCGCGTTGT
Source organism: Nitrospiraceae bacterium (assembly GCA_040255165.1). Classification (GTDB taxonomy): domain Bacteria; phylum Nitrospirota; class Nitrospiria; order Nitrospirales; family Nitrospiraceae; genus JBDZUK01. The sequence continues at coordinate 87,862 of JBDZUK010000001.1, read as the reverse complement.
TCACGGAAGGTCAGTCCTCTACCGTGTACTGAGCGACCCGCCGAAACTTTTCGTTGACAAGCCCCGGGGACTTTCGCATCATGCGTGCCCATGAATAACGCGGTCAAGCTCCGACAGTTGTTGCAACGGCCCGGCATCATCAAGGCCGTCGGCGCCCACGACGCGCTGAGCGCCAAGCTTATCGAACGGGCCGGCTTCGACGCGATCTGGGCCAGCGGGTTTGCCATTTCCGCGTCCCTGAAATGCATTCCCGACGCCAGCTTCATCACGTCCAGCGAGCAACTCGAGGTGGAACGCCACATCGCCGAGGCGGTGTCCATCCCCATCATCGCCGACTGCGACACCGGCTACGGGAATGCGCTGAACGTCATGCGCACCGTGAACGACCGCGAACGGGCGGGGGTAGCCGCGATTTGCATCGAGGATAACGTCTATCCCAAGCGCTGCAGTTTTTACGCCGGCGTGCGGCGCGAGTTGATCCCCATCGAAGAACATTGCGGCAAGGTCCACGCGGCGAAAGCCGCCCAGATGTACCCGGAGTTCGTGATCATCGCGCGAACCGAAGCGCTGATCGCCGGGTGGGGACGGGAAGAAGCGCTCAAACGGGCGGAGGCCTACGCCGAGGCCGGGGCGGACGCCGTGCTCATCCATTCCAAGGCGCCCACGTTCGACGAACTCCGCGCGGTGGCCAAGGCGTGGTCGGGCCGCGTGCCGCTCGTCGTCGTGCCTACGATCTTCGACCAGACGACCGCAGCCGAGATGGAGGAGGCCGGGTTCAAGGTCGTCATTTACGCCAACCAAATGGTGCGGGCCAGTATTCGAGCCATGCGGGACGCGCTGGAGGTGATCAAGAAGGACACTCGGCCCGGCTCGGTGAACGACCAAATCGTGAAGCTCAAAGAGGTCTACGAGGTAGTGGGCGTCCCGCAAATGGAGGAGGATGAGAAGCGCTTCCTCCCGGTCGGCGGGGAGAAGATCACGGCAGTCATCGCGGCCGCCGGCTTTGAAAAGCAGTTGCTGCCGCTGATCGAAGACAAGCCGAAATGTTTGCTCGATATCAAGGGCAAGACGATCCTCGAACGGGCGGTCGCCGCGCTGAACGACTGCAACATCAAAGACATCGCGCTCGTGCGCGGATACAAGAAGGAAGCGATCGGGCTGCCCAACATTCGCTATTACGACAACGATCGGTACGAAGAAACCGGCGAGCTGCATTCGCTCTTCTGCGCCGAAAACGAAATGAAGAGCCGGACGATCGTGCTGTACGGGGATATCATTTTCGACACGGCGGTGCTCGAAAAACTGCTCAAGAGTCCGGCCGACATCGCGCTGGTCGTCGACCTGGCCTGGTACGATCAGCAGCAGCGCGGCGCGCAACAGCCCCACCTGAATCCGGATCTCGTGGCGCTGGCCGAGCCGCCGGGCAAGAGCTATCTTTCCCGGTTCGTCATGCCGGAAGGCGAGCCCCGCATCGTGCAGATCGGCCAGCAGCTGGCGCCGGACCAGGCTCATGGCGAGTTCATCGGCATGGCGATGTTCTCCGAGAAAGGCATTCAAACCTTCCGCGACTGCTACCGCGCTTCCTTGGAAACGTACAAGGCTAAGGGCTTTCACGAAGCAGGCAGCGTCGCCAAAGCCTCCTTTACCGATTTGATTCAAGAGCTCATCGACCACGGTCATCAGGTGAAGGCCGTTCCGATCTTCAAGGGTTGGATGGAAGTCGATTCCTTCGAGGAATATCAGAAAGCCTGGGCCAGGGTTCGGCAGTAGCAGCTCTCCCTTCGACACTCTTCCCCATTCCCCGCTTCGGCTTGTCACCGCCAGGACGGCTATGTTACCGTCCAAGTGAGTAACCACTTACTAACCATGATGCGAAAAGTTCGTAACGGCAACCGGCACTCCGGCCGAGAGCGGCAGGCGAGCATCATCGCCTCCGCGGCGTCGCTGTTCGCGGCGAACGGATTTAAAGGGACGACCACGAAAGCCATCGCGGAGGCCGCCGGCGTCAGCGAAGCGTTGGTCTTCAAGCACTTTCCCACGAAGCGCGGCCTCTACGCCGCCATTCTCGCGGAAAAAGCCACGTTGACCGAATTGCTGGAGGCGGTCGAAGAGGCCGCCACTAAGCGGGACGACCGGCGCGTGTTTACCATGTTGGCGAGCTATCGCATCCGGCCCGGAACCGACCCGACCTTGCTGCGCCTGCTCATGTTCAGCGCGCTGGAGAAACACGAACTGACCGACATGTTCTTTCGGAAACAGCACCGTGCGTTCTACGATTTTCTCTCGGGCTACATTCGGACCCGCATCGAGGAGGGGGCGTTCCGCGACGTCGACGCACTGTTGGCCGCCCGGGCTTTCGCCGGGATCGTGGCCCACCATCGGATTCTGCACGAAATCATCGGGGTGCCGATGCATCGGTCCCATGAAGAGGCCGTGAACGCCTACGTCAGCCTGTTCCTGAAAGGCATCGAGCTGCCGCAGAAGCACACCCGCGCGAAAGCCAGGACCGCATGAGCCGCGTCGCCAAACATCCGATCATTACTCTCGGCATCATCATCTTCTTCGCCATCACCGCGCTCATCGTGTTTCGCCTGAGCAGCCCCGGAGCGAAGGGCGACGGCAGGAAGGGGCGGACGATCACCGTCGGCACCGTCACGCCGCTGCGGAAGGATCTGGACGTTCGCCTGTCGTACACAGCGGACATCACGCCCAATCAGGTGGTCAATCTGTTCTCCCGCGTCGACGGCTATATTTCCAAGTTACACGTCGACAAGGGCGACTTGGTAAAGGCGAATCAACTGCTCATCGAGATCGACCACACCGATTACCAGCATGCCGTCAATCAGGCCAGGGCCAATTTGGCGGCCGCGCGGGCCAAAGTGACACAGCAAGAGGCCTCGGTCCGGAACGCCAAGCTCATGCTCGACCGCATGCGGACCCTCATCAAGGATCAATTTGTCTCCCAGCAGGACCTCGACAACGCGGAGGTGAATTACGATGCAGCCGCCGCCGCACAGGAGTCGCTCCGCGCCCAGGTGAAGCAAATGGAAGTGGCGCTGGCCCAGGCGGAAACGAATCTCGCCTACAGCTATATCCGGGCGCCGTTTGCAGGCTATGTGGCGGAGCGGAATCTCGACCCCGGCGCCTACGTAAGCGGCGCGACGGCCAGCACCTCGACCATGTCCCGCGGGATTCTCAGCCTGCACGACATCGAAACCGTCCGCATCCTGATCGAGGTGGTGGAAAAGGACGTGCCCCTGGTGAAGATCGGCCAGAAAGCGGAGGTCCGGGCGGAAGCCTACCCGGAACAAACCTTCGACGGCACCGTGACCAGAATCGTTCAGGCGCTGAATCGCGCCACCAGAACGATGACGGTCGAGATCGACTTGCCCAACCGGACCCACCAGCTGAAAGGCGGCATGTTCGCCCGCGTGGAGGTGTTGGTGGGCAACCGGCCCAACGCGATTCAAATCCCGATCGACGCCGTGAGCCGACTGGAAGACCTGCAGTACGTCTACATCGTGCATGATGGAACCGCGCACCGCGTCGATGTCGAACTCGGCGTTCGCGACGAGAATCGCGTGGAGATCACTCGCGGGCTCCAAGGGGATGAGCAAGTCATCGTGTCGGGCAAAGACCTGGTCAGCGACGGTACGGCCGTCCAGGCGCAGTCACTTGAAACCAGCTCGTGAAGCGCTCCGTGCAAACGGCGATTCAAACCCCACGTTCACTGGTCCCCAGCCGCAAGGCTATTTATGTGGTTGACGTTACTCGCACTTCGTAATCGCATCGGCATCCTGATGCTGTCCCTGGCGATGGTCGTCTTGGGGGCCACCTCCTTGGAGCGTCTTCCGGTCGATCTCTTTCCGAACATCCAGGTTCCGGTCGCCTTCGTCGGGGTGATTTATAAAGGCGCTCCCCCTCTCGACATCGAGCAAAGCGTCGTCTACCCGATTGAAAAAGCCGTCAGCTCCGCCTCCAACGTCGAGCACGTCGAGTCCTTCGCCAAGCAGGGAATCGGCGCCGTGCAGATTTGGTTCAATTGGGGCGCCGACATCAACGTCGGCCAGATGGAGGTGATGCAGCGGATCACGCAGATCCTCAACAACCTGCCGCCCGGCATCCTGCAGCCCTTCATCGTCAAGTTCGACGTCTCGAACATCCCCGTCGCCTTCGTCACGGTCTCGAGCGACGACCTCGACGAACGGGCCCTCTATGACCTCGCCTTCAACACGATCGCGCCGCAGATCGAGCAGATCGCGAACGTCGCGGCGGCCACCGTCGAAGGGGGCAAAATCCGGCAGATCAACATCAACCTGGACCCGGCTCTGCTCAACGCGCGCGGGCTCTCCATTCTCGACGTCGTCCGGTCGGTCAAGGCGGCCAATCTCATCCTGCCCTCCGGCGACATCAAAGCCGGCAATCTCGACTACAACGTCTTCACCAACAACCAGTTCAAGACCATCGAGCCGATTCAGGACGTCATCGTCAAGGTGAACCCACAGGGGAACCCCGTCCGGGTTCGAGATTTGGGCACGGTCACGGACTCCTCGGACATTCAAACCAACATCGTGCGGACCGACGGGAGGCGTTCGATCTATCTACGGGTCAACAAGCAGCCGATCGCGAACACCGTCGAGGTGGTGGACGCCCTGAGGAAGGCGCTGCCGAAGATGATCGGCATCCCGCCAGGCGTGAAGCTGGGGATCTCCTTCGATCAATCCGTATACATCCGGCAATCAATCAAGAATTTGATCGAACAGGCCCTGCACGGGTCGGTGCTGGCCGCCGCCGTCATCCTGATTTTTCTCCGCAACCTCACGAGCACGCTGATTATCTCGGTGGCGATCCCCCTTTCCATCATGGTGACCTTCATCGTTTTGTACTTCACCGGCCAGACCCTCAACGTGTTCACGCTGGGCGGCCTGGCCTTGGGGATCGGACGGCTGGTGGACGACTCGATCGTCGAGTTGGAGAACATCCAGCGCCATCTCAACACCAATCAGCGGCGCTGGGACGCCATCCTGGACGCGGCCCGCGAAGTGGCCATGCCGATCTTCGCCTCCACCGTGACGACCGTCGTCGTCTTCCTGCCGATCTTTTTCGTGGTGGGAATCGCGCGGCTGCTGCTGATTCCGCTCACGCTGACCATCGCCATCGCTCTGTTCACATCGTTCTTCATTTCGCGCACGGTGACGCCGGCCCTTTGCTACAAGTATCTCAAGCCCGAGCGGGAAGCCCATCGCTCCATGCCGCGCTGGTTCGTGCGCGTGATGGACTGGAGCCGCGCGCAATATGAATCCTTGGACCGGGGTTACGAGAACTCCCTGCAATGGGTGCTTGCCCATCGGCGGCTGTTTATCGGCGGTGTCCTGAGCCTGTTCATCGCGGCGCTGTGTCTGTTCCCGTTCATCGGCACCGAATTTCTTCCGGTGTCGGACGAAAGCCAGTTCCGCATCGTCCTGCGCGCGCCGGTCGGGCAGCGCGTGGAAAAGACGGAGCAACAGGTCGCGGAGGTCGAGCGCGTGCTGCGGGAAGAGATTCCGCCCACGGAACTCGAAACGATCGTGTCCAGCACCGGCGTGCTGGCGCAAGGCCGGTCCTCGCTCTTCAACCCGAATACCGGCCCCCACACGTCCATCATCTCGGTCTATCTCAAGTCGCCGGACAAGCGGACCCGCAGCCAGGTCCAGATCATGAACGACGCGCGGCCCAAGATCCTCAAACTGTTTCCGGGAGTCGCCATGTTTTTCGACCCGGGCGGGTTGGTGAAGCGGGTCACCAGCTTCGGCTCGCAGAAGGCCGTCGACGTCGAAATTTACGGTTACGACTTTGAAAAGGCGCGGACGGTCATCCGTCAGGTCGAGAGCGTGATGCATCAGGTGCCGGGCCTGGCCGACATCGAAGTCAGCCGGGAGGAAAACTACCCCGAGGTCAACGTCGTGGTGGATCGGGAAAAGGCGGCCCTGCTCGGGATCAGCGAAACGGACGTCGCGAACGCGGTCTTATTCTCGTTGAACGGAAACGGTCAAACCGATCCGATCATCTATACGGACCCGCAAAACGGGAATGAGTATTACATCAGCGCGTGGTTGGCCGAGGAGTACCGGAAGGACCTCACCGACTTGGAAAACATCATTCTGACCACGAAAAACGGCGAGCCTGTACTCCTCAAGAACGTCGCGTCCCTCAAGCTGAACGCCGGGCCGGTGAAGATCGACCGAAAATACTTCCAGCGCGTCATTCACATCACCGCCAACCCGGTCAATCGGGACCTGGGTGCCATCGCCGAGGATCTGGAAGCCGCGTTCGCCGGATTGCAGCTCCCGACCGGCTTCACCATCCGCCTGGCCGGCCAGATCCAGCAGCAACGGGAAACCTTCGAGGGGCTGCTCTTTGCCACGGTGCTCGCATTGGTGCTCGTGTACATGGTGATGGCGGCCCAGTTCAAGTCGCTCATCGATCCCTTCATCATCATGTTCAGCGTGCCCATGGGGTTCCCGGGGGTCATCCTCATCCTGTTCCTGACGAATACGACGCTGTCGACCACGTCGATGATGGGCATCATCATGATGCTGGGCATCGTGGTCTCGAACGGCGTCCTGCTGGTGGACTACACCAACGTCTTGCGGCGTCGGGGATTTGCGCTGCGTGAAGCGGTGGTCGTCGCCGCCAGGACGAGGCTCCGCCCGATTCTCATGACCTCGCTGGCCACGGTCTTCGGGCTGATGCCGATGGCGATCGGCTTCGGCACCGGCGGTGAAACCAACGCGCCGCTGGCCAGGGCGGTGGTGGGCGGGCTCAGCGTCTCCACGCTGTTGACCCTGTTCCTGGTCCCGACCATTTACATGTTGCTGGAAGAGCGCTTCCCGCGACGATTGGCGGTGGAGCCTCGGGAAACAGAGCTGCCCGTGGGGATGCCGGCCGAGCAGGAGCCGGCGTTACGGTGAAATTTATCCGACCGAGGGGAACAGGGACTTCAGCTGCATGGCCATGCCGATGTCCCCGCTGATCCGGAGTCGGCCCGACATGGCAATGGACGGACCGCTGAGCTGGCCCTTCAACACCTTGATGCAGTCTTCTCCCGCCATGGCGAGCGTGACGTGCGGGTCGGGATGGGTACCCTCTTTCACCGTGCAGGTCCGATTCCGTATCTGCACGACGTATTGCCCGCCTTCCGGTCCGCTCAAGTCGAACTGATAGACCGCGTCCACATCCTCGGCCGCGTCCGGATCCAACTTGCTCGGCAACACCCGGAAAAATTCCTGCACGGTCTGAGGCTTCATAGAAAATTGCGGGCGGCTGGCACGGTTCGGTGCAGCGGGAGCCGCTGTTCACGGCTCCCGTACGGACATGTCTCCTAGTAGCGAAGGGTCACGGTCGACGTGCTGCGTTGCGCGCCAAAAAACGCTTTGGAGAAGGCTTCCACCACGGCCGGGTCGTAACCTTTGCAGCTGAAGATGTCGAGGTAGGCGTTGTTCGTATCGTTCGCGAAATGGCCGCTGATGAGGGAGGTCTCGATCAACTGGACCATCGAATACCCGGCCACGCGACCTTCCCCGAAATGCACGATCTGGCAATCGCCGTAACGCTTCATGCCGATCAGCGTGCACAGTTCGACGACATACGCCTGGATGCGGTCTCGGTCGCGAATGGTCTCGGGGCGGCAGTCCTGGAGATCAACGGAGGTACAGAGTCCCCACGCCTTCCCTGCTCCTACCATATCCGGCGCGAAAACCGGGGAGGGCGTCGGGGCGATGGATGGCAAAACCGTAGCGTCGGCAGCGGTCGTGACGTTCATGGAGGGCATACGCCTTTCTGTGAGTAGGTGTAGAAACCGGACGCGTCAACATGCGTTGCACTATAAAACAGGAGTGCTGATCTGTCTAGCAGGACGGCAAAAAATATCCGCGCGCACCGGCACTTTTGACGGCCTCCGAAGCGGAAGGCTTCGTCGGTTGACAAATTTCTCGATCGTCGGAGAGAATGCCGCCCATGGGCGACGCTCCCTCGACACAGGCCGACCCGGCCTCCCTCGACCTTCCGGACCGCCTCTGCACCTGGTGCAAGGTTCCCATGAAAAAACGGCTCGTCGGCGGGGGCCAATTCATCCATTACACCTGCCCCAAGTGTATCTTTCAGCACACCACGCGCCGGGGCTCCAAGCCGGCCGCGCCGACGCACTGACGTCCACCGGATCTCGTGAAGCGCGAGTCGGCGGTGGGGTAAACTGACTGGAGATGAGGCCCCAGGGAGCCAAAATCGGAGGCGTACCCCTTCTCGCCCACCCACCCCGCCTGCCGGAGCAGCTCTTTCCCGGGTGGGGTACGTTGAGGATTTTCAAGAGGCGAGAACGAAGTCGGGATTTTTTGAGCAGCCGTCGAGGCGAGGCTAGTCGTAGTATTTTTCCCGGTATATCGGACATAGCCCTTTCGCCCGAAGCAGCTCCGTCACGTCCCGGATCATTCCTCCGTTGCCGCAGAGATACACGGCGAGGTCCTTGACCGAGGCGATCCGTTTGTCGACGAGCTCGGTGACTCGCCCCGTGGCTCCGGTCCACCCCGGCTCGGGGCGCGAGAGCGTGGTCACCGCCGCGAATTGCGGGTGGCGGCCTGCAAGGGATGTCAGTGCATCCTGATAATACAAATCTCGTTGGCTTCGAAGCCCCCAAAACAAGGTCAGGCGTTGCTCAGCGTCCTTCTCCAGGAGCGACAAGATCATCGACCGAAACGGCGCGATACCGGTTCCGGTCGCGATCAAAAGTCTGTCCTTGCCGGCATCCTCCCTGAGATAAAAGGTTCCGGCCGGGCCCTTGAACGTGGTCCGGTCGCCCTCGCGAAGACTGAACAGGTATGTCGAGCCCGGCCCTTCCGCCACGAGGTTCAAGACCAGCGTCAACCGAGCGTGTTCACTCGGCGGCGAAGCGATCGAATAGGGCCTCGTCACCGGCTGCGGGAATCCCTTTTTCTGCACCTCAAAGGAAATGAATTGTCCGGCCTTGAACGAGATCTCTGGAGGATCGATCAACTCCAACTCGATTTCGCGCACGTCATGGGTCAGATCGGCGACGCGGGATACGGCGGCGGTGAACGTCTGAATGGCCATGGACACAGCCTACCAAGGCAACCCTGCGGCTTCCAGTGCCGTCGCAGGTTAGATTTTTCCGGCAACCAGCCGGCGGATCTCTTCCATCCTTTTCCGGTTGACCCCGAAATCGCCGTATCCGACTCGCGAGGCGGACCGGAAGTGGATCGTTTTCGTCGCGTCTTCAAAGAGAAACTCGACGTCGTCCACGAAGCGGAACAACAGGCTGGTGAACTCATAATGCAGGTAACTGTCCTCTTCTTCGACGAGCTTGATGCGCGGCATTCCAGTTATGACCGTTTTCAATGCTTCTTTTGCCTCCGCTTGGGATCGGGAATAGCGAAACGGCGCGATCGCATGGCCTGAATCCCCGGCTTGAGTCGAGACGCAATTAGGCCTGCCGGGGCACGTCAGCGATCGTTGAATCGGCGCCATCGATAGGCTCGTGTTCGGTGGAAGGGCTTGTGTCGACTTTACAACAAACGCCCACGACTCAGTAAGAGATGACTTTCAGCGGGGAAGGAGACTCGCCGGTTTCGACCACCCGCACCGAAACCCGCCCGATGATCCGTCCGTCCTCAGTCTCCACATCCACCCGCCAGTCGCCCGGGTTGAGACGCTGCTTGAACGAGTAGGCCCGGTAACCGCCTTCGCGGCCTCCGGAGATTCTCAGCGGGATCCGATCGGCGTGCGTGAACGGCTTGTTGCCGTTCAGACGGTGATACCAATGATGGTAGACCGTGGTCTGAAGAGCGACCGGCGCGAACACCGCCGTGAAACAGTAGATCGGTTCATCGGCCGGAAAAGTAGTATCGGATCGCTTCCACAATTCGTACCACTTTTTCTCGAAATACAATTGGAATGTGTCGCCCTGCCGCTCGACGGCGCGATAGATCCCGCCGAACTTGAGCGAGAGCGGCACGGGAGGAATCCAGTTCAGGAAATACATGCCGACCAACAATCCGATCAACGCGAACGCAGGGGCACTCACGCCGATGGCTTCCCTGCGGGACCGTTCCGGGTTGTTGCGGTAGATCAGTTGAACGACACGAAAGGTCACGAGCGCACTCAGCCCCGCGCCGATCAAAAACATGACCACGTTCATCAGCCCGGTAATGACGGGCAGGAAGAACGTGAAGAACGAGAAGCAGACGACGGCGTACAAACCAACGAGCAGGCGGAGACTCGACAAACGGTCGCGCAGGAATTCATTTCCGACCAGCAGCGCGACCAGCAGGGCAAAGAAGACGGCCGTGCTGGTGAGGGTCGCGCTGCGCGAATAAAAAATCGCGTAGGCGCTGAACAGCCCGCCCAGCAGAAACTGAATGGCCATCGGATAGTACGGACGGGACTTCACCAGCCAACGCGCCGGCGCGGACAATCCCGCCAGCATGTGCCTCTCCGGCGCCGGTTCGATGCCCAATCTCCCGGTCAGCACGATGAGGACGCCCAATATCAGCAGATACAGCAGCAGGATGAGATTATCCTGCAGCCGGTCGATCCGCGTCAGGGTCACGGTGTCGTACGTCACGCCGGCCAAAAAGAACACCGGTGTCATGATTGGCTGCTGCAACAGCGAGGAGGCCCTTTTCAGCATAGGGGTAGTTTCAGGATATTCTCCCGATTGTCAAACGATGGGACGAAATGAACGGCCGCGATGGCGGGGGAAGAGGGCTCTACAGGATGTTCAGAAAGGTCTTTCCGCAAGGCCGCAGCGAGCGAGGCGCCGAGGCGTACCCTTGCGGTACGACGTTGAGGCGTTGAGCGACGCGAGAACGCCGCTGAAACCCTTTTTCAACATCCTGTTGTCAGAGGAAGGGGGGAAGTGGGGCATATACCACCGGCCACCCGATCAGCCGCTCCAACCAACTGCCCATCAAGTCTTCGCTGAGCGGCGCCCGATTCAGTCGCGCTTCGATGTGATAGCCGAGCTCGCTGCCGACGATTCCGACGATGGCCGAGGCCTCGTCGCCGTCCGGGAGGAGCTCCTGAGTTTGAAACTCGCAGAGGGTGGTATACAGCCGGCCGTCGGGCCCGATCGCGGCCAGAATTTCCGGGACATCGTCGAGCGGACAGTGCACCGAGCATCGGTAGGCCAGGCGGGCGTCCGGCTCGATGGCTTGGAAGTCCTCCAACGCCGAGTCCGAGAACCCGGTCAAGTAGGCGCGCACCCCGGCCGGCTCAGGCATAAACGTCGCGGCGAGTTTGCTGGCCGGCACGAGGAACTCGAACGAATCGGCTGTATTGTACTCAAATTGGCAAGGTCCAAACGCATCCGGCCAGGAGCAAAAAAATGGCACGGACGGGTCCGCCGGCCGGAGCACCACTTCTCCCTTTTCGACGGTGGTCTCGACGGGCAACTCCAACGTCGTGATGGCCTCCAAAAAGGCCGCACGGCGTTCGTCCAGCCATCGGGACCGCTGTGCATCGCACCGCGTTTCCCCCGGCGTGACGACGTCGATCGTGTTGAGCCGGATCCGAACGAACGAATGGGCATGGCGAAAGCCGAGCCACAACATGCTCTTGGGATGATGCAGGTGCACGATTTCGCGTAATCGCCAGGGATGGCTGATCGAGCAGTATGTGCCGACGTCCTGGTGGCGCTGATAGACCGTGTGGTAGGCGCCGGCCAGCAGGAAAAAATCCCCGCGCCATCCGTCACATACGTGGACGAGCGTGGTGTCTTCCGTCGCCCAGGGGTCGAGCTGATCGAATTCCTCCGGGGACTCGACGGTCCATTCCTCTACGTAGCAGATGACGTCTTTGGCCGGGACGGCCGACTTCAGCCCCAACGCCGCCAGGCGCTCGCCGACCGCCAGCGCTTGGTTGAAGGTCAGCTTGGAAGCGGTTTCCCAGCGCCGTTCACGCACCGTCGAGGCTCTCTGCGCAGCCCGGCCTCTGCTACCGCACCGGCCGCAGCGCGCGCTGTTCAATCGTCGTATCCGCGACGAATCGGTCGATCGCGTCTTTCAACGTCGCGGTCGTCAGTTCCTGAACGTCCGCTTCATTGAACCAAAAAACCGTCTGCGTCTGCGCCCCTTCAATGTTTCTGATGGTCGTGCTGCCGTCGCCGACATTGCGCGCTTGGATGACCAACTTGCTGCTCGTTTTAATGGGAGTGGAAAATACGCGGCTCTTGGCATTCGCCGAAAAGTCGAGCACCTGCCCCGTGATGACGATATCGGCTTCATTGCCGCCCGCCGCCCCCCGTGTCGGAGCGAGCTTGACGTTCCAGGCTCGTTCCCGCCACCCGCGGGACTTGAGCCGATCGGCCAGAGCCTGGGCGATCACTTCCCCTGGTCGCTCTCCGGCAACGTTGAAGTAGGTCACCCCGCCCCAGAGATGCGTCCGCATCCCGATGCGGTTCTTTTCCGTCCGCCGATCCTCGAATGGCTCGATGACGATCCGCACCGGCTCCGATTCCATGACGTGAGCCGGCGGCACTTTTGGCTTGACGTCCACATAATGGGTTTGTCCCGATCCCGCGCAGCCGGCGACGGTAAGAATGCTTGCCGCCCCGACCAGGCGCCAACCTAACAACATTGCCGATCCTCTCACGGGCTCCTCCTCGCTATAGGTCTCCGGCGTTCAACGCGGGTCAGTCTACCGGACTTCGCCGCGCCATCTCAATGAGCGGCGGGCCCATCATGGAGTGATAATGGGACCCATCGCTCGAAACGTTTCGCAGGCGAGATGTGGAATCAGGCCGTCTCGCACGCGCCGGTCATCCAGCGGGACGAACCTGGCGATCTTCATAAACGGCCGCTCAGCCAGCACAGCTGCGATGTGGGCCTTGCGGTCATGGGCGATCGGGAGCGTATACCCCTCGCCGTGTTTCCATTCCCAGAGCGTCGGCGCGAGCGATAGATGGAGGTCCTGACCGGCCACCCGGTGATAACGATCGACCAGGTTCTTCTTGTATCGCTTGATCAGCGGGCCCTCCAGGAGCAAGGCAAAGATGAAGGCGTGGCCCCACCAGAAAAGGGTGCGGAACGTGAACTTTTCGTCGCCCGAGAAGTATTTGGGGTAGTCGAGATACTGGTATGGGAACTGCTCCAGGTGCTCCCCCTTTACGAATTGGCACTTGCTCGAATCAAAACCCGTCGGGGTCGCGAGACGGGCCGCGCGCACTTCGGCGGTCAGCGCGCCGTGTGTCGCGTCAAGAAGGCCCCGCACGTTCTCCATGATCCGAGCCTTCTTGCGAAAGAACTGGTCGTCGGCCAATAGGCCGACCTCCTCGGGAGTGAATCGGTTCGGAAAATCCATATTTAAATGGCCGAGAAGCGGCGAACGGCCGGGCAGTGAGAGTGTACAGCAATCCCTTGACGGCTTGTCAGCTTGATCGCATGTCAGCGTCTGTTCTTTATCGCTGATGCGTTTCAAACTCGACCACGGTGACGTCATAGTGCCGGCGGCAGTCGGCGCAGCGAAGAACGACCAGATCTCGGAAGACATCCATCTCACGGGCCGAGACCCCGGCTCCATGGGCCGTGACGCAAGCGCCGAGCATTCCGGCTGCATCCTGTCCCGACGGCGACGGCGCCGCGCCCGATTCCCGCGCGACGAGCGCGGATACCGTGAGGCGATGCGCCATCTTGCAGGAACTGCAGGCCAACACGAGAACCGCCCCGTCCCATCTCTTCAGGCTCACGCACAAAGGATGCACGGCGAGGCACTGCTGTAAAAACGCGCCGCTCTTGTAGATCTGTGCCACGGCCGCTGTGTCCTCGGCGTCAAAGACGCGCCAGCGCGATCACGACCAACGCCCCGATCACATAGGGCAGCACGCAGGAGTACAGCACCGACGAGAGCGCGCGATCCTGTGAGGCGGAACGGGCCAACTGTTCCTTGTACACGAATTCGTAGCCCAGAATGAGCACCGTCACCGTGAGGACAAAGACTCGGCTCGTGCGTGGCCACGTAAATTGCCCGCTGGCGATAAAATCTGCGGTGAAGAATCCGCTTGAGAGAAGGATCAATGGAGCGATGACGAGACGGACGGTTTCTGCGAAGATCCCCTGCCAACGTCCCGATGGAACCGGGGGACGTTCTGGCAGGCCTGTCATGAGGCGACTGCGACTCTGGGTTCTTCCTTCAAGGGAGCGGAAGACGCGGTCGCCCCTTCCTGAGCTGCGCGGCAGGTCTTGCAGACCCTCGGCCGCATTTTAAGAAACTTGATTTTGCCGGGAGCGAGGCAACTGTAGTGCACAAACTCGTCGCAGACCGTGCAGCGGGACCATCCGCCGCGAAACAGCGTCTTATCCCGATACAGTCCCTGATGGCAGACTTTACAGTGTCGCGGTTCGATCGGCAGCATCATCGGCTCCCAATCACCACCCGCTTTTCTGATGCTCATGGCGCGGCAGTATAGCCGGGCGTCGGACGGAAATACAAGTTGAAGGGAGTGAGCCCATGTCCTCCGCGCTTCCAACGTTTGTCCTCGGTTTGTTTGACAGTCCCTAGGGCTTTTGTTAGGCTCCGCCGCGATGCGAACCGCGTCGGCACACCCTTGACCACAACGCCACTACCCCTTTTCCCATGGACATTCAGCAGTACCTTGAACAGAGACGAGATGAAGTTGATCGATTCCTGGACTCCGTCATGCCGGGGTCTGAGACGCCGCCGGGCACGCTGTATGAGAGCATGCGCTATAGCCTGATGGCGGGCGGCAAGCGAGTGCGGCCGATCCTGGCCATCGCGGCGGCGGAAGCGGTGGGGCAGACGCGGCCGGGCCTGCTCGCCGTCGCCTGTTCGCTTGAGTTGATCCATACCTACTCACTGATTCATGACGATTTGCCGGCAATGGACAACGACGACTATCGTCGCGGCAAGCCGACCAATCACAAGGCGTACGGAGAAGCGATCGCCATCTTAGCCGGAGATGCGCTGCTGACGATGGCGTTCGAGCTGTGCAGCCGTCCGGATTTGATGAAAGGCGTGGAGCCGGCCCGTCAAGTCCAGCTTATTCAGGAACTCGCGTTCGGTTCCGGCAATCGAGGCATGGTCGCGGGCCAGGTGCTCGACATTCAAGCCGAGAACCAGGACATCGACCTGGCGACTCTGCAGGCGATTCATAAACACAAAACCGGCATGTTGATCCGGGCCGCCGTGCGCATGGGCGGAATCACCGCAGGTGCGACGGCCCGCCAACTGGACCAGCTCACCGGCTATGCGGAAGACGTCGGTCTGGCCTTCCAGATCGCCGACGACGTGCTGAATGTGACCGGAACCCGCGAAGAACTCGGGAAGAACCCCAACACGGACGCGCAGCGGGGCAAGAAAACGTACCCGACCTTTTACGGGATCGACGGCGCGCGGAGGCTGGCGGACGAGTGTGTGGCGCGGGCCATCGGACGCCTTTCCTCCTTCGGGGCTTCCGCGGATCCCCTCCGGGAACTCGCGCGGTACATTACGGCACGAAAGAACTGATCGTCGTTCGTGAAGCGTATCTCGTGAAGCGCGTAATTACTCAGTCTCGGCGTCCTTTTTCCTTCTCGCGCTTCAGGCTTCACGCTTCACCCTTCACGTCTTTGCGATGAAATCTCTCGTTACCGGCGCAACCGGGTTTGTCGGCGCGGCGGTGGTCCGCGCCCTTCTCAAAACGGGAGCTGACGTCCGCGTTCTGGCCCGCCGCGGGAGCGATTTTTCCAACCTGCGACCATACCGCCTCGAAGAGACCTACGGCGACCTGCGCGACAAGGAGTCGCTGCGCCATGCGTTGACCGGCTGTCGCCAGCTCTACCACGTAGCCGCCCATTACGCGCTGTGGGCCAATGATCCTTCCATTTTTTATGACGTGAACGTCTCTGGCACGCGGAATCTTCTTGAAGCCGCCCGCGACGTAGGCGTCGAGCGCATCGTCTATTGCAGCACAATCGGCGCGATCGGCTTGCCGCCGGACGGCGGTCTCGGGACGGAAGAGACGCCGGTTTCGCTGGATCAGATGGCGGGACACTACAAACGCTCGAAGTATCTGGCCGAGCTGGAAGTACTGAAGCTGGTGAAAGAGGGCCTTCCCGTCGTCATCGTCAACCCGAGTGCGCCGGTCGGCGAAGGGGACGTGAAGCCGACCCCGACCGGACAGGTCATCCTGGATTTCATGAAGGGCCGGATGTGGGCCTACATCGAGACGGGCATGAACCTTATCGACGTGGACGACGTGGCCGCGGGCCACCTGCTGGCGATGCAGAAGGGTCGCGTCGGCGAACGATACATCCTCGGCAACAAAAACATGACGCTGCGCGGAGTGTTCGAGACGCTTGCCGCCATTACCGGAATTCGAGCGCCCTCGGTGAAACTGCCCCGCGGGTTGGTGTTGCCGTTGGCCTATCTGAATCTTGCCTTCGCGTCGGCGACGGGAATCCCTCCGCGCATTCCGCTCGAAGGGGTCAAGATGGCGAAATATAAAATGCACTACGATTGCAGCAAGGCCCTTCGTGAGCTCGGATTGCCCCAGACTCCGGCGGAACTGGCGCTGGAAAAGGCCGTGCGATGGTTTCGCGATCACGGCTACGCCTAACGCGCGGCGCCCGCCGCGCCGAGTCGTCAGTTTTGAGTTGTGAGCGTTGAGTTTCGCAAAAACTAAACACTCAAAACTTAGAACTCAAAACTGATGGAATACCTCGCCCTGTTCGTCAAAACAGTCTGGTTGCGCCCCTACGTCTTCGTGTTCCTTGCCGCGTTTTTGTTTGCGGCGGTTCGTCTGGTCGGCTGGCCACGAACGTGGCGCTTTTGGCTCATCAGTTGGGCAACCGCCTTCGTGTGTGAATTTGCCTCGACCCGCACCGGCGTTCCGTTCGGCTGGTACCACTATACCGGCTCGACGGTCGACCAGGAACTATACATCTCGAACATTCCGTTCATGGACTCGCTGTCGTTCAGTTTCTTGCTGTACGCGAGCTACTGCTTCGCGCTGTGCTTTCTGCTGCCGCGCAAATCCGTCGAGGCGCAGGGATCCGCCCCCCGTACGCCAGGTCTCGTGACGCTCCAATTTCCTTCGTCGTCGCGCACCAGCTTTCCGGTCTTGCTCCTCACCGCGCTCTTGTTCGCCTGTATTGATATGGTGATCGACCCGGTCGCGTTACGCGGCGATCGTTGGTTTTTGGGCAAGATTTATTACTACCCGGACCCGGGCATGCACTTCGGCGTACCGCTCGCCAATTACGCTGGTTGGGCCATTGTTGGGGCGATCTCCCTCGCCTTGTATTTTCCCCTCGATCGCCGACTCGTCGGAATTCCCGATCCATCCGGCCTGCACGTCACCCGCAGGCTGCTTCTGGGGGTCGGCCTCTATTATGGTGTTCTTGTGTTCAACCTTGTCGTCACGTTTTCGATCGGTGAACACCTTCTGGGCATGACGGGTCTGCTGATGTATACCCCGGTGTCCGCGCTGCTCTTGCTTCGGCTCGGCGGGCATCTCCCTGTTCGTCCATAAGGAGAAGTCCGCCGACTCGGCGCCCGGCCCGTAGCATTCGTCCCGCGGACTTTGTATAGTGAATTGGGTTGCAGAGGTGGGCATGCGATCAAAGGTGTGCTGGGCATTTGTCCTCCTGCTCGTAGCAGGAGCGATCGGAGGAGCCTGGTTCGGCTACCAGGTCTTTAAGACCGGCTTCAGCGCGAAGTCGGAGCCGCATCCGCTGGAGATCTGGTTGGCCCGGCAGGTCCGCTACCTGGCGATCCCGTTGGAGCACCGGAACAAGCCGAACCCCGTGCCGGCGAGCGCCGGCGTGCTCAAGGAAGGGCTGGCCCACTTTGCCGATCACTGTGCCGTCTGCCATGCCAATGATGGGAGTGGTCAGACGCCCATCGGCAAGAACATGTATCCGAAGGCGCCGGATTTACGCTTGTCGGACACGCAATCGATGTCGGACGGCGAGATCTTCTGGGTCATCCATCACGGGATTCGGTTCACTGGCATGCCGGCCTGGGGGGAAGGCGATCCGGACAAGGATCTCGACAGTTGGAAGCTTGTGCACTTCATCCGTCACCTGCCTCACTTGACGGAGGAAGAGCTCGAGGAAATGAAAGGATTGAACCCGAAAACCAAGAAGGAACTGGAGGAAGAAGCGGCCTTCGACCGGTTTCTCCAGGGAGACGATGCCGCCGCCGGCGAGACAGCGGGGCATCATCATTGATCGGGCGAGAAAGGAGCAGGTTGTGAAAGGCGTAGTCTCCGTCATCTTCGCAGTCATGTTTCTCATCATGGGATTCTCGGCGTTCGCGCACGGGACGGGACAGCATGTGCTCGGCACGGTCACGGCAATCGATGCCGCGCACATCGAGGTAAAAACTACCAAAGGCCAATCAGTGTCAGTGCGTCTCACCGACAAGACCCGCTATAAGGCGAAGGGAAAGCCCAAGACCTCGGAGGCCCCGTCCGTGGGCGACCGCGTCGTCATCGAGGCGACGAAGGACGGCGACATCCTCACGGCCACCGAGGTCCATTATTCATCGGCCAAGCCGCAGGCGGAGGCGACCGAGTAACACGCCATGGCGACCGTCCGCTTTGCGCGCGTGACTCATGGCCGGTGGACCGACGGGGGGTGGCGTACACTGTTCCTTCGCGTGGTGCTCACCGGCGTCGCAGTCTTCCTGGCGGTCACCATCGTTCCCGGCATCGAATCGGCCACCCTTACGGCGGGAATCGGGGCGGTGCTCGTGCTGACGGTTCTTAACATGCTCTTGCGCCCCCTCCTGTACCTACTCTCGTTCCCGCTGATCATCCTGACGTTCGGCCTGTTTACCGTCGTGATCAACGCCCTTCTGCTGGAATTGACGGCTTGGCTCGTGAAGGGCTTTTCCGTTTCAGGCTTTTGGCCGGCGGTCGGCGGCGCGCTGGTGATCAGCATCGTCACCACGCTGTTGAATTTCTGGCTGGCAGAACCGCGCCGGATGGACGGCGACCTGTCTTCCCGCCGTCCTCCGCGCATCATCAATCCGGAGTAGCTCGCGCCTCGGCCGTTTCCTTGAATTGGCTCATCCCCGCTGTTACAATGCGGCCCAATTTCCAAGCCCCACGAGAGGATGACTTTGCTCCGTTCATGACCACTCCCGCTGTCCAGGCAAAAGCCGAAACCCATTTACAACGCACGCTGACTTCCACGCTGAACGAGCTGGGGGTGGATTCGGCGTTGACCGCCATTTTTCACCGTGAACAGGGCCCGCTTGTCGGCCATGCGTCACGGGGCTTTACGCCGCGGGACGTTCAGGCGATCCTCCGGACGCTGTCCGCTCAGCCGTTAGTGGCGGCCCAGGGGGACCAGGAGGAAGGAAGAACCGTTCGACTGCGGCTGATTACTCCAGGGGCCAAATCACTGCTGGCCGTTCCCCTTCGGCATAAGCAGCGGACGTACGGGTTTCTGGTCATCGGGCGAAAAGAAAGTGCCGCGTTCGCCAAAAAAGAGAAGGCGCTGCTCGAACAGGCCAGCGAAGACATCACGAAATCCCTGGAGCGAGATGGCTTGTTCGACCTCAACGTCATTCTGAGCCGTCCGCTGGTGGCGCAGGAGCCCGTGCCGCCGCAGGCCACCGCCGCCGAAATTTTCGCGGCGCCGCCGTCGCACGCCACTCCGCAACTGCAGGAAAAGTTGGCCGAGCTGCTCTCGGAAGCCAACCAGTATCTGGCCTACGATCGGGCCTGGGTCTGCTATTACGATCCGTTGGCGGGAACGGTCGAGGTCTTGGGCGTCGCGGGTGAGCATAGGACCGAGCAGCGCGACAGCAAGAAAGATTTGAAGCCCGGGCTGCGCCTGGCGCTCGACGGATCGGCCGCCGGATGGGCGGTTCGGCACCGGAAGCCTCGCCTGGATCACGATCTGGCCTCCACGCAAGGCCGGTTTCTTGACCACAAGCCGCTTTATAAAGATCGTTTTCAATCTTCGTTGGCTGTGCCGTTTTTCATCCGGGGGCAGGTGGGCGGAACGGTTACTCTGGCCTCCAAAGAAGCGGGTCGCTACCAAGTGAGCGACGCCCGCGCGCTCGAGCCGATTATTCTGAAACTGGTGGACCTGCTGCAGGCCCCGGCACCCACGCCGGCGGCCACGGCTTCCAATCCGGGCGCGGGAGAAGCCGCGGCGGCGGCTCCTGCCCCGTCCGAACCGATCATCCGCAAACAGGAGCGCCAAGCTGCCATCGGCGAATTCAGCGCCTTCCTTGCAACAGAGGTCCGCGAGCCGCTCGCGTCCATCCGTGCCCAGCTGGAGGAAGTGACCGGAGAAGGCATTCTCGACTTCGACCCGCAAACGCGCATCGAAAACGCGATGCGGGACTTGATCCGCGTGGAAGCCATCCTGAACGAGATCCTGGACTTCGCCAAACCGCTGGAGCTCAATCGCCGTCTGTGCCGTGTACCGGAAATCATCGAATATGCCTTGACGGTCGTCGCAACGGAATTGGAAGTCACGCGTCTGCACGTCACGAAGGATTACGCCACCCAACTAGCCCCGGTACGGGCCGATGAAGCGAAGATACAACAAGTGTTTCTCAGCATCTTCAAGAACGCGATCGAGGCGATGTCGCCGGGCGGGCATCTTCACATTCAAGTCTCCCAACATCGGTCCGGCAAGACCTTTGAGGTGCAGATCCTCATCAAGAACGACGGCGCTCCCATCCCGGACGAAATTGTCGACAAGGTATTCGAGCCCTTTTTCACGACAAAGCGCACGGGCACGGGACTCGGGCTCGCCACTGTGAAGAAGATCGTCGAAGAACATCAAGGCCATATTGCGATCAGCAGCGCTCCAGGGGAAGGCACCACGGTGACGATCCGTCTCCCCGGTGTCAGCCGAGGTCCCAGCTACCGCCATAGAGGCCGTGGCCGGCGGCCTCCGCCCAGGCGTTCGCACTGAACTTCATTCTCTCCAAGGGAACCTCCCAGTCGGCCTTCACCCCTCTCCTTTACCCTTGACAGCCCTGCCTCCCCATCGCTAAGATGCGCGACACTGATACGATCTCTTGGATCTCTTGTTGGGTGATTCTTCCGGCCACCTTCATTCAAAGGAGTAGGGGTATGAAGCTCGTAATCGGCACTGTTGCAACCGTCTCTGGTGTGCTTTTTGCGCTGTCGATGGCGTCGGCAAACCCGGCGCTCCTCCCCAAGCATCCTGGCTATCCTGCGAAGGCAGCGACCAGCCCGGTCACCGGCCAACCGTTGGCCAATGACCCTGGTCAAACCAACGCAGCCGGTGAAAAGGCTGTCCTGGAATCGGCAAGCTTTGATGACAAGCACTCTCAGCAGAAGTTGATGGACATGAACAACGCCCGGATCGCCGAAAAGCAGGGCGCGGGCCGGTTGCCCAAGGTGCAGGGTCCCCAGATTCAGATCGCTCCCCCTGTGACCTCCGCCACCAAAGCTGATGCGAGCCTTGGCGTAAAATAACCGCGATCGCATGTTGATTGAAGAGGGGCCGCCGGGATTCCCGGCGCCCCTCTTGCTTTGTGCGGCGAGCCCGGTCACTTCTTCAGGCGAAAACGCCAAGGTTTCTCCGCCCACTCTCCGGCATAATCAACGCCGATGCGCGGATAGGCGCCGATCGCCTCAGAGACCACTTCCACCGCGCGATCTTCGAGCCAGAGTTCCTCCCCTCGGGTCAGATCTATCCGATTGAGGGTGCGGTCGATGTGCATGGCGCGGCAGAGACGTCCCGGCCCGTCGATCAACTCCCCCTCCACTTCCACGGCCCGGATCAGCACCGCGGCCGGAAATTC